>NZ_CP016282.1:1391500-2087250 GCF_001679725.1 Cryobacterium arcticum | reverse complement strand
CTCTACATCGGCGGCGTGATGGAGCACATCGAAGAGGCCGGCGTGCACTCCGGTGACTCCAGCTGCACCCTGCCGCCCGTCACCCTCGGCCGCGCCGAGATCGACCGGGTCCGCGACGCGACCCTGGCCATCGCCCAGGGCATCGGGGTGCGCGGCCTGCTCAACGTGCAGTTCGCCATCGGCGCCGGTGTGCTCTACGTGCTCGAGGCCAACCCGCGTGCCTCCCGCACCGTGCCGTTCGTCGCCAAGGCGCTCGGCATCACGCTGGCCAAGGCCGCGTCGCTCATCATGGTGGGCACCACGATCGCCGAGCTCAAGGCCAGCGGCCAGCTGCCGTTGATCGACGGTTCCCGGGTGCCGATGGACTCACCCGTCGCCGTCAAGGAAGCCGTGCTCCCGTTCAACCGGTTCCGCACCCGCGAAGGCCTGATCGTCGACTCCGTGCTCGGCCCGGAGATGCGTTCGACGGGCGAGGTCATGGGCATCGACCGCGACTTCCCGCGGGCCTTCGCCAAGAGCCAGCTCGCCGCGTACGGCGGAATCCCGCTCACCGGCACCGTCTTCGTCTCGGTCTCCGACCGCGACAAGCGCGCCGTGATCCTGCCGATGCTGCGCCTGTCGCAGCTCGGCTACACGATCATGGCCACCGAGGGAACCGCCGAAGTTTTGCAGCGAAACGGAATCGGGGCCACAGTGGTGGCAAAGTTCAGCGAAAAGGCCGATGAGTCCGTGGACACCGTCGTCGACCTGATCCGGCGCGAGGAGGTGCAGATCGTGATCAACACACCCAACGGTCGCACCGCACGCGCCGACGGCTACGAGATCCGGGCGGCCGCCGTGGCCGGCGACCTGCCGCTGTTCACCACGATCGCCGAGCTGAGTGCCGCTGTCGCCTCGATCGATTCCATCCGCACGGGCTTCGAAGTCACCAGCCTGCAGGAGTACCACACGAAACGGATGGCTGCCCTGTGACCCCAGCCGACGCCGTGAGCCAGACCGAACCGGTCGTATCCGCCGGTTCCTTCGGCGAACGCCTGAACGGGGCGTTCGGCCGGTTCGGCAGGCTCTGCGTCGGGATCGACCCGCACTCCTGGTTGCTCACCGAGTGGGGCCTGCCCGACACCGCCGCCGGAGCCGAGCGCTTCGGCCGGCTGGTCGTTGAGGCATCCGCCGGCCTGGTGGGCATTGTCAAGCCACAGGTGGCGTTCTACGAGCGGTTCGGCTCCGCCGGCTACCTCGCCCTCGAACGAGTGCTCGGCGACGCACGCGCCGCCGGGCTGCTGGTCATCGCCGATGTCAAACGCGGCGATCTGGGCACCAGCGTCGAGGCCTACGGGCAGGCCTGGCTCAGCCCTGGCTCACCGCTCGAGGCCGACGCGATCACCCTCAACCCGTACATGGGTGTGGGGTCGCTCGCGAGCACCATCGCCCTGGCCGCGGATGCGAACAAGGGACTTTTCCTGCTCGCGGCGACCTCCAACCCGGAGGCCGCCGCCCTGCAGCAGGCGGTGCTCGCCGGGGGAGCGCAGGCCGGACGCACCGTGGCCGCCTCGGTGCTCGACCAGGTGCAGGACATCAACTCGGCCGCGACCGGCCACGCGGGAATGGGCTCCGTCGGTGTGGTGCTCGGCGCCACCGTCGCCCTGGCCGATTTCGGCATCGACATCCACGCCCCGTCCACCGCCGTCACCACTCCGGTGCTCGCTCCGGGCTTCGGCCATCAGGGGGCGAATTCCGCCGATGTGGCGAGTTTGTTTGGCGGATACGCTCAAGGCGTTATCGTGAGTGAATCGCGCAGCGTGTTATCGGCAGGTCCACACCATGTTGCCGACGAGATAACACGCCGAGTAACCGAAGCTGGAGCGACCCGTGGCTGACAATCGCCCTACCCCACCCGACGTCGATCGCGTCGCGGCCTCCCGCGCCGCCGTTGCCGCCCGACGAGCCCGAGCTTTCGTGAAGGCCCAGGTCGCAGCCGGTGAGCGCACCGCGCTCGACGTGCTCGCCGCCGCCGTCAAGGACCCCAACGGGGTCGAGGGCCGACTGCGCGTCACCGAGCTGCTCGTGAGCATCCCGGCCATCGGGGTGACCAAGATGCAGCGCATCATGACGCGGCTGGAGATCTCGCCGTCCAAGCGCCTGGGCGGCCTCGGCAAGCACCAGCGCGACCGGCTCCGCGACTTCCTCGCCGCCCGGCCCACCAACCGCCGCGGCGCCCCGGACTCCCACCTCATCGTCCTCGCCGGCCCCACTGCCGTCGGCAAGGGAACCGTCGCCGCGTACATCCGCGAACACCGCCCCGAGGTGCACCTCTCTGTCTCGGCCACCACCCGTGCGCCCCGCGCGGGCGAGGTGGAGGGCGTGAGCTACTTCTTCGTGTCGGATGCCGAATTCGACCGCATGATCGCCGCCGGCGAGCTGCTCGAGTACGCGACCGTGCACAACGCCTACCGGTACGGAACCCCCCGCGGCCCCGTCGAAGCGGCGATCAAGGACGGCAACAGCGTTTTGCTGGAGATCGACATCCAGGGCGCCCGTGCCGTGCGCCGGGCCATGCCGGAGGCCCGACTGGTCTTCCTGCTGCCGCCCAGCTGGGACGAGCTGGTGCGCCGTCTGATCGGCCGGGGCACCGAGGATTCGGCCGAACAGAGCCGCCGGCTCGAGACCGCGAAGCTTGAATTGGCCGCTCAGGGCGAGTTCGATTACCGTGTCGTGAACACCGACGTGGCCGAAGCAGCCGAAGAAGTCGTAGACTTGATGAAGATTCGCACGTCAGCGACGCCGTCGTAGCGCCCACTGCACGTGAATTTCCCGCGTCGACTCGGCGCATCATCGTGGCGAACGCAGGGATTTCCGGCCACGGAACATCCCGCGTGACACCGCGCAGCCCGTACATTTTGCTTGAACTGCATGAAGGAGTGTGACAGCGTGCCCAACAAGCCCACTGGCATCATTGACCCGCCCATCGACGACCTGCTGACCAAGGTCGATTCCAAGTACGCACTGGTGATCTTCGCGTCCAAGCGCGCCCGCCAGATCAACGACTACTACGCGGACCTGCACGAAGGCAGCCTGTTCGACAACGTCGGACCGCTCGTCGACTCCACCGTTGACGACAAGCCGCTGTCCGTGGCACTGCGCGAAATCAACGAGGACAAGCTCACCTCGAAGCCCATCGTCGAGTAACTCGACGCAGCCCTTCATAAGCGCGCAGGATGTCGACTGGTCGCAGGATCGTCGTCGGGATAACCGGCGGCATCGCTGCCTATAAGGCCGTCAACGTCGTGCGCGCTTTTGTGCTGCTCGGGGACGACGTGCACGTCGTCGCGACCGAGGCGGCGCTGCGCTTCGTCGGCAAGCCGACCCTCGAGGCCATCTCTCGCAACACCGTGCACACCGACCTCTACGAGGGGGTCGCCGAGGTGCGCCACGTGGCCATCGGACAGTCGGCCGACCTCATCGTGATCGCGCCGGCCACGGCCCACAGCATCGCCAAGATCGCGCTGGGCCTGGCCGACGACCTGCTCGGCAACACCATCCTGGCCAGCACCGCCCCGCTCGTGATCGCGCCGGCCATGCACACCGAGATGTGGAACAATCCCGCCACCGTAGCCAACGTGCAGACCCTGCGGGAACGCGGCGTCACCATCGTCGGTCCGGGCACCGGCCGGCTCACCGGCTCCGATTCCGGCCCCGGCCGGATGGAGGAACCAGACACCATCGTTGCCGCAGCCCTCGCCGCGCTCGAGGCCCGGACCTCGTCCCGGTCCACAGGGTCGGCGGTGGATCTCCCGGCGCAGGACCTCGCCGGCCGCCGCGTGCTGATCAGCGCCGGCGGCACTCGCGAACCGCTCGACCCGGTACGGTTCCTCGGCAACCGCTCCAGCGGCCGCCAGGGCATCGCCCTGGCGCAGGCCGCCCAGTCCCGCGGTGCCACCGTCACGCTGGTCGCCGCCCACCTCGAGGTCGTCGTGCCCGAGGGCATCCGGGTGCTCACCGTCAGCAGCACCCTCGACCTGCAGCGGACGATGCAGGAGGCCGCCGCCTCCGCCGACTTGATCGTGATGGCCGCCGCCGTGGCCGACTACCGGCCCGCCGAGGTGCGGGCCGACAAGATCAAGAAGGACACCACGGGGGAGCGTTTGTCACTGGACCTCGTGCGCAACCCCGATGTGCTCGCCGGCCTCGTCGCCGAACGCCGTCCGGGCCAGGTCATCGTGGGGTTCGCAGCCGAGACCGAACCTGACGACGCGCTGCGCCGGGAGCTCGGCCGCAGCAAGATCCAACGGAAGGGCGCGGATCTGCTCGTGCTCAACCGGGTGGGCTGGACCGAGGGTTTCGCCACGGAGGGTAACGCTATCGAGGTGCTCAACGGCGCCGGAGATATAGTGATGGAGGCCTCCGGGACGAAGTTGTCGGTGGCCCACCGTATCCTCGATAGCATCCTGCAGGCCCGCGGCGTCTGAGCCGCCGACCCGCAGGTCACGGCCTGTTTTCTTAGAACCGCAGCACCTTACTCACAGAATTGAGAATCACCCCGATGAGCGATCTTCGCCTCTTCACCTCGGAGTCGGTCACCGAAGGCCACCCGGACAAGATCTGCGACCAGATCTCCGACAGCATCCTCGACGCCCTGCTCACGGAGGACCCGCAGAGCCGGGTCGCCGTTGAGACCCTCGTCACCACGGGCCTCGTGCACGTCGCCGGTGAGGTCACCACGGCCGGATACGTCGAGATCCCGTCGATCGTGCGCAAGTGCATCACCGACATCGGATACGACTCGTCCGACGTCTGGTTCGACGGCCGCTCCTGCGGCGTGGAGATCTCCATCGGCGGACAGTCCCCGGACATCGCCCAGGGCGTCGACGACGCCTACGAGAGCCGCGAGCAGGACAGCCTCGACGACTACGACCGCCAGGGCGCCGGCGACCAGGGCATCATGTTCGGGTACGCCACTCGCGAGACCCCCGAGCTCATGCCCATCCCGATCTGGATCGCCCACCGCATGGCGGAGCGCCTTGCCGAGGTGCGGAAGTCCGGCGAACTGGACTACCTGCGCCCGGACGGCAAGACCCAGGTGACCATCGGCTACGACGGCATCGTTCCCCGCACTGTCGAAACCGTCGTGCTCTCCACCCAGCACTCGCCGGCCGTGACCACCGAGAAGCTGCGCGCGGACATCGCCGAGCTCGTCATCAAGCCGGTCCTCGAGCGCGTCGACCTGGATGCAGGGAGCCTGCGCACCCTGGTGAACCCCACCGGGCGGTTCGAGATCGGTGGCCCGCAGGGCGACGCCGGCCTCACCGGACGCAAGATCATCATTGACACGTACGGCGGATCCAGCCGGCACGGCGGTGGCGCCTTCAGCGGCAAGGACCCGTCCAAGGTCGACCGCTCAGCCGCCTACGCCATGCGCTGGGTGGCCAAGAACGCTGTGGCGGCCGGCCTGGCCGAACGCCTCGAGATCCAGGTGGCCTACGCAATCGGCACGGCGTCTCCCGTCGGCCTGTACGTCGAGTCGTTCGGCACCGGCGCCCTACCGGACAAGGAGATCACCGCGGCCATCCGCGAGGTCTTCGACCTCCGCCCGGCCGCCATCATCCACGACCTCGACCTGCTCCGCCCGATCTACGCCCAGACGGCAGCTTACGGCCACTTCGGGCGCGAACTGCCCGACTTCACCTGGGAGCGGCTCGACAGAGTCGACGACCTGAGAAGCGCAGCCGGACTCTGAACCGCAGAGTACGCACTAGCCGAGAACCGAACACGGGAGGCCGCAGATGACTCGCACCGGCCTCATTGCACGGGTGCTGATCGATTCGCCCCTCCCGCAGCTCGACCATCTGTTCGATTACGCGATCCCCGACGAACTCGCCCACCTCGCGCAGCCCGGCGTGCGGGTGCGGGTTCCGTTGCGCTCGGCGAACCGGGTGGCCGACGGGTATGTCATCGACCTGATCGACCCGCAGGCCGCGCCGCGGACGGCTCAGCCCGGGCCGGCCGCCTCTGCGTCCACCCTGGACGGCCTGGCGGCTGACGGGGGATACAGCGGCAAACTCAGCCCGGTCGAATCGATCGTGTCCGCGGTTCCGGTGCTCAGCATGCCGGTCTGGCAACTCGCTCGCCGGCTGGCCGACCGCGCCGCCGGCAATGCCAGTGACATCGTGCGGCTCGGCGTCCCGCCGCGTGCCGTGCGAGTGGAGAAGGCCTGGCTGGCGGCGCGTGCGAGCGAGGCGGGTGCCGGGTCATCCGGAGCGCCGGAAACCGCCGAGCTGGCCGAGCCCGGCTTCGCCGAATACCCGCCCGGAACGCTGGGCACCATCGTCGCCGAACGTTTGCGGGTGGCCATCGCCGCCGTCCCCAGCCTGGTGCGGCTGCCCGGTGCCGAGGCGGACGCCGCCGGGGCGGCGGACGTGGCGACAGTCGTGGCGACGGATGTGAAATCGAGCTCGAAGAAGGGCGCAGACTCCGGCAGCACCGTGGGCACCTGGGCCATCACCATGGCCGAACTGGCCGTGTCGGCTCTCCGGCAGGGCAAGAGCAGCATTCTCGTGACCCCGGACTTCCGCGACCAGGACCAGCTGCAGGCTGCCCTGGCGATGCTGGCGCCCGCGGCGGACGTCGTGCGGGTCGACGCCCGGCAGGCCAATCCCGACCGCTACCGGGGCTTCCTCAGCCTGCTCGAGGGCACTCCGCGCATCATCGTGGGCAACCGGTCGGCGGTGTACGCCCCCGCTCACGACCTCGGCCTGATCGTGATCTGGGACGACGGCGACCCGCTCTACGGCGAACAGCTCAGCCCGTACGTGCACGCGAGGGACGCGGCCCTGATCCGCCGGGAGGCGGCCGACTGCGCGCTGGTCTTCCTCGGGCACTCCCGCAGCGTGGAGACCGAGCGTCTGATCGAGATCGGCTGGTTGCGTGCCGTGCACCCCGCCAAGGACGTCCATCCCCGGGTGATCCCCACCACCTTCCAGTCCGAGCCCGACGCCCAGGCCAGGGCCGCGCGCATCCCCTCGGCCGCCTGGCTGGCCGCGAAGGAGGCCGTGCGCACCGGACCGGTACTGGTGCAGGTCGCGAGCCCCGGCTACGCGCCCATGCTGGCCTGCCGCTCCTGCGGGCAGTCCGCCCGGTGCACCCAGTGCCAGGGCCCGCTGGCGCAGTCCAGCGCCAACGCCACCCCGGCCTGCCGCTGGTGCGGTCACCTGGCCGCCGGCTGGCACTGCTCACACTGCGAGGGAACCCAACTGCGGGTGGTCACCGTGGGCACCGGCCGCACCGCCGAAGAACTCGGCCGGGCCTTCCCCGGCTCCCGGGTCATCGTCGCCGACGGCGAGCACACCGTGCAGACGATCGGGCCGGAGCCGGCCCTGGTGATCGCCACCCGCGGCGCAGAACCGATTCCCCGCAACGGCTACAGCGCGATCCTCATCCTCGACGGCGAACGGATGCTCGCGCGCGAGTCCCTGCGTGTGGGGGAGGACTGCCTGCGCTGGTGGGCCAACGCCGCCGCCCTGGCCGCCCCCGGCGCCTCGGTCATGCTGGCCGGGGTGGGCGGTTCTCTGGCCCGAGCCCTGAACACCTGGCAGCCCGGCCCGTACGCCGCCGCGGAACTGGCCGACCGCCGGCAGTTGCGTTTCCCGCCCGCCGTGCGGGTGGCCTCCGTCACCGGGACCAGCGCGGAGGTGGCGGCAGCCCTCGAATCCCTCGACGACCTGCCCGGACTGGACGTGCTCGGGCCGGTGGCGCACGAACCCGGAGGCACCGGCCCGAGCGGGAGCGGGCCCAATCGTGCCACCGGTGGGACACCTTCGGTGCGCGCGATCGTGCGTTTCGGCTACCCGCTGGGCGACGAGGTCGCCCGCACGCTCAAGGCCGCAATCGTGCGCAACGCCGCCAGCCGCCGCAAGCCCAAGGGCGCGGCCTTCCGCCCTGCGCCTACACTCAGAGTACGATTCGACGACCCGGAGCTGCTGTAAATGAAACTCGTCTTCGCCGGGACCCCGCAGGTCGCCGTGCCCAGCCTGACCCTCCTGGCCTCGTCAGGTCATGAGATCGCGGCCGTCGTGACCCGCACGGATGCCGCACTGGGCCGCAAGCGTGTGCTCACGCCATCCCCGGTCGCCGCCGCCGCCGACAACCTCGGCCTGCCCGTGATCAAGGCCAACCGGCTCGACGCTGCCGCCACGGACGCCATCACCGCGCTGGACGCCGACCTGGGCGTGATCGTGGCCTACGGCGGTCTCGTACGCGAACCACTGCTCTCGGCTCCCCGTCTGGGCTGGATCAACCTGCACTTCTCCCTGCTGCCGCGCTGGCGCGGCGCGGCGCCCGTGCAGCGCGCGATCATGGCCGGCGACGCCGAAACCGGTGCTGCCGTGTTCCAGCTCGTCGCCGAACTCGACGCCGGCGCCGTGTTCGCCGAGCTCACGACTCCGATCGGCCGGCACGCGACGGCGGGCACCCTGCTGGAGAGCCTGAGCCGCAGCGGCGCCGAGCTCCTCTGCGGCGTTGTCGACGGCCTCGCGGCAGGCACCATCCAGGCCGTCGAACAGGTGGGCGAGGTGACCCTCGCCCCCAAGCTCACCCTGGACGACGCCAGGATCGACTGGACCCTCGACTCCGACCGGATCCACGCGATCATCCGCGGGGTGACCCCTGAGCCCGGTGCCTTCACGGAGATCGGCGGCGCCCGCCTCAAACTCCACGATGTGGCCCCGGCGCACGGCCCGACCCGGCTCGTGCCCGGACACCTCAGCGAAATCGACAAACGAGTCCTCATCGGCACCGGCACGGATCCGCTTGAGCTCATCACCGTTCAACCGGCAGGAAAAACCCCAATGAAAGCAATCGACTGGTGGCGCGGAGTGGCAGCAACCGAGGTGGTCGCCTCATGAGCGCCCAGCGGGACAGCACCCGGCCCAACTTCGTCGTCCAGCCGGCCCGCCGGGTCGCGTACGAGGTCATCGCCGCCGTGCGCGAGGACGACGCCTATGCCAACCTGCTGTTGCCCACCCGCATCCAGCGCGCCGCCCTCAACACGGCGGATGCCGCCCTGGCCACCGAGCTCACCTACGGCACCCTGCGCATGCAGGGTTTCTACGACCGGGTCATCGCGGAAGCCGCCGGACGGCCCGTGAGCGCCATCGACCCCGCCATCCTCGATGTGCTCCGACTGGGCGCCCACCAGCTGCTGGCCACGCGCGTGGCCACCCACGCCGCCGTCAACGAGTCCGTCGAACTGGCCCGCCAGGTGGGCTCCCGCTCCGCCACCGGCTTCACCAACGGCGTGCTGCGCGCCATCGCCCGGGTCAGCGCCGACGAATGGCGGGAACGCATCCTCGCCGACGCCGGATCTGGCGACGACGCCCTGGCCACGCTGTACTCGCACCCGGTCTGGGTCGTACGCGCCTTCCGCCAGGCGCTCAAGCAGGAGGGTCGTGAGCAGGAACTCGAAGAGCTGCTGGCCGCCGACAACGCCGCCCCCCGGGTGAACATGGTGGCCCTGCCCGGACTCGCCGGAGCGACTGACGAACTCGGCGACGCCGACCTGTACTCGCCCACCGGCTTCGTACTGGCCGGGGGAGACCCCCACCACCTGATGAAGGAGAGCCAGGGGCGACTGCGGGTACAGGACGAGGGATCGCAGCTGGCCGCGCTCGCGCTCAGCCGGGCCCGCCCGATCGTGGCGGGGGAGCGCTGGCTCGACCTGTGCGCCGGCCCCGGCGGCAAGGCCGCCCTGCTGGCCGCCGAAGCCCTCAACGGCGGCGCCAGCCTCGTCGCCAACGAGGTCGTCCCAGCGCGCGCGCAGCTCGTGCGCGCCGCGCTGGCCGCCGTCCCCGCGGACGTCCCCGTCTGGGAGATGGACGGCACCTGGGTGGGCGAGGACCAGCCGGAGGTCTTCGACCGGATCCTGCTTGACGCCCCCTGCACGGGCCTCGGCGCCCTGCGGCGGCGCCCTGAGGCCCGGTGGCGGAAGCTCCCCAAGGACGTCGCCGAACTCTCCGACCTGCAGTCCGCCCTGCTCCACGCGGCCCTCGGCGCGCTCAAGCCCGGCGGCATCCTCGCCTACGTCACCTGCTCGCCGCACGTCGCCGAGACCCGCGGCATCGTGGCCACCGCACGGAAGGCCTGGGGCGACAAGATCGAGCCCCTCGACACCGCCGCGGTGCTGCAGAGCCTGTCCGAGCATCCGCTCGACCTCGCCGGCGACCCCGGCAGCGTGCAGCTCTGGCCGCACCGCCACGGCACGGACGCCATGTTCATCACCCTGCTGCAGCGCACCGAGGCGTAGGCCGGGCCGCTGCGGACGATTCGCTAGGGTGAGTGGATGGTTACCCGGATCAACCCCAGCATTCTGGCCGCAGACTTCGCGAATCTGGAGAGCGAGTTCGGCCGCATCAGCAGCGCGGACCTCGCCCATGTGGACGTGATGGACAACCATTTCGTGCCCAACCTGACCCTCGGGCTGCCCATCGTGGAACGCCTGCTGCAGGTGTCGGCGATCCCGTTGGACATCCACCTCATGATCGAGGACCCGGACCGCTGGGCTCCCGCCTACGCCGAAGCCGGCGCCTACTCGGTCACGTTCCACGCCGAAGCCGCGGCGGATGCCGTCGGCCTGGCCCGCCGGCTGCGTCAGATCGGTGCCAGGGCGGGCATCGCCCTCAAGCCGGGCACACCGGTCGAGCCGTACCTGGACCTGCTCGCCGAGTTCGACCAGGTGCTCGTCATGACCGTCGAACCCGGCTTCGGCGGGCAGAGTTTCCTGGCCTCCACCATGCCCAAGCTCAGCGTGCTTGCCGACGCCGTCAGGGCCAGCGGCCTCGACGTCTGGCTGCAGGTCGACGGCGGCATCACCGAGGACACCATCGTGCAGGCCGCAGAGGCCGGCGCAGACACCTTCGTGGCCGGCTCCAGCGTCTTCAACGGCAACCCCGCCGACCGCATCGCCGCCCTCCGCGCGGCCGCCGAGGCGCACCCGCACCGTCACGGCTGAACCGCGAGACGACCGGGCGCGCCCGGTCGCCCTGCGGGACCGGTAACCTGTACGAGTGAAAACATTCGACGCCCTGTTCGCTGAGTTGAGCCAGAAGGCCATCGACCGCCCTGAGGGCTCCGGCACCGTCCGCGAGCTCGACGCCGGCGTGCACGCCATCGGCAAGAAGATCGTCGAAGAGGCAGCCGAAGTGTGGATGGCCGCCGAGTACCAGAGCGACACCGAGACTGCCGAAGAGATTTCGCAGCTCATCTACCACCTGCAGGTGTTGATGGTGGCGAAGGGTCTTTCCCCCGAGGACGTCTACCGACATCTCTGATGTCGACGCCCTCACGGAAAACCACCCCCAGCGCGTGTACTCAGCGTGAGTACCGCCCACCATCAGAAAGATTGACATGTTGAGAATCGCCGTGCCCAATAAGGGCTCGCTCGCCGAGACCGCCGCCCAGATGCTGTCGGAGGCCGGGTACAACGGTCGCCGCGACCCGCGCGACCTCGTCGTCGCCGACCCGCGCAACGACGTGGAGTTCTTCTACCTGCGTCCCCGTGACATCGCCACCTACGTCGGCAGCGGCGCACTGGACGTGGGCATCACCGGCCGTGACCTGCTGCTGGACTCCGGTTCGAGCGCCGCGGAGATCGCCAGCCTCGACTTCGGCGGCTCCACCTTCCGCTTCGCCGGGCCCGCCGGCCGCTTCACCGACCTCGCCGACCTCGAGGGACTCCGCGTCGCCACGAGCTACCCCGGCCTCGTGGGCACCTTCCTGGCCGGCCACGGCGTCAACGTGCACCTGGTCACCCTCGACGGCGCCGTCGAGTCCGCCGTGCAGCTGGGCGTGGCGGATGCCGTCGCCGACGTGGTCTCCACCGGCTCCACGCTGCGGAAGGCCGGCCTGCAGATCTTCGGCCCGGTCATCCTCGAATCGACCGCTGTGCTGATCACCTCCGAAAACGTGAACCCGGGCATCAACACTCTGCTGCGCCGCCTGCAGGGCGTTCTCGTGGCCCGCCAGTACGTCCTGGTGGACTACGACGTGCACGTCGACAACCTCGACGCCGCCTGCCAGGCCGCGTCAGGCATCGAGTCGCCCACGATCTCCTCGCTCCGCGACCCGAACTGGGTCGCCGTGCGGGTGATGATCCCCCGGCTGGACACCAACAGCGTCATGGACCGGTTGTACGAACTCGGTGCCCGCGCCATCCTCGTCACGTCCATCCACAACGCCCGGTTGTAAACCAGGCCCTTGTCAACCAGGTCGTAGACCAGAAAGCGCACCCGCACCCATGAGCCTCGCCGTCAGAGTGATCCCGTGCCTCGACGTGGCCAACGGCCGCGTGGTGAAGGGCGTCAACTTCCAGAACCTGCGCGATGCCGGTGACCCCGTCGAACTCGCCAAGCGCTACTACGAGCAGGGCGCGGACGAGCTCACCTTCCTCGACGTCACCGCCACGGTCGACGACAGGTCCACCACCTACGACGTCGTGCGCGCCACGGCCGAGCAGGTCTTCATCCCGCTCACGGTGGGCGGCGGCATCCGCAGCGTCGACGACGTCTCCCGGTTGCAGGCCAGCGGCGCCGACAAGGTGGGCGTCAACAGCGCCGCGATCGCCCGGCCGGCGTTGATCTCCGAGATCGCCGACCGGTACGGCGCCCAGGTGCTCGTACTCTCGCTCGACGTCAAGCGCAGCGGGCGCACCGCATCCGGCTTCGTCGTCACCACCCACGGCGGCCGCACCGAGACGGACCTGGATGCGCTGGCGTGGGCCAGCCAGGCCATCGAGCTCGGCGCGGGCGAGCTTCTCGTCAACAGCATCGACGCCGACGGGACCAAGGCCGGCTTCGACCTCGAACTCATCACGATCATGCGCGAACTCAGCTCGGTGCCCGTGATCGCCTCCGGCGGCGCGGGCCTGGTCGAGCACTTCCCGCCCGCCATCGCGGCCGGCGCGGACGCCGTACTGGCCGCCTCCGTCTTCCACAGCGGAGACCTGACGATTGGCGACGTCAAGCGAGAGCTTGCCGCCGCCGGAATGGTGGTGCGCCGATGAACGTCGACGCCGCTCTGGACTCCGCTCTCTTCTCGCCCGAGGGGCTGCTGCCTGCCGTCATCCAGCAGTGGGACACCCGCGAGGTGCTCATGCTCGGCTGGATGGACCGGGAGGCCCTCCGCCGCACCCTCACCGAGGGACGCGTGACCTTCTGGTCGCGCAGCCGCCAGGAATACTGGCGCAAGGGCGACACCTCCGGCCACGCCCAGTTCGTGCGCTCCGCCGCCCTCGACTGCGACGCCGACACTCTCGTCGTGCAGGTCGAGCAGATCGGCGCGGCCTGCCACACCGGCACCCGCACCTGCTTCGACGGACGCGACATCGACGTGGCCGGCCTGATCCCGGAGGACGAACGATGAGCGCCGGCTCGACCACACACGAAGCATTCACCGAACTCCTCGGCGCCCACCGGGTGATCCCGGTCATCCGTGAGCTCTTCGCCGACGGCGAGACACCCGTCGGCATCTACCGCAAGCTCGCCCACGGCACCGCCGGCAGCTTCCTGCTGGAGTCCGCCGAACAGGGCGGAATCTGGTCACGCTTCTCCTTCGTCGGGGTCTCCTCGTTCGGCGTACTCACCCAGACCGGCGACGACACGGCCTGGCTCGACTACGGCATCTCCGCCGAGCGGGCCTTCGGCGGCGCCACCGACCTGGCCCCGCTGGCGGCGCTCGGCTACCTGTACGAGCGCTGGCAGACCCCGCGCCTGGCCGGGCATCCGCCGCTGACCGGCGGACTCGTCGGGTTCATCGGCTGGGAGGCCATCCGCCAGATCGAGCGTCTGCCGAACCGACCCCCGGCGGACTATGACGTGCCGGGCCAGGCGTTCAGCTTCGTGGCCGACCTCGTCGTGATCGACCACAAGTACGGCACCGTCCAGCTCATCGCCAACGTGCTCAACGACGGCGTCGACCCCACTGATGCGCTGTGGGGCGCCGCCCAGGCCCGCCTCGACGCCCTGCAGGCCCGGCTCACCCAGCCGGCGGAAGCCTTCGTCTCCGAGGTCGACCTCTCGACGCCGGCGGACCCGTTCTACCGCACCGAACGCGCCGACTTCCTCGCCGCCGTCGACACGTCCAAACAGCACATCGTCGACGGCGACATCTTCCAGGTCGTCATCTCCCAGCGTTTCGACCAGGAGTGCACCGCCGACCCGATCGACGTCTACCGGGTGCTCCGCAGCCTCAACCCGAGCCCCTACATGTACCTGCTCAGCCTCGAGTCCACGACGGCCGAGCCGTACTGGATCGTCGGCTCCTCACCGGAGGCGCTCGTGAAGGTCGCCGACACCCGGGTGTTCACGCACCCGATCGCCGGGTCGAAGCCGCGCGGCGCGACCCCCGAGGCGGATGCCGACTACGAGACCGAACTCGCGGGAGACCCCAAGGAACGCGCGGAGCATCTCATGCTCGTCGACCTCGCCCGCAACGATCTGCTCAAGGTCTGCCGCGCCGGTTCGGTCGAGGTGACCGAGTTCATGCGCATCGAGCGCTTCAGCCACATCATGCACCTGGTGTCCTCCGTCGAGGGGGACCTGCTGCCCGAGATGAGCCCCATCGACGTGTTCCGCGCCACGTTCCCGGCCGGAACGCTCTCCGGCGCCCCCAAGCCGCGCGCCCTCGAGATCATCGACTCCCTGGAGCCCGCCCAGCGCGGCGTGTACGGCGGAGTCGTGGGGTACTTCGGTTTTGCCGGCGACGCGGACCTCGCGATCGCCATCCGCACCGCGACGATCATGAACGGCGTCGCCCACGTTCAGGCCGGCGGCGGCCTGGTGGCCGACTCCGACCCGGCCTCTGAATACCAGGAATCCCAGAACAAGGCGGCCGCCCCGTTGCGGGCCGTCGCCGTGGCCAACGCCATGACCCGGGTGTCCTAGGTGTCCGCCGACCACGAGCCCGGCACGCCGGTGCCGCCCGCGCCGAAGCCGACCACCCGGCGGATCAAGCCGCTGCTGATCCTGGCCGTCATCGCCGCCAGCGGTCTGGCCCTGCTCGCCTGGACTCAGACCTGGGCCACCCTGCAGGTCACGCTGGACGGCGCGAGCGCCCAGGCCCTCGAGGTCACCGGTTCCATCGCCGCCCCCGGGCTCACCGCCCTGGCGCTGGCCGGCCTGGCCCTGGCGGGGGCGCTCACCATCGCCGGACCGGTGATCCGCATCATCCTGGGCCTCCTGGAGATGCTCCTCGGCGTCAGCGTGATCCTCTCCGCCGGGCTTGCCATCGGCGACCCGGTCGGAGCGGGCTCAGCAGCCGTCACGGCTGCCACCGGCATCGCCGGGTCCGAATCCACCCGGGCCGGAGTCAGTCAGGCGCAGCTCACCGGCTGGCCGTACCTCGCCCTGGCGGCGGGCGTCTTCATGCTGATCATCGGCCTGGCCGTCTGCGTCACCGCCCGGCGGTGGCCCGGCCCGACCAAGCGCTACGAGACCACCCGGTTCGCACCGGCCGACGGTGCGGGGGAGACCACTCCCGGTACGGCTGCCGGAACACCGGGCGCGCAGACCCGGCCGCGCGACGCCGTGGACGACTGGGACGGCCTGACCCGCGGGGACGACCCGACCGCGCCGGAACGCTAGAGCACCCCGGCAAGCCGGACCGCACCGGCAAGCTAGAATTGATCCGTACGCCCCTTGACCTTAGGAGAACCATGAGCTTCGAGTCGGCAGACCCCGGCCACGGCCACTCGACGGCGGCCTGGACCGCAGTCACCATCATGCTGATCGCTTTCAGCATCGGCACCGTCGCCTTCTTCTTCGAGGTCGCCTGGCTCGTCTGGGCCTCCGCCGCCCTGCTCCTGCTCGGCCTCGTCGCCGGCTGGGTCATGGCCAAGGCCGGCTATGGCGCTGCGTCGGTCGACGGAAGTCACTGACTACGTGAGCAGCGACCTCCTCGCAGAACTGCTCGCCGGCTCGCTGGCTGACGCCGAGACGCGCCGCATCGACAAGCCGTTCGCGGCTGTCGAGGCGGACGCCCTCGCCCAGGCTGCCGCCCTCGACGCGCTGCACGCGCTCGCACCGGCCGACCGGGTGAAGATCATCGCCGAGGTCAAGCGCGCCAGCCCGTCCCGCGGAGCCCTCGCCGAGATCAGCGACCCGGCCGCACTGGCCGTGTCCTACGAATTCGGCGGCGCCAGCGCCATCAGCGTGCTCACCGAGGGGCGCAAGTTCCTCGGTTCCCTGGACGACCTCGAGCAGGTCAAGTCCGCCGTGGCGCTCCCGGTGCTGCGCAAGGACTTCATCGGCAACCCGTACCAGGTGCTCGAGGCCCGGGCCGCCGGAGCGGACCTCGTGCTGCTCATCGTGGCCGCGCTCGACCAGGCCACCCTGACCTCGTTGCACACCCTCGTCCTCGAACTGGGCATGACCCCGCTCGTGGAGACGCACAGTGCCGACGAAGTGGACCGGGCGCTCGACGTTGGCGCCAACCTGGTGGGCGTGAACGCCCGGAACCTGAGCACCTTCGAGCTCGACCAGAACCTGTTCGCCAGCCTCGCCGACCGCATCCCGGCCGGCGTCATCCGGGTGGCGGAGTCTGCGGTGAAGACTGCCGCCGATGTCGCCCACTACCGCGCCGCAGGAGCCGACGTCGTCCTCGTCGGCGAAGCCCTTGTGACACGCGATCCGATCCTCACCCTCAGCGAATTCTTGGCGGTCTGAATGTCCCTCGAAACAGAATCCCTCCGCGCCCAGGCCGGCCCGTACTTCGGCGACTTCGGCGGCCGGTTCGTCCCGGAATCCCTGGTGGCCGCTCTCGACGAGCTCTCGGCCGAGTACGCCCTGGCCAAGGCCGACCCGGCCTTCGCCGCGGAACTCGCCGAACTGCACCGCAGCTACACCGGGCGCCCCTCCCTCATCACCGAGGTTCCCCGCTTCGCCGAGCACGGCGGTGGGGCCCGCATCATCCTCAAGCGCGAGGACCTCAACCACACCGGCTCGCACAAGCTCAACAACGTCCTCGGCCAGGTTCTGCTCACCAAGCGCATCGGCAAGAAGCGCGTCATCGCCGAGACCGGGGCCGGCCAGCACGGCGTTGCCACGGCCACGGCCGCCGCCCTGTTCGGCCTGGACTGCGTCGTGTACATGGGCGAGGTCGACACCGAACGCCAGGCGCTCAACGTCGCCCGGATGCGCCTGCTCGGGGCCGAAGTCGTCTCGGTGAAAACCGGCTCCCGCACGCTCAAGGACGCGATCAACGACGCCATGCGCGACTGGGTCACCAACGTGGAGACCACCAACTACGTGTTCGGGACCGTCGCCGGACCGCACCCGTTCCCGGCCATGGTGCGCGACTTCCAGAAGATCATCGGCGAGGAGGCCCGCCAGCAGGTCCTCGACCTCACGGGCCGGCTGCCCGACGCGGTCACCGCCTGCGTCGGCGGCGGTTCCAACGCAATGGGCATCTTCCACGCCTTCCTCGACGACCCCGGTGTGGCCCTCTACGGCTACGAAGCGGGAGGCGAGGGAATCTCCGGCCTGCGCCACGCCGCCACCCTCACCAAGGGCCGTCCGGGCATCCTGCACGGCGCCCGCAGCATGATGCTGCAGGACGAAGACGGCCAGACCGTCGAGTCCCACTCCATCTCGGCCGGACTGGACTATCCGGGGGTCGGACCCGAGCACGCGTGGTTGGCGAGCATCGGCCGGGCCACGTACCTGCCGGTGACGGACGCCGAAGCCATGGACTCGCTGCGCCTGCTCAGCCGCACCGAGGGCATCATCCCCGCCATCGAATCCGCGCACGCCCTCGCCGGAACACTCGAACTGGGCAAGCAGCTCGGACCCGACTCCATCATCCTGGTCAATCTCAGTGGCCGCGGCGACAAGGACATGGAAACCGCCGGTCGGTACTTCGACCTCCTCGACGCTGGAGCGCAGCAACTGTGACGACTTCTCCCATCCGAACCGGACGCACCGGCGCCGGCACGAGCACTGTCGAGGCGACAATCGCCGCGCGGCGCGCAGCCGGTGGCGGCGCCCTGGTCGGCTACCTCCCGGTCGGGTTCCCCACCCTCACGGACAGCATCGACGCTGCGGTCGCGATCGCCTCCAACGGCGTGGACGTCCTCGAGCTCGGCCTGCCGTACTCCGACCCGGTCATGGACGGCCCGGTCATCCAGGCCGCCACGCAACAGGCGCTGGCCAACGGCTTCCGCCTGCGGCACGGCTTCGAGGCCGTCGCCGCGATCACCGCGCAGGTGGACACCCCGGTGCTCATCATGACCTACTGGAACCCCGTGTTGCAGTACGGCGTGGACCGGTTCGCCGACGACCTGGCCGCCGCAGGGGGAGCCGGGCTGATCACGCCCGACCTCATCCCCGACGACGCGCAGGCCTGGCTCGACGCCAGCGAGCGGGCCGGCCTCGACCGGGTGTTCCTCGCCGCGCCGTCGTCCTCAGACGAACGCCTCGTGCAGGCCGTCACCCGCAGCCGCGGCTTCGTCTACGCCGTGTCCACCATGGGCATCACGGGCGCCCGCTCCGACGTGGACTCGGCCGCGCGCGTGCTCGTCTCCCGGCTGCGTGAGGCCGGCTCGACCAGCGCCTGCGTGGGCCTGGGCATTTCCACGCCCGCCCAGGTACGCGAGGTGCTGCAGTACGCGGACGGCGCCATCGTCGGCTCCGCCCTCGTCAAGGCGCTCTCCGACGGAGGAGTAGCCGCCGTCGCGACGCTCGCCGCCGAACTCGCCGCCGGCGCCCGCGACATCCGGGCCGCCGTCTAACCCGTCCCACCACTCTCCACTCTCCACCGCACGATGATCGCCTCACGATCATCCGCAGCGGCGTTCTAGGGTAAATTGTCCGAGGCGGTCATCCGACCGGCTCCCAGTGACCGATGGGTCACGATGAAAGGTTGTTGTCGTGTCTATGCCCCTGAGCATTCCGAGCCCCGAGTGGAGCTACTTCGACCTGGGGCCGCTCCGCATCCACGCCTATGCGATCTGCATCCTGATCGGCATCTTCGCGGCCACCGCGCTGACCAGCCGTCGACTGACGAAGCGCGGCGGCGAGCCGGGCGTCGTGCTCGACATCATCCTGTGGGCCGTTCCGCTCGGCATCGTGGGGGCTCGCATCTTCCACGTCCTCACGCACCCCAATGACTACTTCTACGACGGCGCGAACCTCTGGGACGTCTTCGCGGTCTGGAAGGGCGGCATCGCCATCTTCGGAGCCCTGCTCGGTGGAGCGGTCGGAGCCTACATCGGCTGCCGCCGCTCGGGCATCCGGTTCTGGTCCTTCGCCGACGCCCTGGCTCCGGGCATGCTGCTCGCCCAGGCCATGGGACGCCTCGGCAACTGGTTCAACCACGAGCTGTTCGGTTTGCCGACCACGCTGCCCTGGGGCCTCGAGATCGAGCCCACCAACGCCGCGTACCCGGTCGGCCTGCCCGCCGGCACCCTGTTCCACCCGACCTTCCTGTACGAGATCGTCTGGAACCTGGTCGGCGTCGCCGTCATCCTCATCCTCGAGCGTCGCTTCCGCCTGCGTTGGGGGAGCGCCTTCGGTGTCTACCTGATCTGGTATGGCGTCGGCCGCAGCGTCTTCGAGTCGATCCGGGTCGACCCCAGCGAGATCTTCTTCGGCCTCCGCACCAATGTGTGGGCCGCGCTGTTCGCCATCGTGATCGGCCTGGTCATCATCCTGGTGCAGAGCCGCCGGCACACCGGCATCGAACTCAGCCCCTACCGGCCCGGCCGCGAGTGGAAGCCGGTGAACCCTGAGGTAGAATCTGGTGAATCCGATTCCGACATCGAGGATCACGGCAATGAGGCTGCTGAACCCGTTGAATCACGCGAGGTCGACGCCACAAGCACCACCGACTCACGCCCCTAACCGCGGTCATCCCACCCGGTCCACGGTTTTTCGCCCCACATACCGGGCGGCCGGTATCTCCTCTTCCAGCGGGCCAACGGCGTCCCCACCTGCCAGTCATTTCGTGAGGACGGTCTAATGACGCAGCAACCTCTCTTCTCGCGGTTCAGTAGTGTTCCCCCAGCCCAGGGGCTCTACAACCCGCACGACGAACGCGACGCCTGTGGTCTCGCCATGGTCGCCACCCTCCGGGGTACGGCCGGGCACGACATCATCACGCGAGCCCTCGACGCGCTTCGCAACCTCGAGCACCGTGGTGCGGTCGGGTCCGACGCCGGTACCGGTGACGGCGCCGGAATCGTCACCCAGATTCCCGACGACTTCTTCCGCGCCGTGTCGACGTTCGCGCTGCCCGACGCGGGACAGTACGCCGTCGGGAACGTCTTCCTGCCCACCGAGCCCACCGCGCGGAGCGCCGTCAAGGGCGCCATCGAGGCCATCGCCCGCCAGGAGAGCCTGAGCATCCTCGGCTGGCGCGAGGTCCCAGTGCGTCCCGACGAGGTCGGCAACCTGGCCCGGGCGGCCATGCCCGCCATTCAGCAGCTTTATGTGGCCAGCACCCGCACCACCGAGGACGGCTCGCTGCGCTCCGGGATCGACCTCGACCGCCAGGCCGTGCGGCTGCGGAAGCGTGCCGAACGGGAACTCGAGACCTACTTCGCGTCGCTGTCCTGCCGCACCATCGTCTACAAGGGCATGGTCACGACGCTGCAGCTCGAACCGTTCTACCCGGACCTCTCCGACGAGCGCTTCACCTCGAAGCTCGCCCTGGTGCACTCCCGGTACTCCACCAACACGTTCCCGTCCTGGCCGCTGGCCCAGCCGTTCCGCATGATCGCGCACAACGGTGAGATCAACACGGTCCAGGGCAACCGCAACTGGATGCGCGCACGCCAGTCCCAGCTCGAATCCGAACTGCTCGGCGACCTCAACCCGCTCTTCCCGATCGTGACCCCGGGCGCCAGCGACTCGGCCTCCTTCGACGAGGTCGTTGAGCTGCTCAGCCTGTCCGGCCGGTCCCTGCCGCACGCCGTCATGATGATGGTCCCCGAGGCGTGGGAGAACCAGCCCGACCTCGACCGTGACCGTCGCGCCTTCTACGAGTACCACTCCATGCTCATGGAGCCGTGGGACGGCCCGGCCGCCATTGTCTTCACCGACGGCACGCTCGTCGGCGCCACCCTGGACCGCAACGGCCTGCGCCCGGGCCGGTACGTCATCACCGACGACGGCCTCGTCGTGCTCGCCAGCGAGATCGGCGTCCTCGACGTCGACCCCGCGCGCGTGGTGCGGAAGGGTCGGCTGCAGCCCGGCAAGATGTTCCTCGTCGACACCGAGGCAGGTCGCCTCATCGAAGACGAGGAGATCAAGGGCGAGCTCGCCGCGAGCGAGCCCTGGGGCTCCTGGCTCGACGCCGGCCGGATCAACCTCAAGGACCTGCCCGACCGGGAGCACATCGTGCACCCGCCGGCATCCGTCGTGCGCCGCCAGCGCACCTTCGGTTACACCGAAGAAGAGGTGCGCATCCTGCTCGCCCCGATGGCACGGACCGGTGCGGAGCCTCTCGGCGCCATGGGCAGCGACACGCCCATCGCCGTGCTCAGCGAGCGTCCCCGGCTGCTCTTCGACTACTTCACCCAGCAGTTCGCCCAGGTCACCAACCCGCCCCTGGACTCGATCCGCGAAGAGGTCGTCACGAGCCTGAAGCTCGGTCTCGGCCCGGAGCTCAACCTGCTCTCTGCCGGTCCTGAGCACGCCCGCCAGGTCGTGCTCGACTTCCCCGTGATCGACAACGACGAGCTGGCCAAGATCCAGCACATCGACACTTCACCGGGAAGTCGCACGACCACCACCATCCGCGGCCTCTACCGGTTCGACGACGGCCCCAGCGCCCTCTCCACCCGCATCGAGGAGATGTGCCACGAGGTCGACGCGGCCATCGAGGCCGGTGCGCTGTTCATCGTGCTGTCCGACCGGGACAGCACCAAGGACCTGGCGCCCATCCCGTCGCTCCTGATGATCGCGGCCGTGCACCACCACCTCATCCGCACCGAGAACCGCCTCAAGGTGGGCATCGTCGTCGAAGCCGGCGACGTGCGCGAGGTGCACCACGTGGCCCTGCTGATCGGGTACGGCGCCAGCGCCGTCAACCCGTACCTGGCGATGGAGACCTGCGAGGACCTCGTGCGCAGCGGCTTCATCACCACCGTCACGCCGGAGAAGGCCGTCAAGAACGTGATCAAGGCGCTCGGCAAGGGCGTGCTCAAGATCATGTCCAAGATGGGCATCTCCACGGTGTCGTCCTACGCCGGCGCGCAGACCTTCGAAGCCGTGGGCCTCAGCCAGGAGTTCATCGACCAGTACTTCACCGGCACCACGAGCAAACTCGGCGGGGTGGGCATCGACGTGATCGCCGCGGAAAACCTCGAACGGCACGTGGGCGCCTACCCGCAGGATGCGGCCGTCACGGTGCACGAGCGCCTCGCGACCGGCGGCGAGTACCAGTGGCGCCGCGACGGTTCGCCGCACCTGTTCAACCCGGAGACCATCTTCCGGTTGCAGCATTCGACGCGCACCCGCCGCTACGACATCTTCAAGGAGTACACCAAGCTCGTCGACGATCAGGCCGAGAGCCTGATGACGCTGCGCGGCATGTTCACCTTCAACGTGGGGCAGCGCAAGGCCGTACCCATCGACGAGGTCGAATCCGTGGCGTCGATCGTGAAGAAGTTCTCCACCGGCGCGATGAGCTATGGCTCCATCTCGCAGGAGGCGCACGAGACCCTGGCCATCGCCATGAACCGGCTGGGCGGCAAGTCCAACACCGGTGAGGGCGGCGAGGACCTCGACAGGCTGCTCGACCCCGAGCGTCGCAGCGCCGTCAAGCAGGTGGCTTCCGGCCGGTTCGGCGTGACAAGCATGTACCTCACCCACGCCGACGACATCCAGATCAAGCTCGCCCAGGGCGCCAAGCCGGGGGAGGGCGGCCAGCTGCCGCCCACCAAGGTCTACCCGTGGGTGGCCCGCACCCGGCACGCCACCGCCGGCGTCGGCCTGATCTCGCCGCCCCCGCACCACGACATCTACTCGATCGAAGACCTCAAGCAGCTCATCTTCGACCTCAAGCGGGCCAACCCGACCGCGCGCATCCACACCAAACTGGTCAGCCAGTCCGGTATCGGTGCCGTCGCGGCCGGCGTCGCCAAGGCGCTCTCCGACGTGATCCTGGTCTCCGGGCATGACGGCGGCACCGGCGCGAGCCCGCTCAACTCGCTCAAGCACGCGGGCACGCCCTGGGAACTCGGCCTGGCCGAGACCCAGCAGACCCTGATGCTCAACGGCATGCGCGACCGGGTCGTGCTGCAGGTCGACGGCCAGCTCAAGACCGGCCGGGACGTCGTCATCGGCGCCCTGCTCGGAGCCGAAGAGTTCGGTTTCGCCACCGCTCCGCTCATCGTGGAGGGCTGCATCATGATGCGGGTCTGCCACCTGGACACCTGCCCGGTCGGTGTCGCCACCCAGAACCCCGAGCTGCGCAAGCGGTTCAGCGGCAAGGCCGACTACGTGGTGAACTTCTTCGAGTTCATTGCGCAGGAGGTGCGCGAGTACCTGGCCGAGCTCGGCTTCCGCAGCCTCGAGGAGGCCACCGGGCGCAAGGAACTGCTCAACGTCAACGGCGCCCTGAACCACTGGAAGGCGTCCGGTCTCAACCTGGCGCCGATCCTCGTGGGTCCGGACTTCTCCGCCGGCGAGCCCCGGCAGTCCGGCCGCGCCCAGGAACACGAGCTCGACAAGCACTTCGACGTGGAACTCATCCGCCAGAGCGCCAGTGTGCTCGAACACGGCCGGGAGCACGGCGGAACTGTGAAGATCGCCCTGCCGATCCGCAACACCGAACGCGCCGTCGGCACGATGCTCGGTCACGAGGTCACCCTCCGGCACGGCGAGAACGGCCTGCCCGCAGGCTCGATCGACGTGACGCTGACCGGTTCGGCCGGACAGTCCTTCGGGGCCTTCCTGCCGAGCGGGATCACCCTGCGCCTCGAGGGAGACTCCAACGACTATGTCGGCAAGGGTCTCTCCGGCGGACAGATCATCGTGCGCCCCGACCGCGGCAGCGTCTTCGCCGCCGAGGACAACGTGATCGCCGGCAACGTCATCGGCTACGGCGCCACCCTGGGCAGCATGTTCATCCGCGGCATCGTCGGTGAACGCTTCCTGGTGCGCAACTCCGGCGCGACCGCCGTCGTGGAGGGCGTGGGCGACCACGCCCTGGAATACATGACCGGTGGACTCGCCGTGATCCTGGGCAACACCGGCCGGAACCTCGGCGCCGGCATGTCCGGCGGAACCGCGTACGTGTACGGCCTGCGCACCGAACAGGTCAACCGCGACTCGCTCGAATCCGGCGAACTGTCCCTGCTGCCCCTCGGCAGCGCCGACATCGAGATCGTCACCGACCTGCTCGAACAGCACCTCGCGCAGACCGACTCCGATCTGGCCGCACGGCTCCTCGCCGACCGCGCCACCACACTGAAGAACTTCGTCAAGGTACTGCCGCGGGACTACGCGGCCGTCCTGGCAACCAGGCAGAGCGCCGTCGCCGAGGGTCTCGACCCCGACGGCGACGTGGTCTGGAACCGCATCTTGGAGGTAACCAATGGCTGACCCGAAGGGATTCCTGAAGACCACGGATCGGGAACTTCCCGCCCGTCGTCCGGTATCCATCCGCTTGATGGACTGGAAAGAGGTCTATGAGGCCGGCGACTCGGCCGTGCTCAAGCGCCAGGCCGGCCGCTGCATGGACTGCGGCGTGCCGTTCTGTCACCAGGGCTGCCCGCTGGGCAACCTGATCCCCGAGTGGAACGACCTCACCTGGCGCGACGAGGGCCGGCAGGCCATCGAACGTCTGCACGCCACGAACAACTTCCCCGAGTTCACCGGCCGGCTCTGCCCCGCGCCCTGCGAATCCGCCTGCGTGCTGGGCATCAACCAGCCCGCGGTCACGATCAAGCAGGTCGAGGTGTCGATCATCGACCAGGCCTTCGCGGAGGGCTGGGTCGTCCCGCAGCCTCCCGGGCGCCTGACCGGCAAGACTGTCGCGGTCGTCGGCTCCGGCCCGGCCGGTCTCGCCGCCGCACAGCAGCTCACCCGGGCCGGTCACACCGTGGCCGTGTTCGAGCGTGACGACCGCATCGGCGGCCTGCTGCGCTACGGCATCCCCGACTTCAAGATGGAGAAGAAGCACCTCGACGGGCGCCTCGCGCAGATGACCGCCGAGGGCACCCGGTTCCGCGCCGGAGTCAACATCGGCGTGGACATCACCTGGGCCGACCTGCGCGCCCGCTATGACGCCGTGGTCGTCGCCACCGGTGCCATGGTGCCGCGCGACCTGCCGATCCCCGGGCGCGACCTGCCCGGCGTGCACTTCGCGATGGAATACCTCGTGCAGCAGAACAAAGTGGGCGCCGGCGACACCGTCGACAACCAGATCACCGCGGAGGGCAAGCACGTCGTCGTCCTCGGCGGCGGCGACACCGGTGCGGACTGCATCGGCACCGCGCACCGCCAGCTCGCGGCATCCGTCACCAACCTCGCCATCGGCAAGCAGCCCGGCGACAGCCGCCCGGAGCACCAGCCCTGGCCGATGTCACCCACCCTGTTCGAGGTCTCCAGTGCCCACGAAGAGGGCGGCACCCGCCAGTACCTCGCCTCCACCATCGAATTCCTGTCCAACGACGCCGGCGAAGTGCGGGCGATCCGGGTTGCCGAGACCGAATATCTCGATGGCCGCCGGGTTCCCAAAGCCGGTACGGAGCGCGAGATTCCGGCTGACTTGGTGCTGCTGGCGCTGGGCTTCACCGGCCCCGACAGCACCGAATTGACCCATGAGCTGCACTTACCGCTCGACGACCGGAGTAATGTCGTGCGTGATAGTGATTACCAGACCAGCCACGAGGGTGTTTTCGTTGCCGGAGATGCAGGCCGAGGTCAGTCGCTCATCGTATGGGCGATCGCCGAAGGGCGCGCTGCCGCGGCAGCCGTCGATCGGTTTCTCGAAGGCGAGACTCAACTGCCCGCCCCGGTGAAGCCGACGGATCATTCGTTTGCCATCTGAGCGAACGACGTGAATTCCGCTGCCCATTTCTCCACTCAACCGAACGCACCAATGCGCCAGACCGGCGCGGAAACCGGAGATCCACCAGAATGAGACGCGCGAAAATCGTCGCCACCCTCGGGCCGGCAGCATCCAGCTACGAACAGATCCGCGCCATTATCGACGCCGGCGTGGACGTCTGCCGCATGAACCTGAGCCACGGCGACTACACCGTGCACGAGGGCGTCTACGCCAATGTGCGTAAGGCAGCCAACGACTCCGGACGTGCCGTCGCCGTCATGGTCGACCTGCAGGGCCCGAAGATCCGCCTCGGCAAGTTCGAGGGCGGCCCGTACGACCTGGCCGTCGGAGACATCTTCAAGATCACCACCGAAGACATCCTCGGCACCAAGGAACTGTCCGGCACGACCTACAAGGGCCTGCCGAACGACGTCAAGCCGGGCGACTTCCTGCTCATCGACGACGGCAAGGTCAAGGTCGAGGTCGTCGAAACCGACGGCACCGTCGTGACCACCAAGGTCATCGTCGCCGGCCCGGTGTCGAACAACAAGGGCATCAACCTGCCCGGCGTTGCCGTCAACGTGCCCGCCCTGAGCGAAAAGGACGAGGCAGACCTGCGTTGGGGCCTGCGCCTCGGCACCGACCTCATCGCTTTGTCCTTCGTGCGGAACGCCGCCGACATCGACCGGGTGCACGAGATCATGGCAGAGGAGGGCCGCAAGGTTCCCGTCATCGCCAAGATCGAGAAGCCCCAGGCCGTCGAGGCCCTCGAGGGCATCGTCGACGCCTTCGACGCGATCATGGTCGCCCGTGGTGACCTCGGTGTCGAGCTTCCGCTCGAGGCCGTGCCGATCGTGCAGAAGCACGCCGTCGAGCTGGCCCGCCGCATGGCAAAGCCCGTCATCGTCGCGACACAGATGCTCGAATCGATGATCCACAGCCCCGTTCCGACGCGCGCGGAGACGTCCGACGTCGCCAACGCCGTTCTCGACGGTGCGGACGCGGTCATGCTCAGTGGCGAGACCAGTGTCGGCGAGTACCCCGTGGTCACCGTGCAGACGATGGCCCGGATCGTGTCCTCGACCGAGGAGCACGGCCTGGAGCGGATCGCTCCGCTCACCAACAAGCCGCGCACCCAGGGCGGCGCCATCACGCTGGCCGCCATCGAGGTCGCCGAGTTCGTGGAGGCCAAGTACCTCTGCATCTTCACCGAGTCCGGCGACTCGGCGCGCCGTATGTCGCGGCTGCGCTCGAGCATCCCGATGCTGGCCTTCACCCCGGACGCCGGCATCCGTCGCCGTCTGGCCCTGACCTGGGGCGTGCAGACGTACCTCGTCGAGCCGGTCACCCACACCGACTCGATGTTCGGTCAGGTCGACGACATCCTGCTCGGCCAGGGCCTGGCCGAGATCGGCGACAAGGTCGTTGTGATCTCCGGTTCCCCTCCCGGAATCGCGGGCTCCACGAACGACATCCGGGTCCACCGCATCGGTGACGCCCACAACGGTGTCGCGCCGGCGTACGCCCAGCAGTAACCAGCACCACAGATAGCCAGCAGAACGACAACAGCCCCGCGGAGGAATCCGCGGGGCTGTTGTCTTTCCCCCGGGACGATGGGCCGACTGACGACCCCTGAGCGGCCGTGCACGCCCGGTGGACGCCTGTGCAGGCCGCAGACGGACAGGGAGCGGGAGGGGCCTGACCTGACCCTCAGTCGGGCGCGCAGCGGCTCGGCGGGTTAAACACCGCATGCCCGCCGCCGGGGTTCAACCGGGGACGGGCATGCGGTGATGTGGTACCGGTGGTGGGACTCGAACCCACACGTCCTTTCGAACAAAGCATTTTGAGTGCTCCGCGTCTGCCATTCCGCCACACCGGCTCACAACACCTGCACCAGAATACCGTAGGCTTTTGCCTGTGACCGACCAAGAGACAACTCCAGTACCCCCCCGCCGCGTCGTCGTAGCGGAGGATGAATCCCTCATCAGGCTCGACATCGTCGAGATCCTCCGTGACAACGGATTCGAAGTCGTGGGTGAAGCCGGTGACGGCGAGACCGCCGTGGCCCTGGCCACCGAGTTGCGCCCAGACCTGGTGATCATGGACGTCAAGATGCCCCACCTCGACGGGATCTCGGCCGCGGAGCGCATCACCAAGGCCCACATCGCGCCCGTCGTGCTGCTCACCGCCTTCAGCCAGAAGGAGCTCGTGGAGCGCGCCAGCGAGGCCGGCGCCCTGGCGTACGTCGTCAAGCCGTTCACCCCCAACGACCTGTTGCCCGCGATCGAGATCGCCCTCTCGCGCTACAGCCAGATCATCACCCTCGAGGCCGAGGTCGCCGACCTGGTCGAGCGCTTCGAGACCCGCAAGCTCGTCGACCGCGCCAAGGGCCTGCTCAACGAGAAGATGGGCCTCACCGAACCCGAGGCGTTCCGCTGGATCCAGAAGGCATCCATGGACCGCCGGCTGACCATGCACGACGTGGCCCAGGCCATCATCGAACAGCTCAGCGCCAAGAAGTAACCCGGACCACGACGCACCAACCCCCGTCACGAAAAAAGCGGGTCCCTCGGTGAGGGACCCGCTTTTTCGTACCCGCCCGCGGTTCGCAGATCAGGTCAGGCCCCGGCGGGACGGTCCATGATCAGGTTGGTGATGCGGATGGTGGAGCAGCGGCGGCCGCGGTCGTCGGTGACCACGATCTCGTGCGTCGTGAGCGTGCGGCCGAGGTGGATGGGCGTGCACACAGCCGTGACCCACCCTGAGGTGGCGGAGCCGGTGTGGCTGGCGTTGATCTCGATACCCACCGCGATCTTGCCGGCCCCGGCGTGCAGATTCGCGGACATCGACCCGAGCGACTCGCCCATCACCACATACGCGCCGCCGTGCAGCAGCATGGCCGGTTGGGTGTTGCCCTCGACGGGCATCCGGGCCACCGCGCGGTCGATCGAGAACTCGGTGAACTCGATGCCCATCTTGTCGGCGAGGTCGCCGGCGCCGCGGGCCTTCGTCCAGGCGAGGTAGTCGGCGCCGCTGTCGGGCATGTCGTGTTCGGTCATAACCACCCTCTGAGTGCTGGCTCAGCCACGCCGGGATACGGCTTGTAGGCTGGGTCCGTGTCGGAATCCAAAAAGCCTACCCTGATGATCATCGACGGCCACTCGCTGGCCTACCGGGCATTTCATGCCCTCCCCGTCGACAGCTTCCAGACCAGGGACGGGCAGCACACGAATGCCATCCACGGCTTCCTGTCGATGCTGCTGAGCCTGCTGCGCAATGAGAAGCCCACCCATATCGCCGTGGCCTTCGACATCTCCCGCTTCTCATTCCGTACCAGGGACTACCCCGAATACAAGGGCACCAGGGCCATCACTCCCTCCGAGTTCAAGGGCCAGGTGCCGCTCCTGCAGGAGGCCCTCAAGGCCATGAACATCACCACGCTCACCAAGGACGACTACGAGGCCGACGACATCCTCGCAACCCTGTCGGTACGCGGAACGGCAGAGGGCTACGACGTGTACGTCGTGTCCGGAGACCGCGACACCATCCAGCTGGTCAACGAGAACGTGACCCTGCTCTACCCGGCGAGCCAGGGTGTCTCGGCTCTGACCCGGTACGACCCGGCGAAGGTGCGCGAGAAATACGGCATCGCCCCCGAGCAGTACCCCGACATCGCCGCACTGGTGGGGGAGACCAGCGACAACCTGATCGGCATCAGCAAGGTCGGTGAGAAGACCGCCGTGAAGTGGCTCGACCGATTCGGCAGTCTCGACGCGATCCTCGAGCACGCCGACGAGATCACCGGCGTTGTCGGCGCCAACCTGCGCGAGCAGAAGGACAACGCGATCCGCAACCGACGTCTCAACCGGCTCGTGACCGATCTGGACCTGCCCGTCGAGCTGGACGACCTGGCGCGCGGCCCCATCGACGAGGACGCCGTGCGCGACGTGTTCGGACGCCTTGAGTTCCGCACCCTGCTCGACCGGGTGATCAAGATCGAGGCCGGCAACGGCAACGGCGTCGACGCCACTCCGGCTGCCGCCGTTGCCGCCCCCGAGGCTCCCGCCGCGGCCCGCGCACCCGTTGAGCGCGAACTGCTGGACGAGGAACTGGCCACCTGGCTGGACCGGGTGACCCGCGCGGGCACCGCGATCTCCGTCACCGTCGACGTGCAGGACGGCCTGCCGATTGGATTCGGCCTGGCGACGGCCACCGAGATCGCGACGGTGGCCTGGCAGCCTCACCGTGCCGACTACCTTCCCCTCGAGGAATGGCTGGCCGGCCCGAGCCCCAAGGTCATGCACGATGCCAAACCGCAGGTGAAGGCGCTCACGCGAGCCGGCCTGCCGATGGACGGACTGGCCATCGACACCCTCGTGGCCGGCTGGCTGCTACGGCCCGGCGGCCCGGACAAGACCCTGGCCGACCTCGTCAAGCGTTACCTCGACGAGACCCTGCCCGTAGTCGACCCCAACCAGCTCGTGCCGGACGAGAGCGTCGCCGGCGGCATCGCCGTGGACTCCTGGTACACCGTGCGCCTCGCCGCGACCCTGGTCGCCCTGCTCGACGCGGGCTCCCGCTCGGTGCTGACCGACATCGAGATGCCCACCCTGATGACCCTGGCCGACATGGAACTGGCCGGTGTGGCCGTCTCCCACGACGAACTCGCTGCCCTGTCCACCCAGCTCGGCGACACGGCCGCGGCCCTCGCCGCCGGCGCCTACGCCCAGATCGGCCGGGAGGTGAACCTCGGCTCGCCCAAGCAGCTGCAGGAGGTCCTGTTCGACCAGCTCGGCATGCCGCGCACCCGGGCGAACAAGACCGGTTTCACCACGGACGCCGGCGCCCTGGCCGACCTGCAGGCCAGCAACCCGCATCCGTTCCTCGACCTGCTGCTCAAGCACCGTGACGCGACAAAGCTCCGCCAGATCGTGGAAACCCTCGACAAGGCCATCGACGACACCGGGCGCATCCACACCACCTACGTGCAGATCGGCACCGCCACCGGGCGCATCTCCTCGACGGACCCGAACCTGCAGAACATCCCTGTTCGTACGGAGGAGGGCCGCCGTATCCGCGCCGCGTTCCAGGCCGGGCCCGGCAGCGAGAGCCTGCTCACCGCCGACTACTCCCAGATCGAGATGCGGATCATGGCCCACCTCTCGGAGGACGCCGGTCTGATCGAGGCGTTCAACGCCGGGGAGGACCTGCACAGGTTCGTCGGCGCCCGGGTCTTCGGCGTCGCGCCGGAGGATGTGACGGGGGAGATGCGCAACAAGGTCAAGGCCATGTCGTACGGCCTCGCCTACGGGCTCAGCGCTTTCGGCCTGTCCCGCCAGCTGCGGATCGAATCCCGGGAGGCCAAGCAGCTCATCGCCGACTACTTCGCCCGGTTCGGCGCCGTGCGCGACTACCTCCGCCGCGTCGTGGAGCAGGCCAAGATCGACGGCCACACCACCACGATCTTCGGCCGGCGCAGGCCGTTCCCCGAGCTGAACAGCCCCAACCGGGTGCTGCGCGACAACGCCGAACGCGCCGCGCTCAACGCCCCGATCCAGGGTTCGGCGGCCGACCTGATGAAGATCGCGATGAACCGGATCGCCGCTGACCTGCGCGACCAGGATCTGGCCAGCCGCATGATGCTGCAGGTGCACGACGAGCTGATCTTCGAGGTCGCCCCGGGGGAGTGGGACGCCCTGCGCGCCGTTGTCACGCACCGGATGGAGACCGCCGCTGAGCTGCTGGTGCCGTTGGACGTGCAGGTCGGGCGCGGGGCCAACTGGGACGCCGCCGCACACTGACGGCGGCGTCACGGCCGTGTCCTGGGGTCGGTGCGTGTTCTAGGCTCTGTGCATGACTGTCAACGATTACCGGACTCCCACGCCCGTCGACCAGATCGCCGAGCAGTGGGTGGACACCCTCGTCGCCCTCGATCCGACCGTTGGCACCTACATCGGCCGGGCTGCGGACGGGTCGGGATTTGCGGACTACTCGCCCGACGGGCACGCCAGGTACGTGCAGGCGGCCACCGAGGTCATCGCGGCCCTGGACGCCGCGAACCCGGTCGACGCCGTCGACGACGTCACCCGCACGGACCTCGGCAGCACTCTCGCGCTCGACCTGGAGAGCTCCGCGGCCGGGCTGCACCTGCGCGACCTCAACGTGATCGCCTCCCCGGTGCAGGAGATCCGGGAGGTCTTCGACCTGATGCCCACCGGCACCGTGGCCGACTGGCAGAACATCTCCGCGCGGCTGCAGGCCGTGCCCGCGGCCATCGACGGCTACATCCAGACCCTGCGTCTGGGTATCGAACAGGGCATCACCCCGGCCAGGCGCCAGGTGGTCGAGGTGCTCGGGCAGGTACGGCGCACGGCCGCCAACGACGGGTTCTTCAATCATTTCGTCGCCGAGGCCGGCCTGGAGACCGGCTCGCTTCCGGCCACCCTGGCCACCGACCTTGGCGTACGGGCCAGTCGGGCGGCCTCGGCCTACGACAAGCTCGCGGCGTTCCTCGCCGACGACCTCGCGCCGCGGGCCACCGAGGTCGACGCCATCGGCCGCGACCTCTATGCGCTCAGTTCCCGCCGGTTCCTCGGCGCCACCGTCGACCTCGACGAGACCTACGAGTGGGGCATAGAGGAACTCGGTCGCATGGTGGCCGAGCAGGAGAGCGTGGCCAGGCAGATCAAACCGGGCGCCACGGTCCTGGAGGCCATCGAGTTCCTCGACACCGATCCGGCCCGCAAGCTGCACGGCACCGACGCCCTGCAGCGCTGGATGCAGGAGACCAGCGACCGTGCCGTCGCAGAGCTGGGCGAGACCCAGTTCGACATCCCGGAGGAGATCCGCCGTCTGGAGTGCATGATCGCACCCACCCAGGAGGGCGGGATCTACTACACAGGCCCGACCGACGACTTCTCCCGGCCCGGCCGGATGTGGTGGTCCGTGCCCGTCGGCGTGACCGAATTCGACACCTGGCGCGAACTCACCACGGTCTATCACGAGGGCATTCCCGGCCACCACCTGCAGATCGGCCAGGCGGTGTACAACCGGGCCAAGCTGAACACCTGGCGCCGGCAGCTCGCCGGCACCTCCGGCCACGCCGAGGGCTGGGCCCTGTACGCGGAACGCCTGATGGAGCAGCTGGGCTACCTCGACGACCCCGCCGACAGGCTCGGCATGCTGGACGGGCAGCGGATGCGCGCGGCGCGGGTGGTGCTGGACATCGGCGTGCACCTGGGCAAGACCGTTCCGGACGGCTCAGGGGTGTGGACGGCCGACTACGCCTTCGACTTCCTCGCCCGGAACGTCAACATGAACGAGGGATTCGTCAGGTTCGAGGTGAACCGCTACCTGGGCTGGCCGGGCCAGGCACCGTCGTACAAGATCGGCCAGCGGATCTGGGAACAGCTGCGCGACGAGGCCCAGGCCAGGGATGGTGCGGCGTTCAACATCAAGGAATTCCACCGCCGCGCGCTCGACCTCGGCGGCGTCGGCCTTGACACCCTCCGCTCCGCCCTGCAGCCCTGACCCGAGCCTGGCCGGCGGCCCCGCGGGACCGCCGGCCGACCCGCGGGTCGCGACCTCACGTTGGTCGAGCCCGTCGAGACCCCGCCGGCCGATCTGCGGGTCTGACGCATCCACGGACCGCGCACCGGGTCACCGGGTCTCGACAGGCTCGACCACCGGGATGGGGACGTCTCCGAGATCCCTCGCGACAGGCGACAGGGTCCGTCGCAGGACAACCTGCAGATCGCGACCACACGTTGGTCGAGCCTGTCGAGACCCCGCCGGCCAACCGGCGGGTCGCGACCACACGTTGGTCGAGCCTGTCGAGACCCCGCCGGCCAACCCGCGGATCTGAGGCCCACGGACCGCGGATCGCGGATCGGGTCACCGGGTCTCGACAGGCTCGACCAGCGGATGGGGAAGTTCCCGAGTTCTGTCGCGACGGGCGAGGAATCGAAAGGCCTGGCGCGCGTTCTCGAGTCGGGGGAGATACGTCGTTGGGCGGGTTGCCCGGGCCGCCCCGAAACAGCTAAGCTTTACTGTCACGCTTGTGACGAATTAGCCGCTGCCAGTCGCGGAAACATCATAGTAAATCGCACTAACCTCCCTTCTGGCCCGAATATGTCCATCCTGGAGCAACTACTACATGACAATCGCAACGACCGAACGGGCACCCAAGCAGGTCGCCATCAACGACATCGGATCTGCTGAAGACTTCCTTGCCGCGGTCGAAAAGACTCTGAAATTCTTCAACGACGGAGACCTCATCGAGGGCACCGTTGTGAAGATCGACCGCGACGAGGTCCTCCTCGACGTCGGCTACAAGACCGAGGGTGTCATCCCCTCCCGCGAACTTTCCATCAAGCACGACGTTGACCCTTCCGAGGTTGTCAAGGTCGGCGACCTGGTCGAGGCCCTCGTTCTTCAGAAGGAAGACAAAGAAGGCCGTCTCATCCTGTCGAAGAAGCGCGCTCAGTACGAGCGTGCATGGGGCGACGTCGAGAAGATCAAGGAATCCGACGGAGTTGTCACCGGATCGGTCATCGAGGTCGTCAAGGGCGGTCTCATCGTCGACATCGGCCTGCGTGGCTTCCTGCCCGCGTCGCTCATCGAGCTTCGCCGTGTCCGCGACCTGACCCCGTACCTGGGCCAGGAGATCGAGGCCAAGATCCTCGAACTCGACAAGAACCGCAACAACGTGGTCCTGTCGCGTCGCGCACTGCTCGAGCAGACCCAGTCCGAGAGCCGCACCACCTTCCTCAACAACCTCCAGAAGGGACAGGTCCGCAAGGGCGTCGTCTCGTCGATCGTCAACTTCGGTGCGTTCGTCGACCTGGGTGGCGTTGACGGTCTGGTTCACGTCTCCGAGCTCAGCTGGAAGCACATCGAGCACGCCAGCGAGGTCGTCGAGGTCGGTCAGGAAGTCACCGTCGAGATCCTCGAGGTCGACCTGGACCGCGAGCGCGTGTCCCTGTCGCTCAAGGCCACGCAGGAAGACCCGTGGCAGGTCTTCGCCCGCACCCACGCCATCGGCCAGGTTGCACCGGGTAAGGTCACCAAGCTCGTTCCCTTCGGTGCGTTCGTTCGCGTCGCAGAGGGCATCGAGGGCCTCGTGCACATCTCCGAGCTGTCCGGCAAGCACGTTGAGCTCGCCGAGCAGGTTGTCTCGGTCGGCGACGAGGTGTTCGTCAAGGTCATCGACATCGACCTGGAGCGTCGCCGCATCTCGCTGAGCCTCAAGCAGGCCAACGATGGTGTCGACCCCGAGGGCACAGAGTTCGACCCGGCACTCTACGGAATGCTCACCGAGTACGACGACCAGGGCAACTACAAGTACCCCGAGGGCTTCGACCCGGAGACCAACGAGTGGCGCGAAGGCTTCGAGACCCAGCGCGAGAAGTGGGAGCAGGACTACGCTGCAGCCCAGGCTCGCTGGGAAGCTCACAAGAAGCAGGTCGCATCCGCGAACGACGAGATCATCGCTCCCGGCGATGTCGCGTCCGCAGCTGGCAACTCGTTCTCCAGCGAGACCGCCGGAGCCGGCACCCTCGCCGACGACGAGGCGCTTGCCGCCCTGCGCGAGAAGCTCAGCAGCAACAACTAGCAGCATCCCTCCGGCTCTGGCCGGAGCCGCACAGGCCGGACCCTTCGGGGTCCGGCCTGTGCCGGTTAACCGTCGTGTCCGTTTCAGATTCCGGGCCCGCCGCTGTGCACGTTCACCCACTGCGGCGGGCCCCGGGGCTGACGTTCCGTGCGTTCGTTAGCATGGGGCCGTGTACTTGATTGGGTTGACCGGCGGGATCGCATCGGGGAAGAGCACCGTGGCCAAGCGCTTCGGCGAGCACGGCGCAGTGGTGATCGACGCCGACCAGCTGGCCAGAGCGGCCGTCGCACCGGGCACGGATGCGCTGGCGCACGTGATCGAGGTCTTCGGAGACGAGGTCGCCAACGCCGACGGCAGCCTCAACCGGGCGGCCCTCGGCGCCATCGTCTTCGGCAACCCGGCGGCGCTCAACCTGCTCAACCAGATCGTGCACCCCGCCGTAAGAGCCCTGTCCGCGCAGGCCATCGACGCGGCCGAGCGGGCCAACCCGCATGTCGTCGTGGTCTACGACGTGCCCCTGCTGGTCGAGGCCTCCGTCGGCCACCCCTTCGACCTCATCGTCGTCGTGCACGCCGATGCCGAAACCCGGGTGCGCCGCATGGTGGAGCTGCGCGGCATGAACGAAGCCGACGCGCGCAGCCGCATCGCCGCGCAGGCCGGGGACGACGAGCGCCTGGCCGTGGCCGACGCCGTCATCGACTCGACCGGGTCCCTCGACGCCACCCTCAGCCAGGTGGACAGGCTGTGGAAACGCAAGCTGCGTTCCCAACACGACGCCCACCCGGAGGCGACCGAGGCGGCCGCCGACCCGAGTGTCGGTGGGGCTCCTTAGACTGGAAGCATGGAAGCTACCCGTTCCGTTCACCCCTTCGAGGTCGTGAGCGAATACACCCCCAGTGGTGACCAGCCCGGTGCCATCGCCGAGCTGGCCGGCCGCATCAACGCCGGTGAGACCGACATCGTGCTGCTCGGCGCCACCGGCACCGGCAAGTCCGCGACCACGGCGTGGTTGATCGAGCAGGTGCAGCGTCCGACGCTGGTCCTTGCGCACAACAAGACCCTGGCCGCCCAACTCGTCAACGAATTCCGCGAGCTGATGCCCAACAACGCGGTCGAATACTTCGTCTCCTACTACGACTACTACCAGCCTGAGGCCTACGTTCCGCAGACGGACACCTTCATCGAGAAGGACTCCTCGATCAACGAAGAGGTGGAGCGGCTCCGGCACTCCACGACCAACTCACTGCTGAGCCGTCGCGACGTCATCGTCGTCTCCACGGTGTCGTGCATCTACGGCCTCGGCACCCCGGAGGGGTACCTCGAGGCCATGGTGGCCCTGCAGGTGGGCCAGAAGGTCGACCGGGACTGGCTGATCCGCAAGTTCGTGGCCATGCAGTACCAGCGCAACGACATCGACTTCTCCCGCGGTCACTTCAGGGTGCGCGGCGACACCATCGAGATCATCCCGATGTATGAAGAGCTCGCCATCCGAATCGAGATGTTCGGCGACGAGATCGAGGCGCTGTACAGCCTGCATCCGCTCACGGGCGATGTCGTCAAGAAACTCGATGCCGTCTCGGTCTTCCCCGGGTCGCACTATGTCGCCAGCACTGATGTCATGCAGCGGGCGATGGGCACCATCCAGGAGGAACTGGCCGAACGACTGGGTCAGCTGGAACGCGAGGGCAAGCTGCTGGAGGCTCAACGCCTGCGGATGCGCACCTCGTTCGACCTGGAGATGATGGAGCAGATCGGGTTCTGCTCCGGCATCGAGAACTACTCACGCCACATCGACGGGCGGAGCGCGGGGGAGCCCGGGCACTGCCTGCTGGATTACTTCCCCGACGACTTCCTCGTCGTCATCGACGAATCCCATGTCACCGTGCCGCAGATCGGCGCCATGTACGAGGGCGACTCGTCCCGGAAGCGCACTCTCGTCGAGCACGGCTTCCGCCTGCCCAGCGCGCTGGACAACCGGCCGCTCAAATGGAACGAGTTCAAGGACCGGGTCGGCCAGACCGTGTACCTCTCGGCTACGCCGGGCAAGTACGAGATGGGCATCGCCGACGGCATCGTCGAGCAGATCATCCGCCCGACCGGCCTCGTCGACCCGCAGATCATCGTCAAGCCCTCCGCCGGTCAGATCGACGACCTGCTCGAACAGATCCGGGTGCGCGTCGGGCTCAACGAGCGGGTGCTCGTCACCACGCTGACCAAGAAGATGGCCGAGGAACTCACCGACTTCCTCACCGAAGCCGGCGTGCGCGTGCGATACCTGCACTCCGACGTCGACACCCTGCGCCGGGTGGAGTTGCTCACCGAACTGCGCCAGGGCGTCTACGACGTGCTCGTAGGCATCAACCTGCTCCGCGAGGGCCTCGACCTGCCCGAGGTGTCCCTGGTGGCCATCCTCGACGCCGACAAGGAAGGCTTCCTGCGGTCGTCGACCTCACTGATCCAGACCATCGGCCGTGCCGCCCGGAACGTGTCCGGTGAGGTGCACATGTACGCCGACCGGATCACCGACTCGATGGCCAGGGCCATCGACGAGACCGACCGCAGGCGCGAGAAGCAGGTGGAGTACAACACCCTGCACGGGATCGACCCCACGCCGCTCCGCAAGCGCATCGCCGACATCACGGATGTCCTCGCCCGCGAGGAGGCCGACACCGCAGAGCTCCTGGCCGGTCGCGACGCCCGGCGTCGCAGCCCCACTCCCTCGATGCGTAAGGGCTTGGCCGCGAACGGCGCCAACGACCTCGAGTCGATCATCGCCGACCTCAACGCCCAGATGCTCGAGGCCGCCGGCGAACTCAAGTTCGAGTTGGCCGGACGACTTCGCGACGAGGTGTCCGAACTCAAGCGCGAACTCCGCCAGATGGAGAAGGCCGGGCACCTGGCCTGATCGGGCCCCACCCGGGCCGCCCGGGCCCTGCAGGAGCCCCGGCGGGGCCCGGCAGGAGCGCGGGTGGCACTGGAGTGTCGGTGGCACTGCATAGACTCGAATGGTGTCAATTTCAGAGGTAGAGCACGGCTCTCAACTCAGCGTCCGTGGTGCTCGCGTGCACAATCTGCACAACGTCAACCTGGACATCCCGCGCGATTCGCTCGTGGTGTTCACAGGTCTATCGGGGTCGGGCAAGTCTTCGCTCGCCTTCGATACAATTTTCGCGGAGGGGCAACGACGGTACGTCGAGTCGCTGTCGGCGTACGCCCGCCAGTTCCTCGGTCAGGTCGACCGGCCCGACGTCGACTTCATCGAGGGCCTCAGCCCCGCGGTGTCCATCGACCAGAAGTCCACCAACCGCAACCCGCGGTCCACGGTGGGCACCATCACCGAGATCTACGACTACATGCGTCTGCTCTGGGCGCGCATCGGCGTGCCGCACTGCGCCGTCTGCGGCGAGGTCATCCAGTCACAGACCGTGCAGCAGATCGCCGACCAGCTCATGGAGCTGGAGACCGGGGTGCGGTACCAGATCCTCAGTCCCGTCGTCTCGCAGAAGAAGGGCGAGTTCGTCGACCTGTTCAAGGAGCTCGCCGCCGGCGGGTACTCCCGCGCCATGGTCGACGGCACCCAGATCCAGCTCAACGAACCGCCGATCCTCAAGAAGCAGCTCAAGCACGACATCTCCGTCGTCGTCGACCGCCTGGTCGCCGGCCCCGACCTGCTCAGCCGGCTCACCGACTCGCTGGAGACGGCTCTCAAGCTCACCGACGGGCTCGTGCAGATCAACTTCGTCGACCTCACCGGCGACGAGGCCTGGCAGAGCTACTCCGAGAAGCTCTCCTGCCCGAACAACCACCCGGTGCAGCTGACCGAGATCGAACCTCGCACCTTCTCCTTCAACGCCCCGTTCGGCGCCTGCCCCGAGTGCTCCGGCCTGGGCACGCGCATGTCGGTCGACGAGGACCTGCTGCTGGGCGACCCCGATCTCAGCATCGCTGAGGGCGTCGTTCTGCCCTGGACCACCCAGGGCAAGGGCCTGTTCCAGTACTACGAGAAGCTTCTCGACGGCCTGGCCCGCGACCTCAAGTTCAAGCTCACCACCCCCTGGAAGAAGCTGAGCGACGAGGTGCGCACCGCCGTCATGCGCGGCGACAACTTCGAGGTCAAGGTCAAGTGGAAGAACCGCTACGGCCGGGAGATGAGCTACACCTCCGGCTTCGAGGGCGTCGTTCCTTACATCGAACGGCAGTTCCTCCAGGCCGAGACCGACTCCCAGCGCCAGCGGTGGGGCGAATACCTGCGCGAGGTCGCCTGCCCGGTCTGCGACGGAACCCGACTCAAGCCCGAGGTCCTCGCCGTGCTCGTGCACGACATGAGCATCGCCGACATCTGCAGCCTCAGCCTCAGCGAGGCCCGTGACTTCATGGACAAGCTCGAATTGACCGACCGTGAGAAGACCATCGCCGCGCAGGTGCTGCGCGAGATCAAGGTGCGCCTGGACTTCCTGCTCCGGGTGGGCCTGAACTACCTGAGCCTGGCCCGTGCCGCCGGAACGCTGTCCGGCGGCGAGGCGCAGCGGATCCGCCTCGCGACCCAGATCGGGTCGGGCCTCACAGGCGTGCTCTACGTGCTCGACGAGCCCAGCATCGGCCTGCACCAGCGTGACAACCGGCGTCTGATCGAGACGCTGGTGGCGCTGCGCGACCTCGGCAACACCCTCATCGTCGTCGAACACGACGAGGACACCATCAAGACGGCCGACTGGGTCGTGGACATCGGACCGGGCGCCGGCGTCAACGGCGGCCATGTGGTGCACTCCGGCTCGTATGCGGACCTGCTCACCAACACCAAGTCGCTCACCGCCGACTACCTGTCCGGCCGCAAGTCGATCGCCACGCCCGCGACCCGTCGCCCGCTCGACCCCGAGCGGGAGATCACGGTCGTCGGCGCCGAGGCGAACAACCTCCGCAAGGTCACCGTCAAATTCCCGCTGGGCGTCTTCACCGCCGTCACCGGCGTGAGCGGATCCGGCAAGTCCTCCCTGGTCAACGATGTGCTCTACCGGGTGCTCGCGAACCGGCTCAACGGTGCCCGCAAGCTGCCAGGGAAGCACAGCAAGGTGACCGGTCTCGACCAGCTCGACAAGGTCATCCACGTCGACCAGGCCCCGATCGGGCGCACGCCCCGCTCCAACCCCGCCACCTACACCGGGGTCTTCGACAAGATCCGCACACTCTTCGCCGAGACCATGGAGGCCAAGGCGCGCGGCTACCTGCCCGGCCGGTTCAGCTTCAACGTCAAGGGCGGCCGCTGCGAAGCGTGCTCCGGCGACGGCACCATCAAGATCGAGATGAACTTCCTGCCCGACGTGTACGTGGCCTGCGAGGTCTGCGGGGGAGCGCGCTACAACCGCGACACCCTCACCGTGCACTACAAGGGCAAGAACATCGCCGAGGTCCTGGACATGCCGATCAGCGAGGCGGCCGAGTTCTTCGAGCCGATCTCGGCGATCCACCGTTTCCTCAAGACCCTGGTCGAGGTCGGCCTGGGCTACGTGCGGCTGGGCCAGAGCGCCACGACCCTCTCGGGCGGCGAGGCCCAGCGGGTCAAGCTGGCCACCGAACTGCAGCGCCGCTCCAACGGTCGCAGCGTCTACGTTCTCGACGAGCCCACCACCGGCCTGCACTTCGAGGACGTGCGTAAGCTCTTGCTGGTGCTGAACAGCCTCGTCGACAAGGGCAACACCGTCATCGTGATCGAGCACAACCTCGACGTCATCAAGTCGGCGGACTGGGTCATCGACCTCGGTCCGGAGGGCGGCTCCGGCGGCGGCAAGGTGCTCGCGACCGGCACCCCCGAGCATGTCGCCTCGGTCAAGACGAGTCACACCGGAATGTTCCTGAAGGAGGTCCTCGCCGCACGGTAGGCAGAGGAACACAATGTCTGACGCACTGAGCTATCGCCCCAAGCCCGGGGAGATTCCCACCGAACCCGGTGTGTACAGGTTCCGCGACGCCTCCGGGCGGGTGCTCTACGTGGGCAAGGCCAAGAACCTCAGGGCCCGGCTGAGCAACTATTTCGCGCCGCTGAGCAGCCTGCACGAGCGCACCCGCCGGATGGTCACCACGGCGACCAGCGTCGAATGGACGACGGTCGGCACCGAGGTCGAGGCCCTGCAACTGGAGTGGACCTGGATCAACGAGTTCGATCCGCCGTTCAACGTGCAGTTCAAGGACGACAAGTCCTACCCGTACCTCGCGGTGACGCTGGCCGACGAGGCCCCACGGGCCCTGGTGACCCGCACCACGGGCATCAAGGGCGCACGGTATTTCGGTCCGTACCCCAAGGTCTGGGCCGTGCACGAGACGATCGACCTGATGCTCAAGGCGTTCCCGATCCGCACCTGCAACAACGCCAACTACAAACGCGCCATGCAGTCGGGCAAGCCCTGCTTCGCCGGTCAGATCGGTCGCTGCTTCGGCCCTTGCTCGGGCACGGTCAGCATCGAGGAGCACCGGACGATCGTCAACGGTTTCGTCAGCTTCATGGGCAGCCAGGACCGCAAACTCATCAACAGCCTGACGGCGCAGATGAAAGAGGCCTCGCTCGCCCAGGACTACGAGCTGGCCGCCCGGCGTCGCGATCAGGTCAAGGCGCTCGACGCCGTGCTCGAGAAGAGCGCCGTGGTGCTGCGCGACAACGTCGACATCGACCTGTTCGCGATCGAGCAGGACGAACTGGCCGCGGCCGTTCAGCTGTTCATCGTGCGCGGCGGACGCATCCGCGGTGTGCGCGGCTGGGTCGTCGACAAGGAACTCGACCTGAGCATGAGCGAGCTGATCGACTCGATCATGCAGACCGCCTACACGGGCGACGCCCGGCCGCCCCGGGAGATCGTGGTGCCGGAGCTGCCCGACGACGCCGACGCCCTCGAGGGTTGGCTGGGCGGCATCGCGAACCGCAAGGTGCGGCTCGTGGCCGCCCAGCGTGGCGAGAAGGCGGCGCTGCTCGCCACGGCGACCCAGAACGCCAAGCAGGCGCTGATGCTCTACAAGACCCGGCGCAGCTCGGACTTCGTGGCCAGGTCGAAGGCGCTCGAGGACCTGCAGGAGGCCCTCGGCATGGAGTCGGCGCCGTTGCGCATGGAGTGCTACGACGTCTCCCACCTCGGCGGCACGAATATCGTCGCGTCCATGGTGGTCTTCGAAGACGGCCTGCCGCGCAAGGACGAGTACCGCCGGTTCGGGGTGCCGGAGTCCACCGACGACACCGACTCGCTCTACCGGGTGCTCACCCGGCGGCTGGCCTACCTGGTGCCGGACGGCAGCACCCCGGAGGCGTTGCCGACGGGCGGGGTCATCACGGTCGACGGCGAGGCGGCCGGTCTCACCCCTCCCGCCGAAGCTCCGTCCCCGGACGAGGCCGAGGACGAGGCCGGCAACGGCGGCGCCGCGAAACGGAAGAAATTCCGTTACCAGCCGAACCTGCTCATCGTGGACGGCGGCCAGCCCCAGGTCGCCGCGGCCGCTCGCGCCCTGAGGGAATCCGGCGTCGAAGGCATCACCCTGTGCGGCATCGCCAAGAGGCTGGAGGAGATCTGGCTGCCGGACTCCGACTACCCGGTCATCCTGCCGCGCAACAGCGACGCCCTCTTCCTCATCCAGCGGATCCGGGACGAAGCACACCGGTTCGCGATCACCCACCAACGGGCCCGGCGCAAACGTGACATCAACACCATCCTGGGCGAAATCCCCGGCCTCGGCCCCACCCGCATCAAGGTCCTGCTCGCTCACTTCGGTTCGGTTGCCAAGCTCAGGGAGGCCTCGGTGGACTCCATCGCCGAGATCCGCGGCATCGGACCGGCCCTAGCGGAGGGTATCCACCGGCACCTGCGCGCCTGAGCAGGCCACCGGTCGATAAGCTGGACATTCACTCACTTCGACCGAAGGCGCAATCCAGCATGAGCACGGAGACCCAGAAGCAGGAGATGCTCATTGTCACGGGCATGTCAGGCGCCGGACGATCGACCGTGGCGAACGCGCTCGAGGACCTCGGCTGGTACGTCGTCGACAACCTGCCCCCGCAGATGCTCAGACCGCTCGTCGAGCTCGTCGGCCGAGCCGGCACCAACCTGCCCAAGATCGCCGCCGTCGTCGACATCCGCGGCCGGGACTTCTTCGGCGATTTCCAAGAACTCGTCCAGGCATTGCGCAGCGGCACCCAGGTCAGGGTGATCTTCCTCGAGGCTCGCGACGACGTGCTCGTGCGCCGGTTCGAGGCCGTGCGCCGGCCGCACCCGCTGCAGGGGGAGGGCACGATCCTCGACGGGATCTCCGCCGAACGCACCCGCCTGGCCGTCGTTCGCGAGTCCTGCGACATCGTCATCGACACCTCCGACCTCAATATCCACCAGCTGGCCACCACCATCACCGAACGCTTCGCCGCGGAGAACGCGGCCGGGCTGCACCTCACCGTGATGAGCTTCGGGTTCAAGTACGGCCTCCCCACCGACGTCGACATGGTCGCCGACGCCCGCTTCCTGCCCAATCCGTTCTGGATCCCCGAACTGCGCCCGCACACCGGGCTCGACCCCGAGGTCAGCGACTACGTGCTCGGCCAGGAAGGCGCGCGCGAATTCATCGACGCGTATGCCGCCGCCGTGCGCCCGGTGCTGGCCGGGTACCAGCGGGAGAACAAGCGTCATGCCACCATCGCCATCGGCTGCACGGGCGGCAAGCACCGCTCGGTGGCCATGGCACGGGAACTGGCCGGGCTGCTCCAAGAATTTCCCGGCGTCGCGGTGAGCCTCAAGCACCGCGACCTCGGACGAGAATAACGGCAGGCCCGCCGTCGACCACGACGGCAGGCCCGAACAACAGAATGGAAATGACGATTGGCACTCACCATCGACGTCAAAGATGAACTAGCACGCGTCGAGGTTTCGAAGACCACGGTCCGGGCGGCCGAACTGGCCACGATCCTGCGATTCTCCGGTGGTCTGCACATGATCTCCGGCCGCATCGCCATCGAGTCGGAACTCGACACCGCCCTGCTGGCCCGGAGGGTACGCAAGGACCTCGCCGAGCTCTACGGCGTCCGCAGCGACGTCTCCGTGATCACGGCCTCCGGCCTGCGCCGCACCAACCACTACCTCGTCCGGGTGCTCGAGGGCGGCGAGACCCTCGCGCGACAGACCGGCCTGCTCGATGCCCGACGCCGCCCGATCCGCGGCCTGCCCAACCGACTGACCACCGGGTCCAAGGACGAGATCGCGGCCGTCTGGCGCGGTGCGTTTCTCGCGGCCGGCTCACTGACCGATCCCGGCCGCTCGGCCGCGCTCGAGGTCGTCTGCCCGGGCAACGAGGCCGCCATGGCCATCGTGGGCGCGGCCGGACGCCTCGGCATCGTCGCGAAGGCGCGCGAGGTGCGCGGTGTGCACCGCGTCGTCATCCGTGACGGTGACGCCATCGGCGCCATGCTCGTGCAGATGGGCGCCCAGGAGACCGTGCTCAACTGGGAGGCCCTGCGGCAGCGCCGCGAGGTGCGCGCCACCGCGAACCGCCTGGTCAACTTCGACGACGCCAACCTCCGCCGCTCCGCGCAGGCCGCCGTCGCCGCCTGCGCCCGCGTGGATAGGGCCATGGAGATCCTCGGAGACGACATCCCCGAGCACCTGCGGTATGCGGGGGAGCTGCGGCTGTCGTTCCGCGACTCCAGCCTCGACGAGCTCGGTCACCACGCCGACCCGCCGATGACCAAGGACGCCGTCGCCGGGCGCATCCGCCGGCTGCTCGCGATGGCCGACAAGAAGGCCGTCGACCTCGGGATCCCCGGCACCGACGCGAACCTGCCCGCTGACCTCGACGACGTGTGAGGGACTAACGTCCCCTATCCACCTGAGTAGACTAAAAAGGTCACTTACAGTGCAGGTGGCGGGAGAAATCCTGCCGCCGCCACATAAATGAGGAGATATGAGCTATGGCCGAATACACCCTGCCTGAACTGGCTTACGACTACTCGGCTCTCGCGCCGAGCATCAGCGGCACCATCATGGAACTCCACCACAGCAAGCACCACCAGGCGTACGTCACCGGCGCCAACACGGCCCTGGCCCAGCTGGCGGAGGCCCGCGATTCCGGCAGCCTCGGCTACGTCAACAAGCTGGAAAAGGACCTCGCGTTCAACCTCGGCGGACACGTCAACCACTCGATCTTCTGGACCAACATGTCCCCGAACGGCGGCGACAAGCCCATCGGCGAACTCGCCAGCGCCATCGATGACTTCTTCGGCTCCTTCGACAAGTTCCAGGCGCACTTCGCGGCGACCGCGATGGGCGTACAGGGCTCCGGCTGGTCGGTGCTCGCGTGGGACTCGATCGGGCAGCGCCTGATCATCCAGCAGTTCTTCGACCAGCAGGCCAACTTCGCTGCCGGCACCGTTCCCGTGCTCATGCTCGACGTCTGGGAGCACGCGTACTACCTCGACTACCAGAACGTTCGTGCCGACTACGTGAAGGCATTTTGGAACATCGTCGACTGGGAAAACGTGCAGGCCCGCTTCCTCGCCGCCCAGGAGAAGACCAACGGCCTGCTGCTACTCTCGTAGCGCTCATCGGCCCACAGGCCGCCCCCACCACTTTCGCTTTTTTCATCCCCACCACCGGCGCCACACGCGCCATCAATAACAGGAGTCATTCGTGTCTGTAAAGATTGGCATTAACGGATTTGGCCGCATCGGCCGCAACTACCTGCGCGCCGCACTGGCCCAGGGCAGCGACATCGAGATCGTTGCAGTCAACGACCTCACCGACACCAAGACGCTGGCCCACCTCCTCAAATACGACTCCATCACGGGTCGTCTGGACGCCACCGTCTCCGTCGAGGGCGACTCGATCCTCGTCAACGGCAAGCCGATCAAGGTTCTCGCCGAGCGCGACCCGGCCAACCTGCCCTGGGGCGCCCTGGGCGTCGACATCGTGATCGAGTCCACCGGTCGCTTCACCAAGGCCGACGACGCACGCAAGCACATCACCGCCGGTGCCAAGAAGGTCATCGTCTCCGCTCCCGCCACCGGCGATGTTGCGACGATCGTCATGGGCGTCAACGAGGAGACGTACGACTCCGCGAAGTTCGACATCATCTCGAACGCCTCCTGCACCACCAACTGCCTCGCACCGCTGGCCAAGGTCTTCAACGACAACTTCGGCATCAAGAGCGGCCTGATGACCACCATCCACGCGTACACCGCAGACCAGAACCTGCAGGACGGCCCGCACAGCGACCTCCGTCGTGCCCGCGCCGCCGCCGTCAACATCATCCCGACGTCGACCGGTGCCGCCAAGGCCCTCGGCATCGTGCTCCCCGAGCTCGCCGGCAAGCTTGACGGCTTCGCCCTGCGCGTACCCGTGCCCACCGGTTCCATCACCGACCTCACCGTCGTCGCCGAGAAGCCGGTCACGGTCGAGGCCATCAAGGCCGCCTACAAGGCAGCAGCAGAGGGCCCCCTCAAGGGCATCCTGATGTACACCGAAGACGAGATCGTCTCCAGCGACATCGTCACCGACCCGCACTCCTCGATCTTCGACGCCGGCCTGCTGCGCGTCCTGGGCGACCAGGTCAAGCTGTCCTCCTGGTACGACAACGAGTGGGGCTACTCCAACCGCATGGTTGACCTCACCGAGTTCGTCGCCGAGCGTCTCTAACTAGGGGACTCGCAGTGACGCTTCGCACTATCGAATCGCTGGGATCGCTCCACGGCAAGCGCGTCATCGTTCGGTGTGATCTGAACGTTCCGTTGAAAGACGGCCAGATCACCGACGATGGCCGTGTGCGGGCGTCCCTGCCCACCCTCAAGGCCTTGGTCGAACAGGGCGCCCGTCTGGTGATCGTTTCTCACCTCGGGCGCCCCGACGGCCAGGTCAACCCCAAGTACAGCCTCGCGCCGGTAGCGGCACGCCTGGCTGAACTGATCGGTTCCCCCGTGGCATTCGCCACGGACACCGTCGGCGAATCCGCCCAGGCCGCCGTCGCGGCCCTGGCGGACGGCGACATCGTCGTTCTGGAGAACCTCCGCTTCAACGCGGGGGAGACCAGCAAGGTCGACGCAGAGCGGGTGGCGTTCGCCACCGAGCTCTCCGCCCTCGGCGATGCCCTCGTCTCCGACGGCTTCGGTGTCGTGCACCGCAAGCAGGCCAGCGTCTTCGACCTGGCCCAGATCCTGCCGAGCGCCGCCGGCCTGCTCATCGCAGCAGAGCTCGACGTGCTCGACCGCCTCACCGAGAAGCCGGAGGCGCCGTACACGGTGATCCTCGGCGGCTCGAAGGTTTCGGACAAGCTCGGCGTCATCGGACACCTGCTTCCGCGGGTGAACTCGCTGCTCATCGGCGGCGGCATGCTCTTCACCTTCCTCGCGGCCCAGGGCCACAAGGTCGGCGCGAGCCTGCTCGAGGTCGACCAGATCGAAACCGTGCGCGGTTACCTCGCCGAGGCCGAGCGCCTCGGCGTCAAGATCGTGCTGCCGACGGACGTCGTCGTCGCCTCCAAGTTCGGGGCAGACGCCGAGTACGTCACCACGCCGGCCGATCAGATCGAGGACACCCCGTTCGGCGCTGCCGGCCTGGGCCTGGACATCGGACCGGACACGGCCGCTGCGTTCGCAGCGATCATCCGTGAGTCGAAGACCGTCTTCTGGAACGGCCCCATGGGCGTGTTCGAGCTGGCACCCTTCGCCGACGGCACCCGCACGGTTGCCGCCGCTCTGACCGAGGTCAACGGACTCAGCGTCGTCGGTGGAGGAGACTCCGCCGCCGCAGTTCGCATCCTCGGTTTCAACGATGACCAGTTCGGTCATATTTCTACCGGCGGTGGCGCCAGCCTCGAGTTCCTCGAGGGCAAGCGACTGCCAGGACTGGAGGTCCTCGGATGGCAGTAAACACGCGTGTCCCACTGATCGCGGGCAACTGGAAGATGAACCTGGACCACCTCCAGGCCATCGCGTTCGTCCAGAAGCTCGCCTGGAGCCTCAAGGACGCCGGCCACGACTTCACCTCCACCGAGGTCGCCGTGTTCCCGCCCTTCACCGACCTCCGCAGCGTGCAGACGCTCGTGGCGGCCGACAAGCTGCCGCTGGCATACGGCGGACAGGACGTCTCCACCCAGGAGTCCGGCGCATACACGGGTGAGATCTCGGCGGCGTTCCTGGCCGCACTCGAGTGCCAGTACGTGCTCATCGGTCACTCCGAGCGACGCACCCTGCACAACGAGACCGACGAGGTCGTCGCCGCCAAGGTGACCGCAGCGTTGAAGCACAACCTGGTTCCGATCATCTGCGTCGGCGAAACCGCCGCGGACCTCGAGCTGCACGGCCCCAGCGCAGTTCCCGTCGCACAGTTGAAGGCAGCCCTCGCGGGTGTCGACAACGCCGCTGACATCGTTGTGGCGTACGAGCCGGTCTGGGCCATCGGCTCCGGCCAGGCCGCAACTCCCGACCAGGCCGAACAGGTCGCTGCAGCGCTCCGGACGACCCTCGCCGAGGTGCTCGGCCAGGACGTCGCGGACAAGACCCGGATCCTCTACGGTGGTTCGGTCAAGGGCGTCAACATCGCCGGTTTCATGAAGGAACCGAACGTCGACGGCGCCCTGGTCGGCGGTGCGAGCCTCGACATCACCGAGTTCTCGAGCATCGTCCGGTTCCAGAAGCACGTCGGACTGTAACGAACGCCCGCCACATCCCCCACTCGGGGGGTGCGGCGGGTTTCGTTTTGCCGTCAGGCTATAATTGCCAGTGGTCTTGGTGGAGCTCTAGCGCCCATCGTTTTGTGAAAGGTTTCGCGTGGAGATTCTCCAGGTTGTATTGCAGGTTCTGCTCGGTATCACGAGCCTCCTGCTCACTATGCTCATTTTGCTCCACAAGGGGCGCGGCGGCGGGCTGTCCGACATGTTCGGCGGCGGCGTCACCTCCAACCTTGGCGCCTCCGGCGTCGCCGAACGGAACCTCAACCGCATCACCATCATCCTGGCCGTGTTGTGGATCTCCTGCATCGTCGTGCTCGGCCTGATCACCAAATTCGATACCGGCGCGTAGCCTGACGGCTGCCGCCCGCCCGCTCACCAGCGGACCGGGCCGGCAACCAGGGCTACGGCACCAGCTCGCGACACCGTCGCATCCGGTCACCCACGGCGCGACCGGACCAGCAGCAGACAACCTGAACCAGCCGAACAGTTTTCAAGCGGAGGAACACAATGGCATCTGGCGGAAGCGCTATTCGCGGCTCGCGAGTCGGAGCGGGCCCCATGGGCGAGCAGGACCGTGGTTTCCACGCCGATCGCATCCGGGTCTCCTACTGGGACGCCCTCGGCAACGAGACGGTGCGTTACTTCGCCGCGAACCTGCCCGACGAGGAAATCCCCGACACCATCGACTGCCCGTCCTCGGGTCTGCCCGCTGGCCGGGACAAGGAGAACCCGCCGTCGGTGGTCAAGCTCGAGCCCTACAAGACCCACCTGGCCTACGTCAAGGAGCGTCGCACCGAGGAAGAGGCCGAGTCCCTCCTCGAGGAGGCCCTCCAGCAGCTCCGGGTGCGTCGCGGGAAGCTCAGCGCCACCAACTGACTGAGGTGGGCAACGGCCCATCGCACAGCGCGCAGGCAATACAGAAAGCGCATCGGTTCCTCGGAACCGATGCGCTTTTGTTCTGCCTGGAGTCGCCTACTGCGGCTGCTCGATCAGGTTCTCCGGGACCTCGGCGGCCGCCTCTCCGTCCACGAAGAAGTCCGTGTAGTGCCGGCCACGGATGCCCGCAACGGGCACCTCGTCACGGCTGGCGCCGGCCAGGGCGAGGCCGAGGGCCGATGCCTTGTCGGGACCGGAGACCACAAGCCAGATGCGCTCGGACGAGTTGATTACCCAGCGGGTGAGGCTCAGACGTTCGGGCGGCGGCTTGGGTGAGTTCAGCACCGCGATGACCGTGAGGTCGTTCTCCCGGATACCCTGCATGTGCGGGAACAGGGAAGCGATGTGACCGTCCGGACCGACGCCGAGGAACGTGACGTCGAACTGCGGCACCGTGGACTCCGGGGCGGCCATCGACTTGAGCTCGGCCGCATATCGATCAGCGGCCGCATCGATGTCCAGGCCCTCGTCGGACGCGGGGAACGCGTGCACGTTGCCGGCCGGAATATCGATGTGGTCGAGCAGGGCCGCGCGGGCCTGCCCCTCGTTGCGGTCGGCATGACCCCGGGGGACCCAACGCTCGTCGCCCCACCAGACGTCGATCTTGGACCAGTTCACGCTGTCACGGTCGGGGGAGGCGTTGATGGCCTCCAGCACACCGGTCCCGACGCTTCCGCCGGTGAGCACGACATGCGCGTGGCCCTGTTCGTGCAGGATGTCGGCCATCTTGGTGAGGAACCGCGTGGCGACGGACTCGATGAGCGCCGCCTTGTCGTCGTGTACGAGTACACGCCTGTCGTGTGTCATGAGTGACCTCCGGTCGGTGTGGTGGCGCCCGTGAGCTGCGGCAGGCCACGCGTGATGACCTCGCCGTACAGTTCGTCGGGGTCGAGGCGGCGGAGTTCGTCGCTCAGGCAATCCCGCAGGCTGCGGCGCTTGAGCGTCAGATCCTGCACCGGCTGGCCCGGCTGGGTCAGCGTGGCGATTCCGGGGACCTCGCGCTCCAGGGAGATGACACCGGATGCGCGGGTGAGGTGCACGCCGCGGATCCCGTTCGAGTTCTCACCCGAGGTGAGTTCGTAGTCCACGGGTACCTGCAGCTGCAGCTGCAGCCAGGCCGCGAGCAGGGTCGTGGAGGGGGAGTCGGCCGCCCCCGTCACGGACACGGCGGTGATGGACTCGTAGGGTGGCTGGTCGAGCACCGCGGCGAGCTGGGCCCGCCAGAGCGTCAGACGCGTCCAGGCGAAGTCGGTGTCGCCGGGGCGGTACGTCGAGCAGATCCGGGTGAGCGCGGCCTGCGGGTCGTCCTGCGCCGACGCATCCGTGATGCGACGGTACGCGATGCGGCCCAGGGGCGACTCGGCGGGCACCTCAGGCGCCTCACCGGGCCACCAGGCCACGACTGGGGCGTCGGGGAGCAGCAGGCCGGTGACCAGGCTCTCCGGGTCGCTGGCGGCGTCACCGTAGGCGCGCAGCACGATGACCTCGCTGGCGCCGGCGTCTCCGCCGACCCGGATCTCCGCGTCGACACGCGGGTCGCAGGCAGCGGCGCCGTCGGGCTGGGTCGACAGGACGATCACGCGCATGGGGTGTTCCCGGGAGGCGTCGTTGGCCGCTTCGATGGCCTCTTCCTCATGGCCGAGTTCGGCGGCGATGATGAGGGTGAGCACCCGGCCGAGTGCGACAGCGCCGCCCTCTTCCCGGATGCGCACGAGCGCCTTGGAAATCTTGGACGTGGTGGTGTCCGGCAGATCGACGATCATGGGCGTCTCCAGTTCCGGCCGTCTCGTGACAGCAGTTCGTCGGCTGATGCGGGCCCCCAGGTTCCGGGTCGGTACTGTTCCGGTTGACCCTGGGTTGCCCAGAATTCTTCGATGGGGTCGAGGATCTTCCACGATAGCTCGACCTCTTCGTGGCGGGGGAAGAGCGGCGGGTCGCCCAGCAGGACGTCCAGGATCAGGCGTTCGTACGCCTCGGGGCTGGCTTCGGTGAACGCGTGGCCGTAACCGAAGTCCATGGTCACGTCGCGCACCTGCATGCCGACACCGGGCACCTTGGATCCGAACCGGATGGTCACGCCCTCGTCGGGCTGCACCCGGATCACCAGGGCGTTCTCACCGAGAGCGGCCGTCTGGCTCTTCTCGAAGAGGTACTGGGGTGCTCGCTTGAACACCACAGCGATCTCCGTGACGCGGCGGCCCAGGCGCTTGCCGGCGCGCAGGTAGAACGGCACCCCGGACCAGCGTCGGGTATCGATCTCCAGGCGCAGGGCCGCGTACGTCTCCGTCAGCGACTCCGGGTTCATGCCGTCTTCTTCCAGGAAGCCGAGGATCTTCTCGCCACCCTGCCAGCCGCCGGCGTACTGTCCGCGGGCGGTGCCCGTGGCCAGGTCCTCCGGCAACCGTACGGAAGCGAGCACCTTCTCCTTCTCGGTGCGGAGGTCCGCGGCGTCGAAGGAGATCGGCTCCTCCATGGCGGTGAGCGCCAGGAGCTGCAGGAGGTGGTTCTGGATCACGTCGCGCGCCGCGCCGATGCCGTCGTAGTACCCGGCCCGGCCGCCGACGCCGATGTCCTCGGCCATGGTGATCTGCACGTGGTCGACGTAGTTGGCGTTCCAGATGGGTTCGTACAACTGGTTCGCGAAGCGCAGCGCGAGGATGTTCTGCACCGTCTCCTTACCCAGGTAGTGGTCGATGCGGAAGACGGAGTCGGCCGGGAAGACCGATTCGACGACGTCGTTGAGCTCGCGGGCGGTCTTCAGGTCGCTGCCGAAGGGCTTCTCGATGACGACGCGGCGCCACTGGCCGTTCTTCTGCTCGGCCAGACCGGAGCGACGCAGCTGCTCCGTGACCTGGGGGAACGCCTTGGGCGGGATCGACAGGTAGAACGCATGGTTGCCCATGGTTCCCCGCTCCCGGTCCAGTTCCTCGATGGTCTCCTTGAGGAGCTCGAAGGCCGCGTCGTCGTCGAAGGTTCCCGGGACGAACCGGATTCCCTCGGCCAGCTGCGCCCAGACATCTTCGTGGAACTCGGTGCGGGCGTACTCCTTGACGGAGTCGTGCACGACCTGCATGAAGTCCTGGTTGTCCCAGTCCCGGCGGGCGAACCCGACGAGAGCGAATCCAGGCGGCAAGAGGCCCCGGTTGGCGAGGTCGTAGACGGCGGGCATGAGTTTCTTCCGCGACAGGTCTCCGGTGACGCCGAAGATCACAAGGCTCGAGGGCCCCGCAATGCGATTCAGGCGGTAATCGGAGGGTGAACGCAACGGATTGAACTCCGGGGTGATTTCCACCGGGGACATGCAGCTCCTTAGAGGGTGACAGTGAACAGAAGCGGGGGCGTGACTTACCGGACTGCGGCGAACAGGGTACTGATGTTCGCAGCCGGGTCGGTCAACGTGAGGGTGAGGACCGGACGACCGTGCTCGGCGAGGACGCTGGCGTCGCCGGCGGCCTGGGCCTGGATGAGCTCACCGAAGGTGAACGGACGGCCCGGGATCTCAAGGTCTTCAGCGGGGGTGCTGAGGATCTGCAGGAACACGCCGGTGGGGGTGCCACCCTTGTGGAACTGGCCGGTGGAGTGCAGGAACCGGGGGCCCCAGCCGAAGGTGACCGGACGGCGCGACAGCGTCGCCAGGAGCGCGCGCAGTTCGGCGAGCTGGGGGAGTGCCACGCGGTCCGCGTACGCCTGGACAGCGACGTACCCGTCCGGGCCGAGTTCTTCGAGCAACGCGTCGACGGCGCCGGCCAGGTCGCTGGCCGCGCCGATGACGTGTGGCGTACCGCGGATCTCGATGCCGTCGGCAATGAACGCAGCGGGTTCGGGAGCCGGACGGGCATCGAGCAGCCCGCGGGTGGCGGTCTTGGCGGATTCGACGTCGGGCTGGTCGAACGGGTTGATCCCGAGCAGCCGGCCCGCGACGACGGTCGCGTACTCCCAGACCAGGAACTGTGCGCCAAGGGTTCCGCTGACGCGGATCTCGTCGGCACCGTCATGGTCCGTGCCGTCGAGGGGCACGAAGACCTCGTCGCCGGCATCCGCTACGACGCGCAGGATCTGCAGGTCGGGCAGTGAAGCCGTGAGCTCAGGCGCATCCGCGTCAAGCACCACGGGCAGGATGCCCGTGCCGCGCTTGCCCGTGGACTCGGCGATGAGCTGCTCGGCCCAATCGGCGAAACCCACGATGTGGGTGCCGTCGGAGACGATGGCGAGCTTGTCTCGTCGCGGAGCAGCCGCGGCGATCGCCGCTCCGAGGATGAGACCGGGGTTGTCCACGGAGTCGACGGCCAGGGTCAGGGAGACGGCGTCGGCTTCGTCGAGGAGTTGTCCGACGTCCACCCCGGCCAGGCCGGACGGCACGAGGCCGAACGCGGTCAGCGCCGAGAAGCGTCCGCCGACGGTCGGGTCGGCGGTGAACACCCGGTAGCCGGCTTCCCTGGCCGACGCCTCGAGCGGTGAGCCGGGGTCGGTGACCACGATGATGCGCTCGGCGGGGTCGATCCCGCGGTCCTGGAAGGCACGTTCGAAGACCCGACGCTGGCTGTCGGTCTCCACGGTGCCGCCCGACTTCGACGACACCACCAGGGCGGTGGACTCGATTCGGTCGGTCAGCGCCGCCCGCACCTGGCCGGGGTCGGTCGCGTCGAGCACCGTGAGGTGGACACCGCTGGTGAGCGTGATGACCTCGGGGGCGAGCGACGAACCGCCCATGCCGGCCAGGACGATGTGAGTGACGCCTCGCGTGTGGAGTTCCTCGCGCAGCGCGGAGATCTCGGCGACGAGGGGACGGGAGGTGGCCACGGACTCGGTCCAACCGAGCCGTGTGCCGGCCTCTTCCTCCGCCTCGGGTCCCCACAGGGCAGGGTCGAGCGACGTGATGCCTGAGGCGATCAGGTCGGCGACCAGTGTGGGAACCACGGTGCGGACGGCCTCTGCCGCCGCACCGCTCACCGAGATCCGGAAACTCACTTGGCGGACTCGAGCGCAGCCGTCACGGTGTCCAGGAGTTCGTTCCAGGAGATGATGAACTTCGAGACGCCCTCCTCTTCGAGCACGCGGGTGACGTCGTCGTAGGAGACGCCCTGCGCCGCGATGGCGTCGAGCACGGCATTCGCGGCGTCGTAGGAGCCCGTGACGGCACCTTCGACAATGACTCCGTGGTCGAAGGTGGCCTCGAGGGTCTTCTCCGGCATGGTGTTGACGACCTCGGGGGCGACTAGTTCGGTCACGTAGAGGGTGTCGGGCAGGTCGGCGGACTTGACCCCGGTGGAGGCCCAGAGCGGACGCTGCTTGTTGGCGCCGGCCGCGAGCAGCACGGACGCGCGCTCGGTCGTGAAGGACTGCTCGAAGACCTGGTAGGCGAGCTGCGCGTTGGCGACGCCGGCCTTGCTCTGCAGGGCGAGGGCTTCGTCGGTGCCGACCTCCGCGAGACGCTTGTCGATCTCGGTGTCGACACGCGACACGAAGAACGAGGCGACCGAGTGGATGGTCGACAGGTCGATGCCAGCGGCCTTGGCCTTCTCCAGGCCGCTCAGGTACGCGTTGATCACGGCGCGGTAGCGCTCGAGGCTGAAGATCAGGGTGACGTTGACGCTGATGCCCAGCGCGATGGTCTCGGTGATCGCCTCGAGGCCCTCGATGGTCGCGGGGATCTTGATCATCGCGTTGGGCCGGTTGACCTTGTTCCAGAGCTGCTGGGCCTGGGCGAGGGTCTTCTGGGCGTCGTGGGCGAAGCCGGGCTCGACCTCGATGGACACGCGGCCGTCGAAGCCCTTCGTGGCGTCGTAGATCGGGCGGAAGATGTCGCAGGCGGCGGCGACGTCGTCGGTGGTGATCTCGAAGACCGCATCGGTCACCGTGGTGCCGGCGGCGGCCAGCGTGGCCACCTGGGAGGCGTACGCCTCGCCCTTGCTGAGCGCACCGGCGAAGATCGTCGGGTTGGTGGTGACGCCGACGACGTTCTTCTCCTCGATGAGGGTCGTCAGTCCGCCGGACTGGATGCGCTGACGGGACAGGTCGTCGAGCCAGATGCTGACGCCCGCGGCGGACAGTGCGGCGGTGGGGGTTGTTTCAGTCATGAAAATCAAATCTCCTTGAATGCTGCGCTTGTAGGTGTCGCGCTTAGAGCGCGGCGAGGGATTCTTTGGCGGCGGCGACGACGGCCTCCGTGGTGATGCCGAATTCGCGGAACAGGGTCTTGTAGTCGGCCGATGCACCGAAGTGCTCGATCGAGACGCTGCGGCCGCGGTCGCCGACGTACTTAGTCCAGGTCAACGCGATTCCGGCCTCAACCGATACCCGAGCGGTGATCGCTCTCGGCAGAACTGCCTCACGGTATTCGGCGGACTGCTCTTCGAACCATTCGAGGCTCGGCACCGACACCACGCGAGCGTTGATGCCATCCGCCTTCAGTGCCTCGCGGGCGTTGACAGCCAGCTGGACTTCGGAGCCGGTGGCGATGAGGATCACGTCGGGCGTTCCGTTCGGGGCCTCGGCGAGGACATAGGCGCCCTTGGCGACGTTCTTGGCCGACGCGAAGGTCTCGCCGGTGGCGTCACCGTCGCCACGTTCGAAGACGGGGATGTTCTGGCGGGTCAGCACAATGCCGGCCGGGCCGTTGCGGCGCTCGAGGATCGTCTTCCAGGCCCAGGAGACCTCGTTGGCGTCGCCGGGGCGCACCACGTCGAGTCCGGGGATCGCGCGGAGCGTCGCGAGCTGCTCGATCGGCTGGTGGGTCGGTCCGTCTTCGCCGAGGGCCACGGAGTCGTGGGTCCAGACGAAGATCGACGGGGCCTTCATGAGGGCGGCGAGTCGCACGGCCGGACGCATGTAGTCGCTGAAGATCAGGAAGGTGCCGCCGAACGGGCGGGTGTTGCCGTGCAGGACGATGCCGTTCAGAATGGCGGCCATCGCGTGCTCGCGGATACCGAAGTGCAGCACCCGGCCGTAAGGGTTGCCGGTCCACTCGCCGGTGGAGTGCTCGCTCGGGATGAAGGAAGCGGAGTTGCTGATCGTGGTGTTGTTCGACTCGGCGAGATCGGCGGAGCCGCCCCACAGTTCGGGGATGACCGGGCCGAGAGCGTTGAGCACCTTGCCGGAGGAGGCACGGGTGGAGACCTCGGTGCCGGCGGGGAAGACCGGGAGGGCCTCCTCGACGCCGTCGGGCAGGTCGCCGGAGAGGATGCGGTCCAGCAGGACCTTGCGCTCGGGGTTGGCGGCGGCCCAGGCGTCGAAGCGCACGTTCCACTCGGCGTGCGCCTCAGCGCCGCGGTCCAGTGCCTTGCGGGTGTGTGCGATGACGTCGTCGGCGACCTCGAAGGTCTTCTCGGGGTCGAAACCGAGAATTTCCTTCACTCCGGCGAGTTCCTCGGCGCCGAGGGCGGAACCGTGGATCTTTCCGGTGTTCTGCTTCTTCGGGCTCGGCCAGCCGATGATGGTCTTCAGGATGATCAGCGACGGCTTGTCGGTGACGGCCTTGGCCGCCTCGATGGCGTCGTTGAGGGCGGCGATGTCCTCGACGTATTCGCCGGTCTTCTTCCAGTCGACAGTCTGCACGTGCCAGTGGTACGCGTCGTAGCGTGCCGCGACATCCTCGGTGAAGGCGATGTTGGTGTCGTCCTCGATCGAGATCTGGTTGGAGTCGTAGATCGCGATCAGGTTGCCGAGCTGCTGGTGTCCGGCGAGCGAGGAGGCCTCGGAGGTGATGCCCTCCTGCAGGTCGCCGTCTCCGGCGATGACGTAGACGAACTGGTCGAACGGGCTGGTGCCGGCTTCGGCCTCAGGGTCGAACAGGCCACGCTCGAAGCGTGAGGCGTAGGCGAAGCCCACGGCGGAGGCGAGGCCCTGGCCGAGCGGGCCGGTGGTGATCTCGACGCCGTCGGTGTGACCGTACTCGGGGTGGCCGGGGGTCTTGGAGCCCCAGGTGCGCAGGGCCTTGAGGTCGTCTAGCTCGAGGCCGTAGCCGCCGAGGTACAACTGCACGTACTGGGTGAGCGAGCTGTGGCCCACCGAGAGGATGAACCGGTCGCGGCCGATCCACTCGTTGTCAGCGGGATCGCGACGCATCACTTTCTGGAACAGCAGGTAAGCCGCGGGGGCGAGACTCATGGCCGTTCCCGGGTGGCCGTTGCCGACCTTTTCCACGGCGTCCGCCGCGAGGATGCGAGCGGTGTCTACCGCTCGGTTGTCGATGGAATCCCACTGCAATGCTGCCACGTGAACTGACCCTTCTGAATCCGTCAAAGGCGGCACGTCTTTATCCCGCGCCGCTGGAGAGTGTTTGCCCGCCGACATCGTTATCGGCATCGAGGTGCGCAAGAGAGTGCCCGTATCAGGTGGCTCACGGATGCATGCACCTTAGATTGGCGAGCCATTCCAGTATAGGGAACCCGAATTGCCGGTGTTGTTTCGGCGGCATTGCGCCAGGCTCGCACGGGCGGGCCGGGAGTGAGAGGTGACGGAATGATCTAGAATTGCGGCAATATGCGAAGCGCACGAGGAGTTATGGATACCGCCGAACAGACGCCCACCCTCAACCGGCCTGACCGATTCCAGCGGGCGGGCAACACCTTCCGCGCCTATCTGTCGCTCACGAAGCCGCGCGTGGTCGAATTGCTGCTTGTTGTCACGGCCCCGACGATGATCCTCGCCGAGCGCGGCATCCCCAGCCTGTGGCTGGTGCTGGCCACCCTGATCGGCGGCGCCTTCAGCGCCGGATCGGCCGGCGCGTTCAACTGCTACCTCGACCGCGACATCGACCGGTTGATGAACCGCACCCAGGGGCGCCCCCTGGTCACCGGGGAACTCTCGGACCGGCAGGCCCTGGTCTTCGCCTGGGTTCTGGGCGCCGTGTCCATCGCGTGGCTGTGGATCTTCACGAACTGGGTGGCCGCGCTCCTGTCCCTCGGCGCCATCCTGCTGTACGTGGTGTTCTACACGATGATCCTCAAGCGCCGCACGGCGCAGAACATCGTCTGGGGCGGCGTTGCCGGCTGCATGCCGGTGCTGATCGGCTGGGCCGCCGTGACCGGGGACCTGTCCTGGCCGCCGTTCATCCTGTTCCTGATCATCTTCCTGTGGACCCCGCCGCACTACTGGCCGTTGTCGATGAAGTACCGCGACGACTATCAGGCGGCCGGCGTCCCGATGCTCGCCGTGGTGCGCGGCCGCGCCCAGGTCGGGCTGCAGGTCATCCTCTACGCGTGGGCGACCGTGGCCTGCTCGCTGCTGCTCATCCCGATCGCCGACATGGGGCTGGTCTACAGCGTCGTGGCCATCGCATCCGGTGCCTGGTTCATCTACGAGACCCACCGCCTGTACAACCTCACCATCCGGCACGAGCACGTGTCGCCGATGCGCGTCTTCCACGGCTCGATCGCGTACCTCACGCTGGTGTTCGTGGCCGTCGGCGTCGACCCGCTGCTGCCCTTCTAACGAACTCACGTCGCCGGCCGGCCGCGGCCTCGTTCGCAGCCTGGACGATGGTGGAGCCTGCCGAAACCTGGTGAGGCACTGCGGGGGAGCCCCTCCCGTTTCCGTGTCGACTCACGAGGTCTCGACAAGCTCGACCAACGGGGTGGGTGCGATCCCGACGCCGGTGCGGCTCAGCGCCCGACCAACGGGGTGGGTGCGATCCCGACGCCGGTGCGGCTCAGCGCTCGACCAACGAGGTGGGTGCGACCCCCGACGCCGGTGCGGCTCAGTGCTCGACCAACGGGATGGGTGACCCCGGCGCGGGTCAGCGGGTCAGCGCGCGAGGGTCTCGGTGGTGGTGCGCTCGGCCGGGGGAGCGGCCTCGACGACGGGCTGCTTGAGGTTGAGGACCACGGCGGTCATGGCAGCGGCGAGCACGCAGGCGAGCACCATGTGGATGCCCACGAGCACCGCCGGCAGGCCGAGGTTGGCCTGGGTGAGCCCAACGACGGTCTGCACCAGCTCGACGGCCAGCAGCAGGAGCACCCAACGGCGCACGGGCAGCTGGAGCGACACGGCCCCGACCACCAGGACCAGCGTCAAGGCCAGGGTCACGTAGGCCGGCCAGCTGTGCACGTGCTGGAGGAACTCGGAGTCCAGACCATTGCGGGGAGCATCGGCGTCACCGGCGTGCGGCCCCGAGCCTGTCGTGAGGATACCCACGGCGATGGTCACGGCCACGGCGAAGGTGGTGAGGTGGGTGACGATGAGGAACCAGAGCGGAACCACACGCTCCCGGGGCCCGGGGACCGTGTACAGCCGGTAGAGGAAGGCGGTGCAGAGCCCGACCAGGATCACCGAGATCACGAAGTGCAGGCCCACGACGTAGGGGTTCAGCTGGGTGAGCACGCTGATGCCGCCGATCACGGCCTGAGCCGGGATACCCAGGCCGGCCAGCAGGGTGAGGCGGAAGAGGTCGGGGCGGCTGCGACGCATCCGCAGCACCGCCACGAAGGCGACGATGGCGACCAGTCCGAGCAGCACGCCGAGCAGGCGATTGCCGAATTCGATCACACCGTGGATGCCCATCTCGGGCGTGTTCACGAGCGAATCGGCGGTGCACTTGGGCCAGGTCGGGCAACCGAGACCCGAACTGGTGAGCCGGACGAGCCCTCCGGTGCCGACGAGGAAGATCTGTGCGGCCAGGTACACCCAGCCGAGCACGATGAGGCGTCGGTCCACGTTCGTGGGCAACCACTGGACTATCCGGTTCACGGGTTCTGCTCCCTGCTGGTGCGTGCGTATGTGAATACGCCGGGTCGCACTACTAATAACATCACTAGCCTGTAGAATTAGGTGTTTCACGGGCCCAGTGCCCGCCACGTGCATTCGCACAACGCGGCATGACCGGCCCGTGTTCATCTTAGGTACGCAACGTAGCCATCCACACAACTCACCCTCACCGGGCGCTGCACGTTCGACCAGTCGGTCGGACACGCACGCCTGGCGGGAATGACCGGACTGATATCCGGGTTGATGTGGGTAGGAGAAGAGGTAAAGATGTCTGACGTTCTACTGGACCGACCCGAGCTCGAGGGCCTGGGGGTCTATGAATTCGGCTGGTCCGATTCCGACGCCGCTGGGGCCTCCGCTCGCCGCGGAATCTCACCCGAGGTCGTCACCGACATCTCGAACCTGAAGAAGGAACCGGCCTGGATGCTGGAGCGCCGTCTGAAGGCGCTGGCGCTCTTCGAGCGCAAGCCCATGCCCACCTGGGGCGCCGATCTCTCCGAGATCGACTTCGACAACATCAAGTACTTCGTGCGCTCAACGGAGAAGCAGGCCCAGACCTGGGAAGACCTGCCCGACGACATCAAGAACACCTACGAGAAGCTGGGTATCCCCGAGGCAGAGCGTCAGCGCCTCGTCTCCGGCGTCGCCGCCCAGTACGAGTCCGAAGTGGTCTACCACCAGATCAACGAGGAACTCGAAGCCCAGGGCGTCATCTTCATGGACACCGACACGGCGCTCCGCGAGCACCCGGAGTTCTTCGAGGAGTACTTCGGCAGTGTCATCCCCTCCGGCGACAACAAGTTCGCCGCGCTGAACACCTCGGTCTGGTCCGGCGGCTCGTTCGTCTACGTGCCGCCCGGCGTGCACGTGGAGATCCCGCTGCAGGCCTACTTCCGGATCAACACCGAGAACATGGGCCAGTTCGAGCGCACGCTGATCATCGCCGACGAGGGCAGCTACGTGCACTACATCGAGGGCTGCACGGCCCCGATCTACAAGTCCGACTCGCTGCACTCCGCGGTCGTCGAGATCATCGTGAAGAAGAACGCCCGCGTTCGCTACACGACCATCCAGAACTGGTCGAACAACGTCTACAACCTGGTCACCAAGCGCGCCACGGCCGCCGAGGGCGCGACCATGGAGTGGATCGACGGCAACATCGGCTCCAAGGTCACCATGAAGTACCCGTCGATCTACCTGATGGGGGAGCACGCCAAGGGCGAGACCCTGTCCGTCGCGTTCGCCGGCCCCGGCCAGCACCAGGACGCCGGCGCCAAGATGATCCACATGGCCCCGTACACGCAGTCCTCGATCGTCTCCAAGTCGATCGCCCGCGGCGGCGGCCGCGCCGGGTACCGCGGTGAGGTGCGGGTGGACGCCACCGCGCACCACTCCGCCAACACCGTGCGCTGCGACGCCCTCCTTGTCGACACCCAGTCGCGCTCGGACACCTACCCGGCCATCGACATCCGCGTCGACGACGTGCAGCTCGGCCACGAGGCCACCGTCTCCCGGGTCAGCGAAGAGCAGCTCTTCTACCTGATGAGCCGCGGCATGCCCGAAGACGAGGCCATGGCCATGATCGTGCGCGGGTTCATCGAACCCATCGCCAGGGAGCTCCCGATGGAGTACGCCCTCGAACTCAACAAGCTCATTGAAATGGGCATGGAAGGATCCGTCGGCTAAATGTCCGCCGCCTCGACTTCAACAGCACCCACATCCGCATCATCGTCGGAGGCCCTGCCCACCGCCGAACAGCACGGCATCAAGGAGCACTCGGACGGACGCTTCGGCTTCGTCCCCGTGCAGACCCGGTCCGCCAGGTTCAAGAGCTTCGACGTCGCCGACTTCCCTGCCGTCACCGGCCGGGAAGCGGTGTGGAAGCTCTCGCCCGTCGCCAAGTTCACCGACCTCACCGCAGGCACCCTTGACGGTGCGGTCTACGAGATCGACTCGACGCCGCTCGACGACGTCGACGTGTCCTGGGTCGACCGCACGGATGCCCGCATCGGCACCGCGGGCGCCCCGGAGGAGCGCGCCGCCGCCAACGCCTGGAGCAGCTTCGACAAGGCCCTCGCCATCACCGTCAGCGGTGAGGAGGCCAAGGAGATCACCATCACCCGCTCGGGGCTTGGCTCCACCGCGCGCGCCGCGCACACCGTCATCGAGGCCCGGCCGTTCAGCCAGGCCGTCGTGATCCTGCAGAACACCGGCACCGCCCGGCTCTCGGAGAACGTCGAGATCATCGTCGGGGAATCCGCGAACCTCACCGTGGTGACCCTGCAGGAGTGGGACGAGGATGCCGTGCAGCTCGCCAACCACTTCGCCACCATCGGCCGCGACGCCCGCCTCAAGCACGTCGTCGTCTCCCTCGGGGGCAGCATCGTACGGGTCAACCCGTCGGTGCAGCTGGCCGGTCAGGGCAGCGACACCGAACTGTACGGGCTCTATTTCGCCGATGCCGGCCAGCACCTCGAGCAGCAGGTCTACGTCAACCACAACGCGGCCAACACCCGCAGCCGGGTCAACTACAAGGGCGCCCTGCAGGGCGCCGGCGCGCGCACCGTATGGATCGGTGACGTGCTCATCGGCCACGACGCCCCCGGGACCGACAGCTACGAGCAGAACCGCAACCTGGTCCTCACCGAAGGAACCCGCGCCGACTCGATCCCGAACCTCGAGATCGAGACCGGCGACATCCTCGGTGCCGGCCACGCCAGCGCCACCGGTCGCTTCGACGACGAGCAGCTGTTCTACCTGCAGTCGCGCGGCATCGGCGAGCTCGAGGCACGACGTCTCGTCGTACGCGGATTCCTCAGCGAAATCGTGCAACACATCGGATCGAAGCCGCTCGAAGAACGCCTGCAAGGCGCCATCGAAGACGAGCTCCGCGGAACAGAAGGCAACTGAACATGGCGTCCACCAAGATTTGCGCGCTCGACGACCTCGAACCCAACGAGGCCATCAAGGTTGAGATCGGCGGCGTGAACATCGCCGTCGTCCGCGACTCCCACGGAGCTGTCTTCGCCATCGGCGACACCTGCACCCACGGCGATATCTCGCTGTCGGAAGGTTTCGTCGAGGGAGACACCCTGGAATGCTGGGCGCACGGTTCCAAGTTCTCCCTGAAGACCGGCCGGCCGCTCACGCTGCCGGCCTACGAGCCCGTCCCCGTCTACCAGGTCGACCTGATCGACGGTGACGTGTTCATCGATCCTCTGGTCACCATCCCCGTCTGACGCGTCGCCTTCGGCACGTACGCACCAGCCGGCCCCACATACTGAACGCCCGCGACATCGCGGACAACGAAAGAGATACCGAATAATGTCTGTTCTTGAGATCAAAGACCTGCACGTCAGCGTCGAGACCGACCAGGGCACCAAGCAGATCCTGCGCGGCGTCGACCTCACCATCAACGAGGGTGAGATCCACGCCATCATGGGCCCCAACGGCTCCGGCAAGTCCACCCTGGCGTACACCATCGCCGGCCACCCGAAGTATCACGTCGACAGCGGCTCCATCCTTCTCGACGGTGCCGAGGTGCTCACCATGACCGTCGACGAGCGCGCGCGCGCCGGCCTCTTCCTGGCCATGCAGTACCCGGTAGAGATCCCCGGCGTCACGGTCACCAACTTCCTCCGCACCGCCAAGACCGCCATCGAGGGTGAGGCACCGCCCATCCGCACCTGGATCAAGGACGTTCGCGAGTCCATGACCAAGCTGCGCATGGACAAGAGCTTCGCCGAGCGCAACGTCAACGAGGGCTTCTCCGGCGGCGAGAAGAAGCGCAACGAGATCCTGCAGCTCGAACTGCTCAAGCCGAAGTTCGCCGTGCTCGACGAGACCGACTCCGGTCTCGACGTCGACGCCCTGAAGATCGTCTCGGAGGGTGTCAACCGTGCCAAGGAGAACACCGGACTCGGCCTGCTCCTGATCACGCACTACACGCGAATCCTCCGCTACATCAAGCCGGACTTCGTGCACGTGTTCGTCGACGGCCGCATCGCCGAGCAGGGTGGACCCGAACTCGCCGACCGTCTGGAAGACGAAGGCTACGATCGCTTCCTCGCCGAGACGCCCGTAGGCTAGAACCATGGTTTCGACACTCACTCCGGCGCGCTTCGACGAGATCGAAGAGGCGCTCAAGGACGTCATGGACCCCGAGCTCGGCATCAACGTCGTCGACCTCGGCCTCATCTACGACCTCGGCTGGGACGACGAGAACGATGCTCTCATCATCCACATGACGCTGACCAGTGCCGGCTGCCCCCTCACCGACGTCCTCGAAGAGCAGACCGCCGAGGCGCTGGACGGCGTTGTCGAGCAGTTCAGGATCAACTGGGTCTGGATGCCGCCGTGGGGCCCGGAGAAGATCACCGACGACGGTCGCGACATGATGCGGGCCCTGGGCTTCTCCATCTGACCGACCGCTCTGAACGACCGGCGCGCGCCGGCTCCGGATGCACACGCATCCGCAGCCGGCGCGGTCTGCGTTAACAGCCAGCCCGGCCCGATGTAAACCCCATCCATCGGTTGGACCGGTATTCTAAGCGGATGGATACGCCCCGTTCCCGCAGCCAGGCCCGCCGTGACGCCCACACCGCGGGCACCCGCGCCGAGATCATCGAGGCCGCGGCGGCGCTCATGCGCGAACGCGGCTATGTGGGCACCTCGATCGCCGCCATCGCCGACCACGGCGGCGTGGCCGTGCAGACGATCTACAACACCGTCGGGTCGAAGGCCGAGGTCCTGGCCGCGGTGCTCGCGGCCGCCGACCAGCGCTCGGGCCCGGGCCGGGCGGTACCCGAGCTCGTGTCACGGATCACCGAGGCCACCTCCGGTGCGACTGCGCTCGAGCTCCTCGCCGGCTGGCTGGCCGACGGCAACGAGCGCGCGGCCCCGATCCGGCGGGTACTCACTGAGGCCGCCGGGATCGACCCGGAGATCCGGGAACTGGAGCGCTCAGGGGCTGCGCGGAGCCTGCACGCGTGCAGCGAGGCCGTCGAGGCACTCCGGTCCCGATTCGGTCTGCGCGCCGGACTCAGCGACCACGAGGCTGCCGCGTCGATCTGGGCTCTGGCCCACCCCCAGGCATTCCAGACGCTGGTGGTCGACCTCGGCTGGTCGAGGGAGACCTACGCCGACTGGCTCGGGGCCGGCCTTGCCGGGGTGCTCTCCCCGGACCGCTTTCCAGCCCGCTAGAACCGGCCCGGCGGGGCCCATTCCGGCACTTCGGGTCGGAAATGCCGCGCGAGCAAATATACTGGTGAATTGGCCATGTTCGGCCGACCTCCCACGACTCCCTCGAATGGACTATTGCTGTGCTCAGTGTGCAAGATCTCGAAATCCGAGTTGGGGCGCGCGTGCTCATGGAGGACGTCAACTTCCGCGTGTCCGCCGGCGACAAGATCGGCCTGGTCGGCCGGAACGGTGCCGGCAAGACGACGCTGACGAAGACCCTGGCCAGGGAGACGCTGCCCACCAAGGGCAAGATCGAAAGCTCCGGCGAGATCGGCTACCTGCCGCAGGACCCGCGCTCCGGTGACCCGGACATGCTGGCCCGCACCCGCATCCTGGATGCCCGCGGCCTCGGCACCATCTCGCTCGGTCTCACCCAGGCCGGCATCGAGATGGGCAGCTCCGACAGCAAGATCAGCGAACGAGCCATGAAACGCTACGGCACCCTCACCGACGAGTTCAACGCGCTGGGCGGATACGCCGCCGAGGCCGAGGCCGCGTCGATCGCGAGCAACCTGAACCTGCCCGACCGGATCCTCGACCAGCCCCTGCGCACCCTCTCCGGTGGTCAGCGTCGCCGCATCGAGCTGGCCCGCATCCTGTTCTCCGCCGCCGAGACCATGATCCTCGACGAGCCCACCAACCACCTCGACGCCGATTCGGTCGTGTGGCTGCGCGAGTTCGTGAAGAACTACCGCGGCGGTTGCATCATCATCAGCCACGACATCGAGCTGGTCGGCGACACGGTCAACCGGGTGTTCTACCTGGATGCCAACCGGATGGTCATCGACATCTACAACATGAACTGGAAGAACTACCAGCGTCAGCGCGTCGCCGACGCCGACCGTCGCAAGAAGGAACGCGCGAACGCGGAGAAGAAGGCGTCGACCCTGCAGCTGCAGGCCGCCAAATTCGGCGCCAAGGCCAGCAAGGCCGCTGCCGCGCACCAGATGGTCGCGCGTGCCGAGAAGCTCCTGTCCGGCCTGGACGCCGTGCGTGTCGTCGACCGGGTCGCCAAGCTGCGCTTCCCCGAGCCCGCTCCGTGCGGCCGCACCCCGCTGATGGCCAGCGACCTGTCCAAGAGCTACGGCTCGCTCGAGATCTTCGCCGCCGTCGATCTCGCCATCGACCGCGGCTCCAAGGTCGTCATCCTGGGACTCAACGGTGCCGGTAAGACCACCCTGCTGCGGATGCTGGCCGGCGTCGACAAGCCGGACACCGGCGAGATCGTGGCCGGTCACGGCCTGCGGATCGGCTACTTCGCCCAGGAGCACGAGACGATCGACGTGAAGCGCAGCGTGCTGCAGAACATGATCTCCTCCTCGCCGAACATCACCGAGATGGAGGCCCGCCGGGTCCTCGGTTCATTCCTGTTCACCGGCGACGACTCGCACAAGCCCGCCGGGGTCCTCTCCGGCGGCGAGAAGACCCGTCTGGCCCTGGCCATGATCGTGGTCTCCGGAGCCAACGTACTGCTGCTCGACGAACCGACCAACAACCTCGACCCGGCCAGCCGTGAAGAGATCCTCGACGCCCTGGCTCACTTCACCGGCGCCGTGGTCCTGGTCAGCCACGATGAGGGCGCCGTCGAGGCGCTCAACCCCGAGCGGGTGCTCATCATGCCCGACGGCACCGAGGACCACTGGAACAAGGACTACCTGGACCTCATCACGCTGGCCTAGCCGTACCGGCCGGTACGCCCTGCCGGTACGCCCGGCCGGTGCGTGCCGGCGTTTCACGCCGGCCGGTGCCGGTCAGGAGTGCTGGTCGACCAGCTCGTCCTCGATGTCGGCGTCGCTGCGCGGTTTGGCCGCTTGGCGGCGGGCCCGGTCCGCGGCCCTGACGCGCTCGTCGGGGTCCTCAGCGTTGATGTTGCGGTACTCCTGGCGGGCCGCCCAGCCCAGGCCGATGAAGCCCATCAGGGCGAACACGAACCACTGGAACGCGTACGACAGGTGCGGTCCCTCGTCGCGGACCGGCCGGGTCACGGCCGTCGGACGCTCGGCTGTCGCCGGGTCCTCTGACTTCATCAGGCCGTAGGCGCCGGTGTAGGTGTCGGTGCCGAGCCGTTCGGCGATCTCGGTCAGGTTGATCGTGGCGATCTGGTTGCCGGTGGCACTGCGCCCGGCCAGTGACGGTTCGCCCTGCTTGAGCCGGGCGATCACGGTGACCTCCCCGGTGGGAGCGGCCGGAACGGAGTCCGGTGCGTTCTGGTCTTCACCGGTGGGAACCCAGCCGCGGTTCACGATGAACACATCGCCGTCGCTCAAGAGCAGGGGAGTGAGCACCTCGAAACCGGGGTTGATGTTCAACGGGCGGTTGCGCACCAGGATCTCCTCGTCCCTGAGGTAGGTTCCCGTGAGTTCGACCGGCAGCCACTTCTGCGACTCCTCGAAGGAATCGAGGTTCGGAAGGGCCTCGGTGACCGGCACGGCCTCTGCGTCGAAGTTCGTCTCCACCCGGCTGATCTCGGCCTGAGCCTCGGCGCGGCGGGCGAGCTGCCACACCCCCAGGCCGGAGCAGATGACGGCGAACACGATGGTGAGGGCCAGGTAGCCGGCCCACTGCCGGGAGATCAGGAAACGCCAGCCGCTCATGTGAGCTCCGTCCCGGTCAGCCCAGTCCCGGTACGCTCAGTCCCGGTGCGCTCAGTGGCCTCCAGGGGGCTCACGCGTAGCGGGAAGTCGCGGGTGGACAGGAAGTCCCGGAGGAAGTCGACGTGCTCGTCACAGGCCAGCCAGGTCTTCACCCGGTCCTCGGCGTGGATACGCGGATTCCGCCAGTCCAGGCGCCAGGACGCCAGTTCCCGGCATCCCGCTCGCGAGCAGTTGGTGGTCTCGGGGGCGGCACCGAACCCGATCACCGGGCGTCCTCGCCACCGGCCGCTGGAGCGGTCTCGTCGGGCGTGACGGTGTCAGGCCGTGCCGCCCTGTCGTCCGGCGCCTCCGCACGGGAGAGCACGATGGCGCCCGGCCGCAGGACCGGTGTCGTCCGTTGCTCACCGTGCACGTTCGCGGCGATGACGGCGAAGTACGGCAGCAGGATGGCGCCGAGGGCGCACACGAGCAGCCACCATCCGTGCACAAAGAGCATCAACACGATGCACACCATGCGGATGCCCATGGTGACCGTGTACTTGATCATGCGGCTGCGCCGCTCCTCGTCCGGTGACGGGGGGAGCGTCGTGATCGACTGCTGCTGCTTCATCGTGCCCATCGCTCAGGGATCCAAATACGCCTGTCCACGCTCTGAAACAAGCCTACGTCCCCTGCCCGCCCCGTGGGTCACATCCCGGAACGCTCTAAGCTGAATGAATCTGTGCCCGCGCTGAATGCGGGCATGCTCACCGAAAGGACCCCGCCATGGCGACCGCTCGAACAGTTCTGGTAACGGGAGGCAACCGCGGGATCGGCTACGCCATCGCCGAGGAATTCATCGCCCAGGGGCACCGGGTCGCCATCACGGCCCGCTCCGGTGAGGGCCCCGCCGGCAGCCTCACCGTGCGTGCCGACGTCACCGACTACGCCTCGATCGATGCGGCGTTCACCGAGATCGAAGCCGCCTACGGGCCCGTCGAGATCGTCGTGGCCAACGCCGGCATCACCAAGGACACTCTTCTGATGCGAATGAGCGAAGAGGACTTCACCTCCGTCATCGACACGAACCTCAGCGGAGCCTTCCGCGTGGTCAAGCGGGCCTCCAAGGGCATGCTCAAGGCCCGCTTCGGCCGCATCGTCCTGATCTCCAGCGTTGTCGGCCTCTACGGTTCGGCCGGCCAGGTCAACTACTCCTCCTCGAAGAGCGGACTCGTGGGCCTGGCCCGTTCGGTCACCCGCGAACTCGGCGCCCGGGGCATCACGGCGAACGTCGTCGCTCCCGGCTTCATCGAAACCGACATGACCGCCCAGCTCCCCGACGCGCAGCAGGCCGAGTACAAGCGGAACATCCCGGCCGGACGCTTCGCCTCCCCGGCCGAGGTCGCACGGGTGGTCACCTGGATCGCGGGCGACGACGCGTCCTACATCTCGGGCGCTGTCATCCCCGTCGACGGCGGACTGGGAATGGGCCACTAGGCAGCCCCACCGCACAGACGGAAGCCCGGCCGGACCAGTGGTCCCGCCGGGCTTCTTCGGTTCTTCTGTGCGTTCGCCGCACGCGCCCGGGGTCAGCCGCGCAGGCCCAGGAGGGGCAGTACCTGGCTGAGGTCGGTTGTGCCGATCACCAGGTCGGCCGAGCGGCGCACGATGGGCTTGGCATTGAACGCCACTCCGAGACCGGCAATGCGCATCATGGTGAGGTCGTTGGCCCCGTCACCCACCGCCACAGTGGAGCAGAGGTCAACGCCGTCCACCGCCGCCCATTCGGTCAGGGCGGCCGCTTTCGCCGACGCGTCGATGATCGGTCCGGACAGCCTGCCGGTGAGGTGGCCGTCCTCGACCTCGAGCCGGTTGGCCCGCCAGTGATCGAGGCCCAGGCTGGCGGCCAGCGGGTCGAGGAGCTCGTGGAAGCCGCCGGAGACGACGCCGATCCGGCTGCCGCCGGCGTGCAGACCAGTGATGAGGTCGTGCACGCCGGCGGTAGGACGAATCAGGGCGCCCACCTGGGCGAAGACGTCGGTGGACAACCCGGCCAGGGTGGCGACCCGTTGCCGGAGGCTCTCCGCGAAATCGAGTTCGCCGCGCATGGCGCGATCGGTCACCTCGGCCACGAGGGCGAGGGAACCGGCCGCCTCAGCGAGGAGCTCGATGACCTCGTTCTCGATCAGGGTGGAGTCGGCATCCAGGACGACGAGGAACCTAGCTGGGGCGTTCACGGGTGTACGTGCACGCCCTTGCCGACCACGGTGATCCCGGACTCGGTGACACTGAAACCCCGGGCGAGGTCACGGTCACGGTCGACGCCGATGTTGGCGCCCTCCGCGACGATGACGTCCTTGTCGAGGATGGCGCGGTGCACCACGGCGCCCGGCCGGATCTGCACCCGGTCGAAGACGATCGAGTCGACCACGTGGGCGCCAGAGTCGATGACGGCCCAGGGGCCGACGACACTGCGCTCGAGGTGGGCACCGGAAATCACGCACCCGAGCGAGACGATCGAATCGATCACGGTGCCCAGCGAACCCTTGGCGTCACGCACGAACTTAGCCGGCGGCGAGTTCAGCTGCTGGCTGAAGATCGGCCAGCTCTGGTTGTACAGGTTGAACACCGGCAGGGCGCTGATCAGGTCCTGGTGAGCCTCGAAGAACGAGTCGATGGTTCCCACATCGCGCCAGTAGTACCGGTCGCGGTCGGTGGACCCCGGCACCTCGTTGCGCTGCAGGTCGTAAACGCCGGCTTCGCCGCGGGAGACGAAGTCGGGGACGATGTCGCCGCCCATGTCGTGGCTGGAGTCGGTGCGTTCGCCGTCACGGCGAACGGCCTCGATCAGCGCGTCGGCGTTGAAGACGTAGTTGCCCATCGACGCGAACACCTCGTGCGGCGCGTCGGCCAGGCCGATGGCGTCCTTGGGCTTCTCCCGGAAGTCGCTGATCCGGTCCGGCGTTGCGGCATCCACTTCGATGACGCCGAACTGGTCCGCCAGTCCGATGGGCTGCCGGATGGCCGCCACGGTGGCCTGCGCACCGGAATCGATGTGCGCCTGGATCATCTGGCTGAAGTCCATGCGGTAGACGTGGTCGGCACCGACCACGACGACGATGTCGGGCTTCTCATCGTGGATGAGGTTGAGGCTCTGCAGGATGGCATCCGCCGACCCGCTGAACCAGCGCTTGCCGAGCCGCTGCTGCGCGGGCACGGAGGCGATGTAGGAGTTGAACAGCCCGCCGGACACGTGCCAGGTCTGGGACACGTGACGGTCGAGGCTGTGGGACTTGTACTGGGTCAGGACGACGATCTGGGTGACACCGGAGTTGATCAGATTCGACAATGCGAAGTCGATCAACCGGTAATGCCCTCCAAACGGCACCGCTGGTTTGGCGCGGTCTTCGGTCAACGGCATCAGCCGTTTTCCCTCGCCGCCTGCGAGAACGATTCCAAAGATCTTCTGGGCCTTCATAACTTTAGATTAGGGCCATCCGGTGCTTCCGACCAGCGTGCGGGGGTGTGTCCGCCCATCGCCCTGCGCTAGTTTTACTGCATGCGCGTCGATCTGCTCACCAAGGAATACCCGCCCGAGATCTATGGAGGGGCCGGCGTTCACGTCGCCGAGCTAGTGAAGGCCCTCCGCTCCGATATCGATGTCACGGTGCGGTGCTTCGGCGCCCCCCGGACGGAGGCCGACACGTTCGCGTACGGCGTGCCCGCCGAACTGGCCGAGGCCAATGCGACACTCACCACCCTCGGCGTCGACCTGCAGATGGCCCAGGACGTGCAGGGCGCCGATGTGGTGCACTCCCACACCTGGTACGCCAACGGGGCCGGGCACATCGCCAAGCTGCTGCACGGGGTGCCCCACGTGGTCACCGCACACAGCCTCGAGCCGTTGCGCCCGTGGAAGGCCGAGCAGCTGGGCGGCGGCTACCGCGTGTCGAGCTGGATCGAGAAGACCGCCTTCGAAGCCGCCGACGCCGTCATCGCCGTGAGCGGAGGCATGCGCGCCGACATCCTGCGCAGCTATCCCGCCCTGGACGAGTCCCGTGTGCACGTGGTGTACAACGGCATCGACCTCGACCGGTGGAAGCCCACGACCGACGCGGACGTGGTGCGCGCGCTCGGCATCGACCCCGACCGGCCGTCGGTGGTGTTCGTCGGCCGGATCACCCGGCAGAAGGGCCTCCCGTACCTCCTGCGCGCAGCCGCGATGCTCCCGCCTGAGGTGCAGCTGGTGCTCTGCGCCGGCGCCCCTGACACGCCCGGCATTCTCGCCGAGGTCACCGGCCTGGTCGAAGACCTGCAAAAAGAACGATCCGGTGTCGTCTGGATCGACCGGCTGCTGCCGCAGCACGAGCTCTCCGCCGTGCTCACGGCCGGCACGGTCTTCGTCTGCCCCTCGGTCTACGAGCCTCTCGGCATCGTCAACCTCGAAGCCATGGCGTGCGGCCTGCCCGTGGTAGGCACCGCCACCGGCGGCATCCCCGAGGTCGTTGCGGATGGCGTCACCGGCCGGCTGGTCCCCATCGACCAGCTCAGCGACGGGACGGGCACCCCGACCGACCCCGCGGTCTTCGTCGCCGATCTGGCCCGCACACTCACCGAGGTGCTCGCCGACCCCGATCTGGCCGCCCGGATGGGCCGCGCCGGCCGGGTCCGGGCCGAGGAGATGTTCAGCTGGGGCCAGATCGCCGCGAGCACGCGGGAGATTTACGCCGCACTGCTCTAGCGTGACCGAGGGGCCCAGCGCCGCCCGATAACATGGGTGCATGGTCAACGTTCTTCACTTCACCGGAGTCTCCGTCGTCCGGGGTGGCACAACCATCCTCGACTCAGTGGATTGGAGTGTAGACAGCGATCAGCGCTGGGTCATCCTCGGACCGAACGGTGCAGGGAAGACCACGACACTGCAGATCGCCGCCGCGCTCATGCACCCGTCCTCCGGTACCGCCGAGGTGCTCGAGGAGCCCATCGGCGGCAGCGACCTGTTCGAGCTGCGTCCGCGGATCGGCTTCGCCTCCACCGCCATGGCCCGCCGGGTGCCGGCCAACGAGACCGTGCTCAACGTCGTCATGACGGCGGCCTACTCGGTCACCGGCCGCTGGAACGAGGAGTACGAAGAGATCGACGAGCGCCGCGCACAGCGGGTGCTCACCGAATGGAAACTCGACCACCTGGCCGACCGCAAGTTCGGCAGCCTGAGCGACGGCGAACAGAAGCGCGTGCAGATCGCCCGGTCGATCATGACCGACCCCGAGATCCTGCTTCTCGACGAACCCGCCGCGAGCCTCGACCTCGGCGCCCGGGAAGAACTGCTCCGCCTGCTGAGCGGCTTCGCGAGCGAACCGAACTCCCCGGCCATCATCATGGTCACCCACCACGTGGAAGAGATCCCGCGCGGATTCACCCACGTGCTGCTGTTGTCCGGCGGCAGCGTCGTCAGCGCCGGCCCGCTGGCGGAGTCCCTCACCTCGGACACCCTGACCCGCGCGTTCGGCCTGCCCATCGAGCTGACCGAGACCGACGGACGCTTCTCCGCCCGGGCAATCTGAGCCCTCCAGGGCGTCGGCCACCCGAGGCCCTCAGATTCTGCTAAACTCCATAGCTGGTCCTTAAGACCGGAATACTTTTCTGCCGCAACCGGCGAGCCAGAACCCACCCATCGACACGCAACAAGGAAGTCTCCATGAAGTCTGACATTCACCCCACATACGCTCCCGTGGTCTTCCGCGACCTCGCGTCGGGTGCGACGTTCCTTACCCGTTCGACGGTCTCCAGCTCGAAGACCATCGAGTGGGAAGACGGCACCACGTACCCGGTCATCGACGTGGAAATCTCCTCCGAGTCGCACCCGTTCTACACGGGCAAGCAGCGCATCATGGACTCCGCTGGACGCGTCGAGAAGTTCAACTCGCGGTACAAGGGCTTCGGCAAGTAGTCCGACCCTTCCAACACGCTTCAGGGCGACCGGCTTCGGCTGGTCGCCCTGTGTTGTTTAACGCGTGCGGTCAGCGCGCGTGGTCTAGCGCGCGTGACGGCCGTCACCCGCAGTGCAGCCAGTAGAAGCTCTGCGCGCCGAGGGTCAGCGTGAGCACGCCGTTCTCATCGAACGAGGGGAACACCGCCCCGCCGAAGATGTCGTACAGCCGTGTGCCCGCCAGATCGGGCGCCTCGATCCGGAATGCCACCGGGTTGTGCGCGAAGCTGAACACGCACAGCAGGGTCTCCGGCTGGTCGCCGAAGCTCGACCCCGAGCCGGCATACTCGCGCACGAAAGCCAGAATCGACTCGTGGTCGGTTGCCAGCACCCGCATCGTGCCGAGCCCGAACGTGGGGTGACCCTTGCGCACATAGATCACGTTCCGGATCCAGTGCAGGAGAGACCCGGATTGGGCGAGGTGGGATTCCACGTTCGTCTGCGCGTAGTTGTACACCAGCGACTGCACGACCGGCAGGTACAGCTTCCCCGGATCAGCGGAGGAGAAGCCGCCGTTGCGGTCCGGGGTCCACTGCATGGGCGTGCGCGAACTGTCCCGGTCGGGCAGCCAGATGTTGTCGCCCATGCCGATCTCGTCGCCGTAGTAGAGGAACGGGCTGCCCGGCAGCGAGAACAGCAGCGCGTGGGCCAACTCGAGTTCGGACCGCGAGTTGTCCAGGAGCGGTGCGAGCCGGCGCCGGATACCGATATTCGCCCGCATCCGGGGATCGTAGGCGTACCAGCCGTACATGGCCTGCCGGTACTCCTCGCTGACCATCTCCAGGGTGAGCTCGTCGTGGTTGCGCAGGAACACCGCCCACCCGGCGCCCTCCGGGATGTCCGTGGTCTCCGAGAGCACGCGGGTCAGCTCGCCGGCCCGCTGGGAGCGCAGCGAATAGAAGATGCGGGGCATCACCGGAAAATCGAACGCCATGTGGCATTCCGGTTCCTCTTCGGTGCCGAAGAAGGCGGCGACCTCACGCGGCCACTGGTTGGCCTCGGCGAGCAGGATGCGTCCCGGATACTCGCGGTCGATCAGGGAGCGCAACCGTTTGATGAACTCGTGCGTGGGCGGTTCGCCCTCCCCATTGCCCTCGTCGGACTCGTAGAGGTAGGGGATCGCGTCCAGCCTGAATCCGTCCACCCCCATCTCCAGCCAGAACCGCATGACGTCCAGGATCGCCTCGTGCACCGCCGGGTTCTCGTAGTTGAGGTCGGGCTGATGCGAGAAGAACCGGTGGAAGTAGAACTGCCGCCGAACGGAATCGAACGCCCAGTTCGACTCCTCGGTGTCGGTGAAGATGATGCGGATGTCGGGGTATCTGTCATCGGTGTCGTTCCACACGTAGAAATCGCCGAACGGACCGTCGGGTTCCTTCCGCGACTGTTGGAACCACTGGTGCTGGTCGGAGGTGTGGTTCAACGGCAGGTCGATCACGATGCGCATATTGCGCTCGTGGGCCTTCGTCACCAGTTCCTTGAACTCGTCGAGCGTGCCGAATTCGGGCAGGATCGATCGGTAGTCGGCCACGTCGTAGCCGCCGTCCCGCAACGGTGACGTGAAGAACGGCGGGATCCACAGCGCGTCGATGCCCAGCCACTGCAGGTAGTCCAGCTTCGAGATGAGCCCGGACAGATCGCCGGCGCCGTCCGCGTTGCTGTCCACGAAGGAGCGGACCATGACCTCGTAGAACACCGCGCGCCGGTACCAGCGCGGATCCAGGGTCAACCCGGGGAGTTGGATCGGTGCGGTGAAGCTCACGGCGTTCCTTCCGGTCAGCGGCGGCTGTGGATGGTGCAGATGTGACCGAGTCTAAGTCGATCGGCACGGGTTCTGTCCAGCCTCGTGCACGTCGCCGCCCTAAACTGGGACGGATGATCGTTCCCTCGCCTTTCGCCGACCTGCTCAGCCAGATGGACGCCCGCGCCGCCACCGTCACGGTGCTCGGCAGCGACACCCGGTACTGGGAGTACGGCGACCCCGAATCCCCGACGACGGTCGTCTTGGTGCACGGCTTCCGGGGAGACCACCACGGCCTCGAAGCCGTGGTCGCGCAGCTGAACGGCCTGCGGATCGTCTCACCCGACCTGCCCGGTTTCGGCGAATCCTCGGCCTTCGCGGCCCTGCCGCACACGATCGAGAGCTACGCCGCCTGGCTGGCGGAGTTCCTGCGCGTCCTGGCGGTCCCCGGCCGGCTCGTGGTGCTCGGTCACTCGTTCGGATCGATCGTCGTCGCGGCCGCCGCGGCCGCTCCGGCAGGCCTGCCCGCCCAGGACCTGGTCCTGGTGAACCCGATCGCCGCACCGGCACTCTCCGGGCCGCGCGGCATCCTGACCCGGCTCGCCGTCTTCTACTACTGGCTGGCCGCCAAGTTGCCCGAGCGCCTCGGCTTCGGCCTGCTGCGGAACCGGGTGATCGTGCGGGTGATGAGCATCACCATGGCCAAGACCCGCAACCGCCAACGGCGACGCTGGATCCACAATCAGCACGACCGCTACTTCTCCGCCTTCGCCGACCGCACCGTGGTGCTCGAGGCGTTCCGGGCGTCGGTGAGCCACGATGTCAGCGAATACGCGTCCGCCATCCCCACCCGCACGCTGCTGATCGCTGCCGACAAGGATGACATCACCCCCGTGGCCGCCCAGGAGCGGCTGGTCACCCAGTTCGCCGACGCGCAGCTCGAGGTGCTGCCTGGCGTGGGCCACCTCATCCACTACGAGGTCCCGGAGGCCGCCGCGCGCGCGCTGCGCCGTTTCCTGGCGGTGACGCCGGCATGACCGCCGCACCCGAGCGTTCCCTGCGCATCGTCTTCGACTGCCGCTACACGCGGACCGACCGGCACGACGGCATCAGCCGCTACACGGCGGGCCTGGTCACCGAACTCGGCCGCCTGCACCCGGTCACCATGCTGATCAGCGACCACCGTCAGCTGGCCCTGCTGCCCGACCTGCCCTGGCAGCTCGTGCGTTCGCCCACGAGCGCGCTCGAGCCCCTCGTCGCCCTGACCGTGAACCGGCTGAAGCCCGACATCGTGTTCAGCCCCATGCAGACCATGGGATCGTGGGGCCGCCGGTACCGTCTGGTGCTCACGGTGCACGACCTGATCTACTACCGCAACCGCACACCTCCGCGGGAGTTCTCCGCCGCCATCCGCCTGCTCTGGCGGCTGTACCACCTGTCCTGGACGCCGCAACGCCTGCTCCTGAACCGGTCGGACGGCGTGGTGACGGTGTCGGAGACCACCGGGGAGCTGATCGCCAGGCACCGCCTCACCCGGCGGCCCGTTTCTGTTGTACCCAATGCGGCGGATGCCGTGACGCACCCCGACGGCCTGGCGGCCCGGACCGAACCCGCCGCGAAGCGGCTGATCTACATGGGTTCGTTCATGCCGTACAAGAACGTGGACACCCTGGTGCGCGCCGCGGCGGCCCTGCCCGGCTACGAGCTGCACCTGCTCAGCCGGGTGAGCGACGACGAACGGGCCCGCCTCAGCGCCCTCGCCCCGCAGGCGACCCTGGTGTTCCACAACGGGGTCAGCGACGACGAGTACGTGGCGTTGCTGGCCGGCGCGACCGCGCTGGTGAGCGCCTCCCTCGACGAAGGGTTCGGCATCCCGCTGGTGGAGGCCATGGGCCTCGGCATCCCCGTCGTGGTCAGCGACATCCCCATTTTCCGGGAGATCGGCGGCGACGCGGCGAGCTACGTGGCCCCACGCGACCCCGACGCCGTTGCGGCGGCGGTGCTCGCCCTCGAGCAGCCGGGGGAGTGGGCCCGTCGATCAGGGCTCTCGGTCCTGCAGGCCGCACGCTTCACCTGGGCCGGCTCGGCCGAGCGTCTCCTCCGGGTACTGCAGGGCACCAGGGCGGCGAACCGGCGCGACTGAGCGGGCCCGCCGCACCCGGCGGCAGGAGTCAGCGCACCGACACGAAGCGTTCGAGCACCAGCCGGCCGTCCTGCCAACGGAAATCGTGCACCGACCCGTTCGGGATCAGCTCACCGGCCGCCGGGCGTTCCCCGTTGGTCGCGTAGCGCACCAGCGTTCCGATGACCCCGCCGTGGCAGACCACGATCACCTCCTGGCCGGCGTAGGCCAGGGCGACGCGTTCAAGAGCGGGCAGCACACGGTCCAGCACGGCCTGCCGGCTCTCCAACCCTGGCACCCGGGAACCGTCCGGGAACCGGTGCTGGCGCTCGGCGAACGTGAGCCCCTCGATCTCCCCGTGGTGGCGTTCGGTCAGCTCGGGGACGACCACGGGGGCGGCGTGGTCCAGCTCACCGGCGATGATCCGGGCGGTCTCGTGCGCCCGGAGCAGCGGACTGGTGACGATGGCATCCCACCGTGCGGTGCTGAGCCGCAGGCCGGTCTCCGCGGCCTGCGCGCGGCCCGTGGAGTTCAGCGGGATGTCGGTGCTGCCCTGGATGCGGGTCTGCAGGTTCCAGTCGGTCTGGCCGTGCCGCACGATCGCGAGCCTGGTCATGACTCGATCAGCCTGGTCACCAGTCCCGCGAAGGTCTCCGACGTGCCCGCCTCCAGCTTGATCTGCGCACGGCCGTCGCCCTTGGTCACACCGCGGTTGATCACCACAATGGGCAGCTTGCGGCGCCTGGCCAGTTCGAGCAACCGGATCCCGGAGTTCACCGCCAGCGACGAACCGGCGATGATCAGGGCATCCGCCGCCCGCACCAGCGCCGACGCGGCCGTGAACTTGCCCGTCGGAACGAGCTCGCCGAAGAAGACCACATTGGGCTTGAGCAGGCCGCCGCACACCGAACAGTCCGGAACGACGAAGTCGTCGATGTCGACCACGATCGCGTCGCCGTCCGGGGCGATCTCCACCTGGTCGGGGTCGGCGAGAACCGGGTTGTGTGCCTCGAGCCGGGCGGCGATGCTGTCCCGGCCGAAGGCCTGTCCGCAGGAGAGGCAGACCACCAGGTCCATGGAGCCGTGCAGGTCCACGACGTGCCGGGACCCGGCCCTGGTGTGCAGGCCGTCGACGTTCTGGGTGACGACCCCGCTGACGAGTCCGGCGTCCTCCAGGGCCACGAGGGAGCGGTGGCCGAGGTTCGGCTCGGCCGCCCGGAAGCGGTGCCAGCCGAGGTGGCTGCCGGCCCAGTACCGTTTGCGGGCCCGCTCGTCGGCCAGGAAGGTCTGGAAGGTCATCGGCACCCGCACGGGTGCGCCCGCACCCCGGTAGTCCGGGATGCCCGAGTCCGTGCTCACGCCGGCGCCGGTCAGGACGGCGGTGCGGCGACCGCGCAGGATCGCGGCAATCGCGTCGAGGTCTTTCCCGGCTACCGCCGGTGTCGTCAGGACAGTCTCGGCCGTCATCGTGCTCCATCCTCATCACGTCGTCGCCACCGGCGCCCGGAGGGGCCCTGGCGCGGCAGAGATGTCCTCTGAGTCTAAACTGGTCAGTTTTCGGCTGTGTTACGGTTCGCGGAGGCGCGGCCCGCACAACGGCCCGATGAGAACCTCCCACACAGCAGAACATTCCCGGAAAGGCGGCCTCCGCCGTGCAGATCGTCCCGATTACCGACCTCGACCAGCCGGGACTCGCCGACTACTCCCGGCTGACCGATGTGGCCCTGCGCCGGGTGAGCGAACCGGCGAACGGCCTGTACATCGCCGAATCGGCCAAGGTGATCGGCCGCGCCCTCGACGCCGGCCACCGTCCGCGCTCGGTTCTCGTGCAGGAGCAGTGGCTGCCCGACGCCACCCGGCTCCTGAAGGACTGGCCCGACGTGCCCATCTACGTGGGGACCGCCGCCCTGCTCGAACAGCTCACCGGGTACAACCTGCACCGTGGCGCCCTCGCGGCCATGCACCGCCCCGACCTGCAGTCGGTGGCCGACATCATCCGGGGCGCCCGGCGCATCGTGATCCTCGAGGACATCGTCGACCACACCAACGTGGGGGCGATCTTCAGGTCAGTGGCCGGGCTGGGCGCCGACGCCGTGCTGATCACTCCCCGGTGCGCCGACCCGCTCTATCGCCGGAGCGTCCGCGTGAGCATGGGAACGGTACTGCAGGTGCCGTGGACACGGCTTCCGGAATGGTCCGAGGCGACGCCGGTGCTGCACGATAACGGCTTCCACCTGGCCGCCCTCGCCCTGGCCGACGACGCCGTCTCCCTCGACGTCTTCGCCCGGCAGCCGCCGGAACGGGTCGCCATCGTCCTCGGCACCGAGGGTGACGGGCTGAGCCGTCACGCCCTGTCCGCGGCGGACACCATCGTGACGATCCCGATGCTGCACGGCGTGGATTCGCTCAACGTGGCCTCCGCCAGCGCCGTCGCCCTGTACGCCCTGCGCGTGTAGGCCGCTTCGGGGCGCGCGGCCCCGCTGCGCCGCCCGGACACTTCTCGTCGTTAGAATCGACGGATGTCTCCCACCCGACGCCAGGTCTACCGCCGTCGGCGACTCGCTTTCTTCGGTGCTCTCGCCGTGGTGCTCGCGTCCGCCGTCTACCTCACCAGCACGGGCCTCGCGCCCGTGTCCGCACTGGACGCGAGCGTCAGCGAGCCCGCTGCACTCACGCAGGCGGCGGCGACACCCACCTGGCCGTCGCAGGGTGCCGGAGCGATCGGAGCCGTCGGCTTCGACGGCGTGCTGGGCAGCAGCGGAGACCAGTCCTCTGTGCCCATCGCCAGCATCACCAAGATGGTCACCGCGCTGGTCATCCTCGACGCCAAGCCTCTCACCGGCGACGAGGAAGGACCCGCCATCACCTTCACCGACACCGACGTCGACATCTACTACGACGCCGTCGCCGAGAACGGCTCAGTGGCCCCGGTTTCCGCCGGGATGGTGCTCACGCAACGTCAGGCCCTGGAGACAATGCTCATCCCGTCGGCGAACAACTACAGCGTCTCGCTGGCCGTGTGGGCATTCGGTTCCGTCGACGCCTACCTGGCCGCGGCCTCCGCCTACCTCAGCGAGCACGGCCTGACCGGCACCACCGTCGCCGACACCAGCGGCATCTCCGCCCAGAGCGTCAGCAGTCCCGCCGACCTGGTGGCCATCGGCAAGCTGGTCATGGCCGACCCCGTGCTGCCCTCGATCGTGGCCATGCCCTCCGCAGAGATCCCCACCGTGGGAACCGTCACGAACACGAACAAGCTGCTCGGCGTCGACGGAGTCGACGGCATCAAGACCGGAACCACCGACGAGGCCGGCGCCTGCCTGCTCTTCGCCGTCGAGGTCCCGGTCGGGGACACGACGGTCACCCTCGTCGGCGTCGTGCTCGGCGGGGACACGCACCCCGAGCTGAACAAGACCGTCCGCACCCTCATCGCCAGTGTGAGCCCCGGATTCCGTCAGGTGACCCTCGTGGAGGAGGGGACCGTCTACGGCAGCTACACGACGCCGTGGGGCCAGTCAGGGCAGGCCGTGGCCGAGAGCTCCCAGTCCGCCGTGCTGTGGTCCGACACCCCGGTGAACACCGACGTCGAGGTCGAGCCCCTCACCGTGGGCTCCGAGGGCGACACCGTCGGCAGCGTCGACGTGACCGTCGGCAGCGCCACCGTCTCGGTGCCGCTGGTCCTCGACACCACGATCACCGATCCCGGCCCGTTCTGGCGCTGGACCCACCCCGGCCAGGTCTGACCTCAGCCTGTCGCGTCCACCCTGGCGCGGGGTCTAACCGATCTTCCGCGCGGGTTCTTCCGGCTCGTCCAACCGGGTGACCGGTTCAACCGCCGGTCGCTTGGGCAGGATGTAGTCGCCGGAGGACTGGTGCCGCACCCGGCGCAACACCCACGGCACCAGGTACTCCCGCGCCCAGGCGAGGTCTTCGGTGCGGGCCTGGCGCCAGGTGATGCCCGGCATGGGCTCGGGCACCAGGGGCTCGAGCGGATTCGCGACGTTCAGCACGTCCAGCACCATCCGGGCCACGGTGTGATGCCCGAGCGGGTTGAGGTGCAGTCGGTCCGGCGCCCACATGCGGGCATCCTGGGTCTCGGTCAACGACCACATGTCGGCCACGATAGCGTCGTGCGCGGCCGCGACGGCCCGGATGTTCTCGTTGTAGATGGCCACCTTGCCACGCAGCCCCCGGAGCACGGGGGAGAAGCGCACGTCGACGCCGGTGAAGACCACAACCGTGGCTCCCTCCGAGCCGAGCAGGGTGACGGCCTCGTCGAACCGCGCCGCGATCGCATCCGGGTCGCTGCCGGGCCGGAGCACGTCATTGCCGCCGGCCGAGATGGTGATGAGGTCCGGGCGCAGGTCAAGGGCCGGGCGCACCTGCTCGGCGAGGATCTGGTTCATCAGCTTGCCGCGCACGGCGAGATTGCCGTAGGCGAAGTCGTCGGAGCCCAGGCTGAGCATCTCGGCGACCCGGTCGGCCCAGCCGCGGTTGCCGCCCGGGCTGGCCGGTTCGGGATCGCCGACCCCCTCCGTGAACGAGTCGCCGATCGCGACGTAGCGGGACCACGGGTGCTGCTGCTTCGTCATGCATTCATTCTGCCCCGTCGGGCGAATGTCGGCGCGAGTTGGTAAGTTCTTATGAAGTGACTACTCCACCTGATTTCGGATCCGCTTTCCGGGAACCCTCGCATCGGGAGACCACTGAACCCGGATTGTTCCTCCCGCCCTCCTCCGATCCCCAGTGGTCCGGCGGCGCCCCGGCCGGCAGTTTCCTGGCCGAGGTCGTCGACACGCCGCCCGTGTACGGGCCGGCCCGCGGCCCGGCCGGCACCAGCGCCGCCGAGCACCTCTCGCCGTCCTTCCCCGAACGAGCCGCCTGGGGTACCGCCAGCAAGCTGCGGGCCTGGCAGGCCGAGGCCCTCGAGGCGTACTTCCAACACCAGCCGCGCGACTTCCTCGCCGCCGCCACCCCCGGGGCAGGCAAGACCACCTTCGCCCTGCGCCTGGCCGCCGAGCTCCGGGCGCGCCGGGTGATCGACCGGATCACCGTCGTCGCCCCCACCGAGCACCTCAAGCGCCAGTGGGCGGATGCCGCCGCCCGCGCCGGCATCCGGCTCGACCCCGGCTTCAAGAACGCGCATGGCCGCTACGGCAGCCACTTCCACGGCATCGCCGTGACCTACGCCCAGGTCGCGACCCGCGCCGCGCTGCACCGCGAACTCACCCAGGCCAGCCGCACGCTCGTGATCCTCGACGAGGTGCATCACGGCGGCGACGCCCTGAGCTGGGGCGACGCGATCCGGGAAGCCTTCGATCCGGCCACCCGGCGCCTCTCGTTGACCGGAACCCCGTTCCGCTCGGACACCTCGCCCATCCCGTTCGTGACCTATCTGCCCGACAAGCACGGCATCCGCCTCTCCCAGAGCGACTACAACTACGGCTACGGTCGCGCCCTGGAGGACGGCGTGGTGCGCCCCGTCATGTTCATGGTCTACGCCGGTCATATGAAGTGGCGCACCCGGGCCGGCGACGAGATGGAAGCCAAGCTCGGCGAGGGCAACACCAAGGACATCACCTCGCAAGCCTGGCGAACGGCCCTCGAGCCCAGTGGGCAGTGGATCCCCGCCGTGTTGCGGGCCGCCGACAGCCGCCTCACCGAGGTGCGGCACGGCATCCCGGATGCCGGCGGCCTGGTGATCGCGACCGACCAGACCACGGCCCGCGCCTACGCCGCAATCCTCGAGGAGATCTCCGGAGAGCCGGCCACTGTGGTGCTCTCCGACGAGAAGGAGTCCAGCGACCGGATCGACGAGTTCTCGCACAACACCCGGCGTTGGATGGTCGCGGTGCGGATGGTGTCCGAAGGTGTGGACGTGCCGCGGCTTGCCGTGGGCGTCTACGCCACGAGCGCGTCGACCCCACTGTTCTTCGCGCAGGCCATCGGCCGTTTCGTGCGCGCCCGCCGTCGCGGTGAGACCGCGTCGATCTTCCTGCCCAATGTGCCCGGTCTGTTGAGCCTGGCCAACGCCATGGAGCTGGAGCGCGACCACGCGCTCGACCGCAGTAACCGGGACGACGGCGACGACGGCATGTACAACCCCGAGGACGCCATGGTGGCGGCCGCGAACAAGACCGAGAAGGCGTCCGACGAACTCGGCGAGGAATTCACCTGGCAGGCGCTGGACTCCCAGGCGACCTTCGACATGGTGATGTTCAACGGCGACGAGTACGGCGAGCTCGCCGAGCCCGGCACCGACGAGGAATTCGACTTCATCGGCATCCCCGGTTTGCTCGAACCCGAGCAGGTGTCCGAGCTCCTGCGCCAGCGTCAGCAGAAGCAGTCCAAGCGGGGCTCCGAGCGCCGCACCGCCGCCGCCGCGGTGGAAGGGGCACCTCCGGAGCCCATTCCGCTCTATCGCACGCTCAAGGAGCAGCGGACGCTGCTGGGCAGCCTCGTGGGAATGTGGTCGAAGCTCTCGGGGGAGCCGCACGCCATGGTGCACGCGGAGCTGCGCCGACTGTGCGGTGGTCCAGCCGTGGCCCAGGCCAGCGTCACCCAGATCCAGAAACGCATCGACCTGCTCCGGCAGCGCCTCGGTCGCAGCTGACCTGCCGGCCGGAGGGCCGGATCGCAGAAGGGGCGGCGAAATCCGACCGAAACCCAGTTGTGACGCAGTTGATGCAGGGGGAGCTGTTGACGTCGAAGAATGGTCGATAAACTGGCGCGCAACGAAAGAGAGCGTGTATGGATTCCAAGAAAGCCGACCTGGACCGGGTGGATCGGGCGCTGCTCCGCGCACTTTCGGTCAACGCCCGGGCATCGGGTGCCGCCCTGGCCGCCGAGATCGGCGTGGCCGAGTCGACGGTGTCGCTCCGGCTGCGGCGGCTGCAGCAGCTGGGCCACATCCGCGGATACCGGGCGAACATCGACCTGGCCGCCCTCGGGGCGTCGCTGCAGGCGCTCATCTCGGTGCGCCTGGCCAAGCACGCCCGCGAACAGATCGACGACTTCCGCAGTGCCGCTCCGCACTGGCCCGGCGTGATCGGCCTGTTCCACACCGCCGGCGCCGACGACTACCTGCTGCACGTAGCGGCTGCGGATGCCTCGGACCTGCGTGACTTCGTGCTCGAGCACCTGGCCGAGCATCCGGCGGTTGCCCACACGGAGACCAACCTGATCTTCGAGTACGTGGACGGCGACGGCTGGCAGGACCTGGTCAAGTAGTAACCCCACGGCGCCCGCACCCCGGCGAGAACCGCGCCCCCACGGTCCCCGTTCGGACACCTGCACCCGGCACACCGGGTGCAGATGCCCGCATGGGGACCAGGTGTGTTGCCGGGAGTTAAAAAATAACGCCCCCGCCGAAGCGGGGGCGTTATCGCAGCTTATGTTGAGCTGACGCGGCTCTATTTAGAGGGCGCGGATGTTCTCAGCCTGGGGACCCTTGGGGCCCTGGGTGACCTCGAATTCGACCTTCTGGTTCTCGTCGAGCGACTTGTAGCCGTTCGAAGCGATCGCAGAGTAGTGCGCGAAGACATCGGCGCTTCCGTCGTCGGGAGCGATGAATCCGAAGCCCTTTTCAGCGTTGAACCATTTCACGGTACCTGTTGCCATTATGAAACTCCTCCAGGAGTGTTAGAAAGGCCCCGACTTTCGAGGCCGTTCGTCGCGGTATTCGTCGTCCGCTTCCGAAAGGAATAAGCCCGTACCGACCGAAGTCCATACGTTTTTTAGACGTGCAAGCACTACAACTACTTCGTCCACACTAGCCCACATCGCTCGGTCCCCGTGGAGATCTGTGCCAAAAAAGGATCAAAGTGTTACGAATTCTGGCCGAAATGCCCAAATGTTACGGATGCGCCGGATCAATCGACGGTGACGAAATCAATGAGCTGCTCCACCCGGCCCAGCAGCGCCGGTTCGAGGTCGGCATAGGTGCGTACCTGGCCCAGGATCCGCTGCCACGCACGGGCGATATCGGCCTGGTCCTCGTGCGGCCAGCCCAGTGCCTGACAGATACCGTGCTTCCATTCGATGCTGCGGGGAATCTGCGGCCAGGCCGTCAGATTCAGCCGGGCGGGCTTGACCGACTGCCACACGTCCACGTACGGATGGCCGACCACGAGAACGTGTCGCCCGTGCGGCCCACGGGCGACGGCCTCGGCGATCCGGCTCTCCTTGGAACCCGGGACCAGGTGGTCGACGAGAACGCCCACCCGGCGTGTCGGGCCCGGCTTGAACTCGGCGAGCAGCTCGGCGAGGTTGTCCACGCCCTCGATGTACTCGACGACGACACCCTCGATGCGCAGGTCAGCGCCCCAGACCTTCTCCACGAGCTCGGCATCGTGCCGGCCCTCCACGAAGATCCGGCTGGCCCTGGCCACCCGAGCCGGGGCATCGGCCACCGCGAGGGACCCCGACGCGGTGCGCCCGCGGCCGGCCGGAGCGCTCGCGCGGGGCGCCACGAGGACCACGGGTTCACCGTCGAGCAGAAAACCGGCGCCGAGGGGGAAGAGGCGGAGCTTGCCGAACCTGTCCTCCAGGGTGACGACCTTCTTCTCCACCCGGATCACTGCGCCGCAGAACCCCGTGGCGACCTCCTCCACGACGAGGTCGCGCACGGCCTCCTGCTGCGGCACGACCCGGCGGCCGGCCTCCCGCCATCCGTCGGCGAGCACGTCATTCGAGTAGCGGTCATCAGTCACTGGATCGACGCTAGCGGAAGTCTCGCGACGACGTGTGGGCCGCCACGGTGAGCGTTTCGAACCGGTCGGCGATCAGGTTGACGACGCCCTCGGGGGAGCGCTCCAGGATTCCCCGGATCATCAGGGCCGGAGATTCCCGGGCGATGCGCCGGAAGTGGTTCCAGACTCCCACGCTGACCACGACGTTGACATTGCCGGTCTCGTCTTCGAGGTTGATGAAGGTGACCCCGTTGGCCGTCGCGGGCCGCTGGCGGTGCGTGACGATGCCGCCGACCTCGATCCGCCGGCCGTTCTCGGCGCGGGCCAGCCGGTCTGCGGGCACGGCGCCGCGGGCGTCGAGCGCGGCCCGGGCGTGGCGGATCGGATGGTCGTCCGTGGAGACCCCGGTGGCCCACAGGTCGTAGGCGACCTGTTCAACGGGGGTCATCAGGGCCAGGAGCGGCGGCTGCACCATCTCGACCGAACCGGCGAGGTGCGCGTCGGTGTCGTGAGCGGCCTCGCCGGCGCTCCACAACGCCTGCCGACGCTCGAGCCCCAGACCCTCGAACGCACCGGCCGTGGCCAGGGATTCGAGCTGCTCTGCGGACAGGCCGGCCCGCCGGGCCAGATCGTTCATCGACCGGTACGGGCCGAAACGTCCCCGCTCCGCCACGATCCGCTCGGCGACCTTCGTACCGATGGAGCGGACCTCGGCCAGGCCGAGCCGCACCGCCCAGCCGCCGTCCCGCCGGTGGGCCAGGTCCTCGACCGGTCGGCTCCGGTCGTACTCGGGAACCGATGGTTGCTCGGGGTCCAGGCACGCCTCCCGGCCGCCGCCTTGCCAGGGATCGGCCGCCCGCTCCAGGCCGGCGGACACACCCGAGAGCTGCACATCCGGCCGCAGCACCTGCACGCCGTGCCGGCGGGCATCCGCCACGAGCGATTGAGGCGAGTAGAAACCCATGGGTTGGGCGCGCAAGAGGGCGGCCAGGAACGCTCCGGGGTAGTGCAGTTTGAGCCAGGCGCTGGCGTAGACCAGCAGGGCGAAGCTGATGGAATGGCTCTCGGCGAAGCCGAAGTTGGCGAAGGCCTCGATCTTCTCGTAGATCTCGTCGGCCAGGTCGCCCGTGATGCCGTTTCCGGCCATGCCCTCGTACAGGGTGGCCCGCAGGGTGGAGATCTTCTCGACACCGCGCTTGGACCCCATGGCCCGGCGCAGCAGGTCGGCGTCCTCGCCGCTGCATCCGCCAACGGCCATGGCCATCTGCATGAGCTGTTCCTGGAACAGGGGCACCCCGAGCGTGCGCTCCAGAACGGGTTCGAGCTTGGGGTGCAGGTAGGTGACCGGTTCCTGGCCGAGCTTCCGCCGGATGTACGGATGCACCGCACCGCCCTGGATGGGGCCCGGCCGGATGAGGGCGATCTCGACGACCAGATCGTAGAACCGGCGCGGTTGCAGGCGGGGGAGAGTTCCCATCTGGGCCCGGCTCTCGACCTGGAACACGCCGATGGAGTCGGCGCGGCAGAGCATGTCGTACACACCCGCCTCTTCGCGGGGGATGCTGCCGAGCGTCCAGGTCTCGCCCAGGGACTCGGTGACGAGGTCGAAGGTGTACTGCAGGGCGGCGAGCATCCCCAGTCCGAGCAGGTCGAACTTCACCAGCCCCATCCAGGCGCAGTCGTCCTTGTCCCACTGCAGAACGGTGCGGTTCTCTTTGCGGGCGTGTTCGATCGGACAGACCTCGCCGACCGGGCGGTCGGTGAGCACCATGCCCCCGGAGTGGATGCCGAGGTGGCGGGGGAAGCCCAGCACCTGCCCGGCAAGGTCGGTGACCTGCTCCGGGATGTCGTGGTCGGCGCTGCTGACGGTGCCGCCCCAACGTTCCACCTGTTTGGACCAGGCGTCCTGTTGGCCGGTGCTGTAACCCAGCGCCTTGGCCATGTCGCGCACGGCGAATTTGGGCCGGTACGTGATGACGTTGGCGACCTGGGCGGCGTTCTGCCGTCCGTAGCGTTCGTACACGTACTGGATCACTTCTTCGCGCCGGTCGGAGTCGAAGTCGACGTCGATGTCGGGTTCTTCTTCGCGCAGGCTGGACAGGAACCTTTCGAAAGGGAGGCGGTAGAAGATCGAGTCGACGGCGGTGATCCCGATGACAAAACAGACCGCCGAGTTCGCGGCGGAGCCGCGCCCCTGGCAGAGGATGCCGCGCCCGCGGGCGAACTGGACGATGTCGTGCACGATGAGGAAGTAGCCGGGGAAGTCTTTGGCCTCGATCACGGCCAGCTCCTTTTCCAGTCGATCCCGCACGTTGGCGTTGTAGCCCGGATAGGCCCGCTCGGCGCCGGCCCAGACCAGTTCGCGCAGCCAACTCATCGGGGTGTGCCCGTCTGGGACGTGCTGCTGGGGTAGCCGGGGCCTGGCCCGGCGCAGGGAGAAGGCCAGTTCATCGGCCAGGGGAACTGTGCCCGCCACAGCATTCGGGTAGCGGCGGAACCGTTGGGCCATTTCGGAACCGCTCCGCAGGTGCCGGGTGGGTCCGGCGGGAAGCCAGCCGTCCATGTCGTCGAGGCTGCGTTGGGCGCGCACGGCCGACAGTGCCGAGAACAGCCGGAAATCCGATGGACGGGCGTAGCGCACGTTGTTGGTCGCCAGCACCGGCAACCCGGCGCGCTCGGCGAGGCCGGCCAGGATGTCGTTGGTCACGGTGTCCTGCGGCTGCCCGTGGTCGACCAGTTCCACCTGCACGCTGTCCCGTCCGAAGAGCGCGGCCAGGCGGTCGAGCTCCCGAGCCGCGGCGGTCTCCCCGTCGTGCGCGAGGGCTCGCCGCACCGCTCCCGACCGGGAGCCGGTGAGAATCGTCCAGTTCCCGGCCGACCGTGCCGCGAGGTCTTCCAGGTCGTAGCTGGGTCGTCCCTTTTCGCCGCCGGCCAGCTGGCCCTCGGTGAGGGCCGCCGCCAGCCGGTGGTAGCCCTCCTGGCCGCGGGCCAGCACCACGAGGTGGGTGCCCTCGGGCTCCGGAATTCCGTTCTGGCGCCGGGTGAGGTCGATCGAGAGTTCGGCACCGAAGACGGTCCGGATCTGGGGGTAGCTCTCGGCGGTCTCCGCCAGGCGCACCGCCCCGTAGAGGCCGTCGTGGTCGGTGAGCGCCAGGCCGCCAAGGCCCAGCCCTGCGGCCTCCTCGAGGAGCTGCTCCGGAGAGCTGCCGCCGTCGAGAAAACTGAAGTTGGAGTGTGCGTGCAGCTCCGCGTAGGGGACTACCGGCTCGCTGGACGGCACGGGCCCCACCGGAACGTAGGGCTGGCGATGCCGGGACCAGGCCGGGCTGTCGCCGCCGTCGGCGGCCGGCGGAGGACCGCCGGGGCGCCGGTCGGAGAGCTTGCGCTCCAGCTCAGACCAGGGAATGGGCGGATTGTCGAATCCCATGTCGGGTCTCCTTCACTGCGTCGGGTGCACTGCCGCAGATTTACTGCGTCGGATTGACTGCGTCGGGTTCACTGCCTCGGGTCGAGCGGGCGAGGCTAGTCATATCGGGCCTCCGCACGCCATCCGTCGTCATCGAGCGCCAGCAGCCAGGCGTCCCCGGTGTCCTCGACGATCTGCATCCGCTGCACCCGCCGGGAGCACCCGGCGTCCCACCAGCGCTCCTCGACAGGCCACGGCCCGGCCCAGGCGACCACCCGGCGCAGGTCGCCGCCGTCGGGCCGGTCGCTGAACCGGACCGGGACGTGGGCGACCGCCCCCCGCTCGTCCACTGCGACATCCTGCCCGTCGGCGGCAACCAGGCTGACGGGAACCCGCCGCGTGAACACCGTCGATGGAAGCAGCCCGCCGAGGCTTCCCGACCAGGGCCGGACGCCGGCGCCTCCGGGTGCGGGCGCCGGCGCGTCGTCGCCCCAGGGCACCCAGCGTTGCCGGTCGGTGAGCATCCGCCCGCCGCCGACCGAGGCCGTCACGACGCCCTCGTGCCCGACGAGCCCCTGCACCCGGGTGAGGGCATGGTGGATGCGTTCGTCGGGGCCGGTTCCCCACAGGCCGGCCTCGTGGTTGGCCACCGCGTCGAGCCGGTCGGGGGAGAACACCACTCGCACGACCCCGGCCGACAGGCCGGAGCTGGCGCGCCCCTCGCCCTGCAGCTGCCACCGCACTCGGTCGATGAGGTCGGTCACCGTGAACCACCGCGGATGCCGCCAGGTGCGTTCGGTGAGCAGGCCGTCGTCGGTGCCGACGAGGATGGTCACGACAGTGCAGACCAGGGTGTGTTCCCGCAGGATGCGCACGAAACGTTCCGCGGTCTCGCGCAGGGCGAAGGCGAGCTGGTCGATGCGGTCCAGCGCCGGCTCGAACTCCCTCGCCTGGTCGAACACCGGAGCGGGGGTGCGGGGCACGATCTCCTCGCGCTCCCGCCCACCGGCCCTGGCGTGGGCCTGGGCTGCGGCCGCTCCGAACCGCCGCTGCACATCCTGGGCCGGCAGGGCGGCGAACTGGCCGAGTGTGTGCACGCCGAGCCGGGCGAGCAGGGTACCGAGCACGGCATCGGCCACCGTGGAGACCGGGAGTGGGGCCAGGAACGCGGCCGCACCGCCGGGCGCGATGGCGTGGATCGGCTCGGCCGGCGCGCCGTGGCGGGCGGCCTGTTCGGCGGCGAAGGGACCGTCGGCGATGCCCGCCCGCGCGTCGGGGAAGCCGACGCCGTGCAGGTGGGCGAGTAGGGCCTGGACGGCGGCGTCCTCGCTGCCGTAATAGCGCACCGGCCCGCGGGCGCGGATGGCGCAGGTGCCCGGGCGCAGCACGGCGACACCCGGAGTGACGGCCTCGATGCCGTCGAGCACCGGGTCGAAGGCGCGGCGGTCGAGCACTGGGTCGTAGGGCTGCACGACGAGGTCCGGGCAGCGGAACTGCGCCTCCCGCACGGTCAGGCCGCGGCGCACGCCCTGGTGGCGGGCCGCCGCGGAGGCGGCGAAGACGAGACCGCCCTGAAGCAGGGCGAGGGGGCTGTCGATCCCCAGCGCCGCGGCGGACCTGGCCGCAACGACCGGCCAGTCCGGGATCCACAGCACGATGGTTCGTTCCCGGTTCATGGTCTCACCCCGCCACCGGATGCCGGGCCACCGGATGCGGTAGCGGGGCATCCGCGACGAGAACGGGTACGGCGACCGGCCCGCGGCGTGAGCCCCCGCGCTCCGGGGCGGCGTGGCCCTCCGGGAGGTGCAGGAGGGCCGGCGTCCGGCGACCGCTGCCGGCGCGGGCGGCCGTCTCCACGGTGAGGTCCCGACCGGAGAGGTAGCCGTGCCCGGCTCCCACCCCCTGCCAGCGGGTGCGGGTGACACGCAGGGATGCCTCAGCCTGCGGCCAGCTGCCGGCGACGAGGAGGGTGCACCCGGTCTGGCGCAGGCGTGCGCCGAGACGGCCCGCCTCGGCGTCACCCACCGGCCGGGCCGGCTGCACGATCACGAACGGGAGCACGTCTACCAGTGCGGCCGTCACGGCCAGCCACTGGTCACCGGGCGCGGGCACCAGCACGAGACGGGCGAGGTCGATCCCGAAGCCGGTGGCGGCCTCCGCCCCGAAGTCGGGCAGCCCCACCACGCCGGCCCAGCCCCCGTCGGCGGCGGCGGAACCGAGCAACGACATCAGCAGAGACGTGGAATTGTCGACCGTGTACACCGCTCCGGTGCGCAGGCTGCCCTGCGGCAGGAGCCTGGCGAGTCCCGCGCTGACGGGTCGGCCCGGGGCCTCCCAGCGGTCGCGCTGCATGCCCTGGATGCGCGCCTGCAGCTCGCTGACCCGCTCGCCCAGCCGGTCTCCGGGCCGGTCGGGCGCGGTCGACTCCTCGGGGGAGTGCGAAATCAACGGGATGGACATCCTCTAATTTTCGAACAGAGATTCGAAATAGTCAACCGGTGTGGATAACCGGCCGGTCCCGGCGCCGCCCTGTACCCTGAGGCTATGTGTGGGCGATTCATCATGACCGATTCGGCGCCTGACCTCGCCGCGATGTTCGACGTGGAGCACGAGGGCGAGAACCTGCCTGAGCCGTCCTGGAACGTCAAACCGACCGAGCAGATTCCCATCGTGCTCGAGTCGATGAAGACCGATCCGGCCGTGCGGCGCCTGGAGTCGGCGCGCTGGTCGCTCGTTCCCACCTTCTCTCCGGAGCTCAACGCGGCCTTCGCCACCTTCAACGCCCGGGCCGAGACCGTGGCGGAGAAGCCCACCTTCCGCACCGCGCTGGCGAAGACGCGCGCGATCATCCCGGCCACCGGCTATTACGAGTGGCACACCGTGGGCACCGCGAAAACGCCGTACTTCGTGCACTCCGACGACGGACTGCCGCTGGCCCTGGCCGGCCTGTACTCCTGGTGGCGCAACCCGGCCCTCGCCAACGACGATCCCGCCCGTTGGGTCCTCACGGCCACCGTCCTGACCGCGCCGGCGCAGGGCGCTCTGGCCGGCATCCACGACCGGATGCCCGTGGTGCTGCCCGAGGAGACCTGGGACCGGTGGCTGGACCCGCACGCCGACGGTGACCAGGCCCTCGTCGACGCGGCGGTCGCGGCATCCGCAGAGGCCGCCGCCGGACTGGCCTTCTACGAGGTCGCGCCGATCACCGGCGACGCCCCGGAGCTGATCGACGCCGTCGGGCCGGAGACCGAGGTCGGCTACAGCGCGTAGCCGAGGCGACACCGGCTGCGCGAGCTAGTACTCTCGAACCGAGCCCGGAACGCCTTCGCGGCACCCCCCTTGAGAGGACCCCGCCCATGCACATTCTTTCCTTCGTCATCGCGATGGCCGCCTTCGTCGTCGGCCTCTGGCTGTTCGGCCTCGCCTTCACGGTCACGGCATGGCAGGGCCCGATCTTCTTCGGCGGCATCCTGGCGGTCAGCGCCGCCATCGCCATTCCGGTGCACGTGCTGCGCGACTAGGCCACGATCATGCGCGCGGACCAGCTCACCGACCCGATCACCTTCCACGGCGAAGGACCGGTCTGGTCTCCGGCCTGGGAGGGACTCCGCCTGGTGGACTTGTTCGCCGGAGACGTCCTCACCCTGGCTGAGGACGGAACCGTCTCGCGTCGGCACGTCGACGCCATCGCCGCCGCGCTGCGTCCGCGCGCGGCCGGCGGTGCCGTGATCGCCACGGAGCGCGGGTTCACCCTGGAAGACGCGGACGGCACCCTGCGGGCGCTGCCCCCGGTCTGGCAGGACGAGTCCGTGCGGATGAACGACGGCGGCTGCGCTCCGGACGGATCGTTCTACTGCGGGTCCATGGGCTACGACCAGCGCACCGGCGCCGGGTCGCTGTACCGTCTGGCCGCCGATCTGTCGGTCACCGTCGCGCTGAGCGGGGTGACGATCTCCAATGGCCTCGAGTGGAGCCCCGACGGGTCGCTCGCCTATTACAACGACACGCCCACCGGACAGGTCGGCGTCTTCGATTGGTCCCCGGAAACCGGCCTGACGGGTCTCCGGCCTTTCGTCACCATCCCCGAGAAGACCGGATACCCCGACGGACTCACCGTCGACAGCGACGGCGGCGTGTGGGTCGCCCTGTACGCCGGGGGAGCCGTGCACCGGTACACCGCAGCCGGCGTCCTCGACACCGTCATCGAGGTCGACGCCGACCGGGTCACGGCCTGCACGTTCGGTGGTGAGTCCCTCGACCGGCTCTACATCACCACCTCCCGCGAGGGCGTCGCCGACGGTGAGGACATCCTTGCAGGCTCGATCTTCACGGCCGTCCCGGGCGTCACCGGCCGGCCGGTCACACCCTTCGCCGGCTGATCCTTCCCCCCGGGCCGTGTCCGGGCCGGCCTCAGAGACCCGCGACCAGGTTGATCAGGGTGGCCAGGATGATCGAGCCGAACAGGAACGACATCAGGGCGTGGCGGAGAGCCGCCGCGCGCATGACCGTGGTCGTGAGCGACGTGTCGGAGACCTGGAAGGTCATCCCCAGCGTGAACGACAGGTACGCGAAATCCGAATAGCGCGGCGGTTCGACCTGGTTGAAGTCCACCCCGCCGTCCTCCTCGGCGTAATAGAGCGAGGCATAACGCAGGGTGAAGAGCGTGTGCACAAGCACCCAGGACAGCCCGACGCTCACCACGGCGAGGGCGGCGAGCAGGGCCTGACCCGCCCCCTGGGCGCCGCGGGCCTGCAAGAGCACGATGAGGATGCTGCCCAGGCTGGCCAGGCTGGCCAGGATCAGCAGGAGGTCGGTGATGCCGCGCGACGGGTCTTCCCTGGTGGCGTGAGCCGCCGTCGTCGGCGCGTCCATCCCCGCCACGACAAGCCAGACCCAGCCGATGTAGAACACCGCCGCGGCGCACCAGCCGATAGCCGGGGCGAGGAGCCAGGCACCGGTCAATCCCGTCACGAGGCCGGCGGCTGAGCCGACAACGACCATGGCGATGAGCCGGGTGCTGGAGCGGCGCACCCGCGGAACGAGAGCTGAAGTCTTCACCCGCTGATCGTCGCACGGAATCCGCGTCAGGGCGGCTGCGCCCACCGTGTCGGCGAGATGCCAGAAACGCTGGCTAGGCTGAAGCAGAACCGTTTCACCCGATCCAGGCCGAAAGAGACCGTACGAATGTCAGAGAGTCCGGCTGCGGCCAGCCCGTACGAGGTGCTGGGCGTGACCCCGTCGGCGACCGACGAAGAACTCCGGCGCGCCTACCGGCGAAAACTGCGCCAATCCCACCCCGACGTCGGTGGCTCCGCGGCCTCCTTCCACGCCGTGCAGCTGGCCTGGGAACGCATCGGCAGCCCGGCGAGCCGGGCCGCGTACGACGGCGCCCGGTACCCCGGCGCCACGGATGCCGGGGGAGCCGGGCGAGCCGCCGGACCGGCCACCGCAAGATCGGCGTCGAGCGGCGTGAAGGCGCGCATGTACGGACACCCGGGCGGGCATTCCCGGCAACGCTATCTGGCGTTGCTTCGCGAGTGGGCCGGCCGCGGCACCACCATCGACGACCCGTACGCGAGTGACCTGATCCGGTCGGCTCCGCGGGAGATCCGGCACCGCCTCGCGAAGGCCCTCGCCGAGGAGGCCACCGCGCAGCTCATCGCGGGTCTCGGCATCGGCTACACGGCCTGGCACGATGTGGCCACACGGGACGACGTGGAGAAGATCGACCATGTCGTGCTCGGCCCGGCCGGGCTGTTCGCGATCCTCTCGGAGGATTGGGGGGCGCCCGTAGAGCTGCGCCGCGGCGAGCTCGTGGGCGACGCCCTCGAACCCGGCGAGGAACCGCTGGCCGACTTCGCGGCGGCCGCGCGTATCCTGGCCAAGTCCCTGAGGGTACGCTTCACGGCGCTCATCGTGGTCGCTCCCGACGAAGCCGTGACCGAGCCGTTCTCGCTGCCGAGCCGCGGCCGGCGGGCCATGGTCGTCGTCATCCCGCGGTCTCGCCTGGTGGGCGTGCTCCGGGACGGCATCGCGGGTATGGAGCGCGGCAGCTTCGAGAAGGTCTTCGAGCTGCGCAGCACCCTGCAGAACGGTATCCGGTTCGTCGAAGACTAGGCGGACGAGACTACAGGGACACCGGCTCGGCCAGGCCGAGCTTCTGCACCCAGTAGCCGAGGAAGGCCGCCCCCGCCTCGTCGTGGATGAGGTCGCCTTCCACGATCACGGGGTACCCGCGGTCGAGGATGCCGTCGGCGGGCCGCACATCCACGTGCGCGACATCGAAGCCGGCAGCGTACAGGTGGTCGGCCATCTTGTAGTCGCTGCGCGAGTCGCCCACCGAGCGCCACACCCGGGGGAGCGGACCGCCCTGGGCGAAGAACGCCACGGCCCGTTCGGCGGCGTGGTCCTTGTCGAGATCGACCGATTCGATATCGGTGGAGATGATGGTGGTGTCGATGCGGAACGGCACCGCGCCGGTCGCATCGGGTGAGACCAGATCCCCGAACCGCACGCCGAGGCCGTGCTCGACCAGGATCGTATAGGCCGCCGCCTCGAAGGACGCCTGGGCGACGTGGTAGCGGGACCGGTCCACATCCGTGCGCTGTTCGACGGAGATCATGGCGAGTTTGGTCTCGTCGAAGAACATGCTGTCGGCGTAGTCCGAGGCCACGAGCTCCCGGATGCGGCCGGCCACGACCTCGGGTAGCGCCACGCTGGCATCGACGACGATGTCGCCCATGCCCGCTGCGGTGATCGGGAACCAGACGGCGCCCTTCTCGCACACGCCGTACATGCGCATCTCCTGGGGAAGGCCGGCCGCGACCAGCGGCGTCACGACCTGTTCGCTGATGAACTGGGCCGAGCGCCCGGTGATGAAGCCGATCGGCACGTTGGCGCCGGCGAGGGTGATGAGGTCGGTGATGATGCTCGGGGTGCTGATGGTGCGGGTGTCCGGGCTGGCGATCGGACCGTCGACATCCAGGAGCAGGCCGAGGGGAGAAACGGTTTCAGGCATGGTTCATTGAACCAGTTCCTCCCTCGCTGTGCCGACTGCTGTGCCCGGTGACGGCGCCCAGCACCTATCGTTGAACCTGATGATTACCAGACGAGAAGCAGCGCTCCGCCTCGACATACCCCTCGAGATGGCGCAGCGCCACGACCTTCCCAGCCGCATGACCGAGGCCCAGCTCGCCGAGATCGAGGCGAACCCGCCGGCCTGGCTGGTGCAGTCACGATCCAACCGCACCGGCAAGAAGCCCGTCTGGGTCTCCCTGACCTGCAGCGTCTGCGGCTTCACCGAGGCGGTCCGGCCCAAGAAGTGGTGGCCGGAGTTCACCTACATGAGTTGCGACCACCATGGCTACGACGAACTCCCCGAGGTTGAGCCTGGTCTCAGCCGCCGCGAGGTCGATGGCATCGGCAGCCGGTTCATCGGCATCGTCGACGCCGCCGCGCAGACCGACTGAGCCGGCGCCCCACCTCTTTCCCGCGACCACGCCGATCGGCGACGGTTCCCCGACTTACCCCGCGAGAGTGCAGCATCCATGAGTTTGATCCGGCTGAACGACGTGACCGTGCGTTTCGAGAACACCCAGGTGCTTCGCGAGACCTTCTTCAGGCTCGAACCGGGGGACCGGGTCGGCATGATCGGCCGCAACGGCTCGGGTAAGACCACCCTGATCAAGCTGATCCTCGGCCAGGTGACGCCGGACACCGGCACGGTCACGGTCGACGACGGCGTGAAGATCGGCTACTTCTCCCAGTTCTCCGAGCTGAACGGCACGTCGTCGATCACCGAGGTGCTCGACGCCCTGTTCGTCGAGATCAAAGCCGTCGAGGCCGAGCTCGCCTCGATCGACGCGGCCATCGCCGCCGACTCCTCGGCCAGCGCGGAGCTGGACCGCCTGATCCACCGGCAGTCCGAGCTCTTCGAGGACATGGACCGGCTGGACGGCTGGGACTACCCGCGCCGCATCGACGCGGCCCTCACCATCCTGGGCTTCGACGAGGCCCACCGTACCTGCGCAATCGACGAGCTCTCCGGCGGCTGGCGCAACCGCGCCGCCCTGGCCAAGATCCTGCTCGAGGCACCGGACGTACTGCTGCTGGACGAACCGACCAACTACCTCGACGTCGCCGGCGTGGAATGGCTCGAGAGCTGGTTCCGCGATTTCAGGGGCGCCGCCGTCATCGTCTCCCACGACCGCACCTTCCTCGACGCCGTCGTGACCCGCATCATCGAGCTGGAGAATTTCCACCTGCACGAGTACCCGGGCAACTTCGGCGAGTACGTCGTGCAGAAGCAGTTCCGGCTCAAGACCCTCGAGGCGCAGTTCGTGCACGAGTCCGAGCTGCTCGCGTTCGAGTCCGAGGGCATCGCCGACCGGCGGGAGGCGCAGAAGGCCGCGAGCCGGAAGCTCGGCACCCAGCTGGCGACCATCAAGAAGTCCCGCACTCCGCGGCCGGTCGACAAGATCATCACCGAGATCTACGGCGGCCTGCACGTGAAGGATGTGCTCTGCCGGGTCGAGATGCTCAGCAAGGCCTATGGCGAGAAGGTGCTCTTCAACGACCTGAGCTTCGAGATCCGTCGCGGCAACCGCATCGTGGTGCTCGGCGCCAACGGCAGCGGCAAGACCACGCTGCTGCGCGTGCTCACCGGAGAGGAGTCCGCCGACCACGGCGAGGTCGACTGGGCCAAAGGCGCCGGCATGGTGTCGTACAACCAGGTGCTGGCCGAACTCGACGACACGGACACCGTCAGCCATGCCGTGAACGCGCTCGAGGGCAGCCTGGCTTTCACGGCCACCAAGAAGTCGGTCAACCGGTTCCTCACCATGTTCCAGTTCTCCGAGGCCGACCTCAAGCAGAAGATCGGCAATCTCTCCGGCGGCCAGAAGGCCCGGGTCGCCATGGCCCAGTGCCTGCTCTCCGGTGCCTCGGTGCTGCTGCTCGACGAACCCACCAACCACCTCGACATGTCGAGCACCCAGGTGATGGAGCGCGCGCTGCTGCACTTTCCCGGAGCCGTCGTCGTGGTCAGCCACGACAGGTTCTTCACCGACAAGATCGCCAACCGCCGCCTGATCTTCGGCAGTGCCGGTGCCGAACCGGGCGAGGTCGAGGTCGCCGTAGCCTGACCCGGCCGGGTTTCGACAAGCTCAACCAGCGGACGGGACGCGCCAGACTCGCCGAGGGCCGGGTCTTCCGACCCGGCCCTCGGCGTGCGCGACTGCTAGAGAGTGGCGTGCACCTGCACGGTGGCGCCGGCGGGGGCGTACGGCACGGTGCGACCCTCGATGGGGACTCCGTCGACCGTCAGGCTCGCGCGGGATCCCTCTCGGCCTGAGTTGGCCACCGTGATCACGTAGGTCGCGCCGCGCGCCTGGCGGGTGACGGCGAACTCGGTGACGTCGGGACCGATCTGCGGGTCGACGACGAGGCCGTCGTAGTCCGTGCGCACGCCCAGCAGGTACTGCGAGACGGTCACGAAGTTCCACGCCGCGGTGCCCGTGAGCCAGGAGTTCTTGGCCTCGCCGTGCCGGACGGCCTCCTTGCCCGCGATCATCTGCGCGTAGACGTACGGCTCGGTACGGTGCACCTCGGAGATCTCCTCCCGGTACGCCGGCGTGATCTTGCGGTAGTGATCGAACGCCTTGGCGCCGCGGCCCAGCACCGTCTCGCCGATGATCACCCAGGGGTTGTTGTGGCAGAAGATGCCACCGTTCTCCTTGTAGCCCGGGGGATAGGTCGACACCTCGCCGAGTTCGATGCGGTAGCTCCGGTAGGCGGGGTACTGCAGCACCAGGCCGTGTTCGGAGCCCAGCAGCCGGTCCACCGAATCGAGGGCCCTGAACGCCGGGCTGGTCTGCACCGGCGTGCCGTCCGCGTTGTGCTCCACACCGACGCCGGCCAGCACGGCGAAGCCCTGCGGTTCGATCCAGATCCGGCCCTCGGTGTCTTCGGCGGTGCCGACCTTGTTGCCGTAGAAGTCGTACGCGCGCAGGAACCAGTCACCGTCCCATCCGTCGGTCAGCAGCGCCTGGCTCATGTCGGCGGCGGCCTGACGGGCCTTGCCGGCCTGCACGGTGTCGCCGCCGCGTTCGGCGATGGTGGCGTACTGCCCGGCCGCCAGCACGAACTGGGCCGCGATGAAGGTCGACTCCGCCACCCCGCCGGCCTGGTTCTCGGTCGTCTGGAAGGACTCGCCGGGGGTGGTGGAGAAGCAGTTGAGGTTGAGGCAGTCGTTCCAGTCGGCCCGGCCGATCAGCGGCAGCCCGTGCGGGCCGAGGTTGTTCAGGGTGAACTCGAACGACCGGGTGAGGTGGGTGTACAGGGTCTCGGCCAGGGCGTCGTTGTTGTCGAACGGCACGATCTCGTCGAGGATCGTGTAGTCGCCGGTCTCCTTCAGGTAGGCATCCACGCCGATGATCAGCCAGGCCGGGTCGTCGTTGAAGCCCGAGCCGAGTTCGTTGTTGCCGCGCTTGGTCAGCGGCTGGTACTGGTGGTACGCCGATCCGTCCGGCAGCTGGGTGGCGGCGATGTCGAGGATGCGTTCGCGGGCGCGGTCCGGGATCAGGTGCACAAAGCCGAGCAGATCCTGGGTGGAGTCGCGGAACCCCATGCCCCGGCCGATGCCGGTCTCGAAGTACGAGGCCGAGCGGCTCATGTTGAACGTCACCATGCACTGGTACTGGTTCCAGATGTTGACCATGCGGTTGAGCTTGTCGTCGGGGGACGTGACGGTGTAGGCGCTCAACAGGTCGGTCCAGTACACGCCGAGCGCGTCGAAGGCGGCGTCGGCGGCCTCCGTCGTGGACAACCGGGCCAGCAGTTCCTGGGCGCGTGTCTTGTTGATGACCTGCTTGGCGTCGTCGGCCCACTTCTCCTGGCCGTTCTCCGGCGTGTTCTCGACATAGCCGAGCACGAAGACCAGGTCACGGCTCTCGCCGGGCTGCAGGGTGGAGTCGACCTGGTGGGATCCGATCGGGTACCAGCCGGAGGCCATCGAGTTCGCGGCTTTCCCGGCGTGCGGCACCTTCGCCTCGGCGAGGGTCTCGTAGAGGCCCACGAAGGTCTCTCGGTCGGTGTCGAACCCGGCGATCTCGGCGTTGACGCCGTAGACGGCGTAGTGGTCGCGACGTTCGCGGTACTCGGTCTTGTGGTAGATCGCACTGCCGTCCACCTCGACCTCTCCGATGGAGAGGTTGCGCTGGTAGTTGGTCTGGTCGTCCTGGGCGTTCCACAGGCAGAACTCGAGGTAGGAGAACAGCGAGAAGGTCTTGACCGTGTCGGAGGTGTTCGTGATCGTGACCTTCTGCACCTCCGCCGTCTCGCCCAGCGGAACGAAGTAGAGGGTGGAGACGCGCAGGCCGCCGCGCTCACCCGTGATGCGGGTGTAGCCCATGCCGTGCCGGGTCTCGAAGAAGTCGAGGTCCTTCTTCATCGGCAGCCAGCTGGACGTCCACACGTCGTCGCCGTCCTTGATGAAGAAGTAGCGTCCGCCCGAGTCGGTGGGGATGTCGTTGTAGCGGTAACGGGTGAGGCGCCGCATCTTGGCGTCCTTGTAGAAGGTATAACCACCCGCCGTGTGGGAGACCAGCGAGAAGAAGTCCTCGCTGCCGAGATAGTTGATCCACGGGTAGGGGGTCAACGGGGTCTCGATGACATATTCCCTGGCTTCGTCGTCGAAGTGGCCGAACTTCATGCGTGCACCTTTTCGGTATCCCGGACCGCCTGCAGCGCTGCACCACTATCGTGAATGCTCCGTCGCAGCCGGACCTAGTCTAAATGAGAGCGCTCTCACGACCGCTTGCGTCGACTCTAGCAGCAGGATGCCGGAGCCACCAAGCCTCCTGCTGCGGCTCACTCGACGCCGATGACGGCCACTCCCTGAGGGGCCAGCTTCAGCCCGAGCGCGGGCGCACCCGTGAGGGCGTCGGTGCCGTCGAGCAGGACTTCGGCCTCGTGGGCACCGTGGTTGATCACGAAGACATAGCCGCCTCGGCGCACGGTTTCCACCCGGTCACCGCGGGCCGCCGGGGCCGGCAGGTCGAGGCCCGCGTCCCGGACGATTCGTTCGGCCAGGCGGCGCAGGGCCCCGGGGTCGGGGAGGGTGGCGACGTACCAACCGGCTCCGGCGCCCGTTCCCCGCCGGGTCACGGCCGGCCAGCCGCTCAACGCCCCCTCGGCGAAGGTCGCGACGGTTTCGGCATCCTCGACCCGCACGTACTCGGCCCACACCCGGCCGGTCGCCGGGCCGCCGAAGACCTCGCCGTCGAGGACGAGCTCGGGAGGAGCCCCAGCGCCCAGATTGCTCAGGTCGGGGGAGGCCGGCGGGGCGAACTCCTCGATCCACACACCGAGGGCCCGCCGAAGCGGTTCGCCCAGGTAGCCGCCCAGCCGTACGTGCAGGTTCTCGTCCGTGATGGCGGTGCCGAACCCTACGACGAGGGTGCCCGTCTCGGCGACAGCGGCCAGGTTCCGCACCTGACTGTCGGTGGCGGTGAAATGCGCCGGGACGACGACCAGGCGGTAACCGGACAGATCGGCATCCGCCCGGACGAAGTCCACCGTGAGCCCCAACGAGGTCAGGGCGCTGTGCCAGGCGAACAGGGTCCGGACATAGGACACCTCGGTGGGGGAGGCCGGTTGTTCGATGGCCCACCAGCTGTCCCAGTCCAGGGCGATGGCCACGCTGGACGGCACCCGGGTCCCGACGATGGCCGCGTCTCCCGTGCGGCCGGACAACTCCGCCAGTTCCCGGCCCAGCTGTTCGACCTCACGCCACACGCGGGTGTCGGTTCCGCCGTGCGGCACGAGGCCGGAATGGAATTTCTCGGACCCGACCGCTGACTGCCTCCACTGGAAGAAGAGGATGCCGTCGGCGCCCCTGGCCACGCACTGGAAGGACCAGGCGCGCATCTGCCCGGGCGACTTGGCGGCGTTCCGTCGCCGCCAGTTGACGGCGCCCGGCGCCTGCTCCATCAGCAGCCACGGCGCCCCGTCGCCGAGGGACCGCATGAGGTCGCGGACCATGGCGGCGTAAGCCGGCGAATCGGGGTCGGCGGGGTCGGGGTAGGTGTCGTCGCTGACGATGTCCACCTCGCGCGCCCAGGCCCAGTAGTCCACGGCCTTGAAGAACCCCATGAAGTTCGTGGTGACGGGCACCGTCGAGCGGGCGCGGATGATCGCCACCTCCGACCGGTAGCAGGCGAGGAGCTCGTCGTTGGAGAACCTGTCGTAGTCGAGCAGTTGCGTGGGGTTGCGGAAGGTGGGCGCCGCGCGCGGCGGGGAGACCTCGTCGAACGAGTCGTACCGTTGCGACCAGAACGCCGTTCCCCAGACCCGGTTCAGTTCCTCGATCCGACCGTACTTCGCGCGCAGCCAGTCGCGGAACGCCGCGGCGGACACGTCGCAGTAGCAGTGGCTGATGTGGCAGCCGTACTCGTTGTTGACGTGCCACAACTCCAGGGCGGGGTGGTCGGCGTACCTCTCGACCAGGCGCCGCACGAGTTCTCGGGCTCGCTCCCGGTACACGGGCGAGCTCGGGCAGTACTGCTGCCGGCTGCCCACCGACATCCGCACGCCCTCCTCGGTCACCGGCAGGGTCTCGGGATGCCGCAGGGCAAGCCAGGGCGGCGGCGATGCCGTCGCGGTGGCCAGGTCGACCCGCACGCCGTGGGCGTGCAGGAGGTCCAGCACCCCGTCCAGCCAGGCGAAGTCGTACTTTCCCGGGCGGGGCTCGAGGCGGGCCCAGGAGAACACTCCCACCGTCGCGAGGGAGACGCCCGCCCGGTTCATCAGCCGCACGTCCTCGTCCCAGATATTCGTCGGCCACTGTTCGGGGTTGTAGTCCCCGCCATACCAAATTGTCATGATCAGCCTTTCACCCCGCCGCTGGCGAGTCCGGATTGCCAGTACCGCTGGAGGAACAGGAACGCGATGACCAGCGGGAGGATCGAGACGAACGACCCGGTGATCACGGTGGAGAACAACGCCTGGGACCCGCCGCCGGCCGAGGCCGCGGACTGCAACTGGGCCAGCCCCACGGTGATGGGGTACAAGCTGGAACTGTTCAGCATGATCAGCGGCAGGAAGTAGTTGTTCCAGGTCGCCACGAGGGAGAACAGGAACACCGTCACGAGGCCGGGCCCGAGCAGGCGCAGGCCCACCTGCCAGAAGATCCGGAACTCACCCGCGCCGTCCACCCGCGCAGCCTCGATCAGCCCGTCGGGGATCGCGTCGGCCGCGTAGACCCGCATGAGGTACACGCCGAACGGGCTCACCAGGGACGGAATGATGACCGCCCACGGGGTGTCCGTCAGCCCGGCCTGCGAGAACAGGAGGTAGGTCGGCAGGGCCAGAGCCGTCAACGGGATCATCACCGCGCCCAGGGTGGCGCTGAAGAGCACCTTCTTGCCCGGGAAATCGTATTTGGCGAACGAGTACCCCGCCATGGTGGCCAGGAGGGTGGCGCCGGCCGCCGACACGAACGCGTAGACGAAGGTGTTGAGCATCCAGCGCAGGAAGATCCCGTCCCGCACGGTGAAGAGGGTCTGCAGGTTGTCCCAGAGCGAGAAATCGCCGCCGAACCACATGCCGAAGGTCGAGAACAGGGCCGAGTTGTTCTTCGTGGAGGAGACGAAGAGCCACCACAGCGGCAGCACGAAGTAGAGCACGCACATCCAGAGCAGAACCGTGAGCAGGATGCTCCGGCGCTTTCCGGGCGCGTACCGGGACCTGCTGCGGCCCGGGGCGACCGCCTCGTCGCCGTCGCCGGGGGTCACGAGCGCCGGGCTGACCCGAGAAGTCATGACAGCTTCCTCTCTCGTCGTTCGCTGCGTTCCCCGCCGAGTTGGACGAAGTACGACACGATCGCGATCACGATCCCGAGCAGGAACGCGATGGCCGCGGCGAAGTTCAGCTCCTGGTTGATGAACGCGAGGTTGTACGCGTAGTAGTTCGGGGTGAACGAGTTCGTGATCGCGTCGGGGGCGATGGCGTTGAGCAGGCTCGGCTCGGCGAAGAGCTGGAAGGAGCCGATCACCGAGAAGATCAAGGTCAACATGAGCGCCGGCCTGATCGCCGGGATCTTGACGCTCCAGGCCAGCCGGAACTGACCGGCACCGTCGATCTCGGCGGCCTCATAGAGTTCACCGGGAATCGATCGGAGGGCCGCGTACATGATGATCATGTTGTAGCCGACGAATTCCCAGGTGACGATGTTCATCATCGAGCCGAGGATCGACTCCGGTGAGAGGAAGTCCGGGGTTCCCAGCCCGACCGCCCGGGAGATCTGCGCGATCGGACCGAAGTCCGGTCCGTACAGGTAGCCCCACATCAGGGTCGCGACGACCGCCGGTACGGCATACGGCATGTAGATCAGCAGCCGGATGCCCTTGGACCCGTGGGCGCGGGCGCTGTCCAGCGCCAGGGCGAAGAACAGGGCGAGGCCGAGCATGATGGGCACCTGGATGATGAAGAACAGGCCGACCCGGCCGAGGCCCTCCAGGAATGCGGGATCGGTGAGGGCGCGGGCATAGTTGGCCAGGCCCGCGAAGACCTCCCCGCCGATCAGTTTGCTCTCGAACAGGCTGAGGTAGCCCGCGTAGACGAGGGGCACGACAAGCATCGAGAGGAACACGACGAAGAACGGCAGCAGGAACAGGTACGCGGCACGGCGCTGCTTGCGCTTGGCGGGGCTGGTCGGACGTTTGGGCAGCGGCGGCCCGGCGGGGCGCTCGGCGGTGAGCGCGGGGGAGTGCGACATTGCGACTCCTTTTCTGTGAAAGGGGGAATCGGCCGACCGGCCGACGCGGTGCGGGAAGGACGGGCGCCCGCCGGCCGGCGGGCGCCCGATGGGTCACTTCACGGTGAAGCCCTGGTCCGTCGCGTAGGTCACCAGCTGGTCCTGCCAGGTGTCCAGCGCCGCGGCGATGTCACCCTTGGCGGCGATCACGGTGCCCATGGTCTCCTCGTAGGTGGAGTACACGTAGTCCATGTAGGGCAGCCACTGGAAGTCCGTGTCGACGGTCTGCGAGATCTCGGCGAACAGCTGGTTCACCTTCTGGCCGCCGTAGAACTCCGACTCCTGGTCCACGAACGCCGGGTTCTCCAGCACCGATACCTGCGGCGGGAACAGGAACTGTTCGGTCGCGAGCTTCATGGCCGAGGCCTCGTCGTTGTTGATGAACTTGGCGAGTTCGTACGCGGCGATCTTGTTCTTGCTGGATGCGAGCACCGCGTCGGACGAACCTCCCCAGTTGCCCGAGACGTTGTCGCCCTCATTCCACTGCGGCAGCGGAGCCGCGCGCCAGGCGCCCGACGTGCCCTCGGCCGTGCCCTGCAGGAAGATCGGACCCCACGCGGCGGTCAGCCAGCCCGCATACTTTCCGCTGGCCAGGCCCTGGTACCACTGGTCCTGGAAGTCGACGTCGGTGGAGATCAGGTCCTGCTGGATCAGGTTCGTCCAGTAGTCCGCCACCTTCTTGGCCTCGTCGCTGTTCACGTCGATGGTCACGGTCTCCTTGCCGTCGTACCCGAACGGTTTGACGCCGGCCTGCCAGAGGAAGCCGATCATCTGGCCCGCCTGGGTGGCGCCGAGGTTCGAGATGTAGCTGCCGGTCGAGTCCTTGACGGTCTTGGCGGCGGCCGCGTAGTCGTCCCAGGTCGCGGGAGGGTCGGTGATTCCGGCCTGGCTCAGGATGTCGTTGCGGTAGAGGTTGCCCATCGGTCCGACGTCCTGCGGGATCGCCCAGACCTCGGTGTCCGGTGACACCTGGTTCCACGCCCAGTCGACGTAGTCCCCGGAGAGGTCGTCGGCTCCATAGGCAGTCAGGTCCAGCAGCGAATCGTTCAGCACGAACGACGGGATGTACTGGTATTCGATCTGTGCGACATCCGGTGCGCCTTCGCCGGCCTCGATGGCGCTGCGCAGCTTCTGGTAGTGCGGGAGACCCTGGCCGACGTTCTCGACCGTGACGTCGATGTCGGGGTACTTCTCTTCGAAGAGCTTCACCTCGTTCTCGATGTCGGGCACCCACGTCCAGAACGTGAGCTTCGTGGGCGTGGTCATCGCCTTGTCGATGTCGTCCTGGCTGACCGTCTCCGGGGAGGCGTTGTCGCTGGAACTGGGCGTGCACCCGGTCAGGAGCATCCCGATCGACACGGCGCCGGTCACCAGCGCCACTGCTGTTCTCCGTGCCTTCTTGTTCATGATCACTCTTTCTGTGGTTGGGAAGGACTCTGGTTGGAAAGGATCAGACGATCCGGTTGTGCTCACCGGCTGAGGAAGGTCCGCGTCGACCAGGCGGCCAGTGAGACATCTGTGCCCGTCGCCAGCAGTTCCCCGGTGACGGTGTCGGCGACGGTGGTCGCGAGCGCGATCGCCTGCGGTTCCCATCCCCAGTTGAAGACGAACCAGGCCCGCCGACCGTCCGGGAGTGCCCCGGAGGAAACGGTCACGGGCAGCGCGGTGTCACCCGCGAGCTCCTGCGCGTGGCCCCGGGGCACGGCCCAGCGGACGATGCCGGCGGCAAGGCCCGGCGCGGGCACACACCCGACGACGGTCACCCGGCCCCCGCCCACCGCGCGGCTCGTGACGGCCGGGAAGTCGCGGAACCGCGGGTGGTCGTACCGGGCGAGGACCTCGGAGCCGTCCGCGATGAGGCCGTCGATCCACAGCCTCGCCGTGGCGTCGGCGCCCAGGGTCAGCGTGCCGGATGCCTGGACGACCGCGACGTCAGACTCGAGGTTGGAGTACTCCTCGTAGCGGGTTCCGGCCAGGTCCGCGAGCCGCGGCGGGGCGACCTCCACCCGGGCGCGCGCCTCATCGTCCGCGTACCCGGTGCGCGGGCCGAGGATCAGATGCCCGCCGGCGGCGACGTAGTCACGCAACAGCTGGAGGTCGCCATCCGTCGTGACATACACCCCCGCGGCGATGAGCACCGGAAACCGCGCGGCGAGGGCTGTCGCGCCGAGGGCGGCCGCCTGGGACAGGTGCAGCAGGCGGGTCTGGCGGCCGGCCTCGATCGAGCCCCGGTGGAACGCGTCGACGATCTTCTCGTACGACTCCGGGTCCATACGGCCGTCAACCTGCAGCGGCGGGCTGAATTGCAGCGCGTAGCGGCTCGGGTTCGACCAGAGGATCGCAACGTCGGCATCCGGCTCGTACCCGTCCAGCGCGGTGCCGATCGAGGTGAGTTCCCCGCCGATCTCGGCCACCTCCGCGTAGACCCGTCCGGGCACGAGGCTGTGCGGCAGTACCCCGCCCCAATAGGTCTCGATGCCGTAGGGCAGCGTGTGCCAGTGCCAGTACTCGATCATGGCCGCTCCCCGGGAGATGAACGTGTAGGCCGCCTGCTTGAGCTGTCCGGGGTAGGGCGGGAAGTTGGTCTCCGAGTGCCCGATCGACTGGGCGTTCGTCTCGGTCACCAGGTAGCGGCCCTGTTTCGAGGAGTACATGCGGTCGGCCTGCCGGAACAGCGCGGGGACCCCGGTCGTCGTCCAGGAGGTCAGCTGTGGCAGGTCCAGGGATGCGTCCAGGCGGTCCTGCATGCCGTAGTAGGGATTGCCCGCCACGATGTCGAGGTCCCGGTTCACCCTTTCGTCGTCGAGGGCGGGGCGGCCGTACTGCAGGCAGGTGGTCACGAACTGGCCGGGGTGGCTGTACTCGCGCACGATGCCCGCCTGCCAGGCGATGAATTCGGTCGTCAGGTCGCTCTGGAAGCGACGCCAGGCGAGGTCGTACTGCGGGAACGAGTTGCCGTCCGGCCGCCACAGCTGCGACCAGTCGTCCAGGCGGTGCGACCAGTAGGTGAGGCCCCACTCCCGGTTGAGGTTCTGCACGGTGCCGTGCCGCTCGCGCAACCGCCGCACGAACTCGGCGAAGACGTGGTCATTGTGGAAGAGCTCGAGCCCTGGTTCGTTGTCCACCTGGAAACCGACGACGGCAGGATGGCCGGCGTAGCGGCCGACGACCGCACGGATCACCCGCTCGGCGTAGCGGCGGAAATCGGGGTGGCTGAAGTCGACCTCCTGGCGGGCACCCCAGGGGATGCGCTCACCCGTGCGCCGTTCCGCCGCGATCTCGGGGTGGGAGATCTGCAACCAGGGCGGGACCGCGTATGTCGGCGTGCCGAGGATGACCCTGATGCCGCGCCGGTGGGCGCCGTCGAGAACCGGGGCGAGCCACTCAAGGTCGAATTCGCCGTCCCGGGGCTCCCAGGTCGACCACACCGATTCGCCGACGCGGATGACGTTGATCCCGGCCTGCTGCATCAGGTCGAGGTCGGTGTCGACCCGGTCGGTGAGGTGGTATTCCGGGTAGTACGCGACTCCGAAGAGGAAACCGCTGGGGGAGTGCACGGGCAACGCTGGATTCATATGAGGCTCACTTCGTTGTGGGGCTTCAGCTGAGGTTTGCTTATGTTTTCGACCACATTTGGCTGGAACTAGGATGTTGTCGATAACATCGTGTTGTCAAGTGCGATTTGTCTACAGAATGATCACAATGGCCGGCGCGGGCAGCCGTGCCCGACGAGAGCCGAGGAGAGGGCGACATGGGTGCCAGCGCAGATCCGCTCGGCGGCATCCGTGCCACGCCAGCGGTGAAAGCCGCGACCATTTACGACGTCGCCCAGGCCGCTGGCGTGTCCCACCAGACCGTGAGCCGGTTCCTCAAGGGCTTCGAAGGGATTCGCCCCGAGACCAGGAACCGGGTGGTGCAGGCGCTCGACGAACTCGGCTACCGGCCCAACCTCACCGCTCGCAGCCTCAAGTCGGGCCGCTCGCACCGCATCGGCGCGCTGACCCACGAGATCTCCCAGGTCGGCCCGAGCCGGATCGTCGAGGGCGCCAGCATTGCGGCCCGCGAGGCGGGGTACGTCCTGGACATCGTGTCGCTGGACACCCGCAATCCGAGCGCCGTGGATGAGGCGCTCGCGCTCATCACCCAGCACGACCTGGCCGGGGTCCTTGCGCTCGCGGTCACCGATGAGATGACGAAGGCCTTCGAGGCAACGGCGTTCCGCGTCCCCGCTTACGTCGCCAGCGAATCCGAGGGCGCCATGGACGATCCGCGCGGCGTGCTCTCGAGGGTCGGAATTCCCGCCCTCGTCGCGCACCTCGCCGGGCTCGGCCATCGCCGTCTGGTGCACGTGGCCGGTCCGAGCGTCTGGTCGGCCGCGCGTAACCGCATCCACGCGTATGAGGGCGCGGTCGAGGACCAGGGACTGCACTCGGCCGGCATCCTGCACGGCGACTGGTCGGCGGCATCCGGGTACCGGGCGATCATGGATCTCGCCGATCTGCCGGAGGCGACGGCCTATGTCGTCGCGAACGACCAGATGGCCCTGGGCGCGATGCTCGCCCTCAAGGAGCGCGGCCTCCGCATTCCGGAAGACGTCAGCATCGTGGGCGTGGACGACATCCCCGAGGCCGCGTACTTCGACCCGCCGCTCACCACCCTGCGGAACGATTTCGAGGGCCAGGGCCGGGCCGCCGTGTTCCAGTTGTTGGCGCGGATCGAGCGCACCGCCGTGTCACCCGCGGCTGTGCCGCCGCCGCTGCTTGTCGCGCGGCGCTCCTCGGGGCCGGTGCCACCGGGCGGCCGGTAACAACACGGTCGAATCGAGGCGGCAAAATCGAGGCGGCAGAATCGCTCGTTAAACGAGACAGGGCCGGATCCTGAGATCCGGCCCGTGAACTGTCTCAACCAGTTCTCGTTGATCGTTGCGCGAGCAACAATCTCCGTGTCCGAGGGGGGACTTGAACCCCCACGCCCTATACGGGCACTAGCACCTCAAGCTAGCGCGTCTGCCATTTCCGCCACCCGGACTGGATGTTTTGGCCGCAGTTATGTTTTGCTGCCGGGGAATAACTTAGCACGGATCCAAACCGCTTCCGGACACCACAGCGCTCCACTGCCCCTCCGACGAGCACGGAATGAGAGTCACACCGCGTGGCGGCAACCTGGTCGCACGGCCAACCTGGGCGAGGGCGGCCCCCGGCCCGGTAGCGTGAACTGCATGACAGCATCCGCCAGCACGCCCGGGTCGGCCGAATCGCTCGACCTGACCGCCGAGATCGCCCGCGACCTGATCCGGTTCGACACCACGAATTACGGCGAGGGCCGGTCGAACGGTGAAACGGATGCGGCGGAATACGTGGCCGAGAAGCTGCGGGACCTGGGCCTGACCCCTGAGCTGATCGACTCGGACCCCGGTCGCACGAGCGTTGTCGCCCGCGTGCCCGGGCGGGACCGGTCCAAGAGCGCCCTCGTGGTGCACGGCCACCTCGACGTGGTACCCGCCGACCCGGCGAACTGGTCGGTGGACCCGTTCGGCGGCGAGATCAGGGACGGCATGCTTTGGGGTCGTGGCGCCGTGGACATGAAGAACATGGACGCGATGATCCTGGCCTCACTGCAGGATGTGCTCGCTGACGGTGGTGCGCCGGAGCGCGACCTCGTCATCGCGTTCTTCGCCGATGAGGAGGCCGGCGGGGTGCTGGGCTCGCACCACCTCGTGGACACCCGCCCGGAGCTCTTCGCGGGAGCGACCGAAGCCATCAGCGAGGTCGGCGGGTATTCCATCACCCTCGGCGGCCAACGCGCCTACCTGCTGCAGACGGGTGAGAAAGCTCTCATCTGGATCAAGCTGATCGCGCATGGTCCGGCGGCGCACGGATCTCGCCTCATCCACGACAACGCCATCACGCGTCTGGCCGAAGCCGTGGCGAAGGTGGGCCGCCGGGACTGGCCGATCCGGTTGACCGACACGACCCGGCAGCTGCTCGGCGAGATCGCCCGCATCCTCGGCGTCGACCCGCAAACCACCGGGCCGGACCAACTCGCCCTGGCCACCGGGACCGCCTCCGGTTTCATCCAGGCGAGCCTGCGCACCACGACCAATCCCACGGTTCTTCAGGCCGGTTACAAGCACAATGTGATCCCCGACCGCGCGGAGGCGCTCATCGACATCCGCGCCCTGCCGGGGGAGGAGGACGCGGTTCTGGCCGAACTCGCGGACCTCGTCGGGCCCGACATCGAGATCGTCACCATCCACCGCGACGTGGGCCTCGAGACCGACTTCTCCGGCCCGCTCATCGACAAGATCGTGCAGACGCTCGGCACCCACGACCCCGGCGCCCCCGTGCTGCCGTATCTGCTGCCGGCGGGGACGGACAACAAGGCCCTGAGCATGTTGGGCATCAAAGGATACGGCTTCGCGCCGCTCAAGCTCCCGGCGGATTTGGATTTTCCGGCGATGTTCCACGGCGTTGATGAGCGCGTGCCGCTGGACGCATTAGTGTTTGGCAGAACGGTTTTGACCGATCTGCTGTCGACGTACTAGCCCACTGCCGCGCTACCGGCCAGCATCAGCACGAGCGAAAGAGTAATACGTGGACTTCATCAACGCTGTCATCCTCGGCTTGGTCCAGGGGCTGACCGAATTCCTGCCGGTCTCCTCCAGCGCGCACATCAGCATCGTGGGCCAGTTCCTCGGCACCGGCGAGGACCCCGGGGCACGCTTCACGGCCATCACCCAGATCGGCACAGAGGCGGCCGTGGTGATCTTCTTCTGGCGCGACATCGTGCGCATCATCGGCCAGTGGGCCAAGTCGCTGGTCGGCAAGGTCCCCAGGAGCGATGCGGATGCCCGGATGGGCTGGCTGATCATCCTCGGCACCCTGCCCATCGTCGTGCTCGGCCTGCTGTTCCAGGACCAGATCGAGACGAGCCTGCGCAACCTCTGGGTCACCGCGATCATGCTCATCGCCTTCGGTGTCCTGCTCGGCGTCGCCGACTACGTCGGCGCCAAGCGCCGCCGCCTCGGCGACCTCACCGTGGGCCACGGCATCATCTTCGGCTTCGCCCAGGCGCTGGCCCTGATCCCGGGCGTCTCCCGTTCGGGCGGCACCATCACCGCCGGCCTGTTCCTCGGCTACGAGCGCGCCGCCGCGGCCCGCTACGCCTTCCTGCTCGCGATCCCCGCGGTGCTCGGCAGCGGCTTCTACCAGGTCTACAAGTCGATCAAGGAGCCCTGCGTCACCGCGGCGGCCACCTGCACGCCCGAGCTGTTCGGCCCGTGGGAAACCCTCGTCGCCACCGTTGTGGCCTTCGTGGTGGCCCTGTTCGTCATCGGTTTCTTCATGAACTACATCTCCAAGCGCAGCTTCCTGCCGTTCGTGGTCTACCGCATCGCGCTGGGCATCGTCGTGATGATCCTGCTCGGCACGAACACCATCACCGCCTAGTTAGGCTGGTCATATGCGCGCCTGGTCACACCCCGTCGTCCCCACGATCCCGGGGCACTCCGACGCCCCGCGTCTGCACGACACAGCGTCGGACTCGATAGTGGAAGCCCGGCCCAGCGACGTGGCCCGGCTCTACGTCTGCGGCATCACACCGTACGACGCCACGCACCTGGGCCACGCGGCCACCTACTTGGCCTTCGACACCCTGCAGCGGGTCTGGCGGGACGGCGGGTACCGGGTGCACTACGCCCAGAACGTGACCGATGTGGACGACCCGCTGTTGGAACGCGCCACCGCGACCGGCGTGGACTGGCGCGAGCTCGCCGCCGAGCAGACCAACCTGTTCCGCGCCGACATGGAAGCCCTGGGCATCATTCCGCCCGACGACTTCGTGGCCGTCACCGACGTCATCGACGACATCTCCGCCGCCGTCCACTCGCTCCGTGAATCCGCGCTGGCCTACCGGGTGCCGACACCCGATGCGCTGCCCACGCCGGACGGGCCCGGAGCCGACCTGTACTTCGACATCCGTGCCGCCGAACGGCAGGCCCCCTGGACGCTCGGTGATGAGAGCAACCTCGACCGGGCGAGCATGCTCAACTTGTTCGCCCAGCGTGGCGGGGACCCCGACCGGGCCGGCAAGCGCGATCAGCTCGACCCCCTGCTCTGGCGCGCAGCGCGCGCCGGTGAACCGGCCTGGGACTCACCCGTCGGGGCCGGGCGGCCGGGCTGGCACATCGAGTGTTCGGTCATCGCCCTGGCCGAGCTCGGGACCGACTTCACCGTCCAGGGAGGCGGCAGCGACCTGATCTTCCCGCACCACGACATGAGCGCCGGGCACGCCGCGGCGCTGAGCGGCCACCCGCTGGCCCAGGTGTACAGCCACACCGGCATGGTCGCCTACCAGGGCGAGAAGATGAGCAAGTCGCTGGGCAACCTCGTGCTGGTCTCCAAGCTCCGCGCGGGCGGAAGCGACCCGCGTGCGATCCGGCTGGCCCTGCTGGCCCAGCACTACCGCACCGACTGGGAGTGGACCGCCGACCAGCTGGTAGCCGCCGAGGCGCGCTTGGCCGCCTGGACGCTCGCGTTCGGGCCGATCGCGGTGCCCGCAGCCGTGGCCGCTGAATCGGCGTCGGAGAGTGCCGTCGACGTCGTCGACCGGATGCGTGCCGCCCTGGTGAACGACCTCGACACCCGGGGCGCGCTGGAGGCCGTCGACGCGGCCATCGAGGCCGGCGTCGACGACCCCGCCCTGGTGGGCGCCGCGATCGACGCCCTCCTCGGCGTCAAGCTCTGACCCGGCCGACACGCTGAGCGAGCCTGTCGAGATCAGCGAGCCGACCCACACGACGCAGGCCGCACGCTGGTCGAGCTTGTCGAGACCCCACGAGCCGTCGCGTGCACGCCGTCACGACCACGAGCACGTCACCGGGTCTCGACAAGCTCGACCACCGAGGCGGGCACGACACACACGCATCCGCCGGAACCCGACTGCCGGACGCGAGCCGACTACCCGACGCGAGCCTGCTGGCCGACGCAGGCCACACGCTGGTCGAGCTTGTCGAGACCCCGCGAGACCCCACGAGCCGTCGCGAGCACGCCGGTCACGACCGCGAGAACGTCACCGGGTCTCGACAAGCTCGACCACCGAGGCGGGCACGACACACACGCATCCGCCGGAACCCGACTGCCGGACGCGAGCCGACTACCCGACGCGAGCCTGCTGGCCGACGCAGGCCACACGCTGGTCGAGCTTGTCGAGACCCCACGGGCCGTCGCGAGCACGCCGGTCACGACCGCGAGAACGTCACCGGGTCTCGACAAGCTCGACCACCGAGGCGGGCACGACACACGCCCATCCGCCGGCGAGACCGGCTAGGGCTGGCGAGGCTCCGGGCCGGGCCCCTGGCGCCCGTCGGCGCGGCCGTCCCGACCGTCGCCGCGCTTGCGCAGGTACTTCTCGAACTCCTGGGCGATGGCCTCGCCGCTCGCCTCCGGCGAGTCGACGGTGTCCCTGGCCTGCTCGAGCTGGCCGATGTACGCGGCCATCTCCTCGTCCTCCGCGGCGAGGGCGTCGATGCCGGTCTCCCACTCCGAGGCGTCCGTGACCAGGTCGCCGCGCGGAATGACCACATCGATGATCTCCTCGAGCTTGTCGATGAGCGCCAGCATGGCCTTGGGCGACGGGGCGTTGTGCACGTAGTGCGGCACGGACGCCCAGATGGACAGGCTCGGGATGCCGACCGTCTCCGCCGCGGCCGCGAGAACGCTGAGGATGCCCACCGGCCCCTCGTAGCTGCTGCGCTCCACCTGCAGTTCGGCGCGCACCTCGGGGCTGTCGCTGGACACGAAGATCGAGATCGGCCGGGTGTGCGGCACATCCGCCAGCATGGCGCCGAGGAACACGATGCCGCTGACATCGGCGGCGAGCACCGAATCCAGGATCTCGGCCGCGAAGCCCTTCCAACTGCGCGAGGGCTCGGTGCCGATCAACAGGTAGATGTTGCCCGCGTTGGTGCCGCTCACCCGCAGCTGGGCGTCTTCGGCCAGCGGAACGCCGCTGCTGCCCGGCACGGCCGGACCGTACATGACGGCACTGGGCCATTCGATGACCCGGCGGCCGTCCTCGTCGGTCGAGATGGTGGGGCGGTTGAACTGGTAGTCGAAGTAGATCTCGGGGTCGATGCTCGTGACCTCTTCGACGTCGAGGAGCTCTTTCAGCGTGCGCACGGCGCCCGTTGCGGCTTCGCCCGCATCGTTCCAACCTTCGAAGGCGACTACCAGGAGTCGCCCGCTGAGGAACCCATTGCCGTCTGTCACTCTGTGAAACCTCGTGTATTCCGGCCGCCGCGACCGGGCGACCTTCTTCAAGGATAGGCCGTGCCCCCTAAACTTGAACCCCGTGACATCGAACGCTACACACTCAGCCCCACCCGCAGCCGTGCTCTGGGATATGGACGGCACCCTGGTCGACACCGAACCGTACTGGATGCGGGCCGAACACGAACTCGTGGAGTCGTTCGGCGGGGTCTGGACCCACAGCGACGCGATGCTGCTCGTCGGCTCCGGACTGCTCGGCTCGGCGGCGATCCTGCAGAACCGCGGCGTGAACCTGAGCGCAGAGGCCATCGTCGATGTGCTCACCACCCGGGTGCAGGAGCAGCTGGCCTCGGCCGGCATCCCGTGGCGCCCCGGCGCGCATGAGCTGCTCTCCGACCTGCACGGTGCGGGCGTGCCGATGGCCCTGGTGACGATGTCCGAACAGCGGATGGCGCGCCAGATCGCCGGGATCGTCGGCTTTGACGCGTTCACCACCATCGTGTCGGGCGACATGGTGCAGCAGAGCAAGCCGCACCCAGAGGCGTACCTCACCGCGGCGGCCGTCCTGGGAGTTGACGCGGCCCACTGCGTCGCCATCGAAGACTCGATTCCCGGCGTCGCGTCCGCCGTCGCCTCCGGCGCCGTCGTCATCGGCGTGCCCCACATGGTCCCGCTCGAGCACAGCGAGCACTACACACTCTGGGAGACCCTGGCGGGAAGCTCCGTGACCTCGGTCACGGCTCTGTACCGGTCACGGCGCTCCACACTTCTTTCCGGCACCACCTACATCGAGGACGCGACACCCGCATGAGCGACAACCAGGTCATCCAGAACAGCGGACCGTTCCGCGCCGGCGACAGAGTGCAGCTGACCGGTCCAAAGGGCAAGCTGAACACCATCACGCTCGAACCGGGCAAGACCTTCCACACCCACCGGGGCATCCTCGAGCACAACGACATCATCGGCCGACCCGACGCCTCCGTGGTGACCAACAACGTCGGCGTCGAACACCTGGCGCTGCGCCCGCTGCTGATCGACTTCGTGATGAGCATGCCGCGCGGCGCGGCCATCATCTACCCCAAGGACGCCGCGCAGATCCTGGCGCAGGCGGACATCTTCCCCGGGGCGACCGTGGTCGAAGCCGGAGTCGGCTCGGGCGCGCTGTCGCTGTGGCTGCTGCGGGCCATCGGCCCGGCCGGCACGCTGGCCTCCTTCGAACGTCGCGAGGAGTTCTCCGACGTGGCCCGCGCCAACGTCGCGACCTTCCTCGGCCACGACCCGCAGAACTGGTCCATCACCCTGGGCGACCTGAGCGACACCCTGCCGGAGACCATGCCTGCGCAGTCCGTCGACCGCGTGGTCCTGGACATGCTCGCGCCGTGGGAGTGCATCGACGTCGTCTCCGACGCCCTCAAGCCCGGGGGAGTGCTGCTCTGCTACGTCGCCACGGTGACCCAGCTGTCCCGCGTGGCCGAGGCCATCCGCGCCACCGGCAATTACACCAACCCGGACTCGCACGAGACGATGGTGCGCGGCTGGCACGTCGAGGGCCTCGCCGTGCGCCCGGACCACCGGATGATCGGCCACACCGGCTTCCTCATCACCGCCCGCCGGCTCGCGCCGGACACGATCCTGCCCGAGCTCAAGCGCCGCCCGTCGAAGACCGACTTCAGCGACGCCGATGTCGAGCTGTGGACCCCCGGCGCCCTGGGCGAACGGTCCGTCAGCGCCAAGGTCATGCGCAAGCGCAACCGCACAGCCGAGAACGGCGCAGCGCTCTCCAAGGCTCGGGACCTCGACGCCGGTTAGGATAGGTTCGGCCCGCCGCCCGCACCAGCGGTTTCCGCCAGAACTTTCCCGCAAGTCATTCGTCAGCATTGCGCTGCCGCCTGTATCGAAATGAGGACCCGTGCGTAAAGTTCCCGCACTCATCGCAACCGCCGGCCTGGTGCTCGCGACCCTGACCGCCTGCAGCCCCGGGTCCGCCTCGGCCGACTGCACGGCGCCGGTGTCGTCGGGTGACGCGTCCAAGCTGGTCTCGGTGACGGGCGACTTCGGCTCAGCGCCCACGGTCGACTTCCCCACCCCGCTCAAGACCGACACCACCCAGCGCAGCGAGATCATCGAGGGCGACGGCGCACCGCTGGTCAAGGGGCAGAAGGTGCAGGTGGACCTGAGCGTCTTCAACGCCACCACGGGCGAGGCCATCGAACAGAGCAGCTACGACGGCACCAGCATGGCCAGCTTCGTCCTCAACGACCAGACCCTCCCGGGTCTCACGGACGGGCTGCTCTGCGCCGAGGTCGGCTCCCGCATCGCCGTGGTCGCGTCCGCGGCAGACACCTTCGGTCCCAACGGCGGTAACGCCGACATCGGCGTCGGCCCCGACGACTCGCTCGTGTTCGTCCTCGACGTGGTCAAGGGATACCTCACCCGCGCCGACGGCGCCGACCAGCTGCCGGTCGCCGGACTCCCCGCCGTGGTCCTGGCCGAGGACGGCACCCCCGGAATCACCATCCCGTCGGCCGAACCGCCCACCGACCTCAAGGTCGCCGTACTCAAGAAGGGCGACGGCGAAGAGGTCACCGACGGTTCCACCGTCACGGTCAACTACACCGGCGTGCTGTGGGACACCAAGGAGGTCTTCGACTCCAGCTGGGCGAAGGGTTCCCCGGCCGCGTTCGTCGCCGCAGACGGCTCCACCACCGAAGGCGGCGTGATTCCCGGATTCGCCAAGGCCCTCATCGGCCAGACCGTCGGGTCCCAGATCATCGCCGTGATCCCGCCCGACCAGGGCTACGGCGACCAGGCCTCCGGGTCCATCCCGGCCGGCTCCACGCTGGTCTTCGTCGTGGACATCCTCGGCGTCGACTGATCTCGCTGTCCGGAACCGGCCTGCCCCGCTCGACACGTCGAGCGGGGCAGGCCGTAACGCGCACCACCGATAGAATCGCGTACGTGTCGCCCACCCCAGAAAAGCAGCATCCCGTCACTGTCGAGGAACGCCTCTTCAGTCTGGTCCTTGCGCTCATCGCCACCCAGATCGGCCTGACCAAGGCCGAAATCCTCTCGACCGTGCAGGGATACCGGCAACGGTTCCAGGTCGGCGGCGACAATGCGAGCCTGGAGCGCCAGTTCGAGCGCGACAAGGACGACATCCGCGAACTGGGCATCCCGCTCGAGACCATCGAATCGCCGGACGACCCGGGCAGCAACCACCACCTGCGCTACCGCATCCCCAAGGGCCTCTACGACCTGCCCGCCGACATCTCCTTCTCACCCGACGAGATCATGCTGCTCAAGCTCGCCGCCACGGTCTGGCGCGAAGGGTCGCTCTCGGCCGAATCCCGCCGCGCGCTGACCAAGCTCAACTCCCTGGGGATCGATTCCACCGATCCCGTCATCGGCTATGCCCCTTCCCTGCGCGCCAGGGAGGCGTCGTTCGAGCCGCTCAGCAAGGCCATGGACCGCGGTCAGGTCGTGGCCTTCCAGTACCTCAAGCCCGGTGAGAGCGCTCCGCGCCGTCGGGTCATCGCGCCGCTGGCCGTGGTGCTGCACGAAGGCCGATGGCACCTGTACGGTGCCGACCAGGATGCGGGGGCGACTCGCACCTTCCTGCTGTCCCGGATCGTGGGACCCGTCGTCACGGTTCCCGGCACCATCGCGGGCCCTCCGGCGGCAGACGACCAGGGCCAGCGGGCCCTCGCCGAGCTTGACACCCTGTGGCGCGCCCAGGTTGCCCTGATCACGGTCGAACCGGGATCGGATGCGGCCGTGCGGTTGAGCAAACGCGGCACCCCCGGACCGGCAGCGGGCGATGTCGAGCTGCACTACACCGACCTGAACATCCTGGCCGACGAGCTGGCCGGCTACGGCCCCGAGGTTCTCGTGCTCAACCCGTCCGCCCTGCGCGACGCCGTGGTGTCGCGGCTGCGGCACGTGCGGGACGCTCACACGCCGGCACCGCAGGCCGAAGAGGATATGGACCGATGACAGCCAAGCCCGCCGCCTTCGGCGCCACCGACAAGCTCACCTTCCTGCTCTCCCTCGTCCCGTTCCTGATGGACCACGACCGGGTGAGCGTCGGCGCCGTGGCCGAGCATTTCGGTGTCTCGCCCCAGCGGGTGCGCGACGCGGTCAACCTCATCGCCATGTCCGGAGTACCGGGGGAGACCCGGCAGTACCTGCACGGCGACCTCTTCGACATCCAGTGGGACGAGTTCGAGAACAACGACAACATCGTTCTCACCCACCTCGTCGCGATCGACGACTCACCCCGCTTCTCGGCCCGCGAAGCCGCTGCGCTCATCGCCGGGCTGCAGTATCTCTCCGCCCTGCCCGAGAACGGCGACCGCGACGCCATAGCCACGCTGATGGCCAAGCTCACCCGGTCCTCGACCGGCGCTCCCAGCCAACTCGCGGTCTCCCGCACCGACTCGGATGTGGCCATCTCCGTCATCCAGGCCGCCGTGCGCGCGGGCACCCAGGTGGAGTTCGACTACCTCAATGCCCGCGGCACCGCCGAGCACCGCTGCGTCGACCCGCTGCGGATCGAATCCGTCGACAACGACTGGTACCTGCGCGGCTGGTGCCACCTCAGGGAGGCGATGCGCACTTTCCGGCTGGACCGGATGAGCCGGCTGCGCTCCACCGACGTGCCCGCCTTGCCGCACGACGAGTCCGTGCTGCTGCCCGACGCGCTCTTCCAGGGATCCGCGGACGACCTCACCGTCACGATCGAGCTGCCCGCCTCCGCGGTCGGCCTGCTGGCGGACTACGGCCCCGTGCCCACCGGCGCCGGACCCACCGGCGCGGCGGCGGCGGACGCCCTCAGCACGGTGCAGCTTCGGGTGTCGCATTACCACGGCCTCAAACGCCTGGCCGCGGGCCTGGCCGGCGTCGTCCGGGTGGTCGACCCTGGGGCCGCCCGGCAGACCGTGGCCGACTGGGCCGCCGCCGGCGTGGCCCGCTATGAGGCCGAGTCCTCGTCGGAGGTCCCGGTGACGGACGGGAGCCACGCGTGATCCCGGTGTGGGCGTGGATCCTCATCTGGACCGTTCTGGCGCTCGCCCTGCTCGGCATGCTCGCCTGGTTCGCCGTGCGCCTGTTCCGCAAGCTCATGGGAACCCTCGGCGCTCTCGAGGACCTCGGCGATCAGGTGGCCGCACTCGACCTGGATACGATGCCGCCGCGGGCGGCTTTCCATCCGGCCGTGTTCCAGGACCGCAGAGAACTCAGTCTGGCCCGCGAACAGGCCAGGATCGAGCGGGTCCTCCGCCGCGCCCAGCGGCGGGATCTCTCAGTCAGCCGGGGTAAACTACTGCAACACACTCCCTACAAGCCAGAGGATCGACCCCCATGTTGAGCAATCTGACCGGATGGCACTTCCTGATCATCCTCGTCGTCATCCTGCTGTTGTTCGGTGCGCCCAAACTCCCCGGCCTGGCACGCAGCCTGGGCCAGTCGATGAAGATCTTCAAGAACGAGATCAAGAGCGACACCGTCGACGAGCCCGCCGACCCGGCCGCCGCTCCGGCACGTCCCGAGTCCGTGGACGGCACGACACGGCCCGTCGGCCCGGGCGACCAGACGAAGCCGTAGTCCGGTGGCCGTACGCACCACGAAGCGTGCGAAGCGCGGCGGCACGATGTCGCTCGGGCAGCACCTGCTCGAGCTTCGCAAGCGCCTGTTCCGGGCCGCCGCGGGCATCGTCATCGGTGGTGTCATCGGGTGGATGCTCTCCGAGGGCGTCTGGGATGCCCTGCGCCAGCCGATCTACGCCATCATCGAGGCCCAGAACCGCAACGCGCAGATCAACTACCCCGACATCACGTCGGCGTTCGACCTGCGGTTGAAAATCGCCTTCTACGTCGGTCTCGTCGTCTCGAGCCCGATCTGGCTCTACCAGATCTTCGCGTTCCTGATGCCGGGTCTGACCCGGGGTGAGAAGAAGTACGTCTACGGTTTCGTGCTCACGGCCGTGCCCCTGTTCATCGCCGGCTGTGCGGCCGGCTGGTATGTCTTGCCCCAGATCGTCGGGCTCATGACGAGCTTCGCGCCCCCGGAGGATGCCGCGTTCATCAACGCCCAGAACTACCTGGACTTCACGCTCAAGCTCATGGTCGCGATCGGGATCGCGTTCGTCCTGCCGGTCTTCGTGGTGTTGCTGAACTTCGCCGGGGTGATCAGTGCGCAGTCGATCATCAAGTCCTGGCGGGTCGCGGTGCTCGTGATCATCCTCTTCACCGCCATCGCGACCCCGGCGGCCGACGTCATCTCGATGTTCATGCTCGCGGTTCCGATGATCGTGCTGTATTTCTCGGCATACGGCATCGCCGTCCTGCACGACCGGCGTGCCGACCGGCGCGCCCTGGCCCTCGAACGGGAGTTGGCGCGCTAGCGCACCACATGACAGACCTACAGTCACCGGCCGACCGGTACACCGCAGCCCGCCTCCGCGCCCAGACGCCCAAACTGGAAGCCTTCCGGCGGGGCCTGAGGTTCGACCTGGACTCGTTCCAACTCGCCGCCGGAGCATCGCTCGAAGCCGGAAACAGCGTGCTCGTGGCCGCTCCCACCGGGGCCGGCAAGACCGTCGTAGCCGAATTCGCGATCTTCCTGGCCATGCAGCAGCCGACCGCCAAGGTCTTCTACACCGCCCCGATGAAGGCGCTGAGCAACCAGAAGTTCCAGGAACTCGTCGCCGAGTACGGCGCAGACCAGGTGGGTCTGCTCACCGGGGACACCAATGTGAACGCCGGTGCCCGCATCGTGGTGATGACCACAGAGGTGCTCCGCAACATGCTGTACGCGGATTCCGACCTGCTCAGCAATCTGGCCTTCGTGATCATGGACGAGGTGCACTATCTCGCCGACCGTTTTCGCGGTGCGGTCTGGGAAGAGGTCATCATCCACTTGCCGCAGAGCGTACGGATGGTGTCGCTGAGCGCGACGGTGTCCAACGCCGAGGAATTCGGCGACTGGCTGCAGGCCGTGCGGGGTGACACCGACGTGATCGTCTCCGAGGAACGTCCGGTACCCCTCGACCAGCATGTGCTGGTCAAGAGCAAGATGCTCGACCTGTTCGACTCCTCCGGCCTGGCCGCCACCCACCGGGTGAACCCCGAGCTCGTGCGCCTGGCCCAGTCCGGCGGCCGGCCGGTTCTCGACCGCTCCGGCGGCCGCGGGCGTGGGCGCGGCTCGAGCCGGGACCGGTTCCACCACCAGCGCGCCGCGGCCGAGTCCGGCCGGATGGACCGTGCCGAGATCGTGCGACTGCTCGAGGGCAAGCACCTCCTGCCGGCGATCTTCTTCATCTTCTCCCGGGTGGGCTGCGATCAGGCGGTGCGCCAGGTCCTGCGGGCCGGGGTCCGGCTCACCGACACGGCCGAGCGTGACGAGATCCGGCAGCTCGTGGACGAACGCTGCCGTACCCTGCTGGACGAGGATCTCGCGGTGCTCGGCTATTGGGAGTGGTTGGACGGGCTTGAACGCGGCGTCGCCGCGCACCACGCGGGCATGCTGCCCGCGTTCAAGGAGGTCGTCGAAGAACTCTTCCAGAAGAAGCTGGTCAAGGCGGTCTTCGCCACCGAAACTCTGGCCCTTGGCATCAACATGCCGGCCCGCACCGTGGTCCTGGACAAGTTGGAGAAGTTCAACGGGGAGGCCCGTGTGCCCATCACCCCCGGCGAATACACCCAGCTCACCGGCCGCGCCGGGCGTCGCGGCATCGACGTGGAGGGCCACGCGGTCATCCAGTGGCAGCAGGGACTCGACCCGCAGGCCGTCGCGTCGTTGGCCTCACGGCGCACCTACCCGCTGAACTCCAGCTTCAAACCCACCTACAACATGGCCGTCAACCTGATCGACCAGTTCGGCCGGGAACACACCCGCGAGGTTCTCGAGTCCTCCTTCGCCCAGTTCCAGGCCGACCGCGCCGTCGTCGATCTGGCCCGACGGGTTCGCGCCCAGCAGAGCTCTCTCGACGGCTACGCAGCGTCGATGACCTGCCACCTCGGCGACTTCGCCGAGTACACGGGCATCCGCCGGCGGTTGTCCGACCTGGAGCGGGAGAATGCCGCCGCCGATTCCCACGCTCGCGGTCGGGACCGGCGCCAGAAAGAGCTGGCGGCCCTCCGCACCCGGATGCGTGCGCACCCGTGCCACAGCTGTCCCGACCGGGAGGCGCACGCCCGGTGGGCCCAGCGCTGGTGGAAGCTCACGCGGGAGACCGAGGCTCTGACAAGTCAGATCACCGCTCGTACCGGTGCCGTCGCCCGCATCTTCGACCGCGTCACCGACGTGCTGCTCGGCTTCGGCTACCTGGTGCCGGGGGAGGGCCGTGCGGTGACTCTCAGCGAGAGCGGCCGTATCCTGCGCCGGATCTACGCGGACCGCGACCTGCTCGTGGCCGAATCCCTGCGCCGCGGCCTGTGGAATTCCCTGGACGCGCCCAGCCTGGCCGCGATGGCCTGTGCCCTGGTCTTCGAACCGCGCCGCGAAGAGGGCATGACAGACGAACGTTTCCTGCCCAAGGGGCCGTTCCGGCCTGCCCTGGACGCGACGCAGATCCTGTGGAGCCAGCTGGACGACCTCGAACGTGACCACAAGCTCCCCGGCAGCAACCCGCTGGCCGCCGGCCTGAGCCTGGCCATGTGGAAGTGGGCCAGGGGAGACTCTCTCGGCCTGGTGCTGGAGGAAGCCGAGATGGCCGCGGGGGACTTCGTGCGCTGGACCAAGCAGACCATCGACCTCCTCGACCAGCTGTCCGTCGTCGCTGACGGACAGGTCGGCCGTACCGCGCGCGTGGCGATGGACTCCATCCGCCGTGGAATCGTCGCGTATTCGTCGGTCGCCTAGGCTGTTGAGGTGAAGACGGACATTCCCCGCGCCGCCGGCCTGCCGCTCTGGGCGGCCATCCTGCTCGCCGCCGGGGCCGGGGCGATTCTCGACGCCGGCTTCCCCGACCGGTCGTGGTGGATCCTGGCACCCGTGGGGGTGGCCCTGATGCTGCTGGCCCTGATCGGCCGCGGTCCGTGGACCGGTCTCCTGGTGGGACTGGTGGCCGGGCTGTCGTTCTGGCTCATCCACATCAGCTGGCTCACCCTCTACCTCGGACCGGTTCCGTGGCTGGCCCTGGCCGGACTCGAGTCGATCTTCTTCGCCGTCGGACTCGCTCTCACCGCCGTGGTCCTCACCGTCGGCCCCCGAGTCTGGCCGAGCCTCGCGGGCCGGATCGGCGTCATCCCGGTCATCGTGGCCGGCCTGTGGACCGCCAGGGAGGCAATCTCCGCGGTCTGGCCGTACGGAGGCTTCTCCTGGGGCCGTGTGGCCATGTCCCAATCGGAGAGCCCGTTCAACGTCCTCGTCGCCTGGGTGGGCATGTCCGGGCTGTCTTTCGTGATGGTCTGGCTCAGCGCCCTGGTTGTGCAGCTCTGCCGGGAGCCTGCCCTGCGTGTCGATGGCCGTGCCGCCATCGCGGTGGCCGCCGTCGCCCTGCTGCTCGTCTTCCCGGCCTGGCCCACGCTGCAGAGCGGCACCGCCCGGATCGCCGCCGTGCAGGGAGCGTCGGATGCCGGACTGTTCGCCCAGAACGCGCCGGGCCAGATCCTCTCCGACCACGTGTCCGCCACGTTGCCCCTCGTCGGCGAGCCGGTGGACTTCGTCGTGTGGCCGGAGAACGGCATCGACGTGGACCCGCTGCGCTCGACCGATTCGGCCCGGGTGGCCGATTACATCAGCCGGGCAATGGACGCGCCGCTCATCGCCGGAACCATCACCCTCCGCGACGGCAAATACTACAACACCTCGCTGCTCTGGAAGGCGGGGGAAGGCGCCGTGGACATGTACGACAAGGTGCACCCGGTCCCGTTCGCCGAATACATGCCGGACCGGGCCTTCTGGCGGCCGTTCGCGCCCGACCTGATCGACCTCGTCTCGCGTGACTACGAGATCGGCACGCGGGACAACGTTTTCGACGTCGACGGCATCCTGGCCGGCATCGCCATCTGCTTCGACATCGCCGACGATCAGCTCGTGCACGAGATGATCGACAACAAGGCCGAGGTCATCCTCGCCCAGACCAACAACGCCGACTTCGGCCGCACCGACGAGTCCGTGCAACAGCTCGCGATCGCCAGGCTCCGCGCCATCGAGGCCGGCCGGACCGTCGTGAACATCTCGACCGTGGGCACGAGCGCGATCATGACTCCCGACGGCAAGACCCTCGCCAGCCTGCCGACCTGGGAACCCGGTGCCATGGTGCAGACGGTTCCGCTGAGCACCACCAACACCCCGGCGATGTCGGCGGGCCGGCCGATCGAGTGGTTCGTCTCCGGGCTGGGCCTGGCGGGGCTGCTGTTCTGCCTGATCGCTGGCCGGTGGGCGTCGGCGCCCGAGGGCGAACGTGCGATGCCCGACCGCGCGCGGGTACGCAAACGGCGCCGGGGTTAACCGGCGCCGCAGGGCTGATGTGGAAATGTGCGCGGACCGTACGGCCCGCGCGTTGGGCTACGCGCCGACCTTCTGGCCCCGACGCTGACGGAGCACCGTCAGTCGTTCCTCGAGGAGCTCTTCGAGCTCCGCGCGGGTCCGACGCTCCAGGAGCATGTCCCAGTGGGTGCGGGCGATCTTCTCGTCGGAGTGGTCGACGATGACGGGCTTCGAATCGACCAGCCGGGTGGCGGTCTGGGAGCAGAAACGGCACTCCCATTCGTCGGGCGCTTCGGCCTCGGCGGAGAAAATCATCACCGTCTCGCGTCCGCACGTTGCACACAAATACGTGTGACTCACTCGTGGTGAAAAGGTCACGCCCTCTTCGCTCTGCAGGCTCTGTGAACCCAACCTCATGCCACGCAAACTACGATCTGCCATCGTGTGGTCTCCTCTCGCGATGCATTCCTAGTTGTAAACCATCAAGCTGGACGTTATCTTTCCGTTATAGCGCTCTTGGCGGTGATCTCTCAGAAACCGGCCCGCGGCCGAGGGAAGGGGCCGTGCGAATCCACGACCTGCGCGGCCAGGTCGCACCGGTCGGTGACCAGGCCGTCGACGCCCATTCGGAGCAGCACAGCCATCCGGCCCGGGTCGTTCACCGTCCACACGTGCACCTCCACGCCGATTGCATGCATTCTCTGGATGAGGCGCGGGGTGACGATGCGCAGCCGGCCGGCGCGCTCCGGTACCTGGATGGCATTCACGCCCCGCAACAACCAAGGCAGCACCCAGTGCTGACGCACGGCGAGCACGGCAACCACCGCGGCGACACCGGGGGCCGACGCCGAGGTCGCCGCGCCGGGAACGGCCCTGAGCGCCCGACGTCGCCGGGTTTCGGAAAACGAGGTGAGCAGCACGCGCCCGGCCGCCGCAGCCGTGCGGATGGCCCGGACCGTCGGGAGCACGGCATCGGCCGATTTGATGTCGATATTGAAGCGCGCCTCGGGGAAGGCGGCCAAAGCGTCGGCGAGGGAACAGTAGGCCTGCCCCTGGCCCAGGTCGATCCGGCCGAGTTCGGCCATGGTCAGGGTGTTCACCGCCGTGCCGTCCAGCGCGAGGGTGGGGTCGTGGCTGATCACCGCCACGCCGTCCTTGCTGGCATGCACATCGGCCTCGAGATGCGTGGCCCCGTGGCTCAACGCCTGGAGGAAGGCCAGGAGGGTGTTCTCCGGGGCGTCGGTGCTCAGCCCGCGGTGCGCGAGGATGCGCGGGCCGGGCGGCCCGAGGAAGGACCCGCGGTCAGCTCTCACGTCCGGCCACCGGCGCCTGGCCGGCCGACTGGCCGTCACCCGGCGCAGCGGATGTCGGGGCGCCGGGGTGCGACCCCGCCACGGGGTTCGGGCCGAACGCCCGCCCGATGCCCTTCATCGCCTCGGTCAGTTCGCTGGGCACGATCCAGAGCTTGTTGGAGGTGCCTTCGGCCAGCTTGGGCAGGGTCTGCAGGTACTGGTAGGCGAGAAGCTTCGGGTCGGGATCACCGTCGTGGATCGCCTTGAACACCGTGGTGATGGCCTCGGCCTCACCCTGGGCGCGAAGCACGGCGGCCTTGGCCTGCCCCTCGGCCTGCAGGATCGAGGCCTGCCGGGCACCCTCGGCGGTGAGGATCGCGGACTGCTTGGTGCCCTCGGCGGTGAGGATCAGCGCTCGGCGGTCTCGTTCGGCGCGCATCTGCTTCTCCATCGAGTCCTGGATGGAGATGGGCGGATCGATGGCCTTGAGCTCGACCCGCCCTACGCGGATGCCCCACTTGCCGGTCGCCTCGTCGAGCACGATCCGCAGCTGGCCGTTGATATTGTCCCGGCTGGTGAGGGCCTCTTCGAGGTTCAGGCCACCGACCACGTTGCGGAGCGTGGTGGTGGTGAGCTGCTCGACAGCGCCCAGGTAGTTGGCGATCTCATAGGTCGCGGCGCGGGCATCCGTCACCTGGAAGTAGACCACCGTGTCGATGGACACGACGAGGTTGTCCTCGGTGATCACGGGCTGCGGCGGAAAGGACACCACCTGTTCGCGCATATCGATGAGCGGTCGGACCCGGTCGATGAAGGGCACCAGGATGTTCAGCCCCGGCATCAGGGTCTTGTGGTACTTGCCCAGGCGTTCCACCACACCGGCGCTGGCCTGCGGGATGATCCGGATGGTGCGGACCAGGATCACGACCACGAACACCAGGACGACGACGATGAGCAGAAGAACGAATATCTGGACGATGATCTGGTCTGGGCTGGGCACGGGTTAGATCCTTTCGAGGGGTTCGACGAGCGCTGTGGAGCCTTCGATGGCCGACACCCGGACACGTTCGCCGGGGTCGAGTGTGAGTGGTGGGTGCCCGGGGGAGAGGTGCGCGGTCCAGGTCTCGCCGTTGTCCAGCTTGACCAGTCCGCCGAGGTCGCCGACGGTGGCAGCGACGCGCCCGCCCATGCCGATCAGAGCGGCCACGTTGCTCGGCGGTACGGCGGGGCTGTCCCTCGCGATCGCGCGGAGCAGGACCGGGCGGATGAGCAACAGCAGCAGCACCGATACGGCGGCGGCGAAGAGGATCTGCACCCACCAGTCCCAGCCGAGCAGGTTGGCGCCCAGTCCGGCGACGCTTCCGACGCCGATCATGAGGAAGGTGAAGTCGAGGGTGAGGAGCTCGATGATGACGCAGACCAGAATGAACGTCAGCCAGACAATCCACAGGTAATCGGTCAAATCCACCATGTCGCCACCCCTCGCGCGTCGGTATCTACGACGCTAGCACCTGCGGGTGTGAGGCATGTTGATAGTCTTTATCCCCGTGAGCACACCATCGATGAATCCCCTCCAGCCCGGTAGCCTGTCGGGAAAGCGCGTCCTCGTCACGGGTTCGTCCCGCGGGATCGGTGCCGACACCGTCGCCTACTTCGCCGAGGCGGGCGCCAAGGTCGTCATCAACTACCGCAACAAGGAAGCGCGGGCCAACAAGCTCGCCGCTGCTATCCGTGAGGCCGGCGGAACGGCCATCACCGTGGGCGCCGACCTCACCGACGCCGAGTCGGTGTCGGCGATGTTCGACACCATTCGTGCCGAATACGGCGGACTCGACATCCTCGTGATGAACGCCTCCGGCGGTATGGAGAGCGGCATGGCCGAGGACTACGCCATGCAGCTGAACCGGGACGCCCAGGTCAACCTTCTCAACGCCGCCGTGCCGCTGCTCAGCGACGGCTCCCGCGTGGTCTTCATCACCAGCCACCAGGCGCACTTCGTCGACACCGCGGCCAACGTGGACGTGTACGAGCCGGTCGCCCGCAGCAAGCGAGCCGGCGAGGACGCCCTCCGGGCCGTCATCCCCGAACTCGCCGAGGCCGGCATCGGTTTCGTCGTAGTGTCCGGCGACATGATCCAGGGCACCATCACGGCCGTCCTGCTCGAGCGCGCCAACCCCGGCGCGATCAGCGCCCGCCAGGAATCCGCCGGGAAGCTCTACAACGTGAGCGAATTCGCCGCGGAGATCGTGTCGGCCGCCGTCGAGCCGGTTCCGGCCGGCAACACGCGGTACGTGGGGGACACCTCCGACTTCACCAGCTGAGCGGCTCGAGCTGAGGGCCCCGCGCTGCGGGGCCCTACTCAGGCCAACGCGCCTCGACCGAAGGTGAAGGCGCGCACCAACTGGATGAGCCCGGAGAGGATGAGCATGACCCCGCCGATGGTCACCAGCACGCCGATGGTCTCGACCGGGGCGAACAGCACGATGATCCCGGCGAGGATGCCGACGAGGCCAAGGACGATCCCCGGCCACCGGCTGGTGTCCGTGGTGAACTCGACGAGGGCGGCGACGCCTTCCACGATCCAGACGATGCCCACCAGCAGGCCGAGCACTGCCAGGGAGCCCTCCGGGTTGCGGAGCGCCAGGATACCCAGGATCAGCACCAGCACGCCGAACACGATGTTGAGCACCCGCCCTCCGGTGCCGGCCCCGGTGGCTGCCACACCGCGCACGATGCGCACGACCCCGCTGATCACGAAGTAGAGCCCGAAGAGAACGGCGATCACGGTCAGGGTCGCCTCGGTCCAGACGAGCAGGACGGTGCCGATGGCGATGGCGAGCACCGCGCTGGCGGCGAAGGCCACCCGGATGCCGGTGATCTCCCGGGCGCTCAGGTGCCTGGGATCGATGGCGAGGGCGAAGACCGCTGTGCCGGTTCCGGTGCTGTTGGACATGAGGCTCCTTCGGAGATGAGCGGGCGGTTCTGGAGTCGAGTTCTGGGGTCGAGTTCAGACTCAGACAGGGGAGTGTTGGGCGGTTGCCGTCAACCTAATCCGAAGACGGCGGACCGGCTATCCCCGGTCAGCGCGGCAGTCGGTAACCGCACAGGGCTCGAGGCGGCCCCGGGGCCACCGCGGCGCGGACACACCCGACGTCGGACACAGCCTTTATTTTCTGCACGATAATAAATACGGTCCTTCTCATGACCAGTGAATGCGGCCAGAGAACCGAATCTGACGAACACTTCGCGACACATCGTCTCGGCACGAACCCGGCGCACCCGCATCCGCCTGGACAGCTTCGCGCTGATGCCGGCGATTCGCCCCACAGTCCCTGCCGGGAACGTTGGGCCCGGACCGAAACGTGAGAATCACCATCTCAACCAGCCGGCCCAGAACCCCACTTCTCTCGCCCGATAGATATGACCGATAATGCACATTATGTCAACAAGACGATTCTGGCCCCTCCTCGAGCGGCGGGTGGGCGTAGTGGGGTGACCGCGAGGCGTCAGCGCTCGGGAACCGTCGCCACAGCGTCGATCTCCACGAGGGCTCCCGGCCGTGCCGGTGTCATGGACAGCACCGTGACGGCCGTGCGCCGGTCGCCCCAGACCGTGCGCGTGGCGGCGTAGGCGGCTGTCGGGTCCACGCCGGCGGCGAGGTAGATCGTGAGCTTGACGACGTACTCCGGCCCGGAGCCGGCCGCGTCGAGCACGGTCAGCACGTTACGGAGGGCCTGTTCACTCTGCGGTCCCATACCGTCCAGCAGGGCACCGGAGCCGTCGATGCCATTCTGCCCGCCGACGAACAGCATCGGCCCGGCAGGAGCGATCATGCCCTGCGCGAACGCTGGGCTGGTCGGCATCCCGGCCGGGTCGACCGGTCGGGGCTCGGCGGTCACGGCGATTCTCCCCCGGCCCCGGATGTCCGCTCCTCGTCCGGGCGCTCGCGGATGACCATGCCGAACTCGTTGACCGGTTCGAAGGCGTCGCGGTCCCAGGCCCCGGGGTGCGGGACCGGGCAGTTCAGCACGGTGTCGTGGGCGGAGTGTTCGATGGTGTGTTCGGTCATCGGTCGGCCGCAGACCGGACAGCTGGACAACCCGGTCGTCTCAGCCGCGTCATAGGTGCCCACCGGCGGGGAGTCGAACGCGGGCCGGAGCCGGTCCTCCACCCAGTCGAAGAGTTGGCGAGGGCCGAGCCGGTGCGCCCTGGCCGAGGATTTCTCGTTCTGGACCATGCCGCCAGCGTACGCCTCCGCAGCGCCGGTGGACTAGGCCCGAGCGCGTCCGGATCCGCTCATTCCTCGCCGAAACCGGTCTCGATCAGGGCCGCCAGCGCCTCGACGGCCGCCCGCGAGCGTTCGTCAGGCCCGGAGATCTCGACGCTCATCCCCCGCGTCAGACCGAGCGACATGATGCCGAGGAGGCTGTGGGCGTCCTTGCCGTTGACACTCACCGGGGCGTCGAAGGTGCTGGCCAGCTTGACGAAGTCCGCCGCGGGGCGCGCGTGCAGACCGTCCCGGTTGCGCAACGTCACCGTCCGCACCACGGCTCCCCCGGAGCTCTCCCCGGATCGTTCTGCGTCGACGGGCGACGCCGGCTCGACGCTCGAGGACCCGCCGGCGGACTCGGCCGCCCGCAGCACGGAGTCGAGGTCACCGCCGATTTGAGCGGCAACCGCTGCGGCCACGCCACCCTCGACGAGCGGGGCATCCGCGATGCGCACGTGGGAGCGCACGTCGTCGTCGAGGAACTCGATCGCCGTCTCGGCGGTCAGGATGGCGGACCCCAGGTCACACAGGACGACGACACCGCCGCCGCCGTCGGCCCGGGCGAGGCCTGCGACGATCTTGTCGAAGCTGGTACCGATGCCGTCATCGTCCCGGCCGCCGGCGGCAACCAACGTCGCCTCAGGCGCCATCTGGCGAGCCAGTGTCACTAGACCGGAGGCGATCTCGGCGCTGTGCGAGACGAAAACGATGCCCACGCGAGGCGCCGGCTGAGCGGCGCCCGCCGCCACGGAGTCCGACATGGTCAGGACTGCGCGGCCGCGTCGGACGCGCAGCGCAGGATCAGCGCCGTGGACCGGGCACCGGGGTCCAGGTGACCGATCGAGCGCTCCCCCAGATAGCTGGCTCGGCCCTTGCGGGCGATCAAGGGAACCGTGGCTGCTGCGCCGGCGTCGGCCGCGTCCGCCGCCGCGGCCAGGATCCTCTCGGGGCTCTCGCCGGCGGCCTCGGCCGCCGTTGCGGCGTCCACCGCCGGGGTCCACGCGTCAACCATGGTCTTGTCACCGGACTCGGCCTTGCCGCGCAGGACGATGCCGTCCCGCCCTGCCGTGAGCAGAGCGACCACGGCGGGCCCGTCCAGGGCGGCGGCGCCGGCCACGGCCGCGGCGGCCTTGAGATAGGCCGTGCCGTAGAGCGGGCCGGCGGCCCCGCCCACGGTGGAGATGAGCGTCGCCGCGAGGGTCTTGAGCAGTTCCGCCGGAGTGCCGGCGTCGGTCGCGGCATCGAGCTTGGACAGCATGGCCTGGAAGCCCCTGTCCATGTTCTCGCCGTGGTCACCGTCGCCGATCTCCCGGTCCAAGGTGTTCAACTCGGCACGGTTCTCTGAGAGAACCCGTGCACTGTTCCTGATCCAGGCTTCTGCCCAAGCGACGTCTACGCTCATCCGGTCATCCCTACTTTCCCCACCGCAGTGCGGCTGTGTGCACCGGAGCGTCCCACAGGGCGGTCAACTCGTCATCGAGTTTGAGAACCGTGATCGACATGCCCTGCATCTCCAGTGATGTTGTGAAATTGCCGACGAGCGTGCGTGTCACCTCGATGCCTCGTTCGGCGAGAACTTCGGCGGCCCGTCGGAATACAATGTACAGCTCAACCTGAGGCGTCCCGCCCATTCCGTTCACGAACAACAGGACCCGGTCGCCCGATACGAAGGGGATGTCGTCCAGGATCGGGCCGAGAATCCGGTCCACGATGGCGTCGGCCGGTTCCAGTTTGATGCGTTCCCGGCCGGGCTCACCGTGGATGCCGATGCCGATCTCGATCTCGTCGTCGGCCAGGGTGAAGCTCGGCTCGCCGGCGTGCGGCACCACGCAGGGGGTCAGGGCGACTCCCATCGAGCGCACCTGCCCGATGACCTTCTCGGCCACGGTCGCCACCGCGGACAGATCGTCGCCCCGCTCGGCGGCAGCTCCGGCGATCTTCTCGACCAGGACCGTGCCGGCGACCCCCCGGCGCCCGGCGGTGTACAGCGAGTCCTTCACGGCGACGTCGTCGTTGACGATCACCGAACGCACCTCGATCTCATCCGCCGCGGCGAGGTCTGCAGCCGTCTCGAAGTTGAGCACGTCACCGGTGTAGTTCTTCACGATGTGGAGCACCCCGGCTCCCCCGTCGACGGCCTTGGTGGCCGCCAGGATCGGGTCGGGTGTCGGCGAGGTGAACACGGCCCCGGGGACCGCGGCGTCCAGCATTCCGAAGCCGACGAAACCGCCGTGCAGCGGCTCGTGCCCGCTGCCGCCCCCGCTGACGATCCCCACCTTGCCGGCGACCGGAGCGTCGGTCCGAACGATGAACACCGGATCAAGGGACACCCGCACGATATCGCCGTGCGCCGCACCGAAGCCGGCGACGGCCTCGACGACAACGTTCTTCGGGTCGTTGACAAGTTTTTTCATGACCATTCCTTCATTCGTCGGAATCGAGCGGCACGGATCTATCGTGCCGGGCACGCAGCCGTGCTCCCTGCACAACTTACGCGCTGTGGCTGTTCTCGGTAAGAGGCAGGTGATCCCGTCAATCCGGTCCATTTCGCTCCGGCTCCGGCCGCGCTATGGTAGCTGCAAAATCGCTCAGCGCGAAGGGATTGCTCCGGTTCGTCCGGCATCTCGCTCCTTACGAGAAAGGTCATCGTGGACAATATCGGTCTTGTATTTTTGTCGGAGGTGCTGGGCACTGGAATGCTCGTCCTCCTCGGTTGTGGTGTGGTGGCCAACGTGGCCCTGACCAAGAACAAGGGCTTCGGCGGCGGGTTCCTCATGGTGACCTTCGGCTGGGGTTTCGCGGTCTTCGCCGGTGTCACAGTCGCCTACAACTCGGGTGCCCACCTCAACCCGGCCGTCACCCTCGGCCTCGTCGCATCGGGCGCCACCGAATTCGGACTCGGCGTACCGGTGAATTTCCTGTCGGTCCTCGTCTATCTGGCTGGTGAATTCCTCGGAGCCTTCCTCGGCGCCGTGGTCGTCTGGCTGGCCTACAAGCAGCACTACGACGAAGAACCCGAGCCCGCCAACAAGCTCGGCACCTTCTCGACCGGCCCGGCCATCCGCTCGTACGGCTGGAACCTGGTCACCGAGATCATCGGTACCTTCGTGCTGGTGTTCGTGGTCATCGCGTTCGGCGGCGGTCGTCAGGGGGTCAGCGGCGGCCTCGGCGCCCTGGGCGCCCTGCCCGTGGCGATCCTCGTTGTGGTGATCGGCACCTCGCTCGGTGGCCCGACCGGGTACGCCATCAACCCGGCCCGTGACCTCAGTCCCCGCATCGCGCACTTCCTCCTGCCGATCCGCGGGAAGGGCTCGTCGGACTGGGCCTACTCCTGGGTTCCGGTCGTCGGTCCCGTGATCGGCGGACTCCTCGCCGGCTGGGCCTCGTTGATCTGGCTGCCGATCATGGCGTGACCGAAGCAGGCCGGCTCCCCCGGGAGCCGGCCTGCTTCGCGCGCCCGGACCGGCTCCCCCGCCGCCCACCCGGATTCAGCACACTCATTCAGCAGACGGATTTATAGTTCTGTCCAAGCCATCACACAACGTACAAGGAGGTACACCATGGCTCAGTATGTACTCGCCATCGATCAAGGCACCACAAGTTCACGCGCCATCATCTTCGACCACGCGGGCTCCATCGTCTCCACCGGTCAGCTCGAACACGAGCAGATCTTCCCCCGCGCCGGCTGGGTCGAGCACGACCCGATGGAGATCTGGGACAACACCCGCGAGGTCATCGGCCAGGCGCTGTCCAAGGCCAACCTCACCCGCCACGACATCGCCGCGGTCGGAATCACCAACCAACGCGAGACCGCGGTGGTCTGGGACCGGACCACGGGAAAGCCCGTCTACAACGCCATCGTCTGGCAGGACACCCGCACCCAGCCCATCGTCGACCGGTTCGCGGCTGACGGCGGCGTTGAGCGGTTCAAGCAGAAAGTAGGCCTGCCGCTGGCGACCTACTTCTCCGGCACCAAGATCGTCTGGATCCTGGAGAACGTCGAGGGAGCCCGCGAGAAGGCCGAGGCCGGCGACCTGATGTTCGGCACCACCGATTCCTGGGTGCTCTGGAACCTCACCGGTGGGCTCGAGGGCGGCGTGCACGCCACGGACGTCACCAACGCCAGCCGCACGCTGTTCATGGACCTGGAGACTCTGCAGTGGGATGACGAGATCCTCGGCATCTTCGGGGTTCCGCGCTCGATGATGCCCGAGATCCGCTCCTCCAGTGAGGTCTACGGCACCGTCAACGAGCACAGCCTGCTGCGCGAGGTGCCCATCGCCGGCATCCTCGGCGACCAGCAGGCCGCCACCTTCGGCCAGGCCGCGTTCGACCAGGGCGAGGCCAAGAACACCTACGGCACCGGTAACTTCCTGATCTTCAACACCGGCACCGAGATCATCCACTCCAAGAACGGCCTGCTCACCACGCTCGGCTACAAGCTCGGCGACGCCGAACCGCACTACGCGCTCGAGGGCTCCATCGCCGTCACCGGCGCGCTCGTGCAGTGGCTGCGTGACAACCTCGGCATGATCGGCTCCTCGGAGGAGATCGAGACCCTCGCGGCGTCCGTGGACGACAACGGCGGCGCGTACTTCGTGCCGGCGTTCAGCGGCCTGTTCGCGCCGTACTGGCGGTCGGATGCCCGTGGCGCGCTCGTGGGCCTGACCCGGTTCGTGAACAAGGGCCACATCGCCCGCGCGGCGCTGGAGGCCACCGCCTTCCAGACCCGCGAGGTCCTCGACGCGGTCAACGCCGACTCCGGGGTTCCGCTGACCGAGCTCAAGGTGGACGGCGGCATGATCAAGAACAACCTGCTGATGCAGTTCCAGGCCGACATCATCGGCGTGCCGGTGATCCGGCCGGTGGTCGCCGAGACCACGGCCCTCGGTGCCGCCTACGCGGCGGGCCTGGCGACGGGGTTCTGGAGCACCCTGGACGAACTGCGCTCGAACTGGCAGGAGGACAGCCGCTGGACCCCGCAGATGAGCGAGGAGGAGAGTGCCCGCCAGCTGCGCAACTGGAAGAAGGCCGTCACCAAGACCTTCGGCTGGGTCGACGACGACGTGCTGTAGCCCGCACGAGTCTCACCATCGGCGCCGCACCCGCCGCTCTTCTCGAGCCGGGTGCGGCGCCCTGGTCTGTCCGGGTCAGGCGTGACTGGCGTGCACCCACTGGGCCAGTTTCGCCGCTCCGGCCCCGGAGTCGATGGCGTCGGCCGCCACAACGAGCTTGGCCCGGAACCGGTCCAGGATGCTCACCTGAGACTGGGCCGGGTCGTGGGCGAGGTCGTAGGCCACGAGACCCGCCGCCGCGTTCAGCAACACGATGTCACGCACCGGGCCGGTCTCCCCCGCGAGTACCGCGTGCACCACGGAGGCGTTGTGGGCCGGCGACCCACCCACCAACTGGCTCATCGTGGCCCGCGGGATGCCCAGATCGCGCGGGTCGATGTCGTGCTCGGTGACCAGGCCCCGTGACACCTCCCACACGTGGCTGTGGCCGGTGGTGGTGAGTTCGTCCAGGCCGTCGTCACCGCGGAAGACCAGCGCGGTGGCGCCGCGGGTCTGGAACACGCCCACGAACAGGGGCACCCGGTCGAGCGCCGCCACGCCGACGGCGGAAGCCTCCGGCCGGGCCGGATTGACGAGGGGACCGAGGAAGTTGAAGACGGTGGGAATGCCCAGCTCGGCGCGCACGGCGGCGGCATGCCGGAACCCGGGGTGGAACGCGGCCGCGAACGCGAACGTGATGCCGGTGTCCTGCAGAACGGTGGCGACCACGTCCGCAGAGAGGCTGAGGTCGATGCCCAGTTCGGAGAGGACATCCGAGGAGCCGGAGGCCGAGCTGGCGGCCTTGTTGCCGTGCTTGATCACGGGAACACCCGCCGCCGCGCAGACGATGGACGCCATGGTGGACACATTGACCGTGCCGAACCTGTCGCCACCCGTGCCCACGATGTCCAGGCCCATGGAGTCCACCTTGAGCGGAACCGCGTGGTCGAGGATGGCATCCCGGAATCCGACGATCTCATCGACCGTCTCCCCCTTCGCTCGCAGGGCGATCAGGAAACCCGCGATCTGCGCCTGGCTAGCTTCTCCGAGCACGATGCGTTCCATGCACCAAGCGGCATCGGCGACACTGAGGTCGGCCCCGCTGAGGAGGGCGTCGAGAATGTTGGGCCAGGACTGGGATTCGAGCATTCTCCGATCTTAATCATCTACGCTCCCCGGACCCGCATTTCCGGTGCCATCAGGCACTAGTTAGGTTAACCTAACCTGCGATTAGGGCCGAATGGCACTTCAGGATGAGAAAAACCTGTGCGGTAATCGGCCATAATGGAATAGTGACGACGACCTCAATTACTCCCCGGGCGACCCTCCCCGTAGTGAACAGGCCCAACAGCGTGGCGGTTGGCACCATTGTCTGGCTGGGCAGCGAAGTCATGTTCTTCGCCGGCCTCTTCGCCATCTACTTCACGCTGCGCTCGACGTCGCCAGAGTTGTGGCAGTTCGAGACGGAGAAGCACAACTTCACCTTCGCCCTGGTGAACACGCTGATCCTGGTTTCGTCCTCGATCACCTGCCAGTTCGGCGTCTTCGCGGCCGAGCGTCTGCAGGCCCGATCCACCGGATGGAAGCCCAGCCAGTGGGGCATGGTGGAGTGGTTCTTCCTCACCTACGCCCTCGGCGCGATCTTCGTCTCCGGCCAGGTGCTCGAGTACGCCACCCTGGTCTCCGAAGGCGTCACGCTGGCGTCCAACGCCTACGGCTCCGCGTTCTACCTGACCACCGGTTTCCACGGCATCCACGTGACCGGTGGCCTCATCGCCTTCCTCCTCGTGATCGGTCGTGGCTTCGCGGTCAAGAACTTCGGTCACAAGGAAGCCACCAGCGCCATCGTGGTCTCGTACTACTGGCACTTCGTCGACGTCGTCTGGATCGGGCTCTTCCTGGTCATCTACGTTCTTAAATAACAAGCAGGAGCGGACACACTCAGTATGCCCAGGACTCAGAAACCTACCGCCGGACGGTCCCGTCGTTCCGGCCGTCGCAGCCCTCTCGCGAGCGTCGCCCTCATCGCCATCGGACTGCTCTTCACGGGCGGCGCGTACGCGATGTTCAGCACCGGCACCGCCAGCGCTGCCACGGACACCGCATCCCAGCAGACCGTCAGCGAGGGCGAAAAGCTCTTCGCCGCGAACTGCGCCACCTGCCACGGCCTCAGCGCCGAGGGCACCGGAGCCGGACCCAGCCTGATCGGCGTCGGAGCCGCCTCCGTCGACTTCCAGGTCGGCACCGGCCGGATGCCCATGCAGGCCAACGGCCCACAGGCGATCGTCAAGCCCGTCCAGTTCACCGAGGAACAGACCGCAGCCCTTGCGGCGTACGTCGCCTCCCTCGCCCCCGGACCGGCTATTCCGGCCCAGGAACTGCTGGACGCACAGGGTGACGCCTCCGCCGGCGCCGAACTGTTCCGCATCAACTGCGCCATGTGCCACAACGTGGCCGGTGCCGGCGGCGCCCTCACCGAGGGCAAGTACGCCCCGGCCCTGGAGGGTGTCACCCCGCAGCACATCTACGAGGCCATGGTCACCGGCCCGCAGAACATGCCGGTCTTCAACGACATGAACATCTCGCCGGAAGACAAGCGCGACATCATCACGTACCTCAAGTACGTGGAGAACAACCCGTCGCCGGGCGGATTCGCCCTTGGCTCCCTCGGTCCCGTCTCCGAAGGCCTCTTCCTCTGGATCTTCGGACTGGGAGCCATCGTGGCCCTGACCGTATGGATCACGGCGAAATCGAATTGATCGGCACCCTGCACATGACCACCCCGCACCTGACACAGCGAACACAGACAGCGCCCCTGAAGGAGAACAATGGCCAGCGATGAGACCAGCGGAAAGGACCTGACCGCTGCCGACTCTTCGGGCGTCGAGCACGGCACCGCCGCCGCGGGTACCGCCGTCGTGGCACGCGACGCCGTGGCCAACCCCGGCTTCCCGCCGCACCGGCCGCGCGTCACCGACCTGGATCCCCGCAAGGAGAAGCAGGCCGAGCGCGCCGTCTACACGCTCTTCTACCTGTCGATCGTGGGCAGCGTGTTCGCGATCGCCGCGTACATGATCTTCCCGATCGTCCCCGAAGACCCGGGTTCCGTCCGTCTGAACAACCTGTTCATCGGCATCGGACTGGCCCTGGCCCTGTTGGCGCTGGGAATCGGCGCTGTGCACTGGGGCAAGGCCCTGATGCACGACGAAGAAGGCATCGACGAGCGTCACCCGGTCCGCGGCACAGACGAGACCCGTGCGCGCGCCGTGGAGATCTTCCAGGAAGCGAACACCGAGTCCGGCTTCGGCCGCCGCACGCTGATCCGCAACAGCCTGATCGGCGCCCTGGTGGTCTTCCCCCTCCCCGCCGTCGTGCTGTTCCGCGGTCTCGCACCGCAGGACCAGGACCCGGTGGCCCTGCTCAAGCAGACCATGTGGGAGAAGGGCACCCGCCTGGCGCTCGACCCCTCCGGCGCCCCCATCAAGGCATCCGATGTCACCCTGGGTTCCTCGTTCGCCGTGATCCCCGAGGGCCTGATGGACCTCGAACACGGACGCCTCGAAGAAAAGGCCAAGTCGGTCGTGATCCTCGTGCGCATGAAGCCGCAGGACCTCATCGAGTCGCCGGAGCGCGCCAGCTGGTCGTACGACGGCATCGTCGCGTACTCCAAGATCTGCACCCACGTCGGTTGCCCCGTCGGCCTCTACGAACAGCAGACGCACCACCTCCTCTGCCCCTGCCACCAGTCACAGTTCAACGTGGCTGATGAGGCCAAGGTCATCTTCGGCCCGGCCAAGCGTCCGCTCCCCCAGCTCCCCATTGCGGTGGATGCCGAGGGATACTTGATCGCACAAAGCGATTTCCTTGAACCAGTCGGACCGAGCTTTTGGGAGCGACAGTGAGTACGACAACTGACATGAAACCCGCCGAGACGAAGAAGTCCGGCGGCTTCACCGGCGCCGCGGCCAACTACATCGACGAGCGCACGAGCATCTCCACCGCAGTCAAGGAACTGGGTCGCAAGATCTTCCCCGACCACTGGTCCTTCCTGCTGGGTGAGGTGGCGCTGTACAGCTTCGTCATCATCCTGCTCTCGGGGTCTTTCCTGACGTTCTTCTTCCAGGCGTCGATGGCGGAAGTGCACTACGACGGTTCCTACGTCCCGCTCAAGGGCGTGGAGATGTCGGTGGCCATGGCCTCATCGCTGGATATCTCCTTCGATGTGCGCGGCGGACTTCTGATGCGCCAGGTGCACCACTGGGCGGCCCTGCTGTTCGTGGCCTCCATCGGCCTGCACATGCTGCGCATCTACTTCACGGGTGCTTTCCGCAAGCCGCGTGAACTCAACTGGGTGATCGGCTTCGTGCTCTTCATCCTCGCCATGGCAGAGGGCTTCACCGGCTACTCGCTCCCCGACGACCTGCTCTCCGGAAACGGTCTCCGCATCATCGACGGCATGGTCAAGGGCATCCCCGTTGTGGGCACCTGGATCTCGTTCCTCCTCTTCGGCGGCGAGTTCCCGGGCACCGACATCGTGGGCCGGCTGTACTCCCTGCACATCCTGCTGCTGCCGGCGATCATCGTGGCGCTCATAGCCATGCACTTGCTCTTCGTGGTTGTGCACAAGCACACCCAGTACCCCGGAGCCGGTCGCACCAACAACAACGTCGTCGGCTACCCGGTGCTTCCGGTCTACGCCGCGAAGGCCGGTGGGTTCTTCTTCATCGTCTTCGGCGTCGTGATGCTGATGGCCTCGTTCTTCACCATCAACCCGATCTGGAACTACGGACCGTACGACCCGTCCCCGGTTTCCGCCGGCACGCAGCCGGACTGGTACATCGGCTTCGCCGACGGTGCCCTTCGACTGATTCCGCCGGGACTCGAGATGGTCTGGCTCGGACACACCTGGTCGTTCAACATCCTGATCCCCCTGGTGGGCCTGGGCCTGTTCATCGCCGTGGTGCTGTTCTACCCGTTCCTCGAGGCCTGGGTCACGGGCGACAAGCGCGAGCACCACATCCTGGACCGCCCGCGCAATGCTCCGACCCGCACGGCGATCGGCGCCGCCGGTGTCACGTTCTACGCGGGCCTCTGGGCCGCGGCGTCGTCGGACATCATCGCCACGCACTTCAAGCTGACGATGGAGGGCGTGATCCACACCCTGCAGGCCGTCGTCATCCTCGGCCCTTTCATCGCGTACTTCATCACCAAGCGCGTCTGCCTGGCCCTGCAGAAGAAGGACCGTGAGATCGTGCTGCACGGCTACGAGTCCGGCCGCATCGTCCGCCTCCCCGGCGGCGAGTACATCGAGGTGCACCAGCCCGTCGACGAGTACGAGCGCTGGAAGCTGGTGAGCTACAACGACTACAAGCCGTTGACGGTGAAGCCGAACGCCCAGGGGAAGATCTCCGCCGTGCAGAAGGTCCGTGCGGGTCTGTCCCGCTGGTTCTTCGAAGACCGGATCGCTCCGGTGGGCACCAAGGAAATCGAAGAGAGCCACGGCGATCACCACTAGCCACACGGGTGACCGCATTCGGGCACCGAAGCCACTCCAGACCCTGTCGGAGTGGCTTCGGTGCCCGAACTGTTTCCGTGACCTCTCCCCCCACAGCGACCGGGTGCTCGGCTGCACTGCAGGGCACCGCTTCGACGTCAATCGTCGCGGCTACGCCTCGCTGCTCAGCGGCTCAACCAAACTCATCGGCGACTCGGCGGCCATGCTGGACGCCCGGGAGGCCTTCCTGGAGAAAGGCTGGTACACGGAGCTCCGGGACGCCCTGAGCAGCCTGGTTGGAGCCGGCCATCCCCGCCGCGTAGTCGACATCGGCTGCGGCACCGGCTACTACCTCCGCGGCGTCCTGTCCGTTCTCGAAGCGTCCTCCGACGCCGGCGGACCGTCGGCCGACCTCCGCGCGCTGGCCGTCGACCTGTCCCCCGTGGCTGTCAGCCGCACCCTTCGCAGCGCCACACCCCCGGCAGATCCCGGCGGCCCAGAGCCCGCCACGGCGCACACGGCCGGTCTGGTGGCCGATGTGTGGTCGCCCCTGCCGATCCGCGATGCGGCGGCCGACGTGATCATCAACGTCTTTGCTCCCCGCAATGCGAGCGAATTCCACCGCATCCTCACCCCCGACGGCCTCCTGGCCGTGGTGGTGCCGCACCCGAGCCACCTGCAGGAGCTGCGCGCGGCCGGCCTCGCGCTCGACGTGCACGCCAACAAGACCGACGCCCTGGTCGAGAGCCTGGCCGGCGGCTTCCGGTTGGAGTCCACCCAGGACATCTCGACGGTGCTCTCCCTCTCGCCCTCCGACGTCGGCGCGCTCATCGGCATGGGACCGTCCTCCCACCACACCGGCTCCCCTGCGCCCTCGGCAGCGGCAGCGCCCACCGACGTCACGGTCGCGTTCCGGTTGCTCGGCTTCCGTCGTACCGGAGCCTGACGGCGCCCACGCTCCCGGATGGGGACACAAAAAGGCGCCAGTGACCGAGATGGTCACTGGCGCCTATTTCTGGCTATCAGCGGGCGAAGAGGCCCCGGTAGTACTCGTAGACCCAACCGACGAGGCTGATCACGCCGATACCGATCCCGATGTAGGCAATCCAGAACCCCGCCGCGAGACCGAGGAACAGCAGAGCCGCACTCGCCGCCAGCATGATGGGCCACCAGCTCCAGGGGCTGAAGAAGCCCATCTCGGGGTCACCGTCGTCGATGTTCGCGCTGAGGGTGTCCTCGGGCAGCTCGCCGCCCTGGGCCTGGTGCACCTTGGACAGGTAGAAGGCGACGAACGCCACCAGCACACCGCTCAGGGCGATGCCGAAGGTGCCGACCCACTCGATTCTGCCGTGCAGCGGATCAACGAGACTCCAGACCACGTAGACGGCCGTGAGGAGGGCGAAGAAGACAGCCAGGATCCAGTACAGCTTGATATTGGCATTCATCTACTTGACCTCTTCCGATGCGGCATCGTACGTCGGGGCGTCGGGGGCGTCTTTCGCCGGGCCGATACCGACGGGCATGCCGGCCTCGGGGTGGTTCAGGTCGAAGGCAGGACGCTCGGAGCGGATCCGCGGGATCGACGTGAAGTTGTGCCGCGGCGGCGGGCACGAGGTCGCCCATTCCAGGGAGGCGCCGAAGCCCCACGGGTCGTTCACGGTGACCTTCGGAGCCGAGCGGGCGGTGATGTACACGTTCAGGAAGAACGGGATCATCGAGACGGCCAGAATCATCGACCCCACCGTGGACAGCTGGTTCATCCAGGTGAAACCGTCTTCGGGCAGGTACGAAGCGTACCGACGGGGCATACCCACGACACCGAGCCAGTGCTGCACGAGGAAGGTGGTGTGGAAACCGATGAACAGCAGCCAGAAGTGCCACTTACCCAGGCGCTCGTTCAGCATCTTGCCGGTCCACTTGGGCCACCAGAAGTAGAAACCGCTGAACATGGCGAACACGACGGTGCCGAACACGACGTAGTGGAAGTGCGCGACGACGAAGTACGTGTCGGAGACGTGGAAGTCCAGCGGCGGCGACGCGAGGATCACACCGGTGAGCCCACCGAAGGTGAAGGTGATGAGGAAGCCGATGGCCCAGAGCATGGGGGTCTCGAAGGTGATCGAGCCCCGCCACATGGTGCCGATCCAGTTGAAGATCTTCACGCCGGTGGGAACCGCGATGAGCATCGTCATCAGCGAGAAGAACGGCAGCAGCACCGATCCGGTCACGTACATGTGGTGCGCCCACACCGTGACGGACAGCGCGGCGATGGAGATGGTCGCGTAGATCAGCGTCTTGTAGCCGAAGATGGGCTTCCGGCTGAAGACCGGGAAGACCTCGCTGACGATACCGAAGAACGGCAGCGCGATGATGTACACCTCGGGGTGACCGAAGAACCAGAACAGGTGCTGCCAGAGGATGGCTCCGCCGTTTGCCGGGTCGTAGATGTGCGAGAGGAAGATCCGGTCGCTGGCGGCGGCGAGCATGGCCGCGGCGAGGACCGGGAAAGCCATCAGGATCAGCAGTGACGTGACGAGGGTGTTCCAGGTGAAGATGGGCATCCGGAACATGGTCATGCCGGGGGCACGCATGGTGATGATCGTGGTGATGAAGTTCACGCCACCGAGGATGGTGCCGAACCCGGACAGGCCCAGGCCGACCATCCAGAGGTTGCCGCCGATTCCCGGCGAGAACGTGGTCGAGGCCAGCGGTTGATACGCGAACCACCCGAACGAGGCCGCACCCTGGGGGGTGAGGAAGCCGCCGACGGCGATCAGGCTGCCGAAGAAGAACAGCCAGAACGAGAACGCGTTCAGCCGCGGGAACGCGACGTCCGGGGCACCGATCTGGAGGGGCATGAGCGCGTTGGCGAACCCGAAGAACAACGGCGTCGCGAACATCAGCAGCATGATCGTGCCGTGCATGGTGAAGAGCTGGTTGTACTGTTCCTTCGTCTGCACGATCTGCAGGCCGGGCTCGAAGAGCTGGGCGCGCATGACGAGCGCCATCACCCCGCCCAGGCAGAAGTAGATGAACGAGGTGATCAGGTACATGTACCCGATGACCTTGTGGTCGGTGGAGGTGATCCACCGGACGACGATGTTGCCCTTGCGGTCGACGCCGGTGGGGCGAGGAGCCGGTGAGGCGACGGGTGCGCCGGCCGGAGCGGTTGCTGTGCTCATGGTCTAGTTGCCTTCCTCAGCCGTCGGGGCGCCGGTGCCCGGGAGATTCGAGTTGCGGTCGTACTCGTTGGAGACCTGGCCGTCATTGCCGGCCGCCCGCAGGGAGTCGACGTACGCTTCATAGTCGGCCTCGGAGACCACATCGACGTTGAAGAGCATCAGGGAGTGGTACTCACCGCAGAGCTCCGCGCACTTGCCGGCGTAGGTGCCGATGCGTTCGGGGATGACCGACATGTAGTTGGTCTTGCCGGGGATCATGTCCTTCTTGTAGAGGAAGTCGATGACCCAGAAGGAGTGGATGACGTCGCGGGCCTCGAGGGCGATCTCGATCTTCTTGCCCACCGGGAGGACGAGGGTCGGCAGCTCGGATTCGACGAGCGCACCCTTCTCACCCTCGAGGTCTGGCTGCCCCTGGATGCCCTGCGTGAAGACATCGTCGGTGACGTAGTTGAAGTCCCAGGCCCACTGCTTGCCGATGACCTCGATCTTCACGTCGGGCTCGTCGAAACGGGCCTCGATGGCGTTCTGGTCACGGGCGGTGAAGGCGAAGAAGCCCAGCACCAGGATGAGCGGCACGATCGTGTAGAAGATCTCGATCGGCATGTTGTAGCGCAGCTGCACCGGCAGGCCGGTCTGGCCCTTGCGACGGCGGTACACGACGACGGCCCAGATGGTCAGGCCCCACGTGATCAGGCCCACGATGAGCAGGACGATCCACGAGGTGGTCCACAGACCGGAGACGCGCTCGGTGTTGTTCGTTACCGGCGCCTCACCCTCGACGAAGCCGGGCAGGTACCCGTTGAGTTCGGCCTGACTGCATCCGGCGAGAACAAGAGCGAGCGTTGCTGCGACCGGAATGGCGGCCCATCGGAGACGGCGGTTTCTGAGCACCGGTGACCTTTCGGGAGACGTGAGGGCACTACACAGGAAGTGCATTTATCATCTCTAGCCTACTCCGGGTCGGTTGCCGCGGAGTGCAAGCGGGGCCCGTCAGCCGAAGTTTTCCTTACGATTGGGTACCGAGCGCAAGGGTCGAAGGGCCTGTTCCGGTCCCCATTCCGGGGGCTGATCGACAGAGCGGCGAGTCCGCCTGATAGGCCACAGGGAGACCATCCGATGGATGGTCTCCCTGGGTGTGCGACGTGGCGGGGCGGCTGTTAGTGGAACGAATCCCCACAGGCGCAGCTGCCGCCGGCGTTCGGGTTGTCGATGGTGAAACCCTGCTTCTGGATGGTGTCCTCGAAGTCGATCGAGGCACCTTCCAGGTAGGGCACGCTCATCTTGTCGACGACGACCTCGACACCGTCGTAGTCCCTGACCGCGTCACCCTCGAGGGTGCGCTCGTCGAAGTAGAGCTGGTAGATCAGGCCGGAGCATCCGCCGGGCTGCACGGCCACCCGCAGGCGCAGGTCTTCGCGACCCTCCTGGGTGAGCAGGCTGCGTACCTTCTGGGCAGCGACATCCGTGAGGCCGACCCCGTGGGCTTCGGTGCGGGTTTCGATCGTGTCGGTCATGGTTCTCCTCGGTATTATCCGGTTTTCGCATCCGGCGGCCTCCCTCGATGACGGGGAATCCGCACGGCGAATGCTATTCATCCTACCTGCCGTTACCCGGAAACGGCTGGACGGGCAGGGAGCGGGATTCAGTCGGTGGAACCCGTGCGCCCGTTGAGGCGGCCGAGCAGGAAGGCTTCACTGAGGATCGCCCGTTTGAACACCCCCAGGTGCAGGGACTCGTTCGGGCTGTGCGCCCGGGAATCCGGGTCCTCAACGCCGGTGACGAGAATCTGCGCCTCCGGGAACTCCCGGACCAGGTCGGCGATGAACGGAATCGAACCGCCGACACCGATATCCACAGGCTCCACTCCCCAGGCCGCTGTCATGGCCAGGCGCGTCTCGGCCACCGCCCAGCCATCGGTGTCCACCAGGAACGGTTCCCCGGTGTCGAGGTCGTCGATGTCGATGTGGGCGCCGAAGGGCGCGTGCTCACGCAGATGCGCCTCGATCAGTCCCGCGGCCTCGACGGCGGACTGTCCGGGAGCGATGCGCACGCTGATCTGCACGCTGACCGACGGCGTCAGGGTGTTGGAGGCGTTGGCGACGGTGGGCCCGTCGATGCCGGTGACCGTGAGGGCCGGCTGGGACCAGATGCGGCTGAGGATCGAGCCGTGCCCGATGGGAGACACCCCGGGCAGCAGGCCCGTCTCGTCCCGCAGGGCGTCCTCGGCGTATGGCGGGGTGGGCGCGTCGTGGCTGGTGAGCCCGGCGACGGCGACGGATCCGTCCTCCGCGTACAGGGTGCCGAGCAGTCGGATGGTTGCCAGCATGGCGTCGGGGACGGCGCCGCCGAACATACCGGAGTGCGAGGCGTGCGCCAGCGTGCTCACGGTGAGGCGGAAGGTCACGTTGCCACGGAGCCCGATGGTGATGGCGGGAGTGTCGACATCCCAGTTGTTGGAATCGGCCACGACGATGGCGTCGGCACGGAGGGCGTCCTTGTTCTCGCTGAGGAATGTGGCGAAGGAACGACTGCCGAACTCCTCCTCCCCCTCGATGAAGAGCGCCAGGCCCAGGTCGATGTCGCCGCCGGTCACGGCGACGAGGCCGCGCAGGGCGGCGATGTGGGCCATCACCCCGGCCTTGTCGTCCGCGGCACCGCGCCCGTACAGCCGGTCACCGCGAACTGTCGGCTCGAACGGCGGCGATTCCCAGTGCTCGTCCTGCCCGGGAGGCTGCACGTCGTGGTGGGCGTAGAGCAGCACAGTCGGCCGACCGTTCCTGGCCGCCCGGGTGGCGAGAATGGCCGGCTGGCCCAGTTCGTCAGATCCGGGGATCCCCGCCTGCGTCACGGTCACGGAGTCGAAAATCCCGATCTCGCTCACCAGGGCTGCGACGGCCTCGGCGCTGGTGCGCACGTGTTCGCGATCGAAGGCGGCCCAGGACACCGACGGGATGCGGACAAGCGCACACAGGTCGGCGAGCGTGCGCGGGAGCTCCTGCTCGACCGCGTTCCGCAACCCAGAATCGAGCGGCCCGTCGGCGTCCGGCTGAGTGATTCCTGCTGCTGTCTCCACGGTATCCATCATGCGAGTAATCTTAAGGCAACCTGACTGCAAGGAATTGATGTGGCTAAGCAACCTGTAAACCCCGACGCAGAACCGTCGATCGAGACCGTCGACCAGACGAAGGCTCGCCTCGCGGGCACGCCGACGGGCAAGGGCCAGCCGACCCCGAGTCGCCGTGTCCAGGAGGCCGCCAACAAGCGGCCGCTGGTTCCGGAGGACCGCAAGCTCGCCGCGAAGCAGGCCAGGGCCAAGTCCGCCGAGGCCCGCGAACGGGCCCGGCTCGGCATGGCCGCCGGCGAGGACAAGTACCTTCCGCTGCGTGAACGCGGCCCGCAGAAGCGCTTCGCGCGCGACTACATCGACGCCAGGTTCAACGTGGGCGAGTTCATGATCCCGGTCATGTTCCTGGTCATCCTGCTCACGTTCTTCCCCGACCCCTCGGTGCAGACCTACGGCATCCTCGCCCTGTGGGCGTTCTTCCTCGTCGCGATCGTGGACTGCATCATTCTGGGCTTCATCCTGACCAAGAAGATCGAGGCCAAGTTCGGCGCCGACCGGGCCGAGCGCGTGCGCTGGTACGCGGCCATGCGCGCCCTCCAGCTGCGGGTCATGCGTCTGCCCAAGCCCCAGGTCAAGCGCGGACAGTACCCCGCCTGATCCTCACGAGCCGTTCTCGTACGACCTGCCCCTCCACGCGACGCGTGTGAGGGGCTTCGTCGTTCACGCCGGTCAGCGCCGGTAGGCGCCCAGGCGGATCACCGGCACGCGAAGTTCCTCATCGGTGAGCGAACCATGCTGACCGACCATGTTCCGGGCCGACTGGTTCGGTTCCCGGGAGTCGTAGTAGGCGATGAGCTTGCGGGCGGCCACGATGACATCGCCGATCCGGCTGGCGGCGTCGGGCCGCACCATGCCGAAGAGGCCGGCGTCCATGGCTTCTGCCCGGGTGAACACCCAGGCCCGCTCCCCCTCGACCGACCGCCAGGCCTCGGCCAAGGCATCCGCGTCCACGCCCGGCTCGGTGTAGAGGTGCAGGCACCGTGGGTCGCCGCCGATGTGACGCACGCCGGCGACGAGCTCTGGCACCGTGTCGAAGAGCACCTGCTTGGCAGCGGGGACGTCCACAACACCGTGGTCCGCCGTGAGGATGAGCCCTTCGTCGGCGCGGAGGCCGGCCGCCGCGCGGGCCATCTCGGCATCGAGGCTCTCCAACTGGGTCAGCCACCGGCCGGACTCCCAGCCGTGCGCGTGTGCAGCGATGTCGAGCTCCGGAACGTACAGGTAGATGAGCGCACGGGGCTCGGCGTCGAGGATCTCCCGGGCGGCCCCGAACCGGGCCGCGATGGACTCGGCCGGGACATACCGTGCACCGCGGAGCACGGCCTGACTGAAGCCGGAGTCGGCGAACCGTTTCGGTCCGACCGCGAAACTCGGGATGCCGGCCGCGTCGGCCGCGTCGAAGACCGTGGGCTGCGGCTGCCAGCTGAGCGGCTCCATCCGGTCGTCCCACCCGGTGAGCTGGTTGACGACCCGGTCGTTCGCGGAGTCGAGGACCCGGTACCCCACCAACCCGTGCGCGCCGGGCGCCAGCCCGGTGGTCAACGAGGCGATCCCCGCTGCCGTCGTGGCCGGGAAGACGCCGTCCACGGCGTCGGCCTTGGCCAGATGCGCGGTGAGGAAGCGGGCATGCCCCGCCCTGGCCCGGAGGTTGGCGACCCCGAGTCCGTCGGCCAGGACCACGACGGCGCGGGCCGCAGACGGCAGGCCCAGCGGGTTCGGGGCGCTCTGCAGCGATGCCAGCGAACTTGTCAGGACATCGGCAAGGCGAACGGCACTGAAAGGCCGGACCGGTAGCATAGGGGACATCTGGCCCAGTCTGACATAGACGAGGCCGCACGTATTCTTCGCGCACGTCCGTGCGCATCAGCCTGGCGCAGCCGGTCCTGCCGGTGTGCCCCACCCAGCAGAATCTACGAATGAGCCGCTCAGACAACACCGTGCCCACCGCGTCCACCGAGCGCATCGAAGACGTCGACGTGTCGACGGAGATGCAGGGCTCCTTCCTGGAATACGCCTACTCGGTGATCTACTCGCGGGCCCTGCCCGACGCCAGGGACGGGTTGAAGCCGGTGCAACGCCGCATCCTGTACCAGATGAGCGAGATGGGCCTGCGCCCCGACCGCGGCCATGTCAAGTCGGCGCGCGTCGTCGGTGAGGTGATGGGCAAGCTGCACCCCCACGGCGACACCGCCATCTACGACGCCATGGTGCGTATGGCCCAGGCGTTCACCCTGCGGGTTCCACTCATCGACGGTCACGGCAACTTCGGCTCCCTCGACGACGGCCCGGCCGCACCGCGGTACACGGAAGCGCGTCTGGCCGCGCCGGCGCTGTCCATGACGGAGCACCTCGACGAGGACGTCGTGGACTTCGTGCCCAACTACGACAACCAGCTCACCCAGCCCGACGTGCTGCCGGCCGCGTACCCCAACCTCCTCGTCAACGGCGCCAGCGGCATCGCCGTGGGCATGGCGACCAACATGGCGCCGCACAACCTGATCGAGGTCATCGGAGCGGCCCGGCACCTGCTCGCCCACCCGCGCGCCACCCTGGACGAGTTGATGGAGTTCGTGCCGGGCCCCGACCTGCCCACCGGAGGCACCATCGTGGGCCTGGCCGGGATCAAAGACGCGTACCTCACCGGGCGCGGCAGCTTCAAGACCCGCGCCAAGGTGTCGGTCGAGGCGATCACGGCCCGTAAGGCCGGGCTGGTCGTCACCGAGCTGCCCTACCTCGTCGGCCCCGAACGTGTGATCGAGAAGATCAAGGACGGCGTCACCTCCAAGAAGCTCAGCGGGATCTCCGACGTCACCGACCTCACGGACCGCACCAAGGGCCTGCGCCTGGTGATCGGCATCAAGACCGGCTTCAGCCCCGAGGCGGTGCTGGAGCAGCTCTACCGGTACACCCCGCTCGAGGACTCCTTCAACATCAACGCCGTCGCCCTGGTCAACGGCGGGCCGCAGACCCTCGGTCTGGTGGAACTGCTGCAGGTCTACGTGGACCACCGCATCGAGGTCGTCACCCGGCGCTCCGCCTACAGGCTCGCGCGCCGGCGCGAGCGCCTGCACCTGGTGGAGGGACTGCTCATCGCGATCCTGGACATCGACGAGGTCATCCAGGTCATCCGCGCCAGCGACGACACCGACCAGGCCCGCACCCGGCTCATCGACGTGTTCGACCTCAGCCAGGTCCAGGCCGAGTACATCCTCGAACTGCGGCTGCGCCGCCTGACCCGGTTCTCCCGCATCGAGCTCGAGTCCGAGCGTGACCAGCTGCTCGCCGAGATCCGCGAACTGGAGACCCTGCTGGGCAGCAAGCAGGCCATCCGCACCCTGGTGTCCACCGAGCTCGCCGCCGTGTCGGACCGGTTCGGCACGCCGCGCCGCACCCTGCTCACCGAGGCGCGACCGAGCATCGCCGGCGCCTCCGCCAAGCGCGCGGCCGTGCTGGAGGTGACCGACACCCCCACCCGGGTGTACCTGAGCACCACGGGCCGCATCGCGAGGGTCGACCTGCCGCAGTCGGACGACGACCAGGCCGAACGCATCACGCCTGCGCACCGCCGCAGCAAGCACGACGCCGTACTGTCGGCCCTGGACACCACCAGCCGCACCGAGATCGGCGCCGTGACCAACCGCGGCCGGCTCATCAGGTTCTCCCCCGTCGACCTTCCCGTGGTGCCGCCCACTTCGATCCAGCTGGCCGCCGGCGTGCGCGTGCGGGACTACCTGTCGCTGGCCGGCGGCGGCGAGCATGTACTCGCCCTCGTTGCACTGACGGGCGACCGGTGCATCGCCATCGGCACCCGGTTGGGCGTGGTCAAACGGCTCACCGCGAACGACTGGGCCAACAAGCCCGATTTTGAGATCATCGCGCTCAAGCCCGGCGACGAGGTTGTCGGAGCCGTGCAGGGCACGGAGGAGGACGAACTCGTGTTCGTCGCCTCCGACGCCCAGCTGCTGCGCTTCCCGGCCGCGACCGTGCGGCCGCAAGGCCGGACGGCCGGCGGAATGGCGGGCATCAAACTGGCCACGGGAGTCAGCGTCGTGTTCTTCACCAGCCTGCCTGCCGACGCCGCCGACACCGCTGTTGTCGCCACCATCGCCTCGAGCAGCCTGACGCTCCCCGGCACCGATCCGGGTAGCGCGAAGGTCTCCGCGTTCTCCGAGTACCCGGCCAAGGGCCGGGCCACGGGAGGCGTGCGCTCCCACCGCTTCCTCAAGGGCGAGGACCTCATCAGCCTGGCCTGGGTGGGCGCGGCGCCGGCCCGAGCGCTCGGCATCGAGGGCTCACCCCGCACCTTGCCGGAGACCGGTGCACGACGGGATGCTTCGGGCGTCATGCTGGACGCCGTGGTCGGGTCGATCGGCGCCGGGATCGGCTGACCGGCGTCCCGGTCGGCCCGCCCGGTGCAGCCGGAGCTTCCCGCAGTAGGGTGGGGCATGGCTGATCTGAGCGGTTCCACCATCCTGGTTGTCGGCGCAACAGGCGGACTGGGGCGGGAAATCGCCCGCCAACTCTCCGAGGCCGGGGCGACCCTGGTGCTCAGCGCCCGGGACCCGGCGGCGATCGCCGCGCTCGGACTCGGCGGCGCCGTCGTCGCTGCCGACCTGACCGACCCGGCCGAGATCCGTCGTCTGGTGCAGGTGGCCGTGACGGTCACCGGCCAGCTCGACGGGATCGTCGTCGCGGCCGGCGTCGTCGCGTTCGGCCCGGCCGCCGAGTTGGCCCCGGGAACGGTCGAGCGGCTCTTCGCCGTGAACGCCGTCGCGCCCATGCTGCTGCTCCAGGCTGCGCACGCGGCGCTCGGCGCCTCGGCGGCGGCGGGGCGCTCCCCCGCCTTCGTCACACTCAGCGGGGTCGTGAGCGAGAGTCCCACGGCCAACCTCGCCGCCTATTCCGCGTCGAAGGCGGCACTGGCGGCCTTCGGCACCGCGGCCGGACGAGAGCTGCGCCGCTCGGGCATCCGGATCCTGGACGCGAGGCCGGGGCACACCGACACAGCCCTGTCCACGCATCCCATCGACGGCACAGCACCGGCACTCCCCCGGGGCCTGGACCCCGTCGCCGTCTGCGCGCGCATCGTGCGCGCCATCACCGACGGCGAACGTGACCTGCCGAGCACGGCGTTCACCGCCAGCTAGCCCGCAGCACCCAGGCGAAGAGGGGTCAGACGTCGATGCGGTCGCGGCTGAGCTTGTCGGCGCTGTCGACGATGAACTCCTTGCGCGGTGCGACATCGTTGCCCATGAGCAGTTCGAAGACCTTGCCCGCCATCTCGGCGTCGGCCACCTGCACCCGGCGCAGCGTGCGGTGCGAGCGTTCCATGGTCGTGGTGGCCAGCTGGTCGGCGTCCATCTCGCCCAGGCCCTTGTAGCGCTGGATCGGGTCCTGGTAGCGCTTACCGCTCTTCTTGAGCGCAGCGAGCACGCCCTGCAGTTCAGGCTCCGAGTAGGTGTAGATGGTCTCGTTGGGCTTGCTGCCCGGGTTCATCACGATCACCCGGTGCAGTGGAGGCACCGCGGCGAAGATCCGGCCGGCCTCGATCATGGGCCGCATGTACCGGAAGAACAGGGTGAGCAGCAGGGTGCGGATGTGCGCGCCGTCGACATCGGCGTCGCTCATGATGATGACCTTGCCGTAGCGCGCGGCGGAGAGGTCGAAGCTGCGCCCGGAGCCCGCACCGATGACCTGGATGATGGAGGCGCACTCGAGGTTGGAGAGCATGTCGGAGACCGACGCCTTCTGCACGTTGAGGATCTTGCCCCGGATCGGCAGCAGCGCCTGGTGTTCGCTGTCCCTGGCCAGCTTGGCCGTGCCCAGGGCGGAGTCGCCCTCGACGATGAACAGTTCGCTCAATGCCACGTCGTTGCTGCGGCAGTCCACGAGCTTTGCCGGCAACGAGGAGCTCTCCAGGGCGTTCTTCCGCCGCTGGGTCTCTTTGTGCGCCCGGGCGGAGATGCGCGACTTCATCTCGGCGACGATCTTGTCGAGCACCACGGCGGACTGCGTCTTGTCGTCGCGCTTGGCCGAGGTGAAGCGCTCGGTCATGGTCTTCTGGATCACAGCGGCCACGATCGCGCGCACGGCCGGGGTCCCGAGGACCTCCTTGGTCTGCCCCTCGAACTGCGGTTCGGGCAGCCGCACCGTGAGCACGGCCGTGAGGCCGGCCATGATGTCGTCCTTTTCGAGCTTGTCACTGCCCACCTTGAGCCGGCGGGCGTTCTGTTCGACCTGCGCCCGCAGGAACTTGAGCAGTCCGGCATCGAACCCGGCCTGGTGCGTGCCGCCCTTGGGCGTCGCGATGATGTTGACGAAGCTCTTGACGACGGTGTCGTAGCCGGTCCCCCAGCGCAGTGCGATGTCGACCTGGCAGTCCCTGACCAGTTCGGTCGGGATCATGGCTCCGGAATCGGTGAGCACGGGCACCGTCTCGGTGAAGCTTCCGGCGCCGGTGAGCCGCCAGGTGTCGGTGATCGGGGTGTCGACGGCGAGGTGGTCGACGAACTCGGAGATGCCGCCGGCGAAGGTGAAGGATTCCGCCAGGGGCGTCTCCCCCCGCCGGTCGTCGATGTTGATCGTGAGCCCGGGGATCAGGAAAGCGGTCTGGCGGGCCCGGCCCATCAGGTCGTCGGTCTGGAAGGACGCGCCCTTGGTGAAGATCTGCCGGTCGGCCCAGTAGCGGATGCGAGTGCCCGTCACACCCTTCTTGACCTTGCCCACCACGCGCAATTCGCTGGTCTTCTCGAACGGGGTGAACGGCGCATCCGGGCTCTTCTCGCCGGTGTCGGCGAAGACCCCCGGCTCGCCGCGGTGGAAGGACATCGCCCAGGTCTTGCCGTCCCGGTCGACCTCAACGTCGAGACGTTCGGACAGCGCGTTCACGACCGAGGCGCCGACGCCGTGCAGCCCGCCCGACGCGGCGTAGGAGCCGCTGCCGAACTTTCCGCCGGCGTGCAGCTTGGTGAACACCACTTCCACACCGGACAGGCCGGTCTTCGGTTCGATGTCCACCGGGATGCCGCGGGCGGTGTCGCTGACCTCGACGCTCTCGTCGGGGTGCAGGACAATGCCGATCGACGACCCATGCCCGCTCAACGCCTCGTCGACGGAGTTGTCGATGATCTCCCAGAGGCAGTGCATGAGCCCGCGGGAGTCGGTGGAACCGATGTACATGCCGGGGCGTTTGCGCACCGCGTCGAGGCCTTCGAGGACCGAGAGGTGGCGGGCGGAATAGTCAGAACTCACAACGGTTAAGAATAGTGACCCCGAGCCGTGCGGCTCCGCAGGACACCCGTGTGGAGCCGGATACGCCCGGTTCGCCGCGTGAATGCTACGCGGTGAGCGAAATGTCACCCAACTGTGGCCCAATCCGGGCCCGGCCGTGTTTACATGGTCAGTAAGGATTCAATTGGTATCACCTGGTATCAGTCTGGAGGAGGAGAATATGTCCCAGATCGCCACCGAAAATGGTGCCGTCGACCAACAGGGCGCCCCCCACCAGCTCACCGCGGCCGACCGCTGCGACGCTTGTGGCGCTCAGGCCTACATCCGTGTAGTCGTGAATAACAGCGAGTTGCTCTTCTGCGCCCACCATGGTCGCAAGCACCAGGAGAAGCTCGCCGCGATCGCCGAAAGCTGGCACGACGAGTCGAGCCGACTCTTCGAAGACCAGAAGTCCTAGAGTCGGGCTCGCTCCGGCGAGTCCTACTCTGAGGCGAGGCTGAGCCGCACTGCAACCTGGTTGCGTGCGGCTTTTGCCATGTCATCGACAGTCGCGGTGTGAGCGGATGCGTTCAGGGTGATCCCCCGGGCGGCGCACGCCGCGCCGAGCAACCGATCGGCCAGCACGGGGTTGCGCGCCAGGACCGGCCCGTGCAGGTGGGTGCCGATGAAGCTGCCTTCACGCGTTCCCTCCGTGCCGTCGCCGTTCCCGGTGCCCGAGAGCACCGACCCCAGTGCGGCCGCGGCATTCGCATACCCGCGCGCGTGATTCTCGAACCCGATCAGTCGCTCCGCGCCTGTGGCCACGACGAGGTCGTCGGTCACGCGAGTCGGCCGGACCGTCGCACGGCCCCGTACGAGGGCGAGACCGTCCACGGTGCCGCCGCCGGGCAGGTCCACTGCGTCGCTGAGCAGTTCCCAGCCGGTGCCGACGGCCAGAACCGGCACCCCGGCGGCCAACCAGCCGCGGAGAGCAGCCGAGAGCGGCCGCAGGGCATCCCTGACGCCGCCGAGGTCGGTGTCCGTTCCCGACCCGATCACCACGAGGTCCACAACGGGCGGAAGGTCGGCCGGGGTGTGGACGGGCACGACAGAAGCCTGCAGCCCGGCCCAGCGAGCCCGCTGGGCGAGCACCCGCGCGTTCGCGGCGTCGCCGTTGGTGTCGAGCAGGCGTGGGAGCAGCGTCACGATAGTGAGGGTGGCCGACTGGTCCACTGTCATGAGGGGTCCGCTTCGTTGGTGGCCAGACCCAGGTGCGCGCGCGTGCGGCGCATGGAGTCGGCCGAGAAAATAATGGTCTTCATCCCCGTGGCCGGTTCAGGCAACGCGAGGAAATCATCCAGTGCGCGGCCGAGATCGGGTTCCACCCGGTCGACCGTGACACCGTCGTAGACGAGCTGCAACGCGATGTCGTGGGCCTTGGACCCCGACGCGATGAGCACGTGGCCGAGACCCGAGGTGTCGGCCGGCCACAGGTAGGACGGGTCACGCACGTCGGAGCCGACGGCGACGAGGATCTGCTCGGTTCCGGGGGCCAGGCTGTCGACATTGAGCTGGAAGCTGGCCGGGTTCTGCACGAGAACGAATTCAACGCTCGTGCCGCGAACGGTGACAACTTCACCGCGACCGAAGACCGGCGCGATGCCGGAGATCGCGGCGGTGGCACGTGCGGCGTCGAAGCCCGTCCCGAGAGCAGCGCGGGCCGCGGCCAACGCCGTCAGCGCATCCACGGCGTAGTGCGTGCCGCGCGCGGGCAGCCGGACCGCCAGGTCCGTTCTGTCGACCCGCACGCGGGCGTCCCGGCCGTCGACCGCGGTCAACAGCATGCCGTCGTCGTCGTTCAGCCGGGTGGCGGCCGTGGCCGCGTAGCCGAGCCCGCGAGGGTTGGCGGCGAGGACGGCCTCGGTCACGCCGTAGCGCCCCACCGACACGGGCGGGCGGATGGCGTCACCGATGTCGACGAGGTACCGGTCGTCGGCGTTGATCACGACGGTGCCGGTGGCACGCGCGGCGATCTTGGCGAGCATCGCCGCGACCATGTCGGAATCGTGGAACCGGTCGATCTGGTCGACCATCACGTTGGTGAGCACTACGACGCGCGGCTGCAGCGAACCGGAGATGAGAGCACCATGGCCCTCGTCCATCTCCAGCACCGCGATGTCGCCGGCGATCCGGCCCGTCAGGCTGACCTGTTCGAGCAGGGCCGAGGTGAGACCCTGGCTGATGTTGGCCGTGGACGGGTTCGTGAAGACCTCGGAGCCGTGCGCCCGGAGAGCAGCGACGAGCATCTTGGTCGTGGTGGACTTGCCGCTGGACCCGGTCACGATGACCAGCCCCTGGGGGAAGGAATTCAGGGTGCGCGGCAGGAACCCCGGCGCGATCGTGTTGACGACCAGGCCGGGGACGGCGGAACCCCCACCGGGCTTCCGCCAGCGCGCGAGCGTCCGCGCGACCCTCCCGAGGAGGATCGCCGGCGCGTACCGCACAGGCAACTCCTACTCGAGGTAGTCGCGGAGGGACTGCGACCGGGACGGGTGGCGCAGCTTGGCCATGGTCTTCGATTCGATCTGGCGGATGCGTTCCCGGGTGACCCCGAACGTGTCGCCGATCTGGTCGAGGGTCTTGGGCATGCCGTCACCGAGACCGAAGCGCATACGGATCACGCCGGCCTCACGCTCGGACAGCGAGTCGAGCAGGCTCTCGAGCTGCTTCTGCAGCATGGTGAAGCCCACGGCGTCGGCCGGCACGACGGCTTCGGTGTCCTCGATGAGGTCACCGAATTCGCTGTCGCCGTCCTCGCCGAGCGGGGTGTGCAGGGAGATCGGCTCGCGACCGTACTTCTGCACCTCGACGACCTTCTCAGGGGTCATGTCGAGCTCGCGGCTCAGCTCCTCCGGCGTGGGCTCGCGGCCCAGGTCCTGGAGCATCTGGCGCTGCACGCGGGCGAGCTTGTTGATGACCTCGACCATGTGCACGGGGATACGGATGGTGCGGGCCTGGTCGGCCATGGCGCGGGTGATCGCCTGACGGATCCACCAGGTGGCGTACGTGGAGAACTTGAAGCCCTTGGTGTAGTCGAACTTCTCGACCGCACGGATCAGGCCCAGGTTGCCCTCCTGGATCAGGTCGAGGAACTGCATCCCTCGGCCCGTGTACCGCTTGGCCAGGGAGACCACGAGACGCAGGTTGGCGCCGAGCAGGTGGCTCTTGGCCCGGGCGCCGTCCTTGGCGACCCACTGCAGTTCGCGACCGAGGGCGCTCTTCTTCTCGGCATCCGTCATCTGCGCGAGCTTGTCCTCGGCGAAGAGACCGGCCTCGATACGCATCGCCAGCTCGACCTCTTCCGCGGCGTTGAGCAGCGCGACCTTACCGATCTGCTTGAGGTAGTCCTTGACGGGGTCGGCCGTGGCGCCGGTGATGGCACTGGAGTACACCGGCACCTCATCCTCGTCGTCCACGAGCGACAGCACGAGCGCACCGCTGGGGAGCGGCTCGGCGGGGGCAACGCGCTTGGCGGAACCGTCGCTGTTCTCGTCGTCGTCGGTGTCGTGCTCGTCCCCGGGAACCACGACCTCGTCGTCGCCGGCGTCGGAGTCGCCGTCCTTCTTCTTACCGGCGGCGGCCGCCTTGGTCTTCGTGCTGGCGGCACGCTTGCGCGGGGCGGCCTTCTCGGGCGTGTCGGTGCCGTCGGCGGCTGCGGCGGCCTTGGCCGCGCGAGTCGCGGCGGCCTTCTGGGCGGCCGTGCGGGGCGCGGCGTCGACGGCTGCTGCGTCGACCGGCGTGGTCTCTGTGGTCTTCAATTCGGGCTCTGTCTTCGTTGGGGTTGCCATGCGAACACCTCTCATGCCGTAGTTCGTGCGCGTGCGGCGCTGCCCCCGCTCACCCGGTCGCTCGGCGCGGACCGGGTACGCACCAGGCGGGGTGGTGGGCAGTACGTTTGTGGAAGTACGTTTTTGGGCAGTACTAGGACCCATGTCAAGTCCCCGGGAATGCAGCCAACGATCAGCCGGTGTGCCCAGGAACCAGAACGGGTCCTATTGACAATTATTGCACGGATTGTGTATAAACCGAGCCACGCGACATCACTGACCGCGCCCGCGCCGACGCATCCGTCGTGAAAGTTCAACCCAGAGCGGGGCCACTTCTATTCCCTCATCGCGCGAGAGCACCCGCCTGGTGCGCTTGCGGGTCGTGACAAGCATCACCACTCCGGCGCCGATCACCACGAACTGCACCGCGAAGGCGATCCGGAACGAGTTCAGCGCGTACAGGTCGCTGGTGCCGCCCTGGGCCAGCCGCCACCCGTCCTGAAGGTCGAGGAGCACGCCGATCAGGAACATCATCACGAAGCTGGCGAGAAAACCACCCACGTTCACAACCCCGTTGGCCGACCCCAGGCTGCGTTGGGGGTTGAAGGTGCGGGCGAAGTCGAATCCGATCAGGGAACCCGGACCGCCGATGCCCAGAACGATCAGCAGGAGCACTACGAGCGGGAAGGGCGGCTCGACGGGCCACAGGAGCACCAGCGCCCAGGCCGTGCCCATGGCCGACACGATGCCGAGCACGATGTTGCTGCGGCGCAGCGGATGGCGAGCCGTGAGCACCCCGAGCACCGGGCCGCAGACGATGCCCGCCGCCACCGGGATGGTCAGCATGGCCGCGGCCATCCCCGACTCGTAACCCAGTCCGTAGACCATGAAGGGGAAGCCCCAGAGCAGGGTGAAGACGGTTCCGGAGGACTGGGTGACGAAGTGCGACCAGAACCCGAGCTGGGTTCCCGGCCGGCTGAAACTGTGCCGAAGCTGCGTGAGAGCGCTGCCCCAGGTGCCGGGCCGGGCCTGGTCGGCGGACCCCGCCGGCCTGTCCCGGATGGCGACGACCACGACGATGAACGCCGTGAAGGCCACCAGGGTGGCAACGAGGAATGCCGGCGTCCATCCCCAGCTGTGCAGGATCCAGGCCAGCGGAACGGCCGAGAGCACCTGGCCGAGCTGGCCGATGTTGCCGAACCACTGCGACAGTTGCGGCACGATGCGGCCGCTGAACCAGGAGGTGATCAACCGGATCATGGAGATGAAGATGGTGGCGTCGCCCGCCCCCACCAGCATCCGTCCCACCACCGCGATGGTGATCGACGGCGCGAACGCCAGAGTCAGCTGGCCGGCGACCATGAGGATGGTTCCGGAAAGCATCAGCACGCGTGGGCCGAACCGGTCGATCAGAACCCCGACCGGGATCTGCGCCGCCGCGTAGACGATCAGCTGCACCACGGCGAGGCTGGACAGGACGGCGGCCGAGCCGCCGAATCGTTCGGTGGCCGACACTCCCGCGATGCCGAGCGACGTGCGCTGCATGACGGCGGAGAGGTAGACGAACGACCCGAAGGAAAAGATCAACCAGGATCGACGAGAGTTCACTCCCCCCAATCTAGCCGGGTGCCCGGGAGGTCCAGACCACCCCCGCGGGCGCGCCCCTGACGGCGGCGGCCCGCCGGGTCAGCCGGGTTGGCCGTCGTCGCGGCCGCGGCGGGTCGCGAGGAACTTCTCCAGCTCGGCCGCGATCTCGTCGGCCGTGGGCAGCGCCCCGTCTTCGTCGGTCAACGGGGACCGCAGGGTGTTCCCCTCCATGTAGGCGTCGTAACGCTCTTCGAGGGTCCCGACCAGCTTGGCCAGTTCGGGGTTGTCGCCGACCTGCTCGTCGATCCGGGCGACGAATTCACGGTTCTTCTCCCGGAGCGAGTCGGTCCGGAAGATCAGGCCAGTGGAGGCGCTGGTGCTCTCCAGAGCGGACAGTGCCGCCGAGGGGAACTCGGTGTCCGCGAGGTAGTGCGGGATGAGGAGGACGTAGCCGATCGCCCAGGCCCCCATCTCCTGGAGCCGGAACTCGACCAGGTGCAGGGCGTTCGCGGGCACCTGGGTGTGCGGGCGCCAGACCGACATGCTCTCGATGAGATCGGTGCGGTTGCCGCTCACCGTCACGCCGATCGGCCGGGTATGCGGCACGGGCATGGGAATCGCGTTCACCCAGGTCGTCGACGACACCGTGAACCGGCTGACCAGCTCGAGCACGGCGGCCGTGAACTGCTCCCAGCGGAAGTCGGGTTCGAAGCCGGCCAGCAGCAGGAACGGTTGACCGATCTCGTCCCGGGCCAGGTACAGCCGCAGCCGCGGCGGCCGGTAGTCGGTGAGGTGGTCCTGGTCGAAGTAGATGATCGGGCGGCGGGCCCGGTAGTCCAGGAGCAGATCGGCGTCGAACTCCGCGATGACCGTGTGCTCCAGGGTCGCGAGCAGGTACTCGGTGAACTGCGAAACCGCTCCGCCGGCGTCGGTGAAGCCGGTCAGGCCCGCGACAAGATGCAGCCCTTCGGGGACGCCGGCGGCGTCCGCAGTGAGCATGTAGATTTCATCGGGATCGCGCATTCGTTAACTCTATTCGGGGTTTTTGCCCGCTGTCCGAGAAACCCGGCGCTCCGCGTGGTGCCCAGAGCGAACACCGGGCCCCGTAGCATCGAGGCATGACCGTTCCCCGCATTTCAGTGTCCGCACAGCCCGCGATCGAATCCACCGCCGACGTCATCGTCGTCGGCGCCGTCCAGGGCAAGGACGGTCCCACCCTGTTCGCCGACCCGTCCTTCGCCCCCCTCGCCGACCAGTTCCAGGCCGTCGGCGTCTCCGGCGCCAAGGACCAGGTCATGCGTTTCGCCCCCGTCGTGGGCAGCGCACGCAGCATCGCGGTCGTCGGTCTCGGCTCTGCCGTCACGCCCGAGTCACTGCGGTACGCGGCCGGGTCCGCCGTGCGCCAGCTCACCGGCGCGGCCACCGTGGCGTTCGCCCTCCCGCTGACGGATGCCGAGCAGGCCGCTGCGGTCCTCGAGGGTGCGGCTCTCGGCGGGTACTCCTTCACGACCTACCGCAGGGCGTCCCTGGCCGGCACCAGCCTGCCCACCGGAGACATCACCGTGCACACCGACCAAGCCGCCGCCGGTGCCGCCGACCGGGCGGACATCGTCGCCGGGGCCGTGAGCCTCGTGAAGGACCTCGTCAACACTCCCCCGCTGGATCTCTACCCCGAATCCCTGACCGCCCTGGCCCAGGCCGCGGCCGAGGGCCTGCCCGTCACCCTGACGGTGTGGGACGAGGACCAGCTGGTGGCCGACGGCTTCGGCGGGATCGCCGGTGTCGGGCAGGGCTCGACCCGCCCGCCCCGCCTGGTCAAGGTCAGCTACGCCCCGGCCGGCGCGGCCAAGCACCTGGCCCTCGTCGGCAAGGGCATCACCTTCGACACCGGCGGACTCTCGCTCAAGCCGCCGGCATCCATGGTGGGCATGAAGTACGACATGACCGGCGCCGCCACGGTGCTGGCCGTCACACTCGCCGCTGCGCGCCTGAACCTCGACGTTCGCATCACGGCCTGGCTGTGCATCGCGGAGAACATGCCCTCAGGCTCCGCCATCCGTCCCAACGACGTGCTCAGCATCCGCGGTGGACGCACGGTCGAGGTGCTCAACACCGACGCTGAGGGCCGCCTGGTCCTGGCCGACGGTCTCGTCGCGGCCGGCGAGGAAGAGCCCGATGCGATCATCGACGTCGCCACGCTCACGGGTGCCGCCGTCGTGGCCCTCGGCACGCGGTACTCCGCCGTGCTCGGCGATGACGACCTCGTGGCGCAGGTCCTCGCCGCCAGCACCTCGGAGGGCGAACTGGCCTGGCCGATGCCGATGCCCGAGGAACTGCGGGCCCTGCTGAACTCCGACGTCGCCGACATCGCCAACGCCAAGATCGGCAACACGGGCGGCGGCATGCTCCTGGCCGCCGTGTTCCTGCGCGAATTCATCGGCTCTGTGGGCGAGGGCGACAACGCCCGGACCATTCCCTGGGCACACCTGGACATCGCCGGCAGCGCTCAGCTGGTCGGCGGCGGACTCGGCTTCACGGCCCCCGGGCCCACCGGAGTCACCGTTCGAACCCTGTTGCGACTGGCCGAGGACTTTTCACGCCCGTAGTACAGTCGTATAGGCAGGAAAATCCTTGCCGTTCAACGCCTGTCCGCGCAGCATAATTGCGCTGGCAGGCCGTGAAAGTGTATGTGATGCACGAGGGAGTATCTGGGTGTCTGAACAGAATTTTGACCTTGTAGTTCTCGGTGGCGGCAGCGGCGGCTACGCGGCCGCCTTGCGCGCCGTCCAGCTCGGCCTGACCGTGGGCCTGATCGAGAAAGACAAGCTCGGCGGTACCTGCCTGCACGTCGGTTGCATCCCGACCAAGGCCCTGCTGCACTCCGCCGAGGTCGCCGACGTCAGCCGCGAGTCGGCCAAGTACGGCGTCACGACGTCGTTCGAAGGCATCGACATGGCCGCCGTCACGGCGTTCCGTGAGGGCATCGTCGCCAGCAAGTTCCGCGGACTGCAGGGCCTGATCAAGGCCCGCGGCATCACCGTCATCTCGGGTGAGGGCCGTCTGGTCTCCCCCACGACCGTCCAGGTCGGCGAGGACACCATCGTCGGCAAGAACGTGGTCCTTGCGACCGGTTCCTACTCCCGTTCGCTGCCCGGGCTGGCCATCGAAGGCCGCGTCATCACGAGCGAGCAGGCCCTCGAGCTCACCTACGTGCCCAAGAAGGTCGCCGTGCTCGGTGGCGGCGTCATCGGCGTCGAGTTCGCCAGTGTCTGGAAGTCCTTCGGCGCCGACGTGACCATCATCGAGGCGCTGCCGCACCTGGCCCCGAACGAAGAGGAATCCGTCTCCAAGCAGCTCGAGCGGGCCTTCCGCAAGCGCGGCATCGAGTTCTCCCTCGGCGTACGGTTCCAGTCGGTCACCCAGGACGACTCCGGCGTCGTCGTCACCCTCGAGAACGGCACCACCATCGAAGCCGAGCTGCTGCTCGTCGCCGTCGGCCGTGGCCCGTCGACCGCAGGGCTCGGCTTCGAAGAGGCCGGCATCACCATGGACCGCGGTTTCGTCCTCACCGACGAGCGCCTCGCCACCAACATCCCCGGCGTCTACGCCGTCGGCGACATCGTCCCCGGCCTCCAGCTCGCGCACCGCGGCTTCCAGCAGGGCATCTTCGTCGCCGAGGAGATCGCGGGCCTGTCCCCGATCGTCGTGGACGACCTGAACATCCCCAAGGTCACCTACTGCGACCCTGAAATCGCATCCGTCGGCTACACCGAGGCCAAGGCCGTCGCCAAGTTCGGCGCCGACAAGGTCTCCAGCTACGAGTACAGCCTGGGCGGCAACGGCAAGAGCTCGATCCTGGGCACCACCGGTTCGATCAAGGTCGTCCGCGAAGTCGATGGCCCCATTATCGGCATCCACATGATCGGCGCCCGCGTCGGCGAACTGATCGGTGAAGGCCAGCTGATCGTGAACTGGGAAGCGTACCCGGAGGACCTCGCGCCGCTGCTGCACGCCCACCCCACCCAGAACGAAGCGCTCGGCGAGGCCTTCCTGGCCCTGGCCGGCAAGCCGCTGCACGCCATGTAGCCCGCTTCGGGCACAGAGAACGTCACTAACATTGGTCAGACATTAATGGTTTCAAAGGAGACAAACGCATGAGCGAATCCGTCAACCTCCCGGCACTCGGTGAGAGTGTCACAGAGGGTACGGTCACCCGCTGGCTCAAGAACGTGGGAGACCGCGTCGAAGTCGACGAACCGCTGCTCGAGGTATCGACCGACAAGGTCGACACCGAGATCCCATCCCCGATCGCCGGCGTCATCGAAGCCATCCTGGTTCAAGAAGACGAGACCGTCGAGGTCGGAACCCCCCTCGTGACCATCGGCGACGGATCCGCTGCTGCGGCACCGGCCGCCGAGGCGCCCCAGCAGGAGGCGCCCGCCGCTCCGCAGGCCGCCGCACCCCAGGCCGCGGCTCCCGCTGCAGCCCAGGGCGGCTACGAGTCCCCCGCCCCCGAGGCCGAAGCAGCGCCTGCCGCGGCAGAGGTCCCTTCCACGGAGGCCCCCGCCCCCACCGAGGCTGCCGCGGCAACCCCGCCGGCTCCGGCCGTCGTCGAGGCGCCGCCCGCAGCTCCCGCAGCACCTGCCCCCGTAGCAGCAGCCCCCGCAGCCCCCGCAGCCCCCGCAGCGCCTGCCGCACCGGAAGCACCCGCCGCCGAGCCCGCTCGCGGCGCCCACGCCGGCACCAGCGGCTACGTCACGCCCATCGTGCGCAAGCTCGCCAACGAAGCCGGCGTCGACCTGTCCACCATCACCGGCACCGGTGTCGGCGGACGCATCCGCAAGCAGGACATCGAGAACGCCGCGGCACCGGCCCAGGCGGCTCCCGCCGAGTCGGCCGTCGCCGTCGAGGTCTCGCCGCTGCGCGGCACCACCCAGCCGATGTCGCGTCTGCGCAAGGTCGTCGCCGAGCGGGCCGTTGCCTCGATGCAGCAGACCGCACAGCTCACGACCGTTGTCGAGGTGGACGTGACCCGGGTCGCGATGCTGCGCGACAAGGTCAAGGTCTCCTTCCACGAGAAGACCGGCAACAAGCTGTCCTTCCTCCCGTTCTTCGCCCTGGCCGCGGCCGAGGCGCTGAAGGCCAACCCGATCATCAACGCCACCGTTGACGGCACCTCGATCGTGTACCCGCCCCAGGAGAACATGAGCATCGCCGTGGACACCGAGCGTGGACTGCTGACGCCGGTCATCCGCGACGCCGGGGAACTAGACCTGGCCGGCTTCGCCGCCCAGATCGCCGATCTGGCCGCTCGCACCCGCGACAACAAGCTCAAGCCCGACGAACTGTCCGGTGGCACGTTCACGCTGACCAACACCGGTTCGCGCGGCGCGCTGTTCGACACCCCGGTGGTCTTCCTGCCGCAGAGTGCCATCCTCGGCACCGGCGTGGTCTACAAGAAGCCCATCGTCGTGACCGACAAGGGCCTGGACTCCATCGCGATCCGTTCGACGGTGTTCCTGGCGCTCTCCTACGACCACCGCATCATCGACGGAGCGGACGCCTCGCGCTTCCTCACCACGATGAAGGCACGTCTGGAAGCCGGAGCCTTCGAGGCGAACCTGGGCATCTAACACCCCACCCGAACGGTTCGAGTCACCAATCGAAGAGTTCGCGTAACCGCCAGCCGGCCTCGCCCTTGATCACCAGGGCCGAGGCCGGCTGTCTCGTTTCCACGACCTCGGAGCCGGCCGGATCCGACACCGGCGTGAGCAGCACGAGCGCCGAATTCCCTGTTCGCTCCTGCACGCTGGCGGTGAACGGCGCCGTCGAACCCCGCGGCGAACCCCATCCGGTCGGCGGTTCCGGCAGACCCTGCCGCACCGTGTAGACGTCCGCGGCGCTCGCGACGGAACCGGCCTGGTCGACGGAGTCGAGGCACAGCACCGAGGCGTCCGCCAGACACCGGTCCCGCAGCGCCAGCAGGGTCAGCGTCGCCGCGGCAGGATCGTCTGCCAGCAGGGAGTCTGTCGGCACCGCCGGCGCATCGGCGTCGTGGCCCGTCGCGTTGGCGGCTGCGTCCGAGGGCGCATCGGAGCGGGCCTGAGACGGTGGCTCGGGCTGCCCGCCGCCGCCGGGCGCGGCGTCGCCCTGGCCCAGCGCACCCAGTCCCCCGGCTCCGAGGACAACCGCAAGACCCACTCCGACCAGCACCGGTCGCCGCACTCTGCGGAGCCTCACCCGCCCGGCGCCGAGCGCCGCGACGATCGCGGGCACAAGCCTGGGCTCGGGGCCACGGGCGCCTGCCGGCCGGCCGGACCGCTCGGGCCCGCGGCGGACGACAACGGCGCTGGGCATCCCGGCGGCGCCCACCACAGCTCCGGTCAGCACAGCTCCGGCCGACACCGCTCCGGCCAACACAGCCCCGGTCACCACAGCCGCGGTCACCACAGCCCCGGTCTCCACGGCGCCGGCCTCGGCACCAGTCTCGGCGACCCGCCCGGTCCCCGTGCCGCGCACGGCGGCCGCGGGCGCCCAGTCGAACAAGGCCGCCTCGAGCCCGGTCAGGTCCGGTGGCAGCGGGCGGGCGGTCGCCGCGGATTCGAACCGGGCCAGCACCGCGGCGGCCCCGCCGGCATGCGGATCCCGGGGATCGAGATGGTCCAGGAGCCGGCGGAGGAACCCGGCCAGCCGCAGCAGGTCGTCCCGACGCCGTGCCGCCCCGCCGCCGCCGGCCGGGAGGTCGTCGAGGGCGCCCAGCCCCACCAGCACCGGGCGGCCGGAAGCGTCGAAACGTACACAGGCCGCGCCGATGGCGGGATGGCTGAACCCCGCAGCATGCAGCGCCCCCAGGGCCGCCGTGACCGTGGCCCCGATCGTCACGGCCTCTCCAGCCGTCAGCGCCGACTGGTCGGCCAGCGCACGGTCCAGCGTGGGTCCTGGCAGCCGCTCCAGCACAAGGCAGACCCGGCCGTCCGGCGTCGTCGCCACATCGATGAGTCGGCACAGGTGTCCGCCGGGAACGGTGAGCAGCGCCCGTACCTGCCGGTCAAGGACGGCACCGTCCTGGCCGGGGCGGAACACCTGCAGCGCCGCTGTCCGTGGTTCGCCGCCGGGGCCGGAGGTGACCCCCAGATATACCGACGAACGGCTGCCGGTTCCGATCCGGCGCACCAGGCGGTGCCCTGCGACGGTCCCGCTCACTCCGGCTGTGCTCGCTTCGTCCATCGTCTCACCCTGCTCGCCGGACGCCCGCCCTGAATGCTCCGGGGCAGGTCGGGGAGAATCTCGCCGTACCTCCCCGCTGGGGAGGAGCGGCCCCCTAGACTGGCCGCATGCTCGACTTTGTCGTCGCGGGGCTAAGCGCCAACTCCGTGCCGTATTTCGAGGGCCTTGAGCTCCAGCGCGCCGTCCATCGCACGGTGGTGTCCGGTCATCGACCGAACACCGTCCTGCTCCTCGAACATCCCGCCGTGTACACGGCCGGCAAACGCACCCAGCCGGAGGACCGTCCCACCGACGGCACCCCGGTCGTGGACGTCGACCGGGGCGGCCGGATCACCTGGCACGGCCCAGGGCAGCTGGTCGGCTATCCGATCCTGCGCCTGGCCGAACCGATCGACGTGGTCGGTTACGTGCGGCTGCTCGAGGCCATCCTCATCGACGCCCTCGCCGACTTCGGCATCGACGGCAGACGGGTGAACGGACGCAGCGGGGTCTGGGTCGGACCCGACGGGGCCGAAGACAAGATCGCCGCCATCGGCATCCGCGTCGCCGACGGGGTCACCATGCACGGCTTCGCCCTGAACTGCGACAACTCCCTGGAGCCGTACGACCGCATCGTCGCCTGCGGCATCGCGGACGCCGGCGTCACCACCATGACCCGGGTGCTCGGCCGGGTCGTCAGCACGGAGGACGCCGTCGCCTCCGTCACCGCCGCCTTCCGCAGCCACCTGTCGGTCCCCGCATGAGCGCCGCACCCGACGGGCGCCGGATGCTGCGGCTGGAGGTCCGCAACGCCGAGACGCCCATCGAAAAAAAGCCCTCCTGGATCAAGACCCGCGCGCGGATGGGCCCCGAGTACCGTCAACTGCAGAACCTGGTGACCAGCGAGAACCTGCACACCGTCTGTCAGGAAGCCGCCTGCCCGAACATCTACGAGTGCTGGGAGGATCGCGAGGCGACCTTCCTCATCGGCGGGTCGCAGTGCACCCGGCGCTGCGACTTCTGCCAGATCGACACGGGCAAACCCGCCGACTACGACACCGACGAGCCCCGACGGGTGGCCGAGTCCGTGCGGGCCATGGACCTTCGCTACGCCACCGTCACCGGGGTCGCCCGGGACGATCTGCCCGACGAGGGCGCCTGGCTCTACGCCGAGACGATCCGGCAGATCCACGCCCAGTGCCCCGGCACCGGCGTGGAAATCCTGGTGCCCGACTTCTCGGGAAACCGCGACCATCTCACCGAGGTGTTCTCCGCCCGCCCCGAGGTGTTCGCGCACAATGTCGAAACCGTCCCCCGGATCTTCAAGCGCATCCGCCCCGCCTTCCGCTACGACCGGTCGCTCGACGTGCTCAGCCAGGGGCGCGCCGCCGGGCTGATCACCAAGTCGAACCTGATCCTGGGTATGGGAGAGGAACGCGCCGAGGTGTCCGAGGCCCTGCGGGACCTGCACGAGGCGGGCACCGACATCCTCACTCTCACCCAGTACCTGCGCCCGAGTCCCCGGCACCTGCCGGTGGCGAGGTGGGTACGGCCTGAGGAGTTCGTCGAGCTCAAGGAAGAAGCCGAGGAAATCGGCTTCCTCGGGGTCCTCTCCGGCCCCCTGGTGCGGTCGTCCTACCGGGCCGGCCGCCTGTGGGCGCAGTCCATGGCGGCGACGGGACGCCCCGTTCCCGCCGGCCTGCAGCACCTCGCCGACGCCACCCGGGGGTTCAGCCAGGCCGTTTGACCCTAAATCCGTCACGCGCATATCGACCGACTGGGTAGTCTTAGAACCATGGCACGCAGCAAGGACAAGAGTCCCCGCACCCCCAAAGAACCTGGCCGCTTGAAGCAAATGTGGCAGGTCTTCCAGATGACCAGGCGCTACGACTCGAACATCGTTCTGTTCATGATCCTGGGCTTCCTGATCCCGGTCGCGGTGGGGCTGATCCTGGCCCTGCTCCTGACCCCGGACAGCGGGTTCACCATCGCCCTGTGGATCATCGCCGGAGTGCTCGGCGGTGTTCTCGCGATGCTCATCATCCTGGGTCGGCGCGCCGAGAAGGCCGCATACTCGCAGATCGAGGGCCAGCCCGGCGCCGTCGGCGCCGTGCTGCGCTCCTCGCTCAAGCGCGGCTGGGTCGGCAGCGAGATGCCGGTCGCCGTCAACGGCAAGACCCAGGATGCCGTGTACCGCGCCGTCGGCCGCGGCGGCGTCGTGTTGATCAGCGAGGGCCCCCGCACCCGCACGGCCCGCATGGTGGACGAAGAACGCCGCTCCGTGGCCAAGGTGGGCGGCAACGTCGCCGTCACGGTCATCTCGGTCGGACCCGACTCGGATGCCGTGCCGCTGCACAAGCTGGCGCGTCGTCTGACCAAGATCAAGCCGTCGCTGACCAAGGCCGAGGTTCTCGCGGTGAACAACCGCCTCAACTCCATCGCCAAGAAGCTCCCGATCCCCAAGGGTGTCGACCCGACCAAGGCCCGCCCGCAGCGCGGCAACTAGCCCGGCGCATCCGCGCACACGAACAGCGCAGACACAAGCAGGGCACAACACAGCAGGGCACGGGGTCGAACCCGTGCCCTGCTGTCGTTCCCGGACCCGCCGGCTACCGGCGGATCAGCACCGTGCCGGCGATCTTGTCGTGGAAGCCGCGCTGATCCGAATCCCAGACCAACGCCGGAACGGCCAGGCCGAGCAGCACGGAGCGCACGACGGGCCGCCAGACGCCCACCGGTCCGCCGCTGAGGCTGATCAGACGGAGGCCCAGCAACAGATGCCCGATGCTGGCACCGAGCGTCGCGAGCAGCACGGCCTGCAGGAGCACAAAGACGCCCAGCACGACGAAACCGTCGTAGTCGAGCAGGGTGTACCCCCAGATCAGGCAGGCCAGGCCGACCGCGATCGCCCAGTCGATGACCAGGGCCAGGATGCGCCGGCCGACCCGGCCCACCGAGTGCGGGCCGCTCCGGGGCAGGCCGAGCCGCTCCCCCGGCCAGGTGCTGGGCGGAAGCTGCCCGAAAGTCGTGGGGCCTGGAGGTGTCGCGTTCACCCGCCCAGTTTACCGAGCGACCTCCCCTGTAACATTGCGGAAACATAAGCGTCATTCTTAAGTAACCCGTCCGTAATAGTGTCGGGGAAGCCGCAGTGTGCGACATTGATAGTCACCCACGCCTACGTCGTTTGGAGTAAAACCGCATGTTCCGCGATTCGTCCGAAGTGCTCGCTTTCATCAAGGACACCGATGTCAAGTTCCTTGACCTCCGCTTTACCGACCTGCCGGGTGTGCAGCAGCACTTCAACATCCCCGCGTCGACCGTCGACGAGGAGTTCTTCACCGTCGGCCAGATGTTCGACGGCTCGTCGATCCGCGGTTTCGCGTCGATCCACGAATCAGACATGCAGCTGATCCCCGACGTCACGAGCGCCTTCGTCGACCCGTTCCGCGCCGAGCGCACGCTCATCATGCTGTTCGACATCTACAACCCGCGCAACGGCGAGATCTACTCCAAGGACCCGCGCCAGGTGGCCAAGAAGGCCGAGAAGTACCTCGCGTCCACAGGCATCGGCGACACCGCGTACTTCGGCTCCGAGGCCGAGTTCTACATCTTCGACGACGTGCGCTACGAGGTCAACCAGCACACCAGCTTCTACTCCGTCGACTCCGGCGAGGGCGCCTGGAACTCCGGCCGCAAGGAAGAGGGCGGCAACCTCGCCAACAAGACCCCCTACAAGGGCGGCTACTTCCCGGTCAGCCCCGTCGACCAGCACGCCGACATGCGCGACGACATCTGCCTCAAGCTCATCGACGCCGGCCTGGTGCTCGAGCGTAGCCACCACGAGGTCGGCACCGGCGGCCAGGGTGAGATCAACTACAAGTTCGACACCATGGTGCACGCGGCCGACGACCTGCTCAAGTTCAAGTACATCGTCAAGAACACGGCGCACGAGTGGGGCAAGACCGCCACGTTCATGCCCAAGCCGCTCTTCGGCGACAACGGTTCCGGCATGCACACCCACCAGTCCCTGTGGTCTGAGGGCAAGCCGCTGTTCTACGACGAGGCCGGCTACGGCGGACTCTCCGACGTGGCACGCTGGTACATCGGCGGCCTGCTCAAGCACGCCCCCGCCGTGCTCGCCTTCACCAACCCGACGGTCAACTCGTACCACCGCCTGGTGCCGGGCTTCGAAGCACCGGTCAACCTGGTCTACTCGGCCGGCAACCGTTCAGCGTCGATCCGCATCCCGATCACCGGCACCAACCCGAAGGCCAAGCGTCTCGAGTTCCGGGCGCCCGATGCCTCCGGAAACCCGTACCTCGCCTTCGCCGCCCAGCTGATGGCCGGCCTTGACGGCATCAAGAACCGCATCGAGCCGCACGAGCCTGTCGACAAGGACCTCTACGAGCTGCCGCCCGAAGAGGCCAAGAACATCCCCCAGGTTCCCGCTTCGCTCGAAGAGGCGCTGCAGGCGCTGGAGGCCGACCACGACTTCCTGCTCGCCGGCAACGTCTTCACCCCGGAGCTCATCGAGACCTGGATCGACTACAAGCGCGAGAAGGAGATCAAGCCCCTCGCGCAGCGTCCGCACCCGTTCGAATTCGAACTGTACTACGGCGTCTAAGCAGCACCACTCACTGAGCCGAAGGGCCGCGACCGCGAGGTCGCGGCCCTTCGGTCGTTAACCCGAGAAGGCCCCTGGTCGCTCCACGGGGCCGTAGAACCGACGCTCGAACACCGCGCGGGCGCGACGCGTGACCGCGAGGTAGTCCTCCTCCAGCTGGTTGGCCGACCCGGGCGGGTACTCCATCATGCGGGCCACACCGTCCAGCTGCATCCGGTCGGTCGGCAGCACGTCAGCGGTCTTGTTGGTCCACAGGGTGATGGCCGAGCGGCACCGGGACGCGAACAGCCACGCGGCCCGGAGCGTCGCCGCCTCCGGCGCGCTCACCAGCGAATGCCGGGTCGCTTCCTCCAGTGCCTCGAGAGTGGAGGTCGTGCGGAGCGCCGGAAGCGCGGCAGCATGCTGGAGCTGCAGCAGCTGCACGAACCATTCCACGTCGCTCAGCGAGCCACGGCCCAGCTTGAGGTGCCGGTTGGGGTCGGCGCCCTGCGGCAGGCGTTCGTTCTCCACCCGCGCCTTAATGCGCTTGATCTCGCGTACGTCCTGCTCGGAGATGGCCTCGGGGTACCGAACGGGGTCCATCACGGCGTGGAAGCTCTCCACGAGCGCCGGCTCCCCGGCGATGCCGCGGGCGCGCAACAGGGCCTGCGCCTCCCAGGTGAGCGACCAGCGGCGGTAGTAGGCCTGGTAGGAGTCGAGGGAGCGCACCACGGCCCCATTCTTGCCCTCAGGGCGCAGACCGATATCGAGGTCAAGCGGCAGCCTGTTGTCGTCGGTGAGCCGGTTCAGCTCGCGCACGATGAACGTCGCCCGGTCGTGCGCCGCGCCGCCCTCGAGCGTGCCGGGCCGGAAGACGAACATGACGTCGGCGTCGGAGCCGAAGCCCAGCTCCGCTCCCCCGAACCGGCCCATCGCAATGACCGCGAACTCGATGCCGTCCGGCGCCAGCGGACCGTCGTCGCCGGTGAGACCGGTGCCGCGGATGGCGCCGAGCACCCCCTGGATGATCACGGTGGCCACATCCGTGAGGCCCGCCGCCAGCTCGTCGATGCTGATGCGGCCGAGGATCGCCGACAGGGCCAGGCGCAGCATCTCCCGCCGCCGGCTGGTGCGCAGCACCGACGCGGCCGCGTCGGGGCTGCCGTGCCGGGCCAGGACAGCCCGTGCCTCGTCCTGCAGCACGCCGAGGGGCCTCGGGCGCAGCTCGTCATCGTGCTCCAGCCAGGCGACGGCCTCCGGGATGGTCTCGAAGAGCTCCCCGACGAACCGGGAGGCGGACAGCACCCTGGTCAGGCGTTCGGCGGCTCCGGACGAGTCGCGCAGCATCCGCAGGAACCAGTAGGTGGACCCCAGGCTGTCGCTCAGCCGGCGGAACGCGAGGAGACCGTAGTCCGGGTCGGCGCCGTCGGAGAGCCACTGGAGCAGAACCGGCAGCAGGTGTTGCTGGATGGTCGCGCGGCGGGACACCCCGCTCGTGAGCGCGGCGATGTGAGCCAGGGCTCCCGCGGTGTTGCGGAAACCGATGGCCGCCAGTCGTGCCTCAGCCTGGGCGCTCGTGAGGTTGAGCCCCTCGGCGGGCAGCGCCGCCACGGCCGACAGCAGCGGGCGGTAGAACAACCGTTCGTGCAGCCCGCGAACCCGGTGTTTGGTGGCCTCCCACCTGGCGCTCAGCCCGGCGGCGCTGGTGGCCAGGCCGGTGGCGCGCGCGAGCACGCGCAGACCGGCCTCGTCCCGGGGCAGCAGGTGCGTGCGACGCAGACGGTCCAGCTGCAGGCGGTGTTCCATGAGCCGGAGCATCCGGTAGTCCTGGGCGAACTCCGCCGCCTCCGCCCGGCCGACGTAGCCGGATTCGGCCAGGGCGGCCAGCGCCGGCAACGTGCCGGGCTGGCGCACGTCAGGGTCGGCCTGACCGTGCACAAGCTGCAGCAACTGCACCGTGAACTCGATGTCGCGCAGGCCGCCCGGGCCGAGTTTGAGCTGCACGGCGACCTCGTCGGCGGGGATGTTGCTGGTCACGCGTTCGCGCATCCGCTGCACCGATTCGACGAAGTTCTCCCGGCTCGCGCTGGTCCACACCTTCGGCGCGACCGCGGCGACGTACCGGGAACCGAGTTCGACGTCCCCGGCCAGGGGCCGGGCCTTGAGCAGCGCCTGGAACTCCCAGCTCTTGGCCCACCTGTCGTAGTAGGCGATGTGGGACTCGAGGGTGCGCACGAGCGCTCCCGACTTGCCTTCCGGCCGCAGGTTGGGGTCCACCTCCCACAGCTCGGGTTCGACTGTGGGCTGGTTGAGGCCGCGCATCATGAGGATAGCCAGCCGGGTGGCGATGTCCACGGCCCGGCCCGTGTCCAGGCCGGCGTCCTCGTCCCCTTCGGCGACGAAGATGACGTCGACATCGCTGACGTAGTTGAGCTCTCCCGCGCCGGCCTTGCCCATGCCGATCACGGCCAGCTTGGTCAGGCGCACCTGCTCGAGCGGGAACACGCCGGGCGCCGCGACGGCGCCGCCGGCCATCCCCCGGGCGACGGCCAGGGAGGCCTCCAGCGCGGCGGCGGCCAGGTGGGAGAGCTGCCGGGCGATCCTGTCGAGGCCGCCGACGGGGTCGGCCTGTTCGAGGTCGAACGCGGCCAGCTCGGCGAGCCGGCGGCGGTAGCGGACCCGCAGGGCCACCCAGCCGGCGTCGTCGACCAGCGCAGCGACACCGTCCGTCGCCTGTACCGCGTCGAGCAGGTCGCCGGTCAGTTCCGCCAGACCGGGCAGCGAGGCAGTCTTCTCGTGCAGCACCGCGAGTTCGTCGGGGTGCCGCAGGAAGAAATCGGTCAGGCCCGTCGACGCGCCGGCGACCGAAACCAGGCGCTGCACGGCACCGGGGTGCCGCCGGAGCACGGCGAACTCGGTCGGACACCGCCGGACGAACGAGAGCACGGCGAACAGAGCCGCATCCGGGTTCGCCGCGCGGCTGAGCAGCGGGAAGAGGTCGGACGGGTCGGGCCCGCCCAGCTCGCTGACCTCGTCGAGGCGTGCGCGGGCTTCGCCGAGATCGGCGAAGCCCACCCGAGCGAGGTCTGTCAGAGTCAGCTGTTCTCTCGCCATGTCGTGCGCCTGTCTGGGATTGCCCCTAGAGCATCTCGAGGTTCTTGTTGAGCTCGAACGGGGTGACCTGCGACCGGTACTCGCGCCATTCCTGGCGCTTGTTCAGCAGCACGTAGTTGAACACGTGCTCGCCGAGGGTCTCGGCGACCAGTTCGGACTCCTCCATGTACTGGATGGCGTGATCGAGGCTGGCGGGCAGCTGGTGGTACCCCAGGGCGCGGCGTTCGGTGTCGCTGAGACCCCAGACGTTGTCCTCAGCCTCCGGCGGCAGTTCGTAGCCCTCTTCGATGCCCTTGAGCCCGGCGGCCAGCATCAACGAGTAGGCGAGGTACGGGTTGGCCGCGGAGTCGATCGCGCGGTACTCGATGCGCGAGCTCTGCCCCTTGTTGGGCTTGTAGAGCGGAACCCGGATGAGTGCCGACCGGTTGTTGTGGCCCCAGCAGACGAAGCTGGGTGCCTCGTCGCCGCCCCAGAGCCGCTTGTACGAGTTCACGAACTGATTGGTCACGGCCGTGATCTCGGGCGCGTGGCGGAGCAATCCGGCGATGAACTGGCGGCCCGTGGTGGACAGCTGGTACTGGGCGCCGGCCTCGTAGAAGGCGTTGGTGTCCCCCTCGAAGAGCGACAGGTGGGTGTGCATGCCGGAGCCGGGCTGGTCGGAAAGCGGCTTGGGCATGAACGTCGCGTAGACGCCCTGCTCGATCGCCACTTCCTTGATCACGGTGCGGAACGTCATGATGTTGTCCGCCGTGGTCAGGGCATCCGCGTAACGCAGGTCGATCTCGTTCTGGCCGGGGCCGGCCTCGTGGTGGCTGAACTCCACCGAGATGCCGAGGTCTTCGAGCATCCGCACCGAACGGCGGCGGAAGTCGTGCGCTGTGCCGCCCGGGACGTTGTCGAAGTAGCCGGCGGAGTCGACCGGGACGGGCCCGTTCTTGCCGAACTTCGACGACTTGAGCAGGTAGAACTCGATCTCAGGGTGCGTGTAGAAGGTGAACCCGCGTTCGGCGGCCTTCGCCAGGGTGCGCTTGAGCACGTTCCGGGGGTCGGCGACGGCGGGCTGGCCGTCCGGCGTGGTGATGTCGCAGAACATCCGCGCCGTGGGGTCGACCTCGCCACGCCAGGGCAGAATCTGGAACGTGGTGGGGTCCGGGTGGGCCAGCACGTCGGCTTCGAAGGAGCGCGTGAGGCCCTCGATCGCGGAGCCGTCGAAGCCGAGTCCCTCGGCGAACGCCCCCTCGACCTCGGCCGGTGCGATCGCGACCGACTTCAGGGTGCCGACCACGTCGGTGAACCATAGTCGAATGAACTTGATGCCCCGTTCCTCGATGGTCCGAAGAACGAAGTCGCGCTGCTTGTCCATCCACGCCCTTTCTTGTTGCTCCTAGGCTACCGGCTGCCGCCGGTGCGTGCGCGAAAACCGGCTGATCGCGCGGACGAATCGGGCCGGGGCATCCGAATGCCGGATCGGGATGCCGAATCGGGCGCTGAGTACACTGGGCACATGCCTGAGCCAGTCACACCGGACGCCGCCAATGCCGTCGAGGTGCAGAATCCGTATGTCAGTGTCCCCTCCGGACCCAAGCGGGTGCGCACCAGGCATTTCCAGAACGCGAAACAGCAGGGCATCCCGATCACGGGCCTGACCAGCTATGACATGCTCACCGCGCAGATCTTCGACCAGGCCGGGATCGATTTCCTCCTCGTGGGCGATTCGGCCGGCAACAACGTCTTCGGCTACGAGACCACCCTCCCGGTCACGGTCGACGAGCTCATCCCCCTCACGCGCGCCGTCGCCCGCGCCGTGACCCGCGCCCTCGTGGTGGCGGACATGCCGTTCGGCACCTACGAGACCGGTCCGTCCGAGGCCCTGCACACCGCAGTGCGGTTCATGAAGGAGGCACAGGCCCACGCGGTCAAGCTCGAGGGTGGGGTGCGCAGCCGCAAGCAGATCTCCCGGATCGTCTCGGCCGGAATCCCTGTGATGGCCCACATCGGCTTCACCCCGCAGAGCGAGCACGGTCTGGGCGGCCACATCATTCAGGGCCGTGGTGCCGCCGCCGACCAGCTCATGGCCGACGCCCTCGCGGTGCAGGAGGCGGGCGCGTTCGCGGTGGTTCTGGAGATGGTGCCCTCTGCGGTGGCGGCCCTGGTCACCGAGAAGCTCGACATTCCCACCATCGGCGTGGGCGCCGGCCCGGATGTCGACGGCCAGCTCATGGTCTGGACCGACTTCGCGGGCATGACCGGCGGCCGGGTGCCCCGCTTCGTTCGGCAGTACGCCAATATGCGTTCGGCGCTCACGGACGCCGTGCACGCCTTCAAGGCCGACGTCGACTCCGGCGCCTATCCCGGCCCCGAGCACAGCTACGAGTAGCCCCGCGCAGGAGGACCTGCCGGCGGTCTACCTGTCGTCGGCGGCGTCGTCCTCGGCCCACTTCGCGCTGTTCGCGCGGAGTTTGTCCAGGGCGTGCGTCGCCTCGTCGAACGTCGCGAACGGACCCACGCGGTCCACCGACGGGGAGAGCAGACCCTTCTCGACGGCTCCCGTGCGCATGTTGTACCAGAACTGGTGCTCAGTATCTTCGGCCATAAGCTTGATCCTATGCCTAAGGATTCCATCGGTCACCTCATTCCGGGAGCCGTGTCCAGCCACCGCTCCGTTCCCTCCCAGATCCCCCGTCCGGAGTACGTCGGACGGACCGCACCGGCCCGGTTCACCGGCTCCGACGTGTACTCCCCCGACCGCATCGCCCTGATCCGCGAGTCGGGCCGGATCGCCGCCGAAGCCATCCAGGAGGTCGGCCGCGCCGTGCGCCCCGGCGTCACGACGGAGGAACTGGACCGGATCGGCCACGAGTACGTGATCGGCCAGGGCGCCTATCCCTCCACGCTGGGGTACCGGGGCTACCCGAAGTCGCTGTGCTCGTCGGTGAACGAGGTCATCTGCCACGGCATCCCCGACGACACCCTGCTGGAGAACGGCGACATCGTGAACATCGACATCACCGCGTTCAAGAACGGCGTGCACGGAGACTCCAACGTCACCTTCATCGTCGGGGAGGCCTCGGAGGAGGTCACCCTGCTCGTCGACCGCACCCGGGAGGCCCTGGCCCGCGGCATCAAGGCCGTTGCCCCCGGGCGTCAGGTCAATGTGATCGGCCGCACGATCGAGTCCTACGCGAAGCGGTTCGGCTACGGCGTCGTGCGGGACTTCACCGGCCACGGTGTGGGTGAGGCATTCCACTCCGGCCTGATCATCCCGCACTACGATTCGGCGCCGCAGTACGACACCGTCATGGAGGTCGGCATGGTCTTCACGATCGAACCCATGCTCACCCTGGGCACGAGCGAATGGGACATGTGGGCGGATGACTGGACCGTGTTGACGAAGGATCGCAGCATCACCGCCCAGTTCGAGCACACCCTCGTGGTCACCGAACGCGGCGCCGAAATCCTGACCCTCCCGTAGCCGGCTGCCGAAGCTGCCGCGCGTAGCCGGTAGATTGGCTGCATGAGTTCATCCACTGCCATCGGCATCGATATCGGCGGAACCGGCATCAAGGGGGCCGTGGTCGACCTGTCCACCGGCGCCCTGCTTTCCCCCCGTGTCAAACTGCCCACCCCCAAGGGCGGCCGCCCGCAGGACATCATCGAGACCACGCGGCAATTGCTCGCCACGGTCTCCAGCGGCACCAGCGACCTTCCGATCGGCGTCTGCTTCCCGGCCGTCGTCAAGCACGGGCACACCATGTCCGCAGCGAACGTGTCGGACAAGTGGATCGGCCTGGCCGCGGAGAGGCTCTTCGAGAAGGGTCTGGGCGTTCCCATCCATTTCGTCAACGACGCCGACGCGGCCGGCTACGCCGAGTCGCAGTTCGGCGCCGCCCGCGACGTGGACGGTGTGGTCCTGCTGACCACGCTGGGCACGGGCATCGGCACCGCGCTGATCAACGACGGTGAGCTGGTGCCCAACACCGAACTCGGCCACCTCGAGATCGACGGCGTGGACTACGAGACCCGCGCGGCGTTCTCGGCCAAGGAACGCGACAACCTCAGCTGGGAGAAGTGGGCGGCCCGGCTGCAGAAGTACTACAGCCGGTTGGAAGCCCTGTTCACCCCTGACCTGTTCATCGTCGGCGGCGGCGTGTCGAAGCACCACGAGGACTTCCTGCCGTTGTTGCACCTGGACACGCGCATCATTCCGGCCGTACACCGCAACAACGCGGGTATCCTCGGCGCAGCGGCTCTGGCCGTGAAGTACGCACCCGTCACGGCCTGATCCGGGCCGGCAGTGCTCTAGGTCGGCACCGCTCTAGGCCGCTTCGACTCCTGCACCTGAGGACCGAGCGCCCTGGCGGTCCCGGCGCGCCCGCCACCACTGCCGCACCCGGTGAGCGACCCGCCGCACCGACAGTGTGATCCGGTGCGCGGCGGGGAACTCGGTGCCCAGCACCGCCACCCCCACGAACACGATGAGCCAGCCCGGGCCGGGAAGCGGCACCAGGATCAGGCCGATGACGATCACCGCCAGCCCAGCGGCCCCCACCAGGAACCGGTACGGGGTGCGCAGGCGCGGGTGCCGGTGGATCCAGGCACGCGTCCGGGTCAGCAGCTGCCGAAGCCTCGCGCCCGGTCCAGGAGCGCCCGGCAGGCTGTCCGGTCCCGTGGCGGGGTGCGTACCGGGCGGGTATGACGAGGTGGTGGCCATGGGCCCAGCGTAGAAGCCCTTCCTGACCGCCGCCACCCCCGCCGGGATGGTCACGCGGGACTCCCAGGTTGGGGGGAATGGGCCGGCTGGTACGCCGGGTTCTGTCCCTGCTTGCGCTCTGGACGGCCATCTATCTCGGGACTACGTTGCCGCAGCCCTCTAGCGGTCTACCCGGGAACTCGGCGAGCAGCCTTGACGTTCCCTGTGTGACCTTGCTCCGGACGAGGTTTACCGAGCCAGCCAGGTCACCCTGGCCGCTGGTGGTCTCTTACACCACCGTTTCACCCTTACCCTGGGCCGAGGCCCGGGGCGGTCTATTTTCTGTGGCACTGTCTCGCGGGTTGCCCCGGGTGGGTGTTACCCACCGTCCTGCTCTGTGGAGCCCGGACGTTCCTCGGCATCGCGGACTCCGAAGAGCCCGGATGACGCGACCGTCTTGCCGACCCATTCCGTCGTCGAGCCTACAGGCCTCCGGCGCCGGCGCCGTACCGGAACGGGCACAGGCCGGGTCGATCAGATGCCGGATTCCTCCGTGCGGACCAGGATGGCGCCGCAGTCCGGGCAGAAGACGATGTCGTCGGCCGGAGCGGCCCGCACGTCTTCGAGGTCGTTGCCGGTCAGGGTCATGGTGCAGCCACTGCAGGTGCGGGCCCGGAGCAGCGATGCGGCATTGCCGCGGCCGGCCACCCGGCGCTTCTCGTAGAGCGCGGCGAGGTCGGCGCCGATGGCGGAGACGATGGCCTCCCGGTCGCGGGCCAGCTCGCCGAGCTGACGGTTCAGGTCCACCAGGAGCACGTCGCGGTCCGCCTCGATCTCGGCGACCCTGGTCGCCACGGCGGCACGTTCGGCCTCGGTCTCGGCGACGGCGGCTTCCTTCTCCTCCAGCCGTTCCATCACCGCGAGTTCGATCTCCTCGAGGGCGGACAGGCGGCCGGTCAGAGCGGCGAGTTCGGTCTCCAACGCCTGCACGTCTTTGATCGAGGAGGTGTGCTGGGCACGGTCGGTGTCCCGGGCGATCCGCTTCTCCACGACCTCCACGTCGGACTCGATCCGGCGCAGCTCGATCCGGGCATCCTCGACCTCGCCGGTGCGGCCCGTGAGGACTGTCTTGGACGCGTCGAGGGTGCGCGCGAGCGACGCGAGCTCGGCGTGCTGGGGAAGCGCCTTCGCCTGGTGTTCGACCTGCTGCAGACGGATGTCGAGGGCCTGGAGCCGCAGGAGTTCTTTCTGCTCTGGGGGGGATGCCTTCACAATGTCCTGACCTTCATGATTATGGAGTTTGAAATGAGCGGGGGTGAGCGGGGCTCACTGGGTGACGGCGAAGTCCCATGGGTCGGTGCGCAGTTCGCTGACCGTCACGCGGATTCCGGGCAGCGCCTGCCGGAGCGCGGCGGCCGCGACGTCCAGCCACAGCCATTCGCTGGCCCAGTGTGACACGTCGATGAGGGCAGGGCCAACCCCGGCGAGCACGGACTGTTCCCGGGACTCCGACGCCGGGTGGTGGCGCAGGTCGGAGGTGATGAAGGCATCCGCGCCGCGCACCAGCGGTTCGCGCAGAAGCGAGTCTCCGGCGCCGCCACAGAGGGCGATGGTCGACACGACGTCTCCGTAGCCGCCCGCGACGCGCACGCCGGATGCCGTCGGCGGGATCAGGTCGGCCAGTCGCCGGGCGAGGTGCCCCAGCGTGGTGGGTTCGGGGAGCCTCCCGACCCGGCCGATGCCGGTGCCCTGCGTGTCGCCCGCGGTGATCGGGCGCACGTCGACGAGGCCCAGTCGCTGGGCGAACACGTCGGACACGCCGTCGGCGACGATGTCGGCATTGGTGTGCGCGGCCAGGAGGGCGCAGTCGGCGCGGATGAGCCTGGCCAGCAGGGCGCCCTTGTAGCCGTCTTCGGCCACGGTCGTCACACCGCGCAGCAGCAGCGGATGGTGCGCAAGCAGCAGGTCGGCGCCGGACTCGACGGCCTCGGCGACAGTGTCCGCCACGGCGTCGACGGCCAGCAGGATGGAGTCCACCCGGTGCGCGGGGTCGCCGCTGATCAGGCCCGGCGCGTCCCAGTCCTCGGCCCCGGAGAGCGGCCACAGGTCATGGGAGACCCGGGCTACTTCAGCAAGCGAGAATGACACCCCATCAGCCTACTTGTCGGCGGGCGGGCACGGGGACGCGGACCGGCCGTTCACCAGCCGAGGGTTCCCGGTGCGCCCTTGAACGGACCGACGATGCGGTCGGTGATCCAGCCGCCGTAGAAGTCGCCCGGCTGGGCCCGCACGGTCTCCCCGTCCACGGTGCACTCGTCCAGACGGCCGGGGTACACGGCCACCCGGCCGGCCAGCGCCTCGAATCCGGCCAGCGGAGCCGGGTAGTACCAGGCCACGGCGTCCGCGTGGACGTCGCCCACGACGACGCTGAGGTAGGACGCCAGTCCCTTGTACTCGCACACGCTGTGCCCGTTCACGGGCACCAGCACTCCGGGCGCGAAAGCGGTTCGCGGCAGGTAGTAGGTCGGCGGATGGCTGGTCTCCAGCACCCGGACGCTGTCACGCGTGTCGGCGATCACCCGGCCGTTGAACCGGAGGACGACGTGCTCGGAGGTGGGCTCCACCCGCGGCGGCCGCGGGTAGTCCCAGACGGATTCCTGGCCGGGGCCGGGAGTCTCACGATTCCGATGGGTCCTGTCCATGGGACTACCGCGGGCGCAGACCGGCGCCGTACACGGCCGCCTGGGTGCGCCGGGCCATTCCGAGCTTGGCGAGCAGGCCGGACACGTAGTTCTTGACGGTCTTCTCGGCCAGGTCGAGCTGGTCGCCGATCTGTCGGTTCGTCAGTCCCTCGGCGATGAGCTCGAGCACCTGGCGCTCCCGCGTGGTCAGGTTGGACGCCGGGGAATCGGCGGCGGTGCCGGTGAGTTCGGTGACCACCTTGCGGGTCACGGCCTTCTGCACGAGCGATTCGCCGCGGGCGACCCGCCGGATGGATTCGACGAGGTGTTGGCCGCGGATGTCCTTGAGGACGTAGCCGGCGGCGCCGGCCAGGACCGCTGAGTAGCTGGCCTCGTCGTCGTCGTAGGCGGTGAGCATGAGGCACTGCACGCCGGGGTTGGCCGACCGGATGGTGCGGCACACGTCGATCCCGCTGCCGTCGGGCAGCCGGACGTCGAGGACGGCCACGTCGGGCACGGTGGCCGCGACCCTGGCCACCGCCTGACGGGCCGTTGAAGCCTCGCCGACCACCTCGAGGTCGGGTTCGGCGTTGATCATGTCCGCGATTCCGCGGCGCACGACCTCGTGGTCATCCACCAGGAAGACTCGGATCATGACGGTTCCTTTCGTACGGGTTCGGGTTCGATGCCGGCGGTCCAGCGTAGTCGGCTGCCGCCCCTGGCCCGGTTCTCGAGAACGACGTCACCGCCCCATTGTTCGGCGCGCGCCGCGAGGTTGGCCAGGCCGCTGCGCCGGTCGGATTCCGTGACGCCGACACCGTTGTCGACGACCTCGATGACGACGAGATCGTCGCCCACGCTGAGGTTGACGACGGTTTCGGTGGCCTCGGCGTGGCGGACCACGTTCATCAGGCCCTCACGGATGACCGCGGCGATATCGTCGGACATCGCCGGAGGGGTGAGCAGGTCGATCGGACCGGTGAAGACCAGCCGAGGTGTCTGCGGGAAGAGGGACGCCAGCTCGCTGAGCAGGTCGATGACGCGATGCCGGATGGAGCCGCGGTCCCGGCTGGTCTGCGCGGTCAGGGCGAAGATCGCGGTGCGGATCTCGACGATGGCCACGTCGAGGGCGACGACCTCCTCGATGATGCGTTCACGCACATCCGCATCGTCGACGGATCCGCTGATGGCCTGCAGGCCGATGCCCGCGGCGAAGACCCGCTGGATGACGTTGTCATGCAGGTCCCTGGCGATTCGGCTGCGGTCCTCGAGCAGGGCCAGCTTCTGCCCGGCGGTACGCCCGCGGGCGAGCTCGAGCGCCACGCTGGCCTGGCCGGCGAAGTCCGCCGCCATCTCCAGGTCGCTCGTCGTGAAGCGGGGCCGGCCGGTCGAACGGGAGACCGTCATGACGCCGTGGGTGCGGCCGGAGGCCAGCAGCGGGATGACCATGGTCGGGCCGAGCACGAGCTGGGCGTCCGGCTGGTCCAGGCTGGCTCCGCCGTCGGCGGTGAGGATGGGCTGGCCGCTGTCGAAGGCGCGCCCCACGGTGGTCCCGGTCGACGGGATGACGAGGCCCTTGACCCGCTTGGCCTGGGTGCCGCGGGCGGTGTCGACGATGAGGGTGCCCTCCCCCGCTGCCAGGACAACGCAGACCAGATCCGCGTCGGCGAGCGAGGCGAATCTGTCGGCAAGGAGTTCGAGCGAGGCATCCGCCCGGTCGGACAGCAGGGCCGCGCTGATCTCCGCTGACGCGGCCGACCAGCGCTGCCGCCGCCGGGTCTCGTCGAACAGCCGGGCGTTGTCGATCGCGATGCCCGCCGTGGCGGCGAGGGCCGTCAGGAGCTCCTCGTCCTCCTCGCTGAAGCCGCCGGAGATCTGATTAGACAGGTAGAGGTTGCCGTACACCTCGCCGCGCACCCGCACAGGGACACCGAGGAAGCTGTCCATCGGCGGGTGGTGTGCCGGGAAGCCCGAGGACCGCGGGTCGTCACCCAGGTGGGTGAGGCGGATGGCGTGCGGGTCGTCGATGAGCGCGCCCAGAAGGCCGTGCCCGGCCGGCAGGTGCCCGATGCGGGCGGCCAGCTCATCGGGGATCCCCACATGGATGAACTGCTCGAGGTTGCCGCTGGGCGCGATGACGCCGAGGGCGCCGTACTGGGCGCCGACGAGGTCGACGGCCACATCCACGATGCGCCGAAGGACCGCAGCGAGGTCGAGTTCCTCGACGACGGCCTGGCTGGCCTGCAGCAGGCTGCGCAGCCTCCCCTGGGTGGCGAGCACCTTCTGGGCGTTGAGGACGAGTTCGGACAGCGCCTGATCGAGGGCCGACCGCGGCCCGTCGGGAAACGAGAGCCTGGTCTCAGGAACGGTCACAGAATGCGTCCCCTTTCGGTTCGCGCTAGCCCAAAGTGTAACTGACTGGGACCTTCGGCCCTTTCGCAGTTTAGGGGATCTTGCCACCCTGGAGACATGGCATCTCCCGACGCACCACCGGGAAGAACTGGAGATCAACTCATGGTTGAGAGAGTGATCGTAGCCGTTGACGGGGGGCCGGCGAGCCGGGCCGCCCTGGACTGGGCGTTGGCCAGAGCCGCCACCGTGCCGATGAGGCTGGAGTTGACCACGGTCGTCGAACTGGGCTGGTCGCCGGTTGACGGGCTCGACGACGATTTTCAGCCGGTGTATGAGCGGGCCCTGGCCGAGGCCACCCGGTTCGTCGAGAAAAACCTCCCTGAGCTCAAGACCCTGAGCGTCGTCCGTCGCGGTTCCCCCGTGGACGAGCTGGTGCGCGCCGCGGCCGATGCCGACCTGATCGTGATCGGCACCAACAAGACCGGCGCGCTCGCCGGAGCCGTGCACGGAACCCTGCCGCTCAAGCTCGCCGACCATGCGCCCTGCGCCGTCGCGGTGGTCCCCGCCGGCTGGGTCTCCGGCGGCGACCGCGTCGTCGTGGGAGTCGAGGACGACGGTACCCAGGACGCCCCCCTCCGCGCGGCCGCGGCAGAGGCCGTCCGGCTCGGGCAACCCCTCGACGTCGTGCACGCCTGGTCCATCCCCGCCACGCTGGGCGTCGACTTCGGTGCCGCGGTCCCGTACGACGCTCTCATCGAAGCCCACACCGACATCGTGGACCGGGCCCTGCAGCAGGTCACCGCCGCCCACCCCGGCCTGGCCGCTTCAGCGGTCCTCATGCAGGGCGCGGCGGCGCCCGTGCTCGTCGAAGCGGCCGCGACGGCGACCGTCCTGGTGGTCGGCACCCACGGGCGTGGGGCCGTCGCCGGCCTGATTCTCGGGTCGGTGAGCCACGACGTGCTCCTGAACATGCCGTGCCCGGTCCTGGTTGTGCCCCCCGCCCGGGCGGACGCGGACACCAAGCGGTCGGGGGCGACCTCATGAGCGCCACGTATTACATCGGAGTGGACGGCTCGGGCCCCAGCCGCGCGGCCCTCCGGTGGGGCGTACGCCGGGCCTCCGAGCGCGGTGCAGCGGTGGTCCTGGTGAACACCGTCGACGACGAGTGGGGCCTGGTCGGACGGGACGCCGCCGCCGACGCCGAACGCCAGGCCAGGGAACTCCTCTCCGAGGAGTCCGCCCGGGTCGACGCCCTGCACACCGGGGTGAGCCTGACCACCCGGATCGTGCACGGTGGGACGGCGTGGGAACTGGCCAAACTGCCCAGCCCCGAAGACCTGCTCATCGTCGGTACCCACAAGACCGGGTTCCTCCGCGGCCGGGTACTCGGCTCCCGCAGCGTACAGATCGCGTCAGCGGCACGGTGCTCTGTCGCCATCGTCCCCGACACGACCCTCGAATCCCGCCACGACGTCGTCGTCGGCATCGACGGCACCGAGGGCTCCCTCCCCGCCGTGCAGATGGGCGCGCAGGAGGCGGACCGCCTCGACCAGGACCTGCTCCTGGTCTACGCTCCACCCACCCTGCAACGAGCGGAGTCGAACCGGGCCGAATCCCGCTCCGACTCCCCCGACGACCGAAGCCCGCAGACCGCCGGCCTGATGAGCCGCGCGGCGGCCGTGGCGGCGGCCACGTCCTCCCGCATCACGGTGCGGCGCCGGGTAGCCCACCGGGACCCCGCCGAGGCCCTGCTGGACGCGAGCTTCGACGCGGCACTGCTGATCCTGGGCGTGTCGGCACGGCACGGCGACAGCAGCCTGATCGGCTCGGTGACCCACGATGTGCTGATGAACATCAACGTTCCCGTGCTCATCGCCCGGGGCGCTGCGACGACGCACGAGTCGGCGTCACGCGTCTCGGCGGTCAGCGTCTGAACTGACCAGGCGCCTGCCTCAATAGTCGAATTCGTCGAACTGCGGCGACCCGACCACTGCGCCCGCCCACGCCGAAGACGAGGGGCGCCCGCGGCGGGTGACTTTCCGGTGCAACGCCTCCGTGGTGGCCGTCTCGGTCAGCTCGGCGAGAACGTCGGCACTGGTGACACTGACCAGCTGACTCGCCGAGCCGATGAGAAACTGGGCCCGGCCCGGGCTGCCGTCATCGGAGATGACCGGGATGTCCACGACATCCGTCTCTCGGCGGTTGCTCAAAGCCTCGGCGTACCGCATCACCGCGTCAGCGAGGTCGCTGCCGGTGACGATGGATCCCCCAGGATGGAAAATTCGTTTCATGGCGCACCCCTGCTGGTTCACGTGACAACTCGGTCGTGAAGCCGGGGTCTGGGGCTCTACGAGCGATTCTACGACGGTGACCGTCAGAGCGCGAGGTCGCCGCTCACGATTTGCGCGGCGACGTCGGCCAGCGGCACGCCGTTCGACCGCGCATGCGTGCGAATGAGGGTGAACGCCTCGTCCATACTGGCCCCGCGGGTGTAGGCCACAACGCCCTTCGCCTGCTCGATGACCACGCGGCTGCTCAGCGCGTACTGCAGCTGCTGGCGGGCGACATCGCTTTCCCGCAACGCCCGCTCCTGCAGGATCCCGATGGTGGCGACGTCGGCGAGGGCCTGCACCGTCGGCGAGTCCTCCTCGGGCAGCCCGCCGGTACGTTCCCAGAAAAGGTTGAGGGAGCCGATGGTCGTCGCGCGCAGGCGCATCGGCACGGAGAACATGGATCCGAAGCCCTGCTCGAGGGCGCCGTGCCGGAAACGGGGCCATTTGGGGCCGGATGCGTCGATGTCGGGCACGGAGACGGAGTGGCCGGTGATGACACTTTCCACGCACGGGCCGCTGCCGCTGCGCAGCTGCAGGATCTCGACCAGCCGGCTGCGTTCGTTGGTGGACGCGACGACTTCGAATTCCTCCTCGTCGGTGAGGATGATGCCGGCCGCGGAGGCTTCGAACAGCGGCACGCACTTGGAGACCAAGGAGTGCAGCAGATCAAGGAGGTCGTACCCGACGACGAGCGTGTCGGCCAGTGTCACGAAGGCCTCGACGAGCTGGCCTTCACGGGTCTTTGTTGCCATCACTCCATCATAATGAGTCGGACGAGGGCCCAGACGGGGATGCCCACTCATCGGCGAAATCCAATCGCCTGGCCACGATGTCGGCCGCGACCTCACGGACCGTACGGCCCCGCGCGAAAGCGTAGCCCGTGATGACCAGGTGTGCGTCGGCCGCGCTCACCCCGAGTTGGGCGAGGACCATTCCGGTGGCCTGGTGCACCTCCCGGCGGGAGAAGCCGTCGCCGTCGTCGTCAGGGCCCGGTTGGGGCTGGTCCGCCAGGCTGCGGCGGAGCACCTGCCGGGCGCAGATTGTCGCCAGGGTCGTGGCATCGCCCACCTGGACATCGGTCAGCGTGGCCGGCTGCCGGCTGTACAGGTCCACGGCGCCGATATTGAGGCTGCCCAGGGCCAGCGGGAACGCGAAAAGCGACCCCACCTCGGCGGCCCCGAGCGCTTCGGTGAACAGCGGCCAGCGGGTGTCGTCGGTGCGGAAATCCCCGCTGAGCACCGGACGGCGGTGGGTCAGCGCATCCCAGCATGGGCCCTCGCCGAGGTCGAACTGCAGTTCGTCGAGCCGGGCCGCTTGGGCGTCGCTGGCGCAGAGCGTCTCGGAGCCGAACGGCGGGCCGAGCGTGGAGATGGCGGCGCCGGTGACGGGCAGCACCCGCAGGAACGGGCGGCACAGACTGGTGCGGCGTTCGAAGGCGAGCGACAGCTCCTCGACGGCGGCCCCGAAGGCCAGGCGATCAGACATGAGCACCCTCGACCTGGGCGGCCGTCTCCTGCCGTGATGCCATGGTGACCTCGCAACCGCCGGGCCCACCGGGCCCGGGTGTGGAACAACGGTGTGGGAACTCTACAAAAAGTGTGGGCCCTACCGGGCTCGAACCGATGACATCCACGGTGTAAACGTGGCGCTCTACCAACTGAGCTAAAGGCCCCGACCGGAACGAACCGGGTCAGGATGGAACAAGCCTACGACACAACGTCAGCTGCCGGAAAACGACGGCGCCGGATGCAGTTCGTCCAGGGCCGCGCGGTAGGCCTCGAGCGAACGGGCCTGCCCCGGCGCGGTGATGAAGCTCGCCCGGATGATGCCGTTCGTGTCGATGAGGAACGTCGCCCGGTTGGCGAAGCCCTTGTCCTCGAGGAACACCCCGTACTCCTTCGCGACAGACCCGTGCGGCCAGAAGTCGGCGAGCAGCGTGAAACCGTAGCCCTGCTGCTCTCCCCACGCCCGCAGGGTGTGCCGCGAGTCGACCGAGATACCGATGAGCTCGACGCTGTTGTCGGCGAAGAGGCCCAGATTGTCCCGCAGCTCGCACAGCTCACCGCTGCAGATTCCGGAGAACGCGAGGGGGAAGAAGACCAGGGCGACCGACTTCTCGCCTCGGTAGCGGCTGAGTTGAATGGTCTCGCCGAATTGACTGACGAGTTCGAAATCCGGAGCCTGGGTGTCGTTCTCCAGTGCCATGGTGCGTGTCCTTCCCGGCCACCGGGAAACGATGGCTGAATACGGGGGGACAGCCTAGCTGCCGAACCCGGGCGCTCCAACCCGGACGATCCGCCCGGGGTGTCCCCGGTTCGTCGGTCGTGGACGTGCCACCGGCGAACACGCCCCGTCCCGTGCACGCTTCCCAGCAAGAATCACTAGGCTGACGTGGTGCCTTTCGGTCGTGACCCGGCCGGGCTGTGTCCGGCACGCCTAACCAGGCATGATCCTTCCCCCACACGATCTGCCCTACAGAAAGAGGTCGAGTGTGACTGTCAACGACCAAGACCCGTACTCCATGGATAACACGGACGCCGATCCCGAAGAGACGAGCGAATGGTCGCAATCTCTCGAAGCGCTTGTCGCGGCCAACGGTCCGGCCCGGGCCCGCGAGATCATGCTCAGCCTGCTCAAGCGCTCCAAGGAACTGCACCTCAACGTCCCGATGGTTCCGACCACGGACTACATCAACACCATCGCCTCGACGAACGAGCCCGATTTTCCCGGCGATGAAGACATCGAACGCCGCTACCGCGCCTGGATCCGCTGGAACGCCGCCGTGCTCGTGCACCGCGCCCAGCGCCCCGGCATCGCCGTCGGCGGCCACATCTCCACCTACGCGTCGTCCGCCGCGCTCTACGAGACCGGCTTCAACCACTTCTTCCGCGGCCAGGACCACCCGGGCGGCGGCGACCAGATCTTCATCCAGGGTCACGCCTCCCCCGGTACCTACGCCCGTGCCTTCCTCGAGGGCCGCCTGAGCGCCAACCAGCTGGACGGATTCCGCCAGGAGAAGTCGCACGCGCCCGACGGCATCTCGTCGTACCCGCACCCGCGCCTGATGCCGGAGTTCTGGCAGTTCCCCACGGTGTCGATGGGCCTGGGCCCGATCAACGCGATCTACCAGGCGCAGCTGAACCGCTACCTCACCAACCGCGGCATCAAGGACGCCAGCGACCAGCAGGTCTGGGCGTTCCTGGGCGACGGCGAGATGGACGAGGTCGAAAGCCGCGGCCAGCTCCAGGTCGCCGCGAACGAGGGTCTCGACAACCTCAACTTCATCGTCAACTGCAACCTGCAGCGCCTCGACGGCCCGGTGCGCGGCAACGGCAAGATCATCCAGGAGCTGGAGAGCTTCTTCCGCGGCGCCGGCTGGAACGTCATCAAGGTGGTCTGGGGCCGCGAGTGGGACGACCTGCTCTCCCGCGACACCGACGGCGCCCTGCTCAACCTCATGAACGTCACCACGGACGGTGACTACCAGACCTACAAGGCCGAAAGCGGCGCCTACGTGCGCGAGAACTTCTTCGGCCGCGACCCCCGCGCGCTGAAGCTCGTCGAGGGTTACACCGACGACCAGGTCTGGAACCTCAAGCGCGGCGGCCACGACTACCGCAAGGTCTACGCGGCGTTCAAGGCGGCATCCGAGCACAAGGGCCAGCCCACGGTCATCCTGGCGAAGACGGTCAAGGGCTACGGCCTTGGCCCGAGCTTCGAGGGCCGCAACGCGACCCACCAGATGAAGAAGATGACGCTGGACAACCTCAAGACGTTCCGCGACAGCATGCACGTGCCGATCACGGATGCCCAGCTCGAGGCCAACCCGTACCAGCCGCCGTACTACACCCCTGGCGAGAACGACGAGGCCATCCAGTACCTGCACGAGCGCCGTCGCGCGCTGGGCGGGTACCTGCCGGAGCGTCGGAGCAAGTACACCCAGGTGAACCTGCCGGACGACTCCACCTACGCCATCACCAAGAAGGGCTCCGGCACCCAGGAGATCGCCACCACCATGGCGTTCGTCCGGTTGCTCAAGGAGCTGCTGCGCTCGAAGGACTTCGGCCACCGCATCGTGCCGATCATCCCCGACGAAGCCCGCACCTTCGGCATCGACGCGTTCTTCCCGAACGCGAAGATCTACAACCCCAACGGCCAGCACTACACCTCCGTTGACCACGCCCAGCTGCTCGCCTACAAGGAGAGCCCGCAGGGCCAGATCATCCACGTGGGCATCAACGAGGCCGGCGCCCTCGCCGCGTTCACCAACGTCGGAACGTCGTACGCCACCCAGGGTGAGCCGCTCATCCCGGTCTACGTCTTCTACTCGATGTTCGGCTTCCAGCGCACCGGCGACGCCATGTGGGCCGCCGGCGACCAGATGACCCGCGGTTTCATGATCGGCGCCACCGCCGGCCGCACCACCCTCACGGGTGAGGGCCTGCAGCACGCCGACGGCCACTCGCCCCTGCTCGCCTCGACCAACCCGGCCGTCGTGTCCTACGACCCGGCGTTCGGCTACGAGATCGGGCACATCGTGCGGTCCGGCCTGGAGCGGATGTACGGCGGAACCCACACCGACCCGAACGTCATGTACTACATCACGGTGTACAACGAACCGCAGGTACAGCCGGTCGAACCCGCCGATGTGGACGTGGACGGAATCATCCGCGGCATCCACCGGGTGTCGGAGTCCACCGTCGCCGGGCCGAAGGCTCAGCTGCTGGCCTCCGGCGTCGCGGTGCCGTGGGCACTCGAAGCGCAGACCCTGCTCGCCGAGGACTGGGGGGTGTCCGCCGATGTCTGGTCGGTGACCTCCTGGGCCGAGCTGCGCCGGGACGGCCTCGCGGCTGAGGAGCACAACTTCCTCTACCCGAACGAGGAGCCGCGCACGGCCTACGTGACCGACAAGCTGGCCGACACGGCCGGCCCGTTCGTCGCGGTGAGCGACTTCATGCACGCCGTGCCCGACCAGATCCGCCAGTTCATCCCCGGCGACTTCGCGACGCTGGGAGCGGACGACTTCGGTTTCTCCGACACCCGCCCCGCCGCCCGCCGGTTCTTCAAGATCGACGGCCCGTCGATGGTGGTGCGCACCCTGCAGCAGCTGGCCAACAGCGGCGAACTGGACCGCAGCGTCATCCAGCAGGCCATCGACAAGTACAGCCTGCACGACGTCTCCGCCGGCACGACCGGCTCGGCCGGTGGCGAGAGCTAACTGACCCGTGGCACCGGCGCCGAAGACAAAGGAACAGACCCTCACCTGGTTGCGCACGATTTCAGGTGAGTTGTCCACGGCGACGCTGAAACGACTCGAGGACACGCTGCCCTGGTATGGCGATATGCCACCAGGGCGGCGGTCCGCCGTCGGCCTGGTGGCCCAGGCCGGCATCACCTCCTTCATCTCCTGGTACGACGATCCCCGGTCCACCCCGTGGATCGCCGCGGACGTCTTCGGCGCAGCACCCCGGGAGCTGCTCCGCTCGGTGAGCCTGCAGCAGACCCTGCAGCTGATCCGGGTCACCGTCGAGGTCGTCGAGGAGCGCGTCAAGGACGGCTCCGAAACGCTGCGCGAAGCGATCCTGCTGTACTCCCGCGAGATCGCCTTCGGCGCGGCGGATGTCTACGCCCGCGCCGCCGAGGCACGCGGGCTCTGGGACGCCAGGCTCGAGGCCCTCGTGGTGGACTCGATCCTGTCCGGCGAGTACGACGACGAGCTGCCCAGCCGCATCGCGGCCCTGGGCTGGCACGGTCACGGCGAGGTCTGCGTGCTCGTCGGCACCACCCCCAAGATGCTCGACGTCGACCAGTTACGCCGGTCAGCCCGGCACATGACCGCCGACGTGCTCATCGGGGTGCAGGGCAACCGGCTGGTCCTGGTCATCGGCCGGGCCCACCCCACCGTGCAGGACTCCGACGAGGCGACCGGCCCGCCGGCACTGACCTTCCTGGACATCGCCCTGCAACTCGAGCCCAGCTTCGGGCCCGGCCATCTCGTGCTCGGACACGAGGTGCCCAACCTCGTCGACGCCTCCAAGAGCGCCAAGGCCGCCCTGGCCGGTTTCGCCGTCGCCCGGTCCTGGCGGAACGCGCCCCGGCCCGTGCAGGCCGACGACCTGCTTCCCGAACGCGCCCTCGCCGGCGACCCGCTGGCCCGGGCGACCCTCATCCATCGCATCTACCGCCCCCTGCAGGCGCACTCCACGGAGCTGCTCACCACCCTGTGGTGCTACCTCGACAACGGCCGGTCGCTCGAGGCCACGGCGCGGGAACTGTTCGTGCATCCCAACACCGTCCGCTACCGGCTCAAACGGGTCTCCGAAGTCATCGGCTACGACGCCACGGGAGCCAGGGAAGCCCTGATCCTGCAGGCAGCGCTCATCATCGGGTCGATCAGCGACCACGACGGATCGACCCGGCGACGCTGAGGCGACAGAGCCGGGGCGACAGAGCCGGGGCGACAGAGCCGGGGCGACAGTGCCGCCGTTTGCGTTTCCGGACAAACGTCTGGCGGATACTCGGTAGATTATCCACACCCCCCGTCTGTTCCGAGTTGGGAGACTTAGGAAATGATTGTTGTCGTCTGCCCCGGTCAAGGCTCACAAACGCCCGGATTCCTCGAGCCGTGGTTGCAGAACCCTGACTTCGCCGACCGTCTCGCGGCCATGTCCGCCCCGTCCGGCACCGACCTCGTCACCGCGGGGACCGTCAGCGACGCGGACACCATCCGCGACACGGCGATCGCCCAGCCCCTCATCGTGGCGGCCGGCCTGCTGGCCCTGGACGCCCTCTTCGCCGACGGCCGCCGGGAGGGCATCGGCGGCATCGCGGGCCACTCGGTCGGCGAGATCACCGCGGCCGTCGGAGCCGGAGTGCTCGGCAGTACCGACGCGCTCACCTTCGTCGGCGAGCGTGGCCGGGCCATGAAGGCCGCCGCCGCCCTCACGCCGACCGGTATGAGCGCGGTCCTCGGCGGTGACGAGGCCGAACTGCTCGCCCGCCTCGCCGAGCTCGACCTCGAACCGGCCAACTTCAACGGGGGCGGCCAGATCGTCGTCGCCGGATCCCTCGACGCTCTCGCGGCCCTCGCCGCCGAACCCCCGGCCAAGGCCAGGGTCATTCCCCTGCAGGTCGCCGGCGCGTTCCACACCCGCCACATGCTGCCCGCCGTGCAGCACCTGGACGCGGTGTCGCGCACCCTCTCACCGCAGAATCCGACCCTTCCGCTCTGGACCAACCGGGACGGCACGTCGGTCGCCAACGGCGCGCGCTTCGTCGAACTTCTCGTCGGCCAGGTCTCGTCGCCGGTACGGTGGGACCTGTGCATGCAGGCGTTCACCGACGCCGGCGTCACCGGAATCATCGAGGTCGCCCCCGCCGGCGCCCTCGTCGGACTGGCCAAACGCGCCCTGCGGGGCATCCCGAGCGTGGCCATCAAGACCCCGGACGATCTGCCTGCCGCATACGAACTGATCGACCACCAGGCCTGAATCAGCCCAGTCGCCACCGGAAGAGACGAATGACCCAGCCACAACTCCTGCAGTCGCAGGGCGCCCAGTACACCCGCATCCTCTCTGTGGGCGCCGCCCGCGGCGACCTCGTCGTCCCCAACGACGACCTGGTCGGCCCGATCGACTCCTCCGACGAGTGGATCCAGCAGCGCACCGGAATCATCACCCGCACCCGGGCCAGCCAGGACGTGCTCGCGGTCGATCTCGCCACGACGGCGGCCCTGGAGGCCGTCGAGAAGAGCGGCATCCGCGCCGACCAGATCGATGCGATCATCATCGCCACCATCAGCAACGGTCGTCAGACCCCGTCGATGGCCGCCGTGGTCGCCGACCGCATCGGCGCCGTCCCGGCCGCCGCCTTCGACCTCAACGCCGCCTGCGCCGGCTACGCCTACGGCGTCGCCCAGGCCGATGCCCTGATCCGGTCCGGCGCGGCTCACTACGCGCTGGTCATCGGCGCCGAGAAGCTCTCCGACATGGTCGACCCCACCGATCGCAGCATCTCGTTCCTTCTCGGCGACGGCGCCGGCGCCGTGGTCATCGGCCCGAGCGAGTACCCGGGCATCTCCGCCTCGGTCTGGGGTTCGGACGGACGCGCAGACGCCGTGGGCATGAACGCCACACTGCAGGAGTACCGCCGCGGCGAGCAGGAGTGGCCCACGCTCCGCCAGGAAGGCCAGACCGTCTTCCGCTGGGCCGTCTGGGATATGGCCAAGATCGCCAAGCAGACCCTCGAGGCCGCCGGCATCACGGCCGACCAGCTGGCCGCCTTCATCCCGCATCAGGCCAACATGCGAATCGTCGACGAGTTCGCCAAGCAGCTCAAGCTGCCGGAGTCCGTCGTGATCGCCCGCGACATCGCCACGACGGGGAACACCTCCGCCGCGTCGATCCCCCTTGCCACCCACCGCCTGCTCGAGGAACACCCCGAGCTCAGCGGTGGTCTTGCCCTCCAGATCGGCTTCGGAGCCGGCCTGGTTTACGGCGCGCAGGTGGTTGTGCTGCCGTAGCTGTCCTCTGTCCATCTAAACTGAATCTCGGTCAAACGAGACACCCTCAAGGAGAAAACACCATGGCATTGTCCACCGAAGAAGTTCTTGCCGGCCTGGCCGAGCTCATCAACGACGAGACGGGCATCGCAACCGACACGGTTGAGCTGGACAAGTCGTTCACCGACGACCTGGACATCGATTCCATCTCGATGATGACCATCGTCGTCAACGCTGAAGAAAAGTTCGACGTCAAGATCCCCGACGAAGAGGTCAAGAACCTCAAGACCGTCGGCGACGCCGTCGAGTTCATCGTCAAGGCCCAGGACTAGGTCCACGCCCGAACGGGCCGGCTGGCAACTGCCGGCCGGCCCGTTTTCCAGGGACGCTCCATCCGGGGTCGTTGCCTCGTTTCGCGTACGTTCTCACTCGCGCTCGTTTTGACGGAGAGTCGTTGTTATGACCAAGAAAATCGTTGTCACCGGTCTCGGTGCCACCTCCCCCCTCGGCGGGACCGCCACAGATTCCTGGAACGCCCTCCTCGCCGGCGAGTCCGGCGCATCCACCCTCGACTATGAGTGGGTCGAGCGCACCGCGCTCCCCATCACCTTCGCCGCCCAGGCCCGGGTCAAGCCCATCGACGTCCTCGCACGCCACGAGACCAAGCGCCTCGACCCGTCCAGCCAGTTCGCCCTCATCGCCGGCCGTGAGGCCTGGGCCGATGCCGGCATGCCCGCGGTCGAGCCCGAACGGCTCGCCGTGGACTGGGCCACCGGCATCGGCGGGGTCTGGACCCTGCTGGACGCCTGGGACACCCTCCGCGAACGTGGCCCCCGCCGCGTCCTGCCGATGACGGTTCCCATGCTCATGCCCAATGGCCCCGGAGCGGCCATCGGCATGGACCTGCACGCGCGCGCCGGCATCACCACCGTGGTGTCCGCCTGCGCCTCGAGCACCGAGTCCCTCGTGAATGCCTACAACCGCCTGCAGGCCGGTCTCGCCGACGTCGTCATCGCCGGCGGTTCGGAGGCGGCCATCCACCCGCTGCCCATCGCATCCTTCGCCGCCATGCAGGCGCTGTCCAAGCGCAACGACGACCCGGCAACGGCCTCCCGCCCCTACGACGTCACCCGGGACGGATTCGTGCTCGGTGAGGGCGCCGCTGCGCTGGTCGTGGAGACCGAGGAGCACGCCCTGGCCCGCGGCGCACACATCTACGCGGAACTGCTCGGCGGCTCGATCACGAGTGACGCGTACCACATCACCGCGCCGGACCCCGAGGGCTCCGCTGCGGCACGCGCCATGATCCAGACCATCCAGAACGCCGGCGCCGACCTGGCCGACGTGATGCACATCAACGCGCACGCCACCAGCACGCCCGTGGGCGACATCGCCGAGTACAACGCGCTGCGCCGCGTCTTCGGCGACCTGCTCGAGGGCATCCCCGTGTCGGCCACCAAGGCCTCCACCGGGCACCTGCTCGGCGGCGCCGGCGCGATCGAGGCGCTGTTCACGGTCAAGGCCCTGGCCGAGCGGATACTTCCGCCGACCATCAACCTCACCGAGCAGGATGCCGCCATTCCCCTGGACGTCGTCACCTCGCCCCGGGCACTGGGTGCCGGAGACCTGCTGGCGATCAGCAACTCGTTCGGGTTCGGCGGCCACAACGCCGTCGTCGCGTTCCGGTCGGTCTAACCCGCCCGCACGTCGCTGAAGCCGGCGCCCGACCACGGTCGGGTGGCCGGCTTCTGTCGTAGTCGCCCGGCCCCAGCACGCGCTGTCTCAGCCCGCACTGTCTCAGCCCGCGCGGTGCAGCCAGACCACGCTCGAGAAGTCACCGGCGTGCCGGAACGCCTCCAACTCGTCGTCCCAGGCCTGCCCGAGCACCCGGTGCAGCTCGTGCTGCAGCGCGGTCGGGTCCGTTCCCGCGGTGGACATGGCCGCCCGCAGCCGGTTCTCGGGCAGCACGACGTTGCCCGCCGTGTCGGTCTGGGCGAAGTGGATGCCCAGGGCCGGGGTGTGCACCCAGCGGCCGCCGTCGCGGCCCGGGCCGGGATCCTCGGTCACCTCGAACCTCAGGTGCTCCCAGCCCAGCAGCTCGGAGGCGATGGCCGCTCCGCTTCCCGGCGCCCCCTCCCAGTAGAACTCGGCACGTTGGGCGCCGGGAAGCACGGGCTGCGCGCTCCACTCGAAACTGACCGCCTCGTCGAGCGCTCGGCTGGCTGCCCACTCCACGTGCGGGCACAGGGCGCGCGGTGCCGAATGCACATACAAAACTCCCCGCGCAGTCGGTGACTGACGAGCATGGGGTGCCGTCATCGTGTTCTCCGTTCCCTGGTTGTTGTTCGAGGTGCGTCTTCCCCAACGAACTCGACTGCAACAACTGTGGAACCGGGACCAGACCGACGGATGCGGGCTATGGGCGGTGCTATTAGCTGAATTATGCCCCACCCACCCGGGAAATCACAACGAAGCGACCGTGCGTTATGTATATTCGGTATAGCTTTAGTGGATTTCGGAGGCACGGTGTCGGTACGCAACTCGCTCCTGGCCGTGCTGACCATGGGCCCCGCCTACGGCTTCCAGCTGCACGGCGAACTCGCCCGTCGCACCGGCGGACGCCGCTCGGTGAACGTGGGCCAGATCTACGGCACCCTGGAGCGCCTGATGACCCAGGGCGCCGTCGAATCCGCCGGGACGACGGCGGACGGCCTGCCCCTGTACGGGCTCACCGACACGGGCCGCACCGAGGCCGTCGCCTGGCTGCACGACACCCGCAGCAGCTCCGGCGACGAGTGGAACGACATGCTCGAGCGCGTCATGATCGCCTCGTCGCTCCCCCACATCGACCTCACGGTCGTGCTGGCCGGCTACCGGTCGGCGTGGCAGTCCCGGCTCGCGGCGCAGGCGACGGAACCGGACTCCGGTCAGGACCTGCTGGCCGACGCCGCGGACGCCGCCCAGGGCCGTGCGGCGCTGGCGTGGCTCACCGCGGTCGCCGGCCTGGCCGGGGAGCAGGGCGACGGCCCGCCATTGCACCGTGAACTCAGCGTTCTGCGCCCGAGGCGAGGCCGGCGACCCTCTCCTGCAGCGGCTTCAGGTCCGCCGCGCTGAGTCCCGACAGCTGAGTTCCCGACAGCTGAGTCCGCTACTTCGCGTCGGCGTAGCTGTCCACCACAACACAGGTCAAGGGGAAATCGACCGGGAAGTCGCCGAAGAGCAACCGCCCCGCCGTCGCCGCAGCCTCGCCCACGATGCGCGCGACATCGTCGGCCAGGGCCGCCGGGGTGTGCACGATGACCTCGTCGTGCAGGAAGAAGACCAGGTGCGGTACGGAGGCGAAGGGGCCGGGCGCTGAGCGCGCCGCCCCGGACTCCGGGGCCGCCGCTGAGGAGAGCGCCCACAGGCCCTTCCGGATCTCGGCCATCCAGCACAACGCCCACTCCGCTGCGGTGCCCTGAACGATGAAGTTGCGGGTGAACCGTCCCCAGTCCCCGGCCTGACTGCGTGCCCGCCGCTGCGCCGCGGAGCCGGCGCCGTCCTCGCTCCCCCTGGCCTGCTCGTCCTGCCAGTCCGGGCCGGGGCGGGGTGAGGACCGCCCCAGCCGGGTGCTGACGATGTCGCCGCGCTCCCCGGCCCGTGCCGCGGATTCCGTGAGCGCCAGCGCCCGCGGGTACGCCCGGGCCAGCCTGGGCAGCAGGCGCCCGCTCTCCCCCGAGGTGGCGCCGTACATGGCGCCGAGCATGGCGACCTTCGCGTGGGCGCGTGTCTCCACCACACCGCTGGCCACGATGCCCGCGTAGAGGTCGGTTCCTCGGCCTGCCGAGGCCATGGCCGTGTCCGCCGACAGGGCAGCCAGGATGCGAGGTTCCAACTGGGCGGCGTCGGCCACGACGAAACGCCATCCGGGGTCGGCCACCACGGCTCCCCGGATCTGCCGGGGCAGCTGCAGCGCCCCGCCACCGCGGGTGGCCCAGCGACCGGTCACCACGCCGCCCGGCAGGTACTCGGGGTGGAACCTGTCGTCGACGATCCAGGTCTCCATCCAGTACCACCCGTTGGCGCTCTGCAGCCTGGCGAGTTTCTTGTAGCGCAACAGCGGTTCGATCACCGGGTGCGACAGCTTCTCCAGCTCCCAGGCCCGGGTCGTCGTCACTTGCACCCCGGCACGGTTGAGCGCGCGGAGCAGCTCGGGGGGTGAGTCCGGGTTGACCGTCTGGTCGCCGAGTTCGTTGCGGATGCGGACCGCGAGCGCCTCCAGGCGGGCCGGGCGTTGGCCGGTCGCCGCTCTGGGGCCCAGTTCAGCGGTCAGCAGGGTGTCATGGATGGCACTGCGCCACGGCAGCCCGGCGAACTGCATCTCAGCCGCGATCAGGGCGCCGACCGACTCAGCGGCCAGGAGCAGCCGCAGCCGGCCGGGTTCGGCGCTGGCAGCGACGGCGGCCAGTTGCGCCAGGAACTCCGTGCGGGCGTCCTCGTCCTGCGTCTCGCCGCCGGCCTCCGCCGCGCCGCCCAGATCCATGTCGAAGAGGGTGGAACCCGCCGTCTCCGGGCGGGGAACGGCGGCCGGCGCATCCCACCGGCCTGCCGGAGCGTTCGCCAGCGCGCTCGCGCCGGTCAGGGCGGAGTTCCGCAGGATGGCGTGGCAGAGGCGGAGGTCGTGGCAGCGTTGCACGCGCAGACGGGCGCGCAACAACAGCGGATAGATCTCCGCGGTGTCCTCCCACACCCAGCGGACACCACCGTCCTCCCTGGCGCGGGCGTGGACCGCGAAAGCCGCGTCGGAGAGCGTCACGTCGGTACCGGTGCCGGCCGGTCCCGTGGGGGCGCCGTCGGCGTCGAGTTCCCTGAGCCGCACCCGGTCCGGGCGCGTTCGGGTCACCAGAATGTACACACTCCATTGTCCCGCACCGGGACCGGTCCCGCAGCGGAACCGGTCCCGCAGCTGGGTCAGGCCCGGGGGAAGATGGCGACCGGCACGGGAACGTGCACGATCTGCTTGGTGTATCCGCCGGCGCCCGCGGAGGACTCGGCCGAGATCGTCATCGCGAAGTCGAGCATGACGCCATAGGTGTCCGCGCTCAGGGTGCCGATCTGGTTGGACTCCAGTTGGAAGCCGCCCTTGGGCGAGGTGATGAGCAACCCGTCCGCCGAGCGGAGCGCCTCGGGGTCGAGGGTGACCAGGAGGGGGTCGGTGTCCAGGACGAACGGCGACACGGACGCACCGCTGGTCGTCGAGGTCGTGGCGGTCACGGAGATGTTGGACATGTAGACCAGGCGCTTCGCCGCGAACGGCGCGTCGGCGGGGACGGACCGGTCGAAGACGTTGATGACGAAGGAGAACAGCTTCTCGCTGTCCGTGTACCACTCGTGGGTCTTCTGCTCCGTCCACATGTCCAGTTGCAACTCGAGGTCGTCGCCGATCATGAGGGTGGGGTGCACAGACCCCATGTCGGTGAAGACGGAGTCGAAGACGAGGTCCGGTGTCGCGGACGGCGTCGGCGTCGTGGCGGCGGCGACGTTCTGGAGCGGTTGCGCGCCGATCAGTGGGGTGAAGCTACTGCAGCCCGTGAGACCGAGGGCCAGCATTGTGAGGCCGCCGGCGAGGACGGTGCGGGAGGTGCGGGTACGAGGGAGGAACCGTCCGGGCATGGTTGGTACTTTCGGGAGGAGGCTGAAGGCAATTCCTCATATAGTGGCACAGATCTTCGCCTGTCCCGGCCATGCAGGGGGGGGCGGCTGCCTCGGTAGGGTGGACGGGACTTGAACCCGTGACCGTGCGGTTATGAGCCGCGTGCTCTAACCAGCTGAGCTACCACCCCGTGTGTGACGTCTATCGTACCGTCCGGGCACAGCGCCCGGCGTCAGTCGTGGGCGGGCGTGCCGTCCAGCACCTGTCGTGAGGACGCTGCCTCGGCGGCGGTTCCGGCGGGGGTGTCGATCCGTTCGCCGCGGTAGAGACGCTCGAAGGTCGTCAGGGTGCGCTTGATGTCGTGCGCCTCGATGAGCTTGAGCGACTCGTTCTTGAGCGCATCGAGTTCGTCGGGTGACGCCGTGAGCACCACGGTCAGCTTGTCCGCGAGGTCCTGGGCGCTGCCCGGCTCGAAGAGGTAGCCGTTCTGCCCGTCGTGCACGAGGTGCGGCAGGGCCATGGCGTTGGCCGCTACGACAGGAAGGCCCGAAGCCATGGCTTCCATGGTCGCGATGCTCTGCAGCTCGGCGATCGAGGGCATCGCGAAGACCGTGGCCCGCGAGTACGCCTGGCGCAGTTCCTCGTCGGTGACGTAGCCCGTGAAGGTGAAGCGCGAGCTGAGGCCGAGGCTCTCGACGAGGAGTTCCAGATTGCGGCGCTGGTCGCCGCCGCCGACGATCTCGACCTGGGCATCCAGGCTCGCGTCGAGCAGGGCGACGGCCTGCACCAGCACGTCGATCTGCTTCTCACCGGTGACCCGGCCCACGAAGAGGATCCGGTTCTCGGTGCGCGGCGCGAAACTGGGCGAATAGTTGTCGGCGTCGATCCCGCAGGAGATGGCGTGCACTCCGGTGAGTCCCGTGTACTTCTCCAGGAACTCGGCGGCCCGCCGGGTGGGGGTGGTGACGGATTCGGCGCGCTTGAAGGTGTGCTCGGCGGCCTTCCAGAGCGCCTTGACCACCTGGTGCTGGAAGCCCTTGGGCACGAGGGAGAACTGCAGCATGTTCTCCGGCATGAAGTGGTTGGTGCCCACGATGCGGATGCCGCGCTTCTGGGCCTCGATGGCCACACCGCGTCCCACGACGATGTGGGACTGAAAGTGCACGACATCGGGTTGGAAAGAATCGAGGATGGCGCGGCTGTGCCGGCGCACGATCCAGGGCAGTGCGAAGCGCAGCCAGTCATGCGGGTACCAGCGCCAGCTGTGCAGACGGTGCACCGTCATGGACTCGCCCTCGTGCACCTCCGTCCAGGTGCCGTGCTTGCGCGTGGCGGCCGGGGCCATGATGGCGACGACGTGGCCGCGGGCGACCAGGCCCGCCGCGAGTCGTTCAGCGAACCGGGCGGCACCGTTCACGTCCGGCGCGAACGTGTCCGCGGCGATGAGGACGCGGATGGGCCTCGTCGCCGGGGTCACCCGGTCGGACGATTGTTCCGGTAAATCTGATGAAGCGCACAAGTGGCGTAGTCCCTACGTAGGTGGGCCGGGGATGAGCGTCCGGCACGAAGTCTGGGTCTCGACGGAACACGCCGTCGAGGTGTGTTAGCACCCTATTCTAAACCGGCTCGGCCATGGCAGTCCCCCAGACGCGGCGAGTTCATGAAAACCACAGGTCAGCTTGCGGATTGCGGGTGGTATTTTGCCAGCCTGAAGACACCCCAGATGGCGACGGCGCCGGCGAGGGCGAACAGCACGCCGGCCCAGGCGGGAGCCTGCGAGGCCTCCCCCAAGACGATGATCCCGATTCCGACGGCGATCATCGGGTCGATCACCGTGAGCCCGGCGATGACCAGGTCCGGCGGGCCGGAGGAATAGGCGTTCTGCACGAAGTACGCCCCTGCGCCCGCGGCGAGCAGCAGTCCGGCGACGCAGACGAGGGTGAGCCACTCGAAGTTGCCGTTCTGGATGCGGTTGATGATCACCTTGGCGAGCGTGGCGACGAAGCCGTACAGCACGCCGGCGCCGATGATGTAGAAGATCGCCTGGAACCGGGTGCGCAGCATCGCGAAGGCCGCGGCGAAGGCGCAGAGCACCACCGCGAGCACGATGAGGATCGTGATGAGGTTGGCGTCGGTCACGGGCTTGTCCACGGCCGTGAAGGCCGCGACCGTGACGAACAGGCCCACACCGCCCACGCACATGGCGATGGCGATGATCGACGCCCGGTTGAGTTTGAGCCGGCTGACCCTGGCGTTGAGGATCGCGGTGATCACCAGCGCGACCGCGCCGAGCGGCTGGACGACGATGAGCGGCGCGAAGGCGAGGCTGGTGAGCTGGAAGGCGATGGCCATGCCGAGCATGAGGGTGCCGAACACCCAGGACGGGCGGGACAGCAGGAGAACGAGCTGACGGGTGCTCAGGCCACCGGTGACCTCGACGGTGGATGCCTCGACCTTGGTCACCCCGCGGTGCTGGAATTGTGCGCCCAACGAGAGGAACACCGCCCCGATCAACGCGAGCGGGATTCCAATTGCCTGACGAGGATCGATGGCGATCTCCCCAGCCAGGTCTGTCAGGTCGGGAGTCACTCAACGAGACTATCGAGATCCATGCCGATATCCTTGCTGAATGGCCGTACGACCGATAGTAATTTCAGGCGAACCCGTCCTGCACTCCCCCGCAGCCCCCGTCGTCGTTTTCGACGACGCGTTACGCGAGCTGGTGCAGGACATGTTCGAGACCATGGACGCCGCGCCCGGCGTCGGTCTCGCCGGACCCCAGGTGGGCGTGGGGCTGCGGCTCTTCACGTTCAGCTACCTGGATGACGACGAGGTCGAGACCCGCGGGGTCGCCATCAACCCGGAGCTGTGGATCACCCCGGTGCCGGCCTCAGAGGCGGACGAGGACGAGGACGTCGAGGGATGCCTGTCGTTCCCGGGCGAGCGGTTCCCGCTGCGCCGCGCGGAATCGGCGATCCTGCGCGCCGTCGACCTCGAGCAGAACCCGTTCGAGATCCGCGCAGACGGGTGGCTGGCCAGGATCTTCCAGCACGAGTTCGACCACCTCGACGGCACCCTGTACGTGGACCGGCTCGAGCACCACTACGCCAAGATCGCCGCCAAGGTGAGCCGCAAGCGCGGGTGGGGTGTTCCCGGCGTGAGCTGGCTGCCCGGGGTCGACGATCTCGAGAGCTGAGCGCCAGAAGAACTGAGCCTCAACGGGAGAGGTTCACTCCGTGCACGCCGTTGTGGAATCGCAGGGACGGGAACACCGCGGAGACGGAGAACCCGACGCCCGGAACCGTGCCGGCGTTGAAGATGCCACCGAAGAGCTGGGCCCGCTCGCGCATCTGCGTGATGTCCGCGCCGGAGATGCTCTCGCTGAGCGCCTTGAGGTCGTCGTCGATTGTATAGGTCGTGCGGGCCGCGAAGTCGGACGCTGACGCGCTCTCCCGGCGGGCGGCGGCACGGATACCGTCATCGTCGATGAGCAGCTGCAGGCCGTCCTGCGTCCAGGTGAAGGACACCCGCGCCTCGGTCCCGGCGCCGCCATGCTTGAGCGCGTTGGCCAGCGCGCTCTGCAGGATCCGGTAGATGGCCAACTCAGCGCCGGGCTTGAGCGGGAACCGGTCGCCCGATTCGGTGAAGCCGACGGCCAGACCGGCATCCCGCATCACCCCGAAGAGGTTGTGGGCCGATTGCAGCCCCGGCTGCCTCGCCTGGATGGACTCGCCCTCGCGCGCGACGGTGAGGACGCGGCGGAGGTCGGCCAGGGTGACCCTGCCGTCGTCAACGAGCGCCGTCGCCGCCCGTACGGCCGTGGACGGGTCGCTCTCGGCCGCGTAGCGGGCGCCCTCGGCCCGTGTGATCAGGCGCGCAAGCGAGAGCACCGCGATGTCCTGCAGCTCGCGGATGATCGCCAGCCGGCCGTGCTGTTCGGCGAGCGAGAGTTCGAGGTCGATCCGCACGCGTTCGGCGGCCGACCGGTCGAACCGGCTGCCGCGCTGCCGCACGGCCGAGCGTAGCCAGAGTACGAGGAAGACCACGGTCAGCCCCGCGAGGACGGCGCTCAGACTCTGCCAGACAGACACATCGGCCACCTTTCGGTACATTCGGGATCAGACTAGCGGCCAGCACCCGCGTAGGCACCCGCCTGGGCACTAAAAAAGGCCACCGGGGGTGGAGCCCCTAGTGACCTTTTCGCTCCCCGACTTGGACTCGAACCAAGAACCTGCGCATTAACAGTGCGCTGCTCTGCCAATTGAGCTATCGAGGAATGTGTGCTCGGCGAGAGTTTCCCTCGCCTTGAACAGCGTAGCTACTTTACCAAAAGATCGCCGTCTGCCAAATCGAGGGTGCCGTTCAGTAGCCCGACTCGGTGTCGACAACCCCGACGAACGGCCCGTTTCCTAGGAAAGCGGCCACATTCAGGCGAATTCGTTCGGCCAACAGTGGTGCGGTCATCTCGGGCGTGTCGGCCATATGCGGGGTGATCAGGCACCGGGCCTCGGTCCAGAGCGCATGCCCCTGTGGAAGCGGTTCGGGATCGGTGACGTCCAGCGCCGCGCCGGCGATGGTGCCGGAGCGCAGGGCCTCGACCAGGGCGTCGGTGTCGACGAGCGGACCCCTGGCGATGTTGACCAGGTGTGCCGTCTTCTTCATCAGGCCGAGTTCGGCCGCTCCGAGCAGGTGGCGGGTGTCGCCGGTGAGGGCGGCGGCGACCACGACGACATCCGCCAGGGGCAGCTCGTTCCGCAGAGCCTGCGTGGTGACGGTGCGGGTGGCGCCCGGCACCGGGTCGGTGCTGCGCCGCACCACCACGGTCTCGCTGGCGAACGGGCCGAGCAGCCGGATGAGCTCGCGGGCGATGCCGCCGGCCCCGATGATCAGCACGGTCCGGCCGTACAGCGACTCGCCGGCGGGCACCGCGTTCCAGGATCGTGCCCTGGCGCGCTCGGGGAGCACCCTCAGCGACGCCAGGGCCAGGGCGAGGGCGTGTTCGGCGACGGGTTGGGCGAACGCCCCCTTCGCACTGGTGACGAGCAGGTCGTCCCGCCGGTGGGCGGTGAGCACGTCGCTGAAGGCGTCGATGCCCGCCCACGGCAGCTGCACCCAGGCCAGCTGCGGATGAGCGGCCAGGACGTCGCCCAGCTCAGCGGCCCTGGCGTAGGAGAGCCAGATGAGGCCCCGGGTGTGCTCGGACAGCTCGGCGACCTGGCCGCCGGCCTCGGCCACGGCGTCGGCGAACACCGCGGAGTCCTCCGGGAGGATCGCGATGGGGCCTGAGCGGACGCCAGGCGGCCGCACGGTGGCGGTTTCGGGGGCCAGGACGGCGCGATGTTGGGCCACGGCTCAGTCCAGTGTCTCGACGTCGGCTGCGGGCCGGGCATCCGGTTCGATCGGGCCGGCCGGCTCCCCCTCGCCCGGGTCGGAGCTGCCGAGGGTCAGCGCCGCCGCGAGTTCGACCACGTAGGGGTGCCAGGGGTTGTCGAACACCTCGTCGATGGGCCCGAGCCCCACCAGCACCCCCTGGTGCATCACCCCGATCCGGTCCGCGACCCGCCGGAGCACCCCGAGGTCGTTGCTGATCAGGATCGCGGAGAATGCCCGCTCGCGCTGGAGCTCGCCGATGAGGTCGATGACATCGTCGCGCACGAGCGCGTCGACGCCGGCGGTCGGCTCGTCGGCGATGAGCAGGGCGGGCCCGAAGACCAGCGCCCGGGCCAGGGCCACCCGTTGGCGTTGCCCACTGCTGAGTTCATAGGGGTACTTGCCGAGGAGCGAGAGGGGCAACCGCACGGCGTCGACCATGGTGGCCACCAGCGTCGCCAGCTCGGCCTTGTCGAACTTGCGGTCGCGTTCGAGCACCGGCTCTCCCACGATGTCGGCCACGGTCAGGCTGGCGGGGAGTGTGGTCGCGGCGTCCTGCGCGAGCATCCCCACCCCGAAGGTGAGCTTGCTGAGTTTCCGCCGGCCGATTCGGCGCAACGGGTAGCCGAGCACCGTGGCCTCACCGCCGGTGATCTGCGCGCGCACCTCACCGTGCCCGGCCGCCGCCTCCGCCCCCGACAGCACCCGGGCCAGGGTGCTCTTCCCGGAGCCGCTCTCGCCGAGCAGGCCGAGGACCTCACCGCGGCCCAGGGTCAGGGTGAAGCCGTGCACCGCGACGAAGGACGAACTCGCTCCGTGCGCCGGATATTCGACCGTGAGGTCACTGGCTACGATCGGATTCGGATCTGCTTCGGCGCGTCTCATGGGTTCTATCCTGCCGCACGCAACCTCGCGAGTTCTTCCCGCCGCAGCGCCTGCGCGGCCGGATCGGGCACAGGGAGGGACGCCAGCAGCCGTCGGGTGTACGGGTCGCTCGGGGCGCCGAGCACCTCAGCGCCCGTCCCCTCCTCGACGAGACGGCCGTGGTAGAGCACGGCAATGCGGTCGGCCAGGATGTCGACCACGGCGAGGTCGTGGCTGATGAACAGGGCGGCGAAGCCGAACTCGCGCTGCAGTTCGGCGAAGAGTTCGAGCACCCGCGCCTGCACCGACACGTCCAGAGCCGAGGTCGGTTCGTCTGCGATGAGCAGGGTGGGTTCGAGCGCCAGGGCCCGTGCCAGGCTCGCCCGCTGGCGCTGGCCGCCGCTGAGCTCGTGCGGGTACCGGTCACCGAAGGCGCGCGGCAACTGCACGGCCTCGAGGAGTTCGTCGACCCTGGCCCGCGCGGCACGCGGGCTGGACGCCCGGCCGTGCACGACGAGAGGCTCGGCGACGCAGTCGGCGATGGTCAGCAGCGGATTGAAGCTGGACGCCGGGTCCTGGAACACGAATCCGATGTCGCTGCGGAGGTGCTTGAACCGCCGTTCCTTGAATCCGTTCATCTCGTGCCCGAGCACGCTCAGTGACCCGTCGGTGACCCTGGTGAGGCCGGCGATGGCGCGGCCGATCGTGGTCTTGCCCGAGCCGCTCTCCCCCACCAGGCCCAGGACTTCGCCGGGGCGGATCGAGAAGCTGACCCCGTCGACGGCCACGAAGCCGGCCCGGCCGAGCCGGCCGGGGTACTGGATGCGCAGGTTGTCTGCGACGACGACGGGCGCCTGCTCGGCCCACTCCGGCGTGCGGGCCGCCGCGCGTTCCGCCGCCCTGACCACACCCTGTCCCACGTAGGGGACCGCGGCGAGCAGCCGCTGGGTGTAGGGATCCTTCGGCGCAGTGAACAGGGTGACGGCGTCGGCCTCCTCCACCACCTTGCCCTGGTACATCACCGCAACCCGGTCGGCGAGGTCGGCTACGACGCCCATGTTGTGGGTGATCAGCACGATCGCGGTGCCGAATTCGTCGCGGCAGCGTCGCAGCAGGTCGAGGATCTCGGCCTGCACGGTCACGTCGAGGGCCGTGGTGGGTTCGTCGGCGACGATCAGGCCGGGCTCGAGGACCAGGGCCATGGCGATGACCACGCGTTGTTTCTGGCCGCCGGAGAACTGGTGCGGGTAGTAGTTGACGCGTACCTCTGGGTCGGGGATGCCCACCCGGCCGAGGATCTCGATGGCCTTGGCCTTGGCGTCGGAGCGGCTGACCGAGCCGTGCGCCCTGATGCCCTCCATGATCTGCCAGCCGACGGTGTACACCGGGTTCAGCGCCGTGGACGGCTCCTGGAACACCATCGACACGTCGGTCCCGCGCACCTGGCGCAGCCGCTGCTTGCTCAGGGCGATGACGTTGTTCTCGCTGCCCCCGTCACGGCTGCTGAGGATGACGGCGCCCTCGGACACGGCGGTCTCGGGCAGCAGCCCGAGGATGGTCTTGGCGGTGACTGTCTTGCCGCTGCCGCTTTCCCCGACGATGGCGAGGACCTCGCCGCGGCGGACGCTGAGGGAGACCCCGTCGACGGCGCGCACGGAACCGGCATCCGTGGAGAAGGCGACACCGAGGTCGTCGATCCGCAGCACAGTCGGTTGCTCGGTCGCCGGGGCGGCCCCGGCGGGCGTGAGGATGTCGCTCATCGGGTGGCCTCGCTGTCGTCAAGGGGAAGGGTGTTGGTCAGAGGGGCGCCGGTGGACGACGCCGAGCCGGTCTCGAGCCCGGCCAGGCCGCCGGGGCCGGCATCCAGGGTGCCTCCGGGCACCACGGAGGTCTCGGCGACGAGACCCGAGGACGAGGCGACCCGGCGGCGCCCGCGCAGGCGCGGGTCGGCCAGGTCGTTCAGGCTCTCGCCGACCAGGGTGATGCCCATCACGACGAGCACGATGGCCAGTCCGGGGAACAGCGAGGTCCACCAGATGCCGCTGGTGACGTCGGAGAGGGACTTGTTGAGGTCGTACCCCCACTCGGAGGCCGCCGTGGGTTCGATGCCGAAGCCGAGGAAGCCCAGCCCCGCCAGGGTGAGGATCGCCTCGGAGGAGTTCAGCGTGAAGATCAGCGGCAGGGTGCGGGTGGCGTTGCGCAGCACGTGACGGAACATGATCCGGGTGTTTCCGGCGCCGAGCACCCGCGCCGACTCCACGAAGGCCTCCGACTTGATCCGCACGGTCTCTGCCCTGATCACCCGGAAGTACTGCGGGATGAACACGACCGTGATCGAGATGGCTGCGGCGAACACACCGCCCACGAGGTTGGACTTGCCACCGGAGATGACGATGGACATGACGATGGCCAGCAGCAGCGACGGGAAGGCGTAGACGGCGTCGCAGACGACGACGAGGACCCTGTCGAGCCAGCCACCGAAGTAGCCGGACACGAGGCCGAGGAACACGCCGGCGAAGATCGACAGCAGCACGGCGACGACGATCACGAACAGGGCGGTCTGGGCACCCCAGAGCACCCGGGAGAGCACGTCATAGCCTCCGACGGTGGTGCCGAACAGGTGCGAGCCGCCCGGGGGCTGCTGGGCGCCGAAGACGCCGTCCGCGTCCCGCAGCTGACTGTAGCCGTAGGGCGCGATCACGGGAGCGAGGATCGCGGTGAGGATGAACGCCGCGGTGATCACCAGGCCGGCCACGAGCATGCCGCGCTGGAGCCCGACGCTCTGGTGCAGCTGGTGGACGATGGGCAGACGGGAGAGCCTGTTCGGTTTGCGTGTCATGGCTAGTACCGCACTCTCGGGTCGATCAGCGCGGCGATGATGTCCACGATGAAGTTGGACAGGGCCACGATCACCGCGAGGAGGGCGACGATGCCCTGCACGGCCACGAAGTCGCGGGCCTTGAGGAACTCGGAGAGCATGAAGCCGAGGCCCTTCCATTCGAAGGTGGTCTCGGTGAGCACCGCTCCACCGAGGAGCAGGGCGATCTGCAGACCGATCACGGTGATGATCGGGATCAGCGCCGGACGGTAGGCGTGCTTGCGCACCAGCCGGAATTCGCTGACGCCGCGGGACCTGGCGGCGTCGACGTAGTCGGTGCCGAGGGTGCCGATCACGTTGGTGCGCACGAGGCGGAGGAACACTCCGGCGGTGAGCAGCCCCAGCGCGAGGGCCGGCAGCACGGCGTGCGAGAGCACGTCGGCGAGCACGGCCGGGTTGCCGGTCTGGATGGCGTCGATCGTGTAGAACCCGGTCTTGTCGGGCAGGAGCTGCATCTGCAGCTCCGATCCCGTCGAGGCACGCCCGGCGACGGGGAGCACCTTGAGCCAGACCGCGAAGATGAGCTTGAACAGCAGGCCGGAGAAGAACACCGGGGTGGCGTAGCAGAGGATCGCGAAGATCCGCAGCGACGCATCCGGCGACTTGTCGCGCCAGTAGGCGGCGACCATACCCAGCGGGATGCCGACGATGAAGGCGACGAGGAGGGCGTAGAAGGCGAGTTCGGCCGTGGCGGCGCCGTAGGTGAGCAGCACCTCGGAGACCGGGCGGTTGGTGCTGATGGTGGTGCCGAAGTTGCCCGTGAAGATCTGACCGAGGTACTCGACGTACTGCACCAGGATGGGCCTGTCGTAACCGGCGGCCGCGACGCGTTCGGCGAGCTGGTCGGCGCTGAGCCGGCCGCCGAGGGCTGCCGTGATCGGGTCGCCCGTGGTGCGCATGAGCCAGAACACCATGGAGACCAGGATGAAGATGGTGGGGAAGATCAGCAGGAAGCGCACCACGATGTAGCGCACGATGCCGCCCCCGGCGCGTTTCCTGGTCGCCTTCGGGGGTGTGGGTTCCGGCCCGGCCGCCGGGGCCTGGGGGGTGGTCACTACAGTCGTCATTCCTACCTCACTCGTGCAAAACGAAAGACGGGAGCGTTCGGCGATGTGCCGCACGAACGCCCCCGTCGTCTAGCCAGGTGTGACCGGGGTCCTAGCCCTTGGCGAGGGCAGCGTAGCGGAACTTGAACGACGCGTCGAGCGTGTCGCTGGTTCCGGTCACGGTGGTGCCGGTGACGGCGACCTGGGCGCCCTGGAGCAGGGGCACGGTCGACAGCTGGGCCGCGACCTTGTCCTGGATCTCCTCGATGAGCTTGGTGCGCTCGGCGGGGTCGACGGTCACGGCCTGCTGCAGGATCAGGTCGTTGACCTCCTGGTCGGCGTAGTGGTTCTTCAGGAAGTTCTCCGTGAGGAAGAACGGCGTCAGGTAGTTGTCAGCGTCGGAGTAGTCCGGGAACCAGCCCAGCTGGTAGGCCGGGTAGACATCGCTGGAGCGGTCCTTGGAGTACTGGACCCACTCGGTCGTCTGCAGGTTGACGGTGAACAGGCCCGAGGATTCCAGCTGGTCCTTGATGAGCGCGTACTCGTCGCCCGACGAGGGGCCGTAGTGGTCGTTGCTGTACTGCAGGTTCAGTTCCACGGGCGCGGTGATGCCGGCCGCGGTCAGCGTGGCCTTGGCCTTGTCGGCATCCGGGGCGCCGGAGCCGTCGCCGTAGAGGCCCTTGAGGGACTCGGTGGCGCCGGTCAGACCGGCAGGAACGTAGGAGAACAGCGGGGTGTAGGTGCCCTTGTAGACCTGGTCGGCGATCTCTTCACGGTCGACGAGGTCGGCGACGGCCTGACGCACGGCGAGGGCCTTGGTGGCGTCAGCGTCCGCGGTGGTCGCGCCGAACGGCTGGGTGTCGAAGTTGAACGTGATGTAGCGGATCTCGCCACCGGGGCCGTCGATGACCTGGACCTTGTCGTTGCCGCGGAGGTCCTCGACGTCGGTCGCGGAGAGGCTGCGGAAGGCGACGTCGATAGCCCCCTCCTGCACGTCCAGCTTGAGGTTGGAGGAGTCGGCGTAGTACTTCACATTGACGACGTCGGTCTTCGCCGGGCCGAGCAGGCCGGCGTAGTCCGGGTTGGCCTTGTAGCCGATGAGGGAGTTGAAGTTGTAGCTGGTGATGACGTACTGGCCGGCGAACGCGTTGGCCTTGACGATGTCGTCGTCGCTGGTGAGCTCGGTGGCCGAGAAGGATTCCTCGTCGACGATCGGGCCGGCCGGGCTGGACAGGATCTGCGGGAAGATCTGGTCATCGGGTGCCTTGAGGGTGAAGACCACGGTGGTGTCGTCCGGTGCGGCGACGCTCTCGAGGTTGTAGAGCAACGAGGAGGGGCCGTTGTCGGCTGCGATGGCCAGCTGGCGGTCGAAGCTGAACTTGACGTCGGAGGAGGTCAGGTCGTTGCCGTTGGCCCAGACCAGGTCGGGCTTGAGGGTGACGGTGTACTCCGTCGGTGCGGTGAACTCGGCGGAGACCGCGATGTCGGGCTGGACGTCGGGGCTGCCGTAGGGGGTGTTCATGAGGAACGGGAAGACCTGGTTCTGCACGGCGAACGAACCGTTGTCGTACGAGCCGGCCGGGTCGAGCGTGGTGACCTTGTCGGTGGTGCCGATGGTCAGCGGTGCCGATGAGCCGGAATCCTCGGCCGGGCTGCTCGAGCAGCCGGCGAGAACGAGTGCTGCGGCGGCGAGACCGGCGGTGACGCCGATGGCGCGGCCACGCCTGGTGGGTGCAAAAGCCATAGTCGAATGCCTCTTCCTCAAGGTGAATGTGTCGTGGTGACGTTCGCACTTCTGCAGACAGGCGCAGAAATGCGTTGCTGTAAACCAAGAATTAGCACACAATGCGCCATTGGCGGCCACTCAGCGGAGCATCTTAATAGACCCGCAATATTCGGCGCACCCGCACACCGGTCACTCGCCGCGGAGATTGCGCCGTTCGGCTTCGACCCGCACGAGCTCGCGCTGGATGGCGACGTAGACCTCGCGGTCGGTGGAATCCGCGCGCTGCAGCCGGCCCAGGAGCTCAGCCTTCTGGCGCAGCAGGTCCTTTTCGATCAACACGATGGTGATGTCGCGGACGTACCGGGTGACTTCGCGTTCGGTGCGCTCAGGCAGCGGCGCCATGGCCAGCTCGGTCACCAGGTTCGCCATCGGGGCCGGGGTCTCCCCCACCACGCGGTCGAGCCAGTCCGGTGCGGCGGCGTGCGGGAGCGCGGCGGCCAGGGCGTCGCGCACGACCGCCAGGGTGGAGTTGGTCATGCCGGTCAGAACGGCCCGCTGCACCAGCTCGAGGCCCACCTGGGTGGGATGCTGCAGCATCGCCATGAGGGCGTCGCGCTCGATGCGGGTGACCGGGTCTGCGGGGAGGTCGGCGAGGGAGAACAGGCGCTCGCGCGGGGCGGGGGCCGGCTCGCCGGAGCGCCGGGGCGCCTCGGGCGGAGCGGTGCGGGAGCGGGACTGGGCCTGGCCGACGGCGCGGGACACCTCACCGAGATCCATGCCGAGCATCCGGGACAGTTCGTGGGTGTAACCGGGGCGCAGGGAGGGATCGCGGATGTCGCTGACGATGGGGGCGGCCGCCCGCAGCGCCGAAACCCGGCCCTCGACGGTGTCGAGGTTGTACTGGCCGAGCAGCTGCCGGATCATGAATTCGAACATCGGCTTCTTCGCGTCGATGAGCCGGCGCACGGCGTCGTCACCGCGGTGCAGGCGGAGGTCGCAGGGGTCGAGCCCTTCCGGGGCGACGGCGACGAAGGTCTGGGCGGAGAAGCGTTGCTCCTCGGCGAAGGCCCGCATGGCGGCCTTCTGGCCGGCGGCATCCGGATCGAACGTGAAGACGACCTCGCCGACGCCGCTGTCGTCGCCGAGCACGCGGCGCAGCACCTTGATGTGGTCGACACCGAAGGAGGTGCCGCAGGTGGCCACGGCCGTGGTCACGCCGGCCAGGTGACAGGCCATGACGTCGGTGTAGCCCTCGACGACGACGACCTGGTGGCCGCGGGAGATGTCTCGCTTGGCCAGGTCCAGCCCGTAGAGCACCTGGGCCTTGTGGTAGATCGGGGTCTCGGGGGTGTTGAGGTACTTGGGGCCCTTGTCGTCGTCGAGCAGCTTGCGCGCCCCGAAGCCGATCGTCTGCCCGGTGATGTCGCGGATCGGCCAGACCAGCCGGCCGCGGAACCTGTCGTAGACGCCGGAGGATCCCTCCCGGCTCGAGACGAGGCCGGCGAGCGTGAGTTCTTCGGTGGAGAAGCCCCGGCCGCGGAGGTGGTTGGTCAGTTCGTCCCAGCTCTGCGGGGCGAACCCGATGCCGAACCGGGCGGCGGCCTGGGCGTCGAAGCCGCGCTCGCCGAGGAAGGTGCGGCCGACCTGGGCGCCCGGGCTGCCCAGCCTGTCGACGAAGAAGTCGGCGGCCGCCTGGTTGGCCGCGTACAGGCGCGCCCGGTTGGTGTGGTCGGGGGCCCCGCCCTCGCCGCCCTCGTAGTGCAGTTCGATGCCCACCCGTGCGGCCAGGCGTTCGACGGCCTCGCTGAAGCTGACGTGGTCCATCTTCTGCAGGAACGAGTAGACGTCGCCGCTCTCGCCGCAGCCGAAGCAGTGGTAGAAACCCACCTGCGGGCGCACGTGGAAGCTCGGGCTGCGCTCGTCGTGGAACGGGCAGAGCCCCTTCATCGACCCGACGCCGGCGGACTTGAGGGTGACGTAATCGCCTACGATGTCGGCGATGTTGGTGCGCGCCTTGACCTCTTCGATGTCGCCCTGACGGATCAGCCCTGCCATGCGTCACCGCTCGTTCGTGCCGGTTCCCGGGTGAGCTGCAGCCGGCGGTGCAGGGCGATGGCGCTCTGATCGGTGAGGCTGGCGACCTGGTCGACGACGACGCGCTTGCGGGCGGAGTCGTCGGACGCCGCCGCCCAGTCCTCGCGGAAGCCAGGGTCGAGGTGCTCGTCGCCCGTGGCGAACAGGGTGTCGGCGAGGTAGACCAGCGTCTCGCGCTGTTCAACGTAGATCGGTTGGCGCACATGGGTGGACATCACGAAGGCGGCGACGATGCCCTTGAGCACGCCGATCTCGGCCTGCACGTCGCGCGGGACGACCACGTGGGCGTTGAAGCGGATCAGGTGCCGGTCGGGGTAGCTGGCTTTGGTGGCCGCGACCGCCGCGCCGCTGAACCGGCCGATGAGCTGGCTGGTGAGGTTCTTCAGTCGCCCCTGGTCCCGGCGTCCTGCGCTGTAGCTGTGCAGCCACACGTCGAGGGCGTCGAGCCTGTCGAAGGCGGCACGCAGTTCGTCGTGGCTGAATTGGCCGCCGGTCCACTCGTACATGGAGGTGACCAGGGCGTCGTGGTCGCCGCGGTTGCCCAGCAGTTCGACGTCGAGGTAGCCGCTGACCACGGCATCCTCGAAGTCGTGCACCGAGTAGGCGATGTCGTCGGAGAGGTCCATGACCTGCGCCTCGACGCAGAGCTGCCGGTCGGGGGCGTCCTGGCGCAACCACTCGAACGCGGCCCGGTCGTCCTCGTAGAAGCCGAATTTGGCGCGGCCGCTGGGGTCGGCGACCGAGGAATCGGCGGCCCAGGGGTACTTGCAGCTGGCGTCCAGGCTGGCCCGGGTGAGGTTGAGCCCGTAGCTCTCGCCCCGGTCGCCGAACACCTTGGGTTCGAGGCGGCTGAGCAGGCGCAGGGTCTGCGCGTTGCCCTCGAACCCGCCGATGTCGGACGCCCAGGTGTTGAGGGCCTTCTCGCCGTTGTGGCCGAAGGGCGGATGCCCGATGTCGTGCGCGAGGCAGGCGGTGTCGACGATGTCGGGATCCAACGCCAGGCGCAGCGCGATCTCCCGGCCGATCTGGGCGACCTCGAGCGAGTGGGTCAGCCGGTTGCGCGCGAAGTCCAGTCCCGCGGCGGGGCTGAGCACCTGAGTTTTGGCGGCCAGGCGGCGCAGGGCGCTGGAGTGCAGCAGCCTGGCGCGGTCGCGGGCGAAGTCGCTCCGGCTGGAGTCGTGCTCCTCCGGCCGGAACCTGGCTTCGTCGTGGACGCTGTATCCGGTCTGGTTAACCACCGCTGGTGTCCCCCTCGCCCTCGGTGAGGTTGCTGCGCTCGGCGCCCGCGATCTCGCGCGAGTCGAGCCAGCGCTCGGGCAGGGAGGTCTTCTTGGGGCTTCCCGCGCGGCCGCGCTGGCCTTCGGCCCCGATGCCGGGGTACGGCTGGTCGGGGTCCATGGTGGCCAGCAGCTCGTCGAGCTGCTCGAGCGACACCACGGAGGCGAGGCTGGCGCGCAGGTCGCCGCCGACCGGGTAGCCCTTGAAGTACCAGGCCACATGCTTGCGGATGTCGCGGCAGGCGCGTTCCTCGCTCTCGAAGAACTCGGTGAGCAGTTCGGCGTGCCGGCGGAAGGCATCCGCCACCTGGCCGAGGGTCGGTTCGGCCTTGAGGACGTCGCCGCGGAAGGCCGCGGCCAGGTCGCCGAATAGCCAGGGGCGGCCGAGGCAGCCACGACCGACGACGACGCCGTCGCAGCCGGTTTCGTCGACCATGCGCAGCGCGTCTGCGGCGGACCAGATATCGCCGTTGCCGAGCACGGGGACGCTCGTGATGGTGTTCTTGAGGGTCTCGATGGCCGCCCAGTCGGCGTGGCCGGAGTAGTAGTCCGCTGCGGTGCGGGCGTGCAGCGCGATGGCCGCGACGCCGGCTCCCTCGGCGACCCGGCCGGCCTCGAGGTAGGTGAGGTGGTCGGAGTCGATGCCCTTGCGCATCTTGACGGTGAGCGGGATCGTGCCGGCGGCCGAGACGGCGGCCTCGACGATCTCACGGAACAGGGTGATCTTCCACGGCAGCGCCGCTCCCCCGCCCTTGCGGGTGACCTTGGGGACCGGGCAGCCGAAGTTCAGGTCGATGTGGTCGGCACGGTCCTCGGCGACGAGCATCGTGACGGCCTCTGAGACGGTCTTCGGGTCCACGCCGTAGAGCTGGATGGAGCGGGTCTTCTCGGTCTCGTGGTGGGTGATCAGGCGCATCGACTCGGTGGTGCGCTCCACGAGCGCCCGTGAGGTGATCATCTCGCTGACGTAGAGACCGGCTCCGTATTCGCGGCAGAGCCGGCGGAATGCGGTGTTGGTGATGCCGGCCATGGGTGCGAGGACCACGGGCACGTCGAGTTCGATGTCACCGATTCGAAGCGGTGCCATCAGATTCTGCGTGGGAGTCGAAGTGTTCATCGTGTCCAATTCTCCCAGACCCTGCTGTGTTCGTTCGCCACGCCCGGCCGACGTTGGAAAGAGAGGCGGCTAGAGGGCGCAGGAACCGTCGCCGCAGCATCCGCCGGCCGTGTCGTCCTGCTCGAGCAGCTGGATGATGGGGCGGAGTGTTGCGGGTGCTTCGGTGACCGTGCTGGTGTCGGTTCCGGTGGTGTTGTCACTCATGCGTGGGTCTCCTCGGTGGCTGTGGTGGTGGCGGAGTCGGCTTTCTCGCCCTGCACCTGGCGCAGTGCCTGGGCGAAGGTGGACGGGTCCTGCGCGCCGGAGATGCCGTACTTGCCGTCGATCACGAAGAACGGCACCCCGTTGATGCCGTATTCGGCGGCCTGGGCGACATCGGCCTTGACGGCGGCGAGGTGCTCGTTCGAGGTCAGGGAGCGCACGACGTCGGCCTTGTCCAGGCCCACCGTGGCGGCCAGGTCGGCGAGGTCCTCGATGCGGCCGACATGGCCGCCGTCGACGAAGTAGGCCTTGAGCAGTGCTTCCTTCATCTCCAGCTGCACGCCGTGTGCCTTGGCGTAGTGCAGGAGTTCGTGGGCCTTGACGGTGTTGGTCTGGTGCACGGAGTCGTAGTCGTAGTGCAGCCCGACGCTCTCGGCGATGCCGGTGACCCGTTCGAGCATCTCGAGGACCTGCGGCACGGGGATGCCCTTGCGCTCGCTGAGGTAGTCCACCGGGCTGCCGGCGAAGTCCACCGGGGTGTCCGGCGCAAGTTCGAAGGAGTGGTACTCCACCTCGACCTTGGTGCCGGAGGCGGCCACGCCGGCCTCGAACTTGCGTTTGCCGATGTAGCACCAGGGGCACTGCACGTCGGACCAGATGTCTACTTTGATGGTTTCGCTCACAGGAGGGCTAACCCGAGCGGCCCCTCCAGATATTCCCGGGTGGTGTTCTCGGTCAGGCCGTGGGCGTGTCGACGGCTCCGCCGTAGCGCCGATTGCGGGAGGCGTAGAGCTCGATGGCGTGCCAGAGGTCGACCCGGGAGAAGTCCGGCCAGAGGGTGTCGAGGAACACCATCTCGGCGTAGGCGCTCTGCCAGAGCATGAAGTTGCTGGTGCGCTGCTCACCGGAGCTGCGCACGAAGAGGTCGACGTCGGGCAGCGCGGCCGTGTAGAGGTGGCGCTGGATGGATTTCTCGGTGATGCCGGACGGCTTGAGCCGGCCGGCAGCGACGTCTTCGGCCAGCGCGCGCACGGCATCCGCGATCTCGGTGCGGCCGCCGTAGTTGACGCACATGGTGAGGGTGAGCACGTCGTTGCCCGCGGTGAGCTTCTCGGCGTACTGGAGTTCGTTGATCACGGACGCCCACAGCTTCGGCTTCCGCCCTGCCCAGCGCACCCGGACGCCCCAGTCGTTGAGCTGGTCCCTCCGGCGGTGCAACACGTCGCGGTTGAACCCCATCAGGAACCGCACCTCGTCCGGGGAGCGCTTCCAGTTCTCGGTGGAGAACGCGTAGACGCTGAGGTGCTTGACCCCGATCTGGATGGCGCCGGCGACGACGTCGAGCAGGGCGGCCTCGCCTGCCTTGTGGCCCTCGACCCTGGACAGCCCGCGGGCGTTGGCCCACCGGCCGTTGCCGTCCATGACCACGGCGACGTGCTCCGGCACGACCTTGGCGGGCAGGGCCGGAGGGTAGAGCCCCGTCCAGTCCACGGGCTTGAACGGCACGGCGTCCTTGTGCGTGTACGGCGTGGCCGATGCGGGACGGAAGGGGTTCGGCGTCATGGGCGCACGTGCTCCAGAGATCGAAGGCCCCGGCCGAGGTGCCACTGCGTGTACGCGGCGACGACCCCGGTGGCCCGGGCCTGGGTGGATGGTTCGGCGGCGGCCGTGTGGGCCCAGTCGCCGGTGAGCAGGGCTGCGAGCAGGGCGATCGTGTCCGGGTCCAACCTGGGTGACCCCGGTGCGGCGCAGGAGTCGCAGACGACGCCGCCCACCTGCACGACGAAGGCCGAGTGCGGACCCGGCCTGCCGCAGCGGGCACAGTCCTGGAAGCTCGGCGCCCAGCCGGCCATGGAGAGGGACCGCAGCAGGTAGGAGTCCAGGGTGGCGCCGGAGCCGTGTTCGCGACGGGACAGCGACCGGAGTGCGCCGACCAGCAGCAGGTATTGCTGCAGGGACCCCTCCGATTCGGTGAGCTTGTCGGCGGTCTCGACCATGGCGCTCGCGGCCGTGTAGCTGCCGTAGTCGGACGTGATGGCCGCGCCGTAGGAGCCGATCGACTCCGCCTGGTTGACGATGTCGAGACTGCGGCCTTCGTAGAGCTGAACATCCACGACCATGAACGGCTCGAGCCTGGCCCCGAACTTGGAGGCGGTGCGGCGCACCCCCTTGGCGACGGCGCGCACCTTGCCGTGCTGCCGGGTGAGCATGGTGATGATGCGGTCGGCCTCACCCAGTTTGTGGGTGCGCAGCACGACGGCTTCATCACGATAAACGGGCACGGTCAATTCTCCCACCCTCCGGGGCGGATGCCGACGCGAAGCGCCGGGACACCCGCCGTGGTAGACATTGACGGTGCCCACTCCGCTCTTCGCCATCCCGCTCTGGATCGACCTCGTGGCGGTGGCCATCGGCGCCATCCAGGGCGCTATGTTCGCCGGGCGGTTCACCGACCGCCGGATGGACCTGCTGGGCATCTCGATCATCGGCATCACCGTGGGGCTCGGCGGCGGTCTGCTGCGCGACATCCTGCTCGGCGGGGTTCCGGCGGCGCTCCTGAGCAACTGGTACCTGCCCGTCGCGGCGGCCTTCGCCCTGCTGGGCATGGCGCTGCAGAGCGTGTTCAACCGGCTCGGACCGCTCATCATCACCCTCGACGCCGTGACCATCGGCCTGTTCGGCGTGATCGGCACCACCAAGGCTCTCGCCGCGGGCCTGCCGGAGATCCCCGCGCTGTTCGTGGGCGTGGTGTCGGCCGTGGGTGGGTCGGTGCTGCGGGACATGATGCTCAACGTGCCGATCGCCGTGATGCACGTCGGCTCGCTCTACGCCGTCGCGGCCCTGGTGGGCTGCGGCCTGCTGGTGGGGCTGGTCGTGCTGCAGGTGCAGATCACGGTGGCCGCGCTGATTTGCGTCGTGGCCACGACCGTGATCCGGGTGCTCGCCGCCCGGTTCGGCTGGAGCCTGCCGCAGCAGCGGGCCATCGGTAGCTGGCCGCACTGGCGCCGCCGCGGCTCGATACCGCCCTTCCGCGCCTGGCCGCGCCGGCGACGCGTGACGGCGACGACGAGCCCGGCAGAGACGACCCCGGTCACCGACCCTGCCGGGCCCTGACCGGCCGGCTCCGAGAGCCGCCTCACCCTTTCCTGAGGATTTATCACCCTCACGTGTTTAAGCCTCGCCTTTCCCCGCATCTGGGGTCAGTATTGAGGCACAACCACGTCGCAGGGAGGTACTCCATGAAACGATTCGAGGGCACTGTGCCCGACCTGTTGCCCGTCCTGTCCCGGGGCAAACACAAGTCCCCCCGTAGCGGAGCGTGCTTCATGGAGTTCGCCTCGCACCTGTCCGGCGAAGCGTGGAGCGACCATCCGGCCTGCACGCACCCGGTTCTGGCGTCATTGGCCCGGATGGTCAACGACTGCACGTCGGACGAGGCCAGGTCCCGCCTGATGACTCTGATCCCGTCGGTGATCGGACTGCGCGGGGACGACCCCCGTGTGCGCCTCGTCGTGGCCCTGCGGGCCGCGACGGCCGGTCTGCCGGTGGTCAGTGCCGACCACCAGCGGGCTTTGGCCGTGGGGATCCTCAATTGCCAACGCCACCTGGCCCGGCTCAGTGAGGGCGACTCCGACGCCGTCTCAGACCAGGTGCGGGAGGCCTTCGAACGGGCACCGCAGACCGAGCGCTGGGCGCGCGAGTTCATGGGGTCGGTGGGATCGTGGTCGCGTACCCGGTTCACCGACCGCACCGCGGAGTCGATCATCCGCATCACCGTGCAGGGCATCGCCGAGGCGTGCATCCCCGACACGGACGAGCGGCTGTACACCCTGCTCTCGCAGGCGATCGACGACACCACGCGAGTTCTGGGCAAGCCGGAGGGCGAACCCGTGGTGATGCCGCAGCCGTTGAGCCCGGAGGCCGCACGGCGCGCCTTGCGGGTGTGAGGAGAACAGGTCAGAAAAGCCCGGCTCCGACGGATGTCGGAGCCGGGCTTTTTCTGTGCTCGATGTTCTAGACGGCCGCCAACTCGCGGTCACCCGTCTCGGCGCGGATGCCCCGGTTGACCGCGGACACCACGGCCTTGAGCGAGGCTGTGGAGATGTCGGGATCGATGCCGACGCCCCAGAACCGCTTGCCGTTCACGTCGAGCTCGACGTAGGACGCGGCCGTGGCGTCGCCGCCGGCGGACATGGCGTGCTCGACATAGTCGTAGAGCGTGATGGCGATGCCACGTTCGGCCATGATGCCCAGGAACGCCGCGATCGGGCCGTTGCCCGTTGCCGTGGCGCTGGCCACGGCGTCCGAGTCACGCAGGTCCACCGTGAGGTCGACCGCTCCGGCCAGGTCGCTCGAGGTGCGGGTCGAGAACAGCTCGAACCGGCCCCACTTGGCGTCCGGGTTGGTGTGGGTGGCCGGCAGGTATTCGTCGTTGAAGATGTCCCAGATCTGTTCGCTGGTGACCTCTCCGCCGTCGGCGTCGGTCTTGGCCTGCACCACGCCGGAGAACTCGATCTGCAGCTTGCGGGGCAGGTCGAGGTGGTGATCGGTCTTGAGCAGGTAGGCCACGCCGCCCTTGCCCGACTGTGAGTTGACCCGGATGACGGCCTCGTAGCTGCGGCCCAGGTCCTTGGGGTCGATCGGCAGGTAGGGCACGGCCCAGACCAGGTCGTCGACGCTCCGGCCGGTCTCCGCGGCCTCGACGGCCATGGCCTCGAAGCCCTTCTTGATGGCGTCCTGGTGTGATCCGCTGAATGCCGTGAAAACCAGGTCGCCGGCCCAGGGGCTGCGCTCCGGAACCGGCAGCTGGTTGCAGTACTCCGCGGTGCGCTTGACCTCGTCGATGTTGCCGAAGTCGATCTGCGGGTCGATGCCCTGGGTGAACAGGTTGATCCCCAGTGCGACCAGGTCGACGTTGCCGGTGCGCTCGCCGTTACCGAACAGGCAGCCCTCGATACGGTCGGCGCCGGCCAGGTAGCCCAATTCGGCAGCCGCGATAGCGGTGCCGCGGTCGTTGTGCGGGTGCAGCGAGAGGATGACGTTCTCCCGGTGTGCCAGGTGCCGGCTCATCCACTCGATCGAGTCGGCGTAGACGTTGGGCGTGGCCATCTCGACCGTGGCGGGCAGGTTCACGATGACCTTGCGCTCCGACGTGGGCTCGAAGACCTCGATCACCTGGTTGGTGATGTCGACGGCGAATTCGAGCTCGGTGCCGGTGAAGCTCTCCGGGGAGTACTCGTAGTACACGGTCGTGCCGGGCACGGTCGCCTCGAGCGCGCGGCAGGTGCGGGCACCGAACAGGGCCAGGTCGATGATGCCCTGCTTGTCCTCACGGAACACCACCTCGCGCTGCAGCACGCTGGTGGAGTTGTACAGGTGCACGATGGCCTGCTTCGCACCGAGGATGGACTCGTAGGTGCGGCGGATCAGGTGCTCACGCGCCTGGGTCAGCACCTGGATGGTGACGTCGTCAGGGATCGCGCCGTCCTCGATCAGGCTGCGGACGAAGTCGAAGTCGGTCTGGCTCGCCGACGGGAAGCCGACCTCGATCTCCTTGTAGCCCATCCGCACCAACAGGTCGAACATGATGCGCTTGCGTTCGGGGCTCATCGGGTCGATGAGAGCCTGGTTGCCGTCGCGCAGGTCGACGGCGCACCAGCGCGGGGCCGTGGTGATGCGGTTGGCCGGCCAGGTGCGGTCGGGCAGGTCGACACGGAACGTGTCCTGGTACGGGCGGTACTTGTGCACCGGCATCGTGGATGCGGCTTGATTGTTCTTCATGGTCTGGTGTCTCCTCGCGAGTGGTGGTCAGCCGACGACGAACTCCGCGACGAGTGAGGCCTCAGATTAGGACTCGTCGCGGCAGCTAAGGAGGAGCAGACCGAACAGCACACAAAGAGGGTAACACCGTTTTGCCGCGCGGTCACCTGGCTCACGCGGCAGCCAGTGCCGTCACCGGGGCCACCGACACGGCGCGACGGGCCGGCACGAGCGTGGCGGCGACGGCGAGCAGCACGGTGCCGACCACACAGCCCACGACCAGAAGCCACGGCACCGCTGGGGCGGTCAGGCCGCCCATGGTGACCGCACCGAAGAGCGACTGCGCGGCGGCCCAGCCGTAGAACACGCCGAGGACCAGACCAAAGGCGACGGCCGCTGCGGCCATCTGCAGGCTCTCGGCCAGGATCATCCAGCGCACCTGGGTTGCCGTGAAGCCCAGCGCACGCAGGAGCCCGATCTCACGCGAGCGCTGCAGCACGCTCTGCGCCAGATTGTTGACCATGCCCACGGCCGCGATGAGGGCGCTGAAGCCGACCAGCACCGAGATCACCGCCAGAGACGTCGCCACGGTCTCGCTGATGGCCGCCTGGAGAACCGGATCCTCCATGGTCCGCTGCATCATGACCTCGAAGGTGGACCCGGCCACCGCGAACATCGTGATGAGGGTCACCCCGATCACCAGGCCGATGGTGGCCCTCGCGCTGCGCTCGGGGTGCCGCTGTGCGTTGGCCGCGGCGAGGCGTGCCGGCGCGCTGCCGCCCAAGACCCGGCCTGCGAGGGCCAGGATCGGCGGCATGATCAGGTGCGAACCGAGCACGAGTCCGCTGAACGAGAGGATGCCGCCGAGCAGGCCGAGCAGAACCCCCTCCGGCGCGACCTGTCCCACGACCACCCCTCCGGCGAGGAGGAGTATCCCCACGCCCATGAGGAGGACGGCGATGACGGTGCGCGCTGGGCGCCGGACGGTCTCCTCACGGGAGCGTTCCTCGGCCGCACCGACGGCCTGCATCGGGCTGACGCCGAGCACCCGCCGAGACCCCACCCACGCGGCGGCCCAGGTGGAGAGCACGACCACGGCCACTGGAAGGGCCAGGAGAGGTTCGATGAGGGTGTAATCGAGGTCGGGCAGCACAGCTGTGGCGACGAGGATGCGCAGTCCCGCAAAACTGAGCAGGGTGCCGATCACGGCGCCGGCGACCGCGCCGATCGCGCCCACGGTGAGTCCGTCGGTGGCCACGACCCGGCGCTGCGCTCGGGCGCTGGACCCGATCAGACGCATCAGCGCGATGGTGCGGGTGCGGCCGGCGATGATGGTCGCCACGGTGTTGGTGGTCACGATCGCGGACACGTAGACGGCGATCGCGATGAACAGGAAGGCGACCAGGTCGAGCGCGGTGCGCACCGCGCCGACGTCTGTCATCCCCGAGGCGCTGACGATGGTGCCGATCATGCTGGTGACCTGCAGGAGGACAACGCCGAAGGCGGATGCCAAGCCGGCTACGAGCACGCTCGCGCCCCGGCCTGCATGGTCGTTCCGGCGCGTGCGAGTGGCGGCGCTCATGCGCGCTGCTCCATGCCCAGCATGATGCGGGAGATCTCTTCGGCCGCGGACTTGTCCCGGTCTTCGACGAGCCGGCCGTCGGCCAGGAACAGGATGCGGTCGGCGTAGCTGGCCGCCACCGGGTCGTGGGTGACCATGGCGATGCTCTGACCGTACCCGGTGCTCGCTGCCTTGAGCAGGGTGAGCACCTCCCGGCCGGTGCGGGAGTCCAGGTTGCCGGTGGGCTCGTCGGCGAAGACCAGCTCCGGGCGGGTGGCGAGGGCCCGGGCGATTGCGACGCGCTGCTGTTGGCCGCCGGAGAGCTCGTGCGGCCGGTGCGTGAGCCGGTCGCCCAGACCGAGCGACTCGGTCAGCTGGGCGATCCAGTCGGACTCGGCGTTTGTGGGCTTCCGGCCGTCCAGGCTGAAGGGCAGCAGGATGTTGCCGCGCACGTCGAGCGTGGGAACGAGGTTGAACGCCTGGAAGATGAATCCGATCCGGCGCCGGCGCAGGACGGTGAGCGCTGCGTCGGCCAAACCGCTGATCTCGGTGTCACCGAGCCAGGCCTGTCCGGATGTGGCGATGTCCAACCCAGCCATGATGTGCATGAGCGTCGATTTTCCCGAGCCGCTCGGGCCCATGATGGCCGTGAACTGGCCCCGACGGATGCCGATCGACACGTCGTCGAGCGCGGTCACCGCCGTGGTGGACGAGCCGTAGGTCTTGCCGAGGTGGGTCACTCTGGCCGCGAGGCCCAGGTCTGAGGGTGTGGTTTCCATGCTTTCAGGCTAGGAATCCGCACGGTCCGGCCGCGTCGGGCTGGGGAGGTATCGAAGCCGCCGCGCGGATGATCCCCGGCCGCGCGGGGTCATCCTCTGGGCGTGCCCCGCCGTTAGGAGGTGAGGCGGTGCTGGAAGGCGAAGACCACGAGCTGCACCCGGTCGCGCAGGGACAGCTTGCCGAGGATCCGGCTGATGTGGGTCTTGACGGTGGCTTCGCTGAGGAACTCCCCCGCCGCGATCTCGGCGTTGCTCAGGCCCAGTGCGGCGAGGGCGAAGATATCGCGTTCCCGGCTGGTGAGGGTGCGGAACGCCTCCGGCTCTTCGCGCTCGGGCTCCGGCGCATCGAAGTGGGCGAAGAGTTCGCGGGTGGCCGAGGCGGCGATGACGGCGCTGCCGGCGTGCACGGTGCGGATGGCGGCCAGCAGGAACTCGGGATCGGCGTCCTTGAGGAGGAACCCGCTGGCTCCGCCCCGGATGGCGCGACCCGCGCTCTCGTCGAGCTCGAAGGTGGTGAGCACCACAATGCGGGGCGGCGTGGTTCCGGCCGACTCGGCCGCCGCGAGGATCGCCGTGGTGGCGTCGATGCCGTCCATCACGGGCATCCGGATGTCCATCAGGATCACGTCGGGGTTGACGGCCGCGGCCATGGTGACGCCCGCGGCGCCGTTGCCGGCCTCGCCGACGAACTCCAGGTCGGCTTGCGAGGACACCAGCATGCGAATCCCCGCCCGGAAGAGCGCCTGGTCATCGACCAGGGCCACCCGGATACGCGCGGCGTCGGCCTCTGCCACCTCGCTCACTGGACGGCTCCGGGCATGGTCGCGTCCGCGGGCTGGTCTGCCAGGAGCGTGGCCGCGGGCTTCATCAGGGCGTTGGTGGTGATGGCCGGGAGGCGGGCTGCCACGATGAAGCGGCCGCCGATGGACTCCGCGGCGAGGGACCCCCCGGCCAAGAGCGCACGCTCGCGCATGCCGGGAAGGCCGTGGCCGATCTCGCCGGCACGCCCGGCCGCATCCGTCACGCCCACCGCATTGTCAATCGTCACCGCGACCCATCCGTCCGTCCACGCGAGGCTCAAATATACCGCCCGGCCAGCATCTCCGTGTCGGAGCGCATTGGTGAGGGCCTCCTGCACGATGCGGTACACCGCCAGTTGCGCGCCGGACCCGAGCGTGGTGGGGGTGCCGGTCGTCGTCCACTCGATGTCGAGCCCGGTGCTCCGCATCTGCGCGACCAGGCGGTCGAGATCGGCCAGCACGGGCTGCGGTCCGGCCGCGTCGTCCTGGCGCAGCCGGGTGAGCAGGATGCGGACGTCGCCCAGGGCCTCCCTGGCCGTGGTCGAGATGGTGCTGAGCGCCTCGTCGACGGCTTCCGGGTTCTGCGCCCGGGCGTACCGGGCGCCGTCGGCCTGTGCGATCACGACGGCCAGGGAATGGGCGACCACGTCGTGCATGTCCCTGGCGATGCGGTTGCGTTCCTGTTCGACGACGACGCTGCGCTGGGCCACGCGCTGCTCCTCGACGGCGCGGTGCTGCGTGACCCGGCTCTCCCTGGCGGTCTGCCAGGTGCGCATCAGCAGACCGAGGGTCCAGGACAGGCCGAGCACGGCCAGGCTGGCGACGAAGACGGCCACGGCCGACCAGATCAGGCCGCCCCAATCGCCCTGTGTCTTCGCCTCGGTGACGGTGTTCAAGCCCCGCTGGAGGATGCTGAGATACACGGCGGCGAGCACGGCGCCGATGCCCACTGAGACCAGGCCGGCCCAGCGCACGGCCCGCTCGGCGTAAGCGGCTGTGACGTAGAGCACGGCCAGCACGGCCACGTCGCTCGTGAGGACCTCCAGGCCGCCCGCCATCTGCGTGAGAGCGGTGATCCAGGCGATGCCGAGTGCGAGTGCGGGCGAGAGGCGGCGCACAACCAGTGCGGCGGCGAACCCGGCAAGCACAACGAGGGACAGGACGTTCGAGCGGGGGTCGGTCAGGAGGCCGAAGAGCACGAAGGCACCGGCCACGCCGGCATCAATGACCAGCGTGCGCCGGGAGACCGGGCGGAACCCCTGGCGTCCGAAGACCAGCGCGGGCCCCGTCAGCCACTCGGTGGGCACCGGCAGCATCACCCAGGTCTCGGCCCAGTGGGCGGACGGTGGACCGTTCGGGGCGGCGAGCTGGCCGGCGCGACGGTCGGCGCGGTTGCGCAGGACCAGAGCGAGAACCCACCCTCCGGTCAGTACCGCGGTGGCCAGGAACCCCTCGGTGAGACGGAAACCGAGTTCGAGAACGAAGCGCAGCACGCCGTCGATGCCCCGCTGGCCGGCCGTCAGGACGCCCATGGCGAGCAACCCGGTGAGCACGGCTCCCACCAGCAGGCCGACCCCCAGGGCGATGTAGCGCAAGGTGGGTTGGCCGTACAGGCACGCTCCCCAGGTGACGATGCATCCGCTGACCAACAGCAGGGCTAGCCACGCCGGGTCGTCGAGTGTACCGCCGATTCCGGCGAGTGTGGCTGCCGCTCCCGTGATCAACGCGGCCGCCGGGAGCAAGCGCGAGATGGCGACGGCGGTCGCGAAGAGCAGGATGCTCACCAGTGAGTCGAACCCGCCGGTGAACAGGCTCAGTGCGCCCCAGACCAGGAGGATGCCCAGGCCCAGGGACGGCTCCAGTGCCCACCGGTAGCGCCCCGTGCGCGTGAGGAGCTCCAGATCCGACATCCTCCCAGCGTACGGCGCGGGTCGTGTCCCGGCGCCTCTTGCCGGGCAGTTCATCCCCGAGCGTGCCCAGGATCATCCGAGCGATGTACTCGGGCGGGCCGGGTCAGCCGAGGCTGCGGACGAAGGCCGCGGCCTCCCGCAGGGTGAGGGTGGGCAGGTAGGCGCGGGCGAGGGCGACGCCGATGGCCGGCAGCGCCACCGGGTCGGGGTAGGCCATGAAGAGCGGGTGGAACTCGGGCTGGAACTTGCGCTTGAACGCGAACAGCGACCGGAACCCGTACACGGGCTCCAGTGTGCGACCGAGGAAGTCGAGCATCCGCGCGGCCAGGCTGCCGGTCTCGTCGTCGGGTCGGGCCGCACCTGTGGTCGCAAGCGGTGCCGCGGACAGGCTGAGGAATTCAACCTCCTGGCGGTCCTTGAGCAGCGACGCCGTCTCGCTGATCAAGAACTCCATGACGCCGTTCATGGTGTCCGAACCCCGCCGCATGAAGTCGAGGGTCCAGCCGATCACCTCGCCGCCCCGGTAGGTGGGCAGCCAGCTCGTGACGGCCAGGATGCGGTCGTCCGAGTCGATGGCGAGCATCAGCCGCACGTCGGGGTCGCGCAGTTCGTCGAGTCCGCCGAGTGTGAACCCGAGTTCGGGCAGGCCCTTCTCCTGCACCCACTGTTCGGAGATTTCCGCGATCTGCGCGGCCTGCCGCAGGGGCAGGGACCGGTACGTGGTCCAGACCGCGCGCACCCCGAGCTTCTGGGCCCGGTTGACGGAGGAACGGATGTCCTGCCACTTCTTGCCTGTCGTGGCCCAGTTGTGCGGGCGCAGTACGGTCTCCTCCCCCACCTCCATGGCCTGCCAGCCCATCTCGTCGAACACCGGGCGCCAGCGGTCGCGCAGGGAGTAGAACACCGGCACCCAGCCGTGGTCGTCGCACATGCGGGCGAAGGCGGCCACCACCGCCGACGCGCGCGGCAGGTCATCGGCGGGGTCCACGCCGATGGGTTCGGCGACCGTGATGGCCACACCGTTCACAACCCGGTAGGCGATGGCCACGGGCGCGGCCGGGGCCGGCTCCGCCGCGGCGAACCACAGGGAGGACCCCTCCCAGGTGGCCATGTGGGCGAGCGAACCGCCGCCGCCGGCATGCAGCAGAGCGCGCAGGCGCAATTGGTCCTCTGGCGGGGCGCCGACCGCACCCGTGCGGAGGGCGAGGATGGCGCCGCCGATGACGAGCAACCAGAAAATCGGGCCGACCCAGTCGTAGAGCACCGAGGACAGGGGGTCCCCCGGCAGGAAGGACAGGCGCTCCAGTCGCAGGAACCCGACCGGGATGAAGCGTTCGGGCAGGTCGGCGACGAGGTCGGCCAGGGTGACGGCCGGCCGGAAGTGATCGCGCAGAACCCAGCCCAGGCTCACGTACACGACGGAGAGGGCCAGCAACCCGCCCGTCGTGATCACAGCGAACCGCCGCAGGTAGCCGGGGCGGGTGCGCACCGGGAAATGCCTCAAGGACAGGGCGATCCATACCGCGGTGGCCGCGGGCACCAGCACCGACACAATCAGCACCAGCGCGACCTCCCAGTACTGGCCGGACCGCCACTGGAACGAATAGGGCTCGCCGGAAACCGGGAGGAGACCGTAGTACCAGGCGCCGAGCGCGGCCATCCCCACATTGACGACGATGGCCAGCCCCGCGGCGAACCGGCGGCCCCGGGTGAGACCGTACGCTGCTATCAGGAGGACGATGAGCGGCAGCAGGCTCACGAGCACCGGGCCGACGCCGCCGATCCGCTCCAGGGTCAGCTCGTGCACACACTGCCGGGTGATGTTCCCGAGCAGGCAGCGGTCGACCACGTCCCCGGCCGAGGGCACCTCCTGGGTGAGCAGCAGCCCGAGCGGCGCGAGGATCCCGAACCGGCCGCCGGACACCACCGTGACCACGGGACCGACGGCGAGCACGGCCACGATGGCACCGAACAGTGTGCGCGTCTCGTGGTCGGAGCTGCGCCGCCAGGCCGCCTCGCGCCGCACCGGCCGTAGCGCGATGCCCAGCACCAGCCCGGTGAGCACGGCCAGCAGCCGGTACAGGTCGCTCGGTTGCCCGGAGTAGAGCAGCAGGACGAGCGCCGCAGCGAGGGTGAGCACGCGGATACGCCGGCGCCAGAGCGCCCCGGCGAATCCGCTCGCGGCCATGATGGTGCCCAGGATCGGGGTGAACGGGTCGAGTGCCCACAGCTCGCGCACACCGCGGGACCACATCTCGCCGCCGGCGACGCCGAAGTCCTGCAACACCAGCCCGAGGCCGGTGCCGATCACCGCGGTGGCCAGGAACGCCAGGATGGTGCGGCCGGTGCCGAGCAGGCGCTCGGCCGCTCCGAGCACGAGAATCGCGCCGAGGATCGCCAGGATGAGTTCGGCGATGTTGTCCACGAGGAACACCGAGGTGATCGGAGTCCACCAGTGCCCCAGCCCGATCGCGGAGTGATATCCGGTGCCGAGCAGCAGTCGCAGGGCATACGACGGGCCCCTGAGCAGCCCCGTCGCCAGCGCGGTGACGAGGAGCACGGTAGCAACGCTGAGGGAGAACGGCGTGCGCGCGGCCCGGGCGGCGAGGCGGCGCATCCGCTGTCTCAGAGCCGAGGGCGGGGAGACCGGCGGCGGCGTGACCGGCGCCTGTGCGGCGGGCAGGGTGGGAGTGCTCACGACAGGCCGGTCAATCCGGTGCTCTCGGCGAGCACCGGCAGGGCCTGCGTCCAGGCGTACTGCACGGTGTGCCAGTCGTGTGCGGTACCCGGCGACACGATGAGGTGGGTGTGCGCACCGGCCGTGCCCGCTGCATCGACCACAGTCTGGGACCAGGGCAGGTAACGGGTGTCGTCACCGCCAACGGCAATGATCACCGTGAGGTTTTCGTAGGGTGCGTGCGCGCCCAGCACGGCGACGGGAGCCGCTGCCGCGTAGGCGGCGGCGTCACCGGCGAAGCCGGAGGCGATGGTCTGGTCGACGCTGCCCTTCTGCGGGGCCAGTTCCCCTGAGATGTCGAGAATGGTTCCGTAGAGCTCCGGATGCGCGGCGCCCAGTTGCATGGAGCAGGTTCCGCCCTGGGAGAATCCGGCGATGGCCCACCCTGCGGGGCCGGCGGCGACGTGGAGGTGGGCCCGGATCCAGTCGGGAACATCCTTGGTGAGGTAGGAGGCCGAGTTGCCGAGGGCGGAGTCGACGCACATGGGGTTCTGGTCGGGGGCGCCGAGTTGGTCGGGCACGACCACGATGGGCGCCACCCCACCGTGCTCAGCCGCGTAGCCGTTGAGGATGGTGGCGAGGTGGCCCGCCGTGAAGACATCGGCGGGACTGCCGGGCTGGCCCGAGAGCATTTCCACGACCGGGAGGGCCGGCGGGTTGGCCACGCGCGCGGCCGGGGGCAGGTAGACCAGGGCCGACCGGGCGGCGAACCCCGAGCTGGTGGCCGGAATGGTCACGGTGCCGACCACGCCGGTCGCGTTCGACGACCCGGCTGTGGCCACGGCGAGCGAGTCGTAGGTGGGCAGGCCGAGTGCCGTGCGCACCGTGGTGAACTGCCCGAAGTCGGCGTTGACGCCCGCTGCGGTGGAGAGCAGCAGCAGCGGGATCGCGACGATGGCGACCACGCGACGCCATCGCCTCGAGGTGACGAGGGCGAACCCGATCAGCGCGAGAGCGGCGAAGAACCCGGTCGCCCAGAATCGCGTGGTCGTGCTCAGGGACACTCCGAAGAGGTCCCAGACGTCGCTCACCAGCCAGCTGAGCGTCCAGCCTGCCGCGGCACCGCCGATGACCAGTCCGAGGCCGATCAGCGCGAGGCGGGTCGGCAGACGACGGGAAACCAGCACGATCAGGCTTGCAGCCGCCACCCCATACAGGGTGAAAAGAAGCGGGCCACCGACGATGCTGGTGTTCAGGAATGTGCTCACGAATGTCCTCCGGATCAACTGTGCACCCGCCGTACGCGGTCAGAGGCCGGGAGCCGTCGTTCTGAACGAGGTTTCAGAGCACCCGATGAATATCGTCGGCCGACTCACGGGGCACGATCAGGAGAGACTCAGGCAGCCGCCCCGTGTGACCCCAGATCGTCGAGGAGTTCCTGCACCCGCGGAGCGGGGACATCGTGATGGCGGGCGCGGCGCAGAAGGGCGCCACCGATGGCGTCGAGTTCGGTCTCTGCCCCGGCATCCAGGTCGTTCTGCAACGAGGACCGCATGCCCGCAGGGAGCGCGTGGATCGCCCGAGCGAGCTGAGCGGGGTCCGAGGGCACACCATCCCGGGTGGCAATCTGGGCGACCTCGGCCAGCACCGCGGTGGTAAGGGCAGCGTCGCGTTCCCGGGCGGCGCCGATGGGTAGGCGCCAGTAAGACGTGAGGAGTGCCATAGGAGCCAGGAATCGCAGCTTGCTCCAGAGCACCTCCGCCTCGGTTCCGCCCACGGTGACGTCGAGTCCGGCACGGTTCCAGGCCGCGATGACTCCGGTGCTCTCCGCCGCGGCCGGAACGGTGAGGCGCAGGAACGGGCTGCGGTGGTCGATGACCGTGGGGCTCAGTCGAGTGCTCTCGACGGCGATCGTGGCGCCTGCGACACGGGCATCGGGGGCGGCCCGCCGCAGAACGTCCATGTGCTCGATACCGTTGAGCAGGGATACGACCTCTGCGGGCTGCGCTCGCCGGAGGGCGTCGACGATACCGGGGAGGGCATAGGCCTTGGTGGCCACGATCACGCGGGCGCCGTCGGGAATCTCGGTCACCGCCGTGAGCCGGCCGAGCTGGTCGCCGAAATGGGGGCTGTGCAGGGTGAGGCCGTCGGAGTTGATCTGCCGGGCCGTCTCCGGACGAGCGACGGCGACGACCTCGGTCCCGCTGCGGTGCAGGAGGATGCCAATGAGCCCTCCCACGGCTCCGGCACCCACCACAGCGATGACCGGCTCAGACATTCGACACCTGTGACATAGGGACCCTCCATCGTGTCGGCGACGTCTGCCGCCCGTTCCATTGTGGAGCAGATACAGTGTGGAAATGTCCTCTCCCACCACGCTGGCCGGCCTCGGCGACGAACGCTTCGTGTCCCTCACCACGTTCCGCCGATCGGGGGAGCCGGTCTCGACCCCGGTCTGGATCGCCAGGGATGGGGACGACCTGATCGTGACCACCCCGAAGCAGAGCGGCAAGGTGAAGCGGCTTCGCCACACCTCCCGAGTACAGCTGGTCCCCTGCTCCCGCACCGGAGCGGTGGCGGCCGGCGCGCTGCCGCTGGAGGCACTGGCCGTCATCGAGGATGACGACCAGAGCCGGGCCCTGTTGACGGGCGTCTTCGCCGCGAAGTACCGACTCGAGTACCGGATCTTCCTCTTCATCGAACGACTCGGCAAGTCCGGCGCGAAGACCCGCGTGCTGCTGCGGATCAGCGCCCCGGCCTCCCCCGCAGCCTAGAAACCGATCGCCGCTCACGACCACATCGTGTCGCCATCCGAGGGTCGAGCAGCCTGAGCCCCGCTGATCAAGCAGGCCGAGACCCGGTGATCATGTGTCCCGGGCGCCGGTGGTCGAGCTTGTCGAGACCCGGTGAGTCATTCCGTGTTCGGTGGCTGACCCGTTTCCGATTTGTGGGTGTTCGGGTCGTGGGCGCGGTGCTGGTTGGGCCGTCGCCATGTTCCGGTCGGGTCGATCCAGTGCGGTGCTTTCACCTGCGGCATCCCGTTGACCATACGGATCTTCCACCCGGAGGTGTTGATGGTGTGGTGGTGGTACCAGCAGAGCAGCACTCCGTTGTCGATGTCGGTGCGGCCGCCTTGTTCCCAGGGGATCACGTGGTGGATTTCGGTCCATTGGGGTGGGCAGGTGCAGCCGGGGGTGATGCAGCCGCCGTCTCTGGCGGTGATGGCGCGGCGTTGCAGGGGGCTGAAGCAGCGGGCTTTGTTGCCCAGGGCGAGGACGGCGCCGTTGCCGCCGAAGAACACGGGTCGGATCCCACCGTTGTCGACCATCTGGTTGATCGTTTTCATCGACAGGGGTGCGTCGACGCCGTCGATCCAGCCGACGCCGATGCCGGCGAGGAGGTCAGCGGCGCTGACGTGCACCATCACCGTTGGCGGCATCCCGCCCAGGGTGGGGGTGCGGGGGTCTTGGGCGACTTGGGTGAGGATGCCGCGGAGGATGTCGGCTCGTTTCTCGCCGCCGCTGCGTTCGTCGAGGATCTCCCCGGGCACGAGTTCGCCGGCTTCGATGCGTTCCTGTTCCTCGGCGGAGGGGAACCGGGGTGCGGTGCGGGCGGACTGATAGGTGTTGAAGAGGGTTTGGATGATGCCTTTGAGCTCCGGCGTCACGCCGCCGCGGAGGGGGTAGAGGCCGTTGCGGATCCCGCCGAAGGAGAACGTCGACTTCGCCTCGAGGACCTCCTCGTTGGGGGCGAGACCGTCCGGGTTCAGGGCCGCCTGCCACTGCAGCGCCATGTCGCGAAGCGCGTCAGCGGGGTAGGCGAACCCGTCCGAGTCACCCAACGGGGCGATCGGGCCCGTCATCGCCGCCTCACCAACGTCGTCGGCGTCGCCGGCAGCCCGGGTTCAGCCATAGACGGAGCCGGTGGCCGATTCGACCAGGCCCGCCTCGGCCGCCTCAACATCGGCCGGGTTCGCGTCGAAGCGACCGTGGACCTTGTAATCGGCCAGGCCCTTCACGATCTCCTCCGCCGCGTCCAGACCGAGGTCCCCGGCGGCCAGGGCCGCGGCGACGGTCGGGAACACGGGGTCCAGGACGGTGCCGCCCATCATGCGTGGAGCGATCTTCTCGCCCAACCGCACCCGCCGTTTCATCTCCTGCCCCGACGCCCCGGTCAACCGGGTCAACAAATCCGTGTGGTGCGACGCGCCGAGCTTCCACGCCAACGAGTCCCGGCCCAACCCCGTCCGAGCCCGGTAATCCACCACCGTCGCCGTGGTCACCCGGGCCAGATCGGCCGGCCGGCCGATCTTCTCGGTCATCTGCGTCAAGGCGACCAGTTCCGCGTCGTTGAGCCCGTCGACGTCGATCGAGCCCATCACTTCCTGCACCACCGCGGCGGCTTCGGACAGGAGCTGCAGTTTCTCCCCGAGCTCACCGGTGTGAGCACGCTGGACCGCGGGGAGGTCTGCGGGGTCCCGCCATGTGGGTTGCGGGGCACCGCGTCGACCCGGGCGAGGCGGCGCGGGTTCCGACTGGTCGCTGTGCATGCCGTCCGCGCCTGCGGACCCACCGCCACCGCTAACAGCGGCGGCGGCAGCACGCTTGGTTGCAGGTCCGGCACTTCGGTCGACAGTTCTGTCGGTGGCTGAGGACGCACCATCGGGCGTGTCGGTGGCTGCGTTTACGCTCGAGTCAGCGGCGACGTCGAAGGAGACAGGGACCGGTGCCGGACCGGCCAGGGCGGTGTTCCAGTCCTGCGGATTACCACCGGTAGGAGTGCCTCCCAGCGGTGCGGTGGAGCCGTTTACGAGCTCTTCGTCCATACCCCTGTTCTCCCACGAATCAGAGAATATTGTGAGGAAATGTCAAGTTACTCACAAGGGAATCTCGAGAATATGTGCGCCGGAGTCATTGCAGGTTCATAGGGGTTCTAAGGGGATCTCGACAGGCTCGATCAACGATGGGCACGGCGGACAGCAGGGCGCGGGATCTCGACAGGCTCGATCAACGACGTGGGCGCGGCGGACAGCAGGGCGCGGGATCTCGACAGGCTCGATCAGCGATCGGGGCACGGTGGACAGCAGGTCGCGGGATCTCGACAGGCTTGATCGACGACGTGGGCGCGGCGGACAGCAGGGCGCGGGATCTCGACAGGCTCGATCGACGATCGGGGCACGGTGGACAGCAGGGCGCGGGATCTCGACAGGCTCGATCGGCGATCGGGGGCGCTGGAGAGCAGGGCGCGGGATCTCGACAGGCTCGATCAACGATCGGGGCACGGTGGACAGCAGGTCGCGGGATCTCGACAGGCTCGATCGGCGATCGGGCGCGGTGGACAGCGGCTTGCGGGATCTCGACAAGCTCGATCAACGAGGCGGGCGCGGCGGTCAGACGCTGGCGGGATCTCGATGAGGTTGATGGGCGAACGCAGAAGGGTCCGGCCGGCGCATGCCGACTGGACCCATCACTGTCGTGCGTCGTGTTTAGAAGCCCAGGCGGCCCAGCTGCTTCGGGTCGCGCTGCCATTCCTTGGCGACCTTCACGCGCAAGGACAGGAAGACCCGCTTGCCCACGAGAGGTTCGATCTGCTTGCGCGCCCGCATGCCCACATCCTTGAGCCGGCCGCCGGACTTGCCGATGATGATGCCCTTCTGGCTGTCACGCTCGACGAACAGGTTGGCGTAGATCTCCACGAGCTCCTGGTCGTCGCGCTCGATGATGTCGTCGATCGTGACGGCGATCGAGTGCGGCAGTTCGTCGGTCACGCCCTCGAGGGCGGCCTCGCGGATGTACTCGGAGATCCGGGACTCCAGGCTCTCGTCGGTCACGGCATCCGCGGGGTACAGCGGTGCATCGCTGAGCGGCAGCAACCGCAGCAGTTCGCTGCTCAGCACATCGAGCTGGATGCGGCTGGTCGCCGAGATCGGCACGATGGCCTCCCAGTCGCGCAGCTGCGAAACGGCGAGGAGCTGGTTGGCGACGCTGGTCTTGGAGGACATGTCGATCTTGGTGACGATGGCCACCTTCTTCGCGCGCGGGAAGTTGTCCAACTGCTCATTGATGAACTTGTCACCAGGGCCGATGGGCTCGTTGGCCGGGATGCACAGGCCGACCACGTCGACACCACTGAGCGTGGACTGCACCAGGCTGTTCAACCGCTCGCCGAGCAGCGTGCGCGGGCGGTGGATACCGGGGGTGTCGACCAGGATCAGCTGGCCGTCCTTCTGGTGCACGATGCCGCGGATGGCGCGACGGGTGGTCTGCGGCTTCGACGACGTGATCGCCACCTTCTCCCCCACCAGCGCGTTGGTCAGGGTGGACTTGCCCACGTTGGGGCGCCCGACGAAGGAGACGAACCCCGCTCTGAAGTCAGGTTCTCTTGTCATTGCCGTGTGCTCCTTCTGTGTCCGGCATTCCCAGGAATGCGGACTGTGCGTCTCTCAACGCCTTGTCTGGTTCAACCAGCACTGTGCTGATTCGTTTGCGGCGGCCTTCTGTGCGTTCCGCCGTGAGGATGAGGCCGCTGGTTCTCGCTTCGGACCCGGCGACGGGCAGCCGCCCGAGCGCCTTGGCGAGCAGGCCGCCGACGGAGTCGACCTCGTCGTCGTCGAGGTCGAGGTCGAACAGCTCGCCGAGTTCGTCGACGGGCAGTCGGGCGCTCACCCTGAAGCGCCCTGATCCCAGGTCTTCGATCTCCACGACGTCGCGGTCGTACTCGTCGGAGATGTCGCCCACGAGTTCCTCGATGAGGTCCTCGAGGGTCACCAGGCCGGCGATTCCGCCGTACTCGTCGACGACCATGGCGAGGTGGTTGGATTCGAGCTGCATCTGGCGGAGCAGAGCGTCGGCCTTCTTGGACTCGGGCACGAACTGGGCGGCCTTGGCCAGTTCCCGCACCGTGAGGCTCTCGAGGTTGCGCGGACGCTCGTAGACGAGACGGGAGACATCCCGCAGGTAGAGCACGCCGATGACGTCGTCCACCTCGCCGTCCACGACGGGCACCCGGGAGTAGCCCTTGCTGAGGAAGAGTCCCATGGCGGCACCCACGGTGGCGTCGGCGTCGATGGTGACCATGTCGGTGCGCGGGATCATGACCTCGCGCACGACGGTCTCACTGAATTCGAAGATCGAGTGGATGAGTTCGCGGTCGTCTTCCTCGATCACGTCCAGCTCGGTGGCCTCATCGACCATGCTGAGCAGCTGGTCCTCCGAGGTGAAGGTGGCGAGCCGGCTGCGTCCCGGGGTGACCCGGTTGCCGAGGGCGACGAGGGCGTTGGCCACCGGGCCGAGCAGCACGCGCAAGAAATGCACGAGAACGGCCGTGAGCACGAGCAAGTTCTTCGGATGCGCCCGGCCCACGCTGCGCGGGCTGGCTCCGACGAGCACGAACGACACGGCCGTCATCAGCAGGGCCGACAGCAGCAGGGCCAACCAGATCTGGTCGATGGTGGTGGCGAACACGAGGGTCACGAGCACCGCCGCGGTCGTCTCCGCGATGATCCGCACGAAGTTGATGGCGTTCAGGTGCGCGCCGGTGTCGGCGGCGATGGCACGCAGGGACCGCTTGGAGCGTGCGGTGACGGCGAGTTCGGCGATGTCGGCCCGGGACTGGGACGTGACCGCAGCGTCGACAGCGGCCATCAGCCCGCCGAACGCGACGAGCAGGATGGCGGCCGTGAGGAACCACCCGACGATCATCGGGGCCGGCGTCGTTCCTGCATGGAGAAGCCGATCAGGATGTCGCGCTGGATGCCGAACATCTCCTTCTCCTCCTCGGGTTCCGCGTGATCGAAGCCGAGCAGGTGCAGGATGCCGTGCGCCGTGAGCAGGAACAGTTCGTCGAGGGTGCTGTGACCGGCGGTCTCCGCCTGGCCCTGGGCCACCTGCGGGCAGAGCACGATGTCGCCGAGTAGGCCAGGCGGCGTGATGGCGTCTTCGGTGCCTGGGCGCAGTTCGTCCATCGGGAAGCTGAGGACGTCGGTGGGACCCGGTTCATCCATCCACTGCACGTGGAGCTGCTCCATGGCGCCCTCGTCGACGAGCACGATCGCCAGTTCGGCGTCGGCGTGCACGTGCATGGTGTCCAGCGCGAAGGCGGCGAGCCTCAGGATGGCGGCCTCATCGACCGGGATGGCCGACTCGTTGTTGATTTCGATGCTCAACTGGATCTCCGTTTCGGGGTGCGATCGCGCGGATTCCCCTGGTGCGGAGCGCGGGATGCGAAGTCGCGGGCCTGTTCGCTTTCGTAGCGTTGGGCCTGCTTCTGCGCGTCGTATTCGGTGTAGGCGTCGACGATGCGGCCGACAAGGCTGTGCCGCACCACGTCGGCGCTGGTCAAGCGCACGAAGGCGATGTCGTCGATCCCGTCGAGCACCTTGGTGACCAGACGGAGTCCGCTGGCGCCGGCGGGCAGGTCCACCTGGGTGATGTCACCGGTGACCACCATCTGGGAACCGAAGCCGAGTCGGGTGAGGAACATCTTCATCTGCTCGGGCGTCGTGTTCTGGGCCTCGTCGAGCACGATGAACGCCGAGTTCAGCGTGCGTCCGCGCATATACGCCAGCGGGGCCACCTCGATGGTGCCGGCGGCCAGCAGCTTGGGCACCAGCTCCGGGTCCATCATCTCGAAGAGGGCGTCATAGAGCGGCCTCAGGTACGGGTCGATCTTGTCGGTGAGGCTGCCGGGCAGGAACCCGAGCCGCTCCCCCGCCTCGACGGCCGGCCGGGTCAGGATGATGCGGTCGACCTCCTTGCGCTGCAGCGCCTGCACGGCCTTGGCCATGGCGAGGTAGGTCTTGCCGGTTCCGGCTGGTCCGATGCCGAAGACGATGGCGTTCTCGTCGATCGCGTTGACGTAGCTGCTCTGGCCAAGGGTCTTGGGGCGAACCGTGAGACCGCGCGACGTGAGGATGGCCTGGCCGAGCACCGTCGAGGGGCTCGAGGTGCTGTCGGCGCCGAGCATGCGCGCGGAGGTGGTGACCTCGGTCTCGCCGAGGTCAGCTCCGGTGCGCAACAACAGTTGGAGCTCCTCGATCAGGCGCACCACGGCATCCGTGGATGCGGCCGGACCGGTGAGGGTGACCTCGTTGCCGCGGACGTGCACGGTGACGTCCGGGTATTCCTTCTCGATGGTGCTGAGGAACCGGTCTTGAGGGCCGAGCAGGCGCACCATGGCGACGCCGTCGACGAGGAGTGTGCGCACCGCTGGCAGTGCGCCGGTTCCGGGAGTCTCCGGGTCAGAGGGCTGCAAGCGTGCCCTCCTCGAGAGTGCCGCCGAGCACATGGGCGTGCACGTGGAAGACGGTCTGCCCGGCCGAGGCGCCGGTGTTAAAGATCAAGCGGTACTCCCCCGCGCAGTGCTCCTCGGCCACCCGGCCTGCCACGGCGATGAGTTCGGCGAGGAGGGCCGGGTCGCCCGCCGCGAGTTCGCCGACGTTCCGGTACTGCTGGGTCTTGGTGGTCACGACCACGTGCACGGGCGCCTGCGGGGCGATGTCGTTGAACGCGATGATGTGGTCGGTTTCCGCGACGATGGTCGCCGGAATCTCGCGCGCGGCAATGCGGCTGAAGATGGAGGGTTCTGCACCGGAGGAGGCCATACGTCTATCTTAAGCGGAACTACCAGCGACCGAGGGTTGCGTTCAGGATGGCGACGGCGGCGGGGCCCGCCGTGGACGTGCGCAGCACGGTGTCGCCCAGGCGCACCCGGCTGGCGCCGGCCGCCTCGAGGATCTCCAGTTCCGATGCGGCGATCCCGCCCTCCGGGCCCACGACGAGAACGATGTCGCGGTCGTCGGTCGGCGGCGCGATCGCGGTCAGCCGGGTCTCGGCGGTGGGCTCGAGCAGCAGCATCCGGCTGGTGGCGGCGAGCTGGGCCAGCTGCTTGGTGCTGGTCAACGCCGACACCTCGGGCAGCCAGGGCCGGATCGACTGCTTGCTGGCCTCACGCACGATGGCGGCCCAGCGGGCCTGCCCCTTCTGCACCTTGACGCCCTCCCAGCGCACCACGGACCGCGAGGCCGCCCAGGGGATGACCCCGTCGATGCCGAGTTCGGTGGCCGCCTGCACCGCGAGTTCGTCGCGGTCGCCCTTGGCCAGCGCCTGCACGAGTAGGATACGCGGCGTGGCCGGCGGGCTGTGCCGCACGGAGTCCACGCGCAGCACGAGCTCGGCCGGAGCCGCGGTCATCACGGTGACCCCCAGCATCAGCCCGGCGCCGTCGCCCAGCAGCAGGGTCTCGCCCGGGCGAACCCGGCTGACCGTGACGGCGTGCTTGGCCTCGGCGCCGGTGAGGCTCACGGTGGCCCCCACCTGCGTGGCGGAGGGGGCCTGGGCGAGAGTCTCGGAGAGGAAGAAATGCGCCATCGCTAGCGGGCGCCCCTACCCGAGGAACCGGTCGCGGAGCTTCGCGAACAGGCCCTGCTGGAAGTGGCTGAGGGCCGGAGCGGCCACCTTGTGCCTGGCGGCGAAGGCCTCGATGAGTTCGCGTTCCTTGTGGTCGAGCTTGGTGGGGGTGAGCACCTGCACGCCGACCCGCAGGTCGCCGCGGCCGTTGCCGCGCAGGCGGGTGATACCGCGGTCCTTGACCGTGAGGATCTCGCCGGCCTGGACGCCCGGGCGGAGTTCGACCTCGATGTCACCGTCGAGGGCCTTGACCGTGGCGGTCGCACCCAGGATGGCGTCGGTCATGGGCACCTCGAGGGTGCAGAGCAGGTCGTCGCCGTCGCGGCTGAAGACGTCGTGGTGCCGCACCTTCATCTCCAGATAGAGATCGCCGTTGGGGCCTCCGGCCGGTCCGGCCTCTCCGCTGCCGGGCATCTGCAGGCGCAGACCCGTGTCGACGCCGGCGGGGATGTCCACCGGAACGGTGCGGCGGGCGCGCACGCGGCCCTGGCCCTGGCAGGTGACGCAGGGGGTGGCGATGATGGTGCCGTAGCCGCGGCAGGAGCCGCAGGGGCTGGAGGTCATCACGTTGCCGAGCAGGGAGCGCACGGCGCGCTGGATGCTTCCGGTGCCGTGGCAGATGTCGCAGGTCACCGGGGAGGTGCCGGGCTGGCAGCAGCTGCCGTTGCAGGTGGCGCAGACGATCGCGGTGTCCACCTCGATGTCGCGGTGGGTGCCGAAGACGACCTCGTCGAGGTCGAGCTCGACCCGGATGAGGGCGTCCTGTCCTCGTTCGCGACGCGACCGGGGGCCGCGGCTGCCGCCGCCTCCCCCGCCGAAGAAGGTCTCGAAGATGTCGCCGAAGTTGCCGGCGTCGAATCCGCCGCCCTGGCTGGAGTTGCCCGAGCCGCCACGGTCGTAGTTCTGGCGCTGCTTGGGGTCCGAGAGCACGTCGTAGGCGTGGGTGATGGTCTTGAACCGCTCGGATGCCTCGGCGCCCGGGTTCACATCGGGGTGCAGCTGGCGGGCGAGGCGCCGGTACGCCTTCTTGATCTCGTCGGTGGTGGCATCGCGCGCGACGCCGAGTGCTTCGTAATGGTCAGCCAAAGCTGGCTCTCCTCGGGTTCTGGGGGTGAAAAGTGTCGGTGGGAAGGTGTGGGGGCGGCTAGTTCTCGCCGAGCAGGCGCGAGAGGTACCGGGCGACGGCGCGCACCGCCGCCATGTTGTTGGAATAGTCCATCCGGGTCGGACCGAGCACGCCCAGCCGGGCGGCATCGCCGTGGGAGGTGTAGCCGCTCGTGAGCACGGACGTCTCACCCAGGCCGAACGGCGCGTTCTCGCGGCCGATGCTCACCGAGACGCCGTGCTGGTCGGTGGCCATCTCGCCGAACAGGCGCAACAGCACCACCTGCTCTTCGATGGCCTCGAGCACGGGGTAGATGCTGCCGCTGAAGTCGTCCTCAGTGCGCACCAGGTTCGCAGCACCGGCCATGACCAGGCGGTCCTGCCGGTTGGCGCCCACCTGGTCCCGCAGGGTGCCGGTGATGAGGTCGATCAGGTCCTGCAGTTCGGGCGGGCCCAGCCCGGTCGGCCCGGTCAGGGCGGCGGCCGCCTCGCTCATGCTCAGGCCACCGACCACGGCGTTGAGCCGGGTGCGGAGTTCGGCCAGGGCAGTCTCGTCCAGGGTGCGGGTCAACTCCACCACACGCTGTTCGACGCGGCCCGAGTCGGTGATCAGGACCGACAGCACCCGGGTGTCGCTGAGCGGCACGAGTTCGATGTGGCGCACGGTGGCGCGCGACAACGACGGGTACTGCACGAGGGCCACCTGATGGGTCAGCTGCGAGAGCAGCCGCACGCTCCGCGCGAGCACCTCGTCCAGGTCGGCGGACTGGCCGAGGAAGACCTCGATGGCCTGCCGCTGGGCGACCGTGAGCGGGCGCAGGTCGGCCAGGTGGTCGACGAAGAGGCGGTAGCCCTTGTCGGTGGGGATACGCCCGGACGAGGTGTGGGGAGCAATGATGAGCTCCTCCTCCTCGAGCAGGGCCATGTCGTTGCGGATGGTGGCCGCCGACACGCCGAAGGCGTGCCTGTCGACGATGGACTTGGAGCCGACGGGTTCACGGGAGGCCACGTAGTCCTGCACGATGACGCGGAGCACCTCGAGACTACGATCCGACACCATTCCGATCGCCTCCCTCATGCCCGCTCGCGCCGCCAGCTGGCTGGCACTCTCATTGTTTGACTGCTAATCATATCGCGGGTGGGCCGGATACCCATTGCTCCCCGACGATTTTGCGCAGTAGCGTGGGCTCAAGCACGTCCACGCACCGCTCACCGAAGGACACCGTCATGAGTTATCCCACCGGTCAGGGACCATCGAACGGGCCGTCATCAGGGCCTCCGCTCTCCCAGGAGCAGGACAGGCAGTGGGCGTCACTGGCCCATCTGGGCGGCATCCTCTCGTTCCCGCCCTCCCTGATCATCTGGCTGGTCTTCAAGGACCGCGGCCCGTTCACCAATGAACAGGGCAAGGAGGCACTGAACTTCCAGATCACCCTGCTGATCGGCTATGTGGCCCTGAACGTGATCTCCACGGTTCTCAGCCTGGTCACGTTCGGCCTGCTGTCCGGGCTCTTCTCGCTCGGCTGGGTGTTGTGGCTGGTCGGATCGATCTTTTCGGTGCTCGGTTACCTGAGCGCCCGCGACGGCCGCCCGTACCGCTACCCCTTCTCTATCCGTCTGATCAGCTAGTTTGCAGACTCCCGGTTGGGGTGAGCGGCGCTATTCTGGTGTGAGCGGCGCCCGACGCCGCCCCGCACCGCCGGGAGTCACGAAGGAGATCCCATGTCAGAGGCCACGCCTCCCCCCGCAGCCCCGTACCAGGCACAGAGTCAGCTGAGCCCGGCCGACGAGAAGCTCTGGGCGACCCTGATCCACATCGGCGGGATCCTGTTCAGCTTCCTGCCGGCCCTGATCGGCTACATCGTGCTCAAGGACCGCGGCCCGTTCATCCGGGCGCACACCGCAACGGCGCTGAACTTCCAGATCACCCTGGCCATCGCCGGGTTCGTCGGAGGCATTCTCACCGTCATCGGCATCGGCTTCCTGATCCTGGCCGCGGTGTGGATCCTCAACATCGTCTTCAGCATCATTGCCGCCATCGCCGCCAACAAGGGCGAGTGGTACTCCTACCCGCTCACCATCAAGTTCCTCAACTAACCCCTGTCCCGCTCGCGAGCTGTGCGGTAAGCACCCACAACGCGCGCGTTCCGGGGCTCGACGCACGGTTCGCGGGTGGGGGCCTGGGTTCAGTCGGTGAGGAGTCGGCGCACCACGGCGTCGGCCAGGAGCCGCCCGCGCAGGGTCAGCTCGATGGTGCCGCCGATCGCTGCCCTCGCATCGATGAGTTCATCTGCGATCAGGCCGGCCACCTCTCGGCGCCCCGCCGTCGTCAACGTCGCCACGGGGATGCCCTCGCGGATGCGGGTGAGCAACAGCACCCGCTCCAGCTCGCGGGTGTCATCGTCGAGGGTCTCGCGTCCGGCCGCCGGGGAGTGCCCGGCGAGGATCCGGTCGGCGTACGCCGCCGGGTGCTTGACGTTCCACCAGCGCACCCCGCCGATGTGGCTGTGCGCTCCGGGGCCCACGCCCCACCAGTCGGCGCTCCTCCAGTAGGAGAGGTTGTGCCGGGAGCGGTGCTCAGTGCCCCGTGACCAGTTGCTGACCTCGTACCATTCGTAGCCGGCCTCGGCCAGGAGCCGGTCGGCCAATTCGTAGAAGTCGGCCTGCAGGTCCTCGTCGGGCTGCACGAGCTCGCCGCGGCGGATCTGCCTGGCCAGCTTGGTGCCGTCTTCGACGATGAGCGAGTAGGCGCTGATGTGGTCGGGGTTCTGTCCGATCGCATGCTCGAGGCTGGCCCGCCAGTTCTCGATGGTCTCCCCCGGGGTGCCGTAGATGAGGTCGAGGCTCACGTCCAGGCCGGCGTCCCTGGCCCACTGCACGACGAGCGGAACCCGCTCGGGGTCGTGCGTGCGCTCGAGGGTGGCGAGCACGCTCGGCACGGCCGACTGCATACCGAAGGACACCCGGGTGAAACCGGCGGCCTTGAGCTGTAGCAAGTAGGCGAGGTCGACGGAGTCCGGGTTCGCCTCGGTGGTGATCTCGGCGCCGGGCACCATGCCGAAGGTGTCCCGAACGGCGTGCAGCATCCGCACCAGGTGGTCCGCGGGAAGCAGGGTGGGTGTGCCGCCGCCGAAGAAGACCGTGGCGGCCGGCCGGGCCGCGACGCCGGACGCGGCCAGGATGCGGGCGGCGGACTCGACCTCGAGCACGGCCTGGCTGGCGTAGTCGCTCTGCTTCACCCCGCGCAGTTCGGTGGCGGTGTAGGTGTTGAAGTCGCAATAGCCGCAGCGCACTTTGCAGAACGGCACGTGCAGGTAGACCCCGAAGTCGCGTTCGTCAGCACCGACCCCGGCCGAGGCCGGCAGCAGTCCGTCGAGTGGTGCGGGATCGCCGACCGGATGCGGTCCAGCCATCCGGTCAGGCCATCCCGACGGGGTGCAGGGCGCGGAGGTAGCGGCGTGTGTAGCGTTCCTGCTGGAAGCGCAGGACCGGCCAGGCCAGGCGGTAGTACCAGGTGCTGGGCCGGGAGAACGAGCGGATCGTGAGCCAGACGGAGTCGTCAGGGCGGCGGTCGACGATGAACGCTTCCTCGCCGTTCTGCGGGTGGCCGCGCATGGTTCCGTAGGCGAAGCCGATCTTGTCGGCCTCGTCGATGACGTAGACCACGCGCACCGGTGCGGCGACCGTGAACGGGCCGTTCGGGATCTTGAGCACGCCGGTCATGCCGTTGCTGATGAAGGGGGTGCCGTCTTCGGCGAAGGTGGCCTCGTTCACCGGGTGCTCCTGGTTGGGAGCCGGGGTGCCGTCGTCGGTGAAGACGATGCCGGTGTACTGCACGCCTGTTCCGGCGTCGAGGTCGGTGACCTCGATGCCGCTGCCCCGCTGGATGCCCCAGGTCATCAGGGACGTGGTCGCTGCGCGGAAGCGTTCCTCGCCGCTGCCCAGGCGCACGGTGCGCTCGAGCGGCCGGTGCCCCTTGGGTGGGTAGCGCATGAGGTCGGACGCGAGGGTGCCGCCGATGGCGGCGTAGGTCACGGCGGCGTCGGTGAAGGTCGAGCGTCGCATGACGGTTACTTCTTTTCCTTCTTGGGCGGTTCGTCGCCGGAGAGCGCAGCGATGAACGCCTCCTGCGGGACCTCGACCCGGCCGACCATCTTCATGCGCTTCTTGCCTTCTTTCTGCTTTTCGAGCAGCTTGCGCTTGCGGGAGATGTCACCGCCGTAGCACTTGGCCAGCACGTCCTTGCGGATGGCGCTGATCGATTCGCGAGCGATGATGCGGGCGCCGATGGCGGCCTGGATGGGCACGTCGAACTGCTGGCGCGGAATGAGCTTGCGGAGGCGCCCGGTCATGAGGACGCCGTAGTCGTAGGCCTTGTCGCGGTGCACGATGGCGCTGAACGCGTCGACCTGTTCGCCCTGGAGCAGGATGTCGACCTTGACCAGGTCGGCCTCCTGCGAGCCGATGGGCTCGTAGTCCAACGACGCGTAGCCGGCGGTCTTGCTCTTGAGCTGGTCGAAGAAGTCGAACACGATCTCGCCCAGCGGCATCGTGTAACGGATCTCGACCCGGTCCTCACCGAGGTACTCCATGCCGAGCAGGGTGCCGCGGCGGCCCTGGCAGAGTTCCATGATCACGCCGACGTAGTCCTTGGGCGCGAGGATCGCGGCCTTGACGATGGGCTCCTCGACGACGGCGATCTTGCCGTTCGGGAACTCGCTCGGGTTGGTGACCGTGACGGTCTTCTTGTCGTCGGTGGTGACCTCGTAGATCACGCTCGGCGCGGTGGTGATCAGGTCGAGGTTGAACTCCCGGTCGATGCGCTCGGTGATGATCTCGAGGTGCAGCAGGCCCAGGAAGCCGCAACGGAAGCCGAAGCCGAGCGCGACGGAGGTCTCCGGTTCGTAGACCAGCGACGCATCCGAGAGCTTGAGCTTGTCGAGCGCTTCGCGCAGCGCCGGGTAGTCGCTGCCGTCGATCGGGTACAGGCCGGAGAACACCATGGGCTTGGGCTCGGTGTAGCCGGGCAGCGCCTCGGTGGCCGGCTTGGCCGCCGTCGTGACGGTGTCGCCGACCTTGGACTGGCGCACGTCCTTCACGCCCGTGATCAGGTAGCCCACCTCGCCGACGCCCAGGCCCTTGCTCGGCGTGGGTTCGGGGCTGGTGACGCCGATCTCGAGGATGTCGTGGGTGGCGCGCGTCGACATCATCTGGATCTTCTCGCGCGGGCTGAGGTGCCCGTCGATCATGCGCACATAGGTGACGACGCCGCGGTAGCTGTCGTAGACCGAGTCGAAGATCATCGCGCGGGCCGGGGCGTTCGCATCGCCGACCGGGGCCGGGATCAGCGAGGTGGCGCGGTCGAGAAGCTCGGACACGCCCACGCCGGTCTTGCCGGAGACCCGCAGCACGTCGTCGGGGCTGCCGCCGATGAGGCTGGCGAGCTCCTTGGCGTACTTGTCGGGGTCGGCGGCCGGCAGGTCGATCTTGTTGAGCACCGGGATGATGGTGAGGTCGTTCTCCAGTGCCAGGTACAGGTTGGCCAGTGTCTGGGCTTCGATGCCCTGTGCGGCGTCGACGAGCAGGATGGCGCCCTCGCAGGCGGCCAGGCTGCGGGAGACCTCGTAGGTGAAGTCGACGTGGCCCGGGGTGTCGATCATGTTCAGCGCGTAGGTCTGGCCGTCCATCTCCCACGGCATGCGCACAGCCTGGCTCTTGATGGTGATGCCGCGTTCGCGTTCGATGTCCATGCGGTCCAGGTACTGGGCGCGCATGGAGCGGTCGTCGACGACGCCGGTGATCTGCAGCATCCGGTCGGCCAGCGTGGACTTGCCGTGGTCGATGTGCGCGATGATGCAGAAGTTACGGATGAACGCGGGGGCGGTTGCGGCCGGTTCCAGCGCCTTGAGAGCTCTCGGTGACATGATGGCCCAATTGTCCCATGCCCCGCAGCATCGGGGTGACCTGCCACGGCCTGGCTCGCTCATCCATTCGACGGATGCCGGCCGCGCACGGCCTGATTATGCTGGCATCACCATGTCCAGCCTCGCCGTGCGCGCCACCCCGATCCCGCGGGATCCCACCCCGCCAACCAGCATCGGCGACGGCCTGCCGCATTCCGCCCTGACCCCGGTCTTCTCGGGGCTGCGGATCGGCCTGCACCTGCTGATCGTGGCGTTGACGGGGCTGGTGATCGTGCTCACCCTGTGGGACGCGGCCCCGAATGCGGCTCTTATCGTGGCGTTGGCCCTGCTGTTCCTCGCCAGCTACGCGGGCGGTGGCCGCCTGGCCAGGACCCGACCGCGCGGCTGGGTCGTGCCGGTCTGGATGGCCTTGCTGCTGGTCGAGTGGCTCGCGCTGACCCTGTTGACCGAGGATGCCGCGTTCATCGTCTTCCCCCTCTTCTTCCTCCAGTTGCACGTGCTGCCCCTGCGGGCGGGCGTTCCGCTGGTGCTGCTGAGCGTTCTCCTCACGATCTGGTCGATGAGCCTGCACGTGGGACTGAGCCTGGGAGCGACCCTGGGGCCGCTCGTGGCCGCGGGAGTGGCCGTCGCGGTCGGGCTGGGCTACCGGGCGCTGCTGCGGGAGGCCGGCGAACGGCAGACGCTCATCGACGACCTGCTGGCCACCCGTGCCGAGCTCGCCGCCACCGCCCGGGATGCGGGCACCCTCGCCGAACGCCAGCGCCTGGCCCGGGAGATCCACGACACCGTCGCGCAGGGGCTCTCGAGCATCCAACTGTTGTTGCACGCGGCCGAGCGCACCGTCACCGACCCGGCCGCCCTCGACCATCTGCGACTGGCCAGGGACACGGCCGCGGCGAACCTGCAGGAGACCCGCCGGTTCATCCGCGAACTCACCCCGCCGGCCCTGGACACCCAGACCCTGCCCGGCGCCCTGGCCAGGCTCGCGGCCTCGATGGAGCGCCCGGCGCCCACCGATGGGCGGGCCACCCGGGTGAGCCTGCACGTCACCGGGGACGCCGTGGCCCTGCCGATGTCGTTGGAAACCACCCTGCTGCGCATCGCCCAGGGGTCGCTGGCCAACGTCGCCCAGCACGCCGATGCCGGTCGCGCCGAGATCACGCTGAGCTACATGACCGATGAGGTCACCCTGGACATCGTCGACGACGGCCGGGGCTTCACTCTCACCGATGCGGCCGCCCAGAGCCCTGACTCGTTCGGGCTGGTCGCCATCAGGCAACGGGTGGAGCAACTCGGCGGCAGCTTCGTGCTCGAGTCCGCGCCGGGTCAGGGCACGGCCGTGGCCGTCACCTTCCCGACCGGGCAGGTGGCGGCATGATCCGGGTCCTGCTCGCCGACGACCACCCCGTGGTGCGGGCCGGCCTGCGGGCCCTGCTCGGCGCGGAACCCGACCTGGTCGTGGAGCTCGAGGCCGGCACGGCCGAGGAGGCGGTGACGCTGGCGGCGTCCGGACGGGTCGATGTCGTGCTCATGGACCTGCAGTTCGGCGGGGCAGCGCCCGGCGCCCCGAGGCAGACGGGAACCATGCAGGGGGCCGAGGCCACCCGGCGGGTGCGCGCGATTCCCGGCGCCCCGCACGTGTTGATCCTGACGAATTACGACACGGATGCCGACATCCTCGGTGCCATCGAGGCCGGCGCCAGCGGCTATCTGCTCAAGGACGCCCCGCCGGCCGAGCTCATCACGGCCGTGCGCGCTGCCGCGGCCGGCCAGAGCGCCCTCGCACCGGCCATCGTGACCCGCCTGGCCGACCGCTCCAGGGTTCCGGAGAGCCGGCTCTCCCCGCGCGAGGTCGAGGTGCTCGGTCTCGTCGCCGCCGGCCGGTCCAACCGGCAGATCGGGCAGGACCTGTTCCTCAGCGAGGCGACCGTGAAGTCCCATCTGGTGCACATCTTCGGCAAGCTCGGGGTGGGGTCGCGCACCTCGGCGGTGGCCAGCGCCCGAGCGTCCGGAACCATCAGGGGAGCCTGACATGCCGGTCCCGGTCGTCTTGGTGCACGGCATCCGCACGTCGGCCAGCATGTGGCGGCACCAGCGCGAGGTGCTGGCCGCGGCCGGTCACCCGGTGCTCGCCATCGACCTGCCCGGGCACGGGTCGAGGCTGGGCGAGGAGTTCACCGTGGCCGGTGCCCTCGCTGCCATCGATGCCGGCGTCGACGCCCTCGGCGGCCGGGTCGTGCTCGTGGGCCTCTCGCTCGGCGGGTACTACGCCATCGCCTACGCCGCCCGGCACCCGGACCGGGTGCTCGCCCTCGTGGCCGTGGGGTCGGCGTTCGAACCCGGCGGGCCCGGCTTGGCCGGCTACAGGCTGCTCGCCCGGCTGATCCACCGGCTGCCCGACCGCGGACTCCGGTTGCACACGTTCCTGGTGCGGCGGATGCTCCCGCCGGCCGGCGCCGCCGATGTCCTCGCCGGAGGCGTGGCCCTGGAGGTCATGGACGCGGGGTTGCGGGAGACGGGGACCCTGACACCGCTGACCGATCTGGCGGCCTACCCGGGCCGGGTCTGGCTGGTCAACGGGGCGTGGGACCATTTCAGGCTGCACCAGAAACGCTTCCTGCGCGCGAGTCGGCACGGCACCCTCGTGACGGTTCCCGGCGCCGGTCATCTGGTGAGCCTGCACCGTCCGCACCGGTTCGATAGAGTGCTCGGGCAGATCCTCGCCGAGGTGGAGGCCCGCCCAGGACGAGATCAGCCCGATTCGGTGCATGGTCGGGCCGGATAGCTGGTATCGTTGCCTGTTGGCTTGCGTGTTGGGTCCCACCCCACACGATTTTCGCCGCACGGTGCCCTCTATCACCGGGCGGCCCATCCGAACAAGAACCTAACGAAAGCGTAAAAAACGTGGCAAATATCAAGTCGCAGATCAAGCGGATCCTCACGAACAAGAAGTCGCAGGAGCGCAACAAGGCGGTCAAGAGCGAGTTCAAGACGGCCATCCGGGCTACCCGCCTCGCCGTCGCCGCCGGTGACAAGGACAAGGCTGTCGCCAGCCTCGCCGTTGCTTCCAAGAAGCTCGACAAGGCCGTCAGCAAGGGCGTCATCCACCAGAACCAGGCAGCGAACAAGAAGTCCGCTATCGCCAAGTCGGTCAACGCGCTCTAGTTCGGCCGTCGGCGTTCTCTGACGAGGCGCCACACAGACAGACCCCCGCCCCTGGCGGGGGTTTTCTGCGTGTGCGGCCGTACCGTGCGCCCCTTTCCGGCGCGGCCCGCCGACGCTATGGTGTCGACGTGACGAGCGAGCAGGCCACCGGGGCCACGAGTTCTCCCGGACAGACCAGCGGGGGTCAGCCGAGCGCGGCCCAGCCCAGTTCCGGTGAGCCAGGCAGCGTGGAGCCCAGTATCGGTGACCCCGGCAACGGTGAGCCCGGCGCCGGCGGCCCGGCATCGGCCGCGACACCGGCCGCCCCCGGGTCCTCGCCCTGGCGTCACCAAGCCGGACTGCTCGGCGCCGCGTTCGCCGTTGCCGCTGCCGTGATCGCGGCCGGGCTCCGATTCGCACCACAGGTCTCCGCGTACGCCGGGCTGAACCCCTGGGTCTTCGCCGGCCTCCTGGGCTTCGTGCTCGTGCTGGCCGGGGCCTGCGTTCTCTTCGCGGCCTCGCTTCCGACCTCGCCCTCCTCCGGGCACGCCCACGACGAGAACCGGATGCCGGCCGGCCGCGGCCTCACCATCCTCGGCGCTGTGCTCGGGCTGGTCGGCCTGGGCCTGGCCGCCCTGGCGGTTCTTCTCGCCGTGGTGCTGCCCGCGCCCACCCAGCGGATCATGGTGCAGTTCACCGATCTGTACGGCCGCGTGCAACTCGAGTACTGCCCGACCCTGCCCGGATCGTTCGAGGCGACGGCGTCACAGGCCGATCTGGTCGGCTCGTCCACGATCCTTCCGGTCAAGGTCAGCGGTGAGACCTGCGGCGACCCGGAGTACACGGACGGTGTCTGGATCTACCTGAACCGTGACTCGGTCACGGTGTCCGACCGTCCCTAGTCCCCGCGTTTGGCGATTACCGTCACGAGGCGTTCGAGCGCGAAGACCGGGTCGCGCCCGGCGCCCTTGACCGCGGCATCCGTCTCGGCGAGCATCACGATGCACCGGGCCAGACCCTCGTCCGACCAGCCGCGGAGGTCGCGCTGGGCGCGCTCCACCTGCCACGGAGCCAGGCTCAGGCTGGCCGCCAGCTGAGCGGATCCCCCGCGGGCGCCGAAGACCTTGGCCATGGTGCGGATCTTGCTCGCGAACGCGGCGACGATCGGAACCGGGTCCGCCCCGGACGACAGCGCGTGCCTCAGGGTCACGAGCGCCTCCCCCAGCCGGCCGGCGATCGCGGAATCGGCCACCTTGAAGGCGTTGGTCTCGACCCGGCCGCCGTAGTAGCGGTCCACCGTGGTCTCGGTCACCTCGGCGCCGGTGTCCGCGATGAGCTGCTGGCAGGCGGCCGACAGTTCGGCGAGGTCGTCGGAGAAGGCGGCCACGAGGGAACGCAGGGCGCTCGGTGTGACGCGCTTCCCGGCGGCCCGGAACTCCGCTGTCGCGAAGTCGTGCTTGTCGGAATCCTTCTTCAGTTCGGCGCAGACCACCTCGACGGCGCCGCCCACTCCGCTGCGGATGGTGTCGAGCAGCTTCTTGCCGCGGACTCCCCCGCCGTGGCGTAGCACGACATAGGTGTCATCGGCCGGGTTCTGCAGGTAGTCGATGGCTTCGGTGAGGAAGGTGTCGCTGCATTTCTCCACCGAGCTGACCCGGATCATCCGCGGTTCGCCAAAGAGCGACGGGCTGGCCAGGGTGAGCAGCTCGCCGGGGGCGTAGCTGTCGGCCTGGATGTCGCTGACCTCGAGGCTGGGATCCTCCAGCTTGAGGAAGTCCCGCAAGGAGCGGATGGCGCGGTCGGCGAGGAACGTCTCGGTGCCGGACACCAGTACCACGGGTGCCGGTCGCACCTGGTGCCAGGCGAGCTGGGGAATCTTCGCTGCACTCGCCTTCGCGGCCGGCTTGCCGGTTCGTGCCTGTGCGGTTGTTCGTGCGGCCACGCGGCTCCCTTCGCTACCGCTCCAGCCTAACCGGAGCCCCCGACGCTCCCGACCCTGGTGGTGCCCACCCGGGTGCCGCCGACCCGTTCGGTCCAGACCCGGAGCGCCGCACCGGCCGCCCCGGGCGGCGCCGCCTCGTCCACGCTGGTCTGGCCGACGGCGGGCGCCCGCGCGGTGGGGGCGAGAACGGCCATCCCGTCCTGGTCGGTGCGCACAACGGCCGTGCCCGTCGAGGCGAGCACGTCAAGCAGCGATGTGGTCGGATGCCCGTAGCCGTTGTCGGCGCCGACCGAGACCAGCCCCACCGACGCCCGCAACTGGGCGTACAGCGCGGCGCTCTGGTCGCGGGAACCGTGGTGGGCCACCTTCACCACGTCGACCTGCCCGATCGGCCCGGCGGCGAGGAGGGCGTTCTGGGCCTCCTCGTTGAGGTCGCCCAGGAACACCGACCGGATGCCGGCTCCGTCGAAGAGGATCGTGACGCTTCCCGGGTTGCCTGTCTGCATGAGCGGGGAGCCCCGGATCGGCCAGAGGATCTGCCAGGCGAGGCCGCCGAGGATGCCGCTGTCTCCCCGCGCCGCCTCCCGTACCTCGGCCCCACCCTCGACCAGCCGGGAGTGCAGCAAGGCGTCGTCGGCGTTCTCCGGCACCCCCACCAGGGCGGTTCCCACCCGGCCGATCACCGCATCCAGTCCGCCGACATGGTCCAGGTCGTAGTGTGTGAGCACGAGCAGGTCAACGGTGTCGATCCCCAGGGTGTCCAGGCAGTGTGTCAGCAGCGCCGGGTCCGGACCGACGTCGACCAACGCCACCCGTTCGCCGTCGCGCACCAGGACCGCGTCACCCTGGCCGATGTCGCAGGCCGCGATCTGCCAGTCGGCGGGGAACGCCGCGGCCCGCCCGAGGCCCGTGCCCACCAGGGTGCCCAGAGTGCACCCCACGGTCACGCAGACCAGGCCGGCGCTCAGGATGCGCAGCACGAGCGGGGTCCGGCGGAGCGCAAGGCCGAGCACCGCCGCTGTACAGGCCACCGTGAGCAGCACCCCTGCGGGTCCGCCCAGCCAGGGCAGGCTGCTGCCGGGCAGAACGGCGCTCGTGCGGGCGACCGCTGCTATCCAGGTGGCCGGTAGCCAGGCCAGCCAGATCAGCCAGGTGGCGAGCCCGGGCAGGAACGAAAGCAGGAGGCATCCGGCCAGGCCCACGATGGTGGCCAGGGGTGCAGCGGGGCCCGCGAGCAGGTTCGCCGGCACACCGTAAGCCGGCAAGGTGGGGCTGAGCAGCACCAGGACGGGCTGGCAGGCCAGCTGGGCGGCGAGCGGGATCGCCAGGACCGTGGCCAGCGGTCGGGGCAGCCAGCGCGCCAGGCGGCGGCTGAGTGGCGCCGCGAGCAGCAGCAGGCCGAGCGTCGCGAGCACCGAGAGGGCGAAGCCGTAGCTGCGCGACAACCAGGGATCCGCGATGACCAGGCAGAGCGTGGCGATGGCCAGGGCGGACAGGCCCCGGCCCGGCCGGCCCATCGAGCCGGATACGAGCACCGCGGTGGCCATGGCCGCGGCGCGCACCACGCTGGGTTCCGGGGTCACCAGGACCACGAAGCCGGCCAGGACCGCCAGACCGACGCCGATCCGCCACAGCCGGCCCAGGCCGAGCGCGGCGGCGACCAGCAGGGCAAGAGCCAGCACGATCGCGCAGTTCGCGCCGGAGACCGCCGTGAGGTGGCTGAGGGAGCTGAGTTTCATCGCGCTGTCGAGGTCGTCGCTCACCGCCGACGTGTCGCCGATGGCGAGCCCGGGCAGCAACGCGGCCCCGTCTCTTGGCAGCGTGCCCGACGCGGCGGCGAAGCCCGCACGCAGGGTGTTGGCCCAGGCCAACCACCACGGGGCCGGGCTCAGCACCTCGGCTGCGTCCCTGGCGAACAGCAGGGCCGCCGCGGCGTCACCGGGATCGGTGGCCACGAGGGTCCCGGCCACCCTCACCTCCTCCCCGATCCGCGGAGGGGACTCGGACACCCGCGCGAAGACCACGACGGGCACGACCAATCCGGTGCGGCCGGAACGGCCCGCCGCCGCGGGCGCGGGCTCCGACCGGTGTGCCGGTGCCCCCTCCAATGTCGTGAGCGTGGCCCGGAAACGTACCTGCGCCGACCCGCCGAAGGCTGCGCGCGGACCGGGAACGGCGCTGGAGGCTACGGTGAGCCTCGCGGTGACCTCCTCGTGTGCCGCGATGGCGGCGCGCACGCCCTCTGGGTACCGGTCCGGTGCCTGCACCGCCACGGCGAGACCGGCCAGCGCGGCCGCCGCACAGCACACCATTACGGTGCCCAGCAGCCGGGCGGGCCACGACGGACCATCGGTGTGCGGACGCCCGGCGGCGCGACTGCTCCCGCCCGCCCAGACCAGGGCGCCCGCCGCCACCGCGCCCAGAACGATCACCACATAGGCAGCCTCCCCTGGCGCGGCCACCAGGAGTCCGGCCGACGTCCAGCAGGCCGCGGCGGGGAGCACCAGCCGGAGGTCGACGCGGCCGAGCGCCAGACGGGATCGGGACACCGTGCCGCTCATGCCGGCCTGCTCAGACCGTGATCAGGTCCTGGAGTGCGGCGAAGGTCTTGTCGCCGATCCCGGTCACGTTGCGGAGGTCGTCGATACTGCCGAACCGGCCTTGCGCGTCGCGGTAGTCCAGGATGCGCTGGGCCATCGTCGGTCCGATCCGCGGCAGTGTGTCCAACTCGGCCAGCGTGGCCGTGTTGAGGTTCACCCTGACGGCCGCGGCCCCGCTGCCGGTGACTCCCCCACCACTGCCGCTCCCTCCCCCGCCGGCGGCCACGGGCGGCGCGCCGGCCACGACTTCGCCCTGGGCCGGCACGTAGAGCTGCTCGCCGTCGGAGACCAGGCGGGCCAGATTCACGCCGGACTGGTCGGCCGTGGCCAGGAGGCCGCCGGCGGCCGCCACGGCGTCGACCACCCGGGCGCCGTCATGCACCTCGAAGAGACCGGGGTGCGCCACGGCCCCCAGCACGTGCACGAAGATCGCCGGCGCCGCGGCGGTACCCTCACCCGTCGCGCCGTCCCCGTCCGGTTCCTCCCCCGCGGCGGTCGCTCCGGACGAGCCCTGCGCGCCGACGACGCCCGCGGTCCCGTGGGGGCCGTCAGGGCCGGGGGTGGCTGCCCCTGAGGCAGCCGGGCCGGCCGCGCCCCGGTTCGCGGCGACCTCGACGCTGTGGCCCACCTGGCCCACGGCGGTCACGGCGACGGCGATCCCCAGGGCTGCGAGCAGCAGCACGACGGCCGCGCCCACGCCGATACGCATCCGCGCCCGGCCGGGTTCACGCAGGCGGGCACGCCAGCCGGCGGCCCCGGGTCGAGATACGGGCGCCAGGCTGTCGAACGGGTCGAGGTCCATACCGGCAGGCTAGGAACCGGTACGGGGTGCGGGAAGCGTGGACGCCCGCCCTGGGGAGAACACGACGCCGGCCCCGCCTGTGGAGGCGGGGCCGGCGTCGAGGGCGCTACGCCCGGGGCCGGACGCGGCCGAGCGAGTGGGCTACGGCTTGGTGACGATGCTCACCATGCGCGGTGCCCGGACGATCACCTTGACGATCTCGCGATCGCCGATCGACCGGATCGCGGCGGCGGACGCCCGAGCGAGAGCTTCCAGGTCGTCGGTGGAGATCTTCGGGGACACCTCGAGGCGGTCGCGCACCTTGCCGTCGACCTGCACCACGGCGGTGACCGACTCGGCCACGAGCAGGCTGCGGTCGGGCTTCCGCCACTGGGCCAGAGCGACACAGGGCTCGTAGCCCAGGCGTTCCCACATGTCCTCCGCGGTGTACGGCGCGAAGAGGTTCAGGGCCATGGCGGTCACCTCGGCCGCCTCACGCACGGCGGCGTCGCCGGCGCCCGCGCCGGTGTCGATGACCTTGCGGGTGGCGTTGACGAGCTCCATCATGCGGGCGACGACGACATTGAACTTGAACGCCTCGATGAGCGACGGGGCGTCGGCGAGGAAGCGGTGGGTGACGCGACGCAGCGCCACGTCCCCGGTCTTCCACTCCACCTCGGGGGCGCTCGTGACGTCGCGGGCGACACGCCAGGCGCGGGCCAGGAACTTCGCCGAGCCGACCGGGGACACGTCCGCCCAGTCGATGTCGTCTTCGGGCGGCCCGGCGAACGCCATGGTCAGGCGCACGGCGTCGACACCGAACTTGTCGACCTCTTCCGTGAAGTAGACCAGGTTGCCCTTGCTCTTGCTCATCTTGGCGCCGTCGAGGATGACCATGCCCTGGTTGAGCAGCGCAGTGAACGGCTCGGTGAAGGTGACGTAGCCCAGGTCGAAGAGCACCTTGGTGATGAAGCGCGCGTAGAGCAGGTGCAGGATGGCGTGTTCGACACCACCGACGTACTGGTCGACGGGCGCCCACTTGTCGGCTTCCTTGGGGTCGAAGGCCTTGGTGTCGTCGGTGGGGTTGAGGAACCGCAGGAAGTACCAGGAACTGTCCACGAAGGTGTCCATGGTGTCGGCGTCGCGCTTGGCCGGTGTGCCGTCGATCGGGTTCGTCACGTTCACCCAGTCGGTGGCACCGCCGAGCGGCGAGGTTCCCTTGGGCTTGAGGTCGAGGCCCTCCGTCGGCGGCAGCAGCACGGGCAGCTGGTCCTCCGGGACCGGGATCTCGGTGCCGTCTGCGCCGTGGATGATGGGGATGGGGGTGCCCCAGTAACGCTGGCGGGAGATCAACCAGTCGCGCAGGCGGTAGTTCTTGGTCGCGCGCCCGGTTCCGTCGGCCACGAGAGTGTCGATCATCCGCTTGATGGCGTTGGCCTTGGTGAGACCGTTGAGCGCGCCGGAGTTGACCAGGCGGCCTTCCCCGGTCAGGGCGGTGCCGGACTGGGCCGGGTCGAGGGCGTCGGAGTCCAGCGCCGGCAGCTCCTCGGAGCCGTCCAGCATCCCGGGGGTGATGACCGGGATGACCCCGGTGACGGGGGCGGTGGTGTCGACGACGACCCGAACCGGCAGGTCGAAGCGCAGGGCGAAGTCGAGGTCGCGCTGGTCGTGCGCCGGCACGGCCATGACCGCGCCGTGGCCGTAGTCGGCCAGCACGTAGTCGGCGGCCCAGATGGGCAGGCGCTCGCCGTTGGCCGGGTTGATGGCGTACCGCTCGAGGAAGACGCCGGTCTTCTCCCGGTCGGTGGCCTGGCGTTCGATCTCGGTGCTGTTCTGCACCTGCACCAGGTAGGCGGCGAAACGCTCGCGCACCTCGGGCGAGGAGTCGGCGACGAGCTCGGCGGCCAGGTCGGCATCCGGGGCGACGACCATGAAGGTGGCGCCGAAGAGGGTGTCCGGGCGGGTCGTGAACACGCTGACCGGGGCGTCGCGGCCCTCGATGGCGAAGTCGACATCGGCGCCGATGGAGCGGCCGATCCAGTTGCGCTGCATGTTGAGCACCTTGGCCGGCCAGGTGCCCTCGAGCTGGTTGAGGTCGTCGAGCAGACGGTCCGCGTAGTCGGTGATCTTGAAGTACCACTGGGTGAGCTTCTTCTTCACCACGACGGCGCCGCTGCGATCGCTGGTGCCGTCGGCGAGGACCTGCTCGTTGGCGAGCACGGTCTGGTCGATCGGGTCCCAGTTGACCCAGCTGTCCTTGCGGTAGGCCAGGCCCTTCTTGTAGAGCTGCAGGAACAGCCACTGGTTCCACTTGTAGTACTCGGGGTCGCTCGTGTGCAGTTCCCGCGACCAGTCGAACGAGGCCGCGTAGAGCTTCATGCTCTTCTTCTGCTGCGCGATGTTGTCGTAGGTCCAGCCGCGCGGGTCGATGCCGCGCTTGATAGCGGCGTTCTCGGCGGGCAGGCCGAAGGAGTCCCACCCGATGGGGTGCAGCACGTTGAAGCCCTGCTGGCGCCAGTACCGCGCCACGACGTCACCGAGCGCGTACACCTCGGCGTGGCCCATGTGCAGGTCGCCCGAGGGATACGGGAACATGTCCAGCACGTACTTGCGCGGGCGTTTGTCATCGGGGTCGCTCGTCCGGAACGGTTCGAGTTCATCCCAGATGGGAGCCCACTTCGCCTGGATGGCGGCAAAGTCGTAGCCGTCTTCCTCTTCCGGACCGTTGGACTGGGTGTCGTGCTCGTGTGCCACGTGGCTCTCATTCATTGTGGTGAGGTGACGTTCTGCGCAGCGAATTCGGGCCGCTGGCGACGCCCAAGCTCCTAGGTTACTAAACCCTGGCCATCCGCCGCTTCAGCCGCCGGCGAGGACGCCAGGATGGCCGTGATCAGGGCCCTGGCCTTGATGTGGGTCTCCTCGATTTCCTCAGCGGGGACGGAGAGGGCGGTGATGCCGCCGCCGGTGCCGATCGAGGCTCCGGACGGGCCGAGGACGATGCTGCGGATGACCATGGCGAGGTCGACGGCGCCGTCCACCCCGAGGTAGCCGAATGCCCCGGCGTAGACGCCCCGGTCGCCGCCCTCGAGTGTGGCCAGGATCCGCATGGCGCTGGCCTTGGGAGCCCCGGTCATCGATCCGGCGGGGAAGCAGGCCTCGATGGCGTCGACGGCGCAGAGGCCGGGGGCCAGGCGGGCCTCGACGGTGCTCACCAGCTGGTGCACGTGCGGGTAGCTCTCGACCTGCAGCAGCGACGTCACCGCCACCGAGCCGAGCGCGGCGACACGGCCCAGGTCGTTGCGCATCAGGTCGACGATCATGAGGTTCTCGGCGCGCTCCTTGTCGCTGGCGAGCAGGTCGCCCTGCAGCTGGCGGTCTTCGGCGGGGTCGGCCGAACGCGGCCGGGTGCCCTTGATCGGCCGGGTCCGCAGCCGCCCGGCCGGGCTGACCGACAGGAATTCCTCCGGTGAGGCGCTGAGCAGGGCGAACGGGCCGAACCTGAGCATGCCGCCGTGGTGACTGGGGCTTCCGGTGCGCAGCCGCCGGTAGACCTCCAGGGGGTCGAAACGACCGGCCACGGTGACCTCGTTGGTGAGGCAGAGCTGGTAGGCGTCGCCGGCGACGATGTGTTCCTGGCAGGCCTCGATCAGGCGCACGTACTCGACGGCGTCGTGCCGCCAGCGCACCTCACGGGGGACGTCGGATGCGGCCGGTTGGTCCGGTCGCGCAGCCGGGGCCTGCGTGTCGTGCGGCTCGGTGTCGGGTGTCCGATGGTCCAGGGTGCGGGCGGTGTCGAGCACCCAGGCGTCGAGGTCGGCCGCGGTGACGCCCGGCCCGGTGATCGCGAGCAGGGTGACCGTTCGGGCCGCATGGTCGAAGGCGATGGCACGGTCGACGAAGAGCAGTGCGGCATCGGGAGTGTCCCCTCTCGAACGGTCCCCGGAGCCGTCATGCGCCGCGGGTGCGGCGAGGCCATAGCCGAACCAGCCGACCCAGCCGAGCCGGAACCCGTCGCCCGTGGGGCCGGTTGCGGGCACCCAAGCGGCCCCGGGGGGCACCAGGTCCGCCCGGAGGAAGTCGAAGATGCCGGCGCTGGTGGTACGCGGCGCATCCGTGGCGTCGAGGGGCCGGGAACAGGTCACCGTGCCGGCCCCGGCCGATGCTGTGACGAACCGTGAGCCGGCGTGGGCCGCTGCGAGATAGCTCACTCCGGCCGTCGCGCCGGCCCCGGCGTCCAGCCACACGGCATGGCTGGACCGGCCGTACAGCAGGTCGAAGGCCACGGCCGGGTCGATCCAGTGCGGGAGCCGGCTGGAGTACACGGATTCAGCGTGCGGGGCGAAGCCCCGATCGGGCTGAGGGGGTATCGACTGCACCCGCCCAGCCTAGGGGCGGCGACCGGGTGGATGGGCCCGCCGTGGGACGCGATCGGCGCACACCACCCGCGCAGGCACACACCCTAGGCTGGCGAGGTGAACGACGTACTCAACTGGATCCTGGACGCCGTCGGGGCCGTCGACCCGATCGTACGCACCCTCCTGGCCGGGGTGGGAATGCTCCTGGAGACCTCGGTGCTGATCGGGCTGGTCGTTCCCGGTGACACCATCGTGATCGTCGCCAGCACGGCTGTGGACGGGCCGGTCGAATACGTCGCACTGGTCGTCGCCGTGATCCTGGGCGCCCTCGCCGGGGAGAGCATCGGCTTCTACCTCGGCCGCCGGTTCGGCCCGTGGATCCGGGCGAGCTGGCTGGGCCGGCGCATCGGCGAGAAGAACTGGGCGGGCGCCGAGCGGTACCTGGCCCGGCGGGGCGGCATCGCGGTGTTCCTGTCGCGCTTCCTGCCGGTGCTGCACTCGGTCATCCCGCTCACCGTCGGCATGAGCACCATGCGCTATCGCACCTTCCTGAGCTGGACGGTGCCCGCCTGTGTCATCTGGACCCTCGCCTACGTGTCGGTCGGCGCCGCCGCCGCTGAGGGCTACCGGAGCATCTCTGACCAGTTGCATTTCGCCGGGTACCTGTTCGTCGCGGTCATCGCCGTGTTCGTCCTCGTCGTGGCTCTGGTCAAGCACTGGGTCAAGCGCCGGGAGGCCCGGTTCATGGAACACGAGCTCCCCCCGGAGTGACCCCTAGAGCAGGGAGACCTGCCGCCCGGCTGGGGCAGTGAGCGTCACCGTGCGGGTGATCAGATCGGCCGGCACCGGCGTGTGCGAGATCAGGAGCACGGCGCGTCCGCCGTCCGCCGCTGCGGACAGGATGTCCCGCACCAGCCGGTCGCCCAGGCCCGTGTCGACGTTGGCCGTCGGTTCGTCCACGATGAGCACCGGGAAGTCGGCGAGCAGGGCCCTGGCCAGAGCGATGCGCTGGGCCTGCCCACCCGACACCAGGGCGCCGCGTTCGCCGACCCGGGCATCCAGGCCGCCACGCCGGCTCACCCATTCGGACAGACCGACCCGGTCGAGAACCGTCAGCAGCTCGTCGTCATCGGCCGACTCCCGGGCGAAGAGCAGGTTCTGCCGGATGGTGTCGTCGAACAGCCATGGCCGCTGCTCGCACAGGCCGACGATCCGCCGCACGTCGGATGGGGTCAGGTCACGGGCTTCGACGCCGTTGACCCGGTACGACCCGGTGTAATCGAGGAAGCGCACCAGGGTCTGCGCCAGAGTCGTCTTGCCTGCCCCGCTGGCGCCGGCCAGGTGCACCCGATCACCCGCGTCCAGGCGCAGGGAGAGTCCGGCCACGGCAGGCGCGAGCGCACCCGGCCAGCTGGCGTCGAGGCCCGTGAGTTCCAGAAGCGGGCTGCCAGGCGCTCCCGACGCACCGTTGAGCGGCGCCGTCGACGTCGCGGAATCCAGTGCCGCCTCGGCGGGGATCTCGGCGGGAACGTGTTCCGGCACCGCCGTCGCCACGCGTTCGGCGCTGGAGCGCACCTGTCGCCAGGCGCTCAGAGCGGGCGGGATCATCGCGAAGACCTCGAAGACCGCCATCGGCACGAGCACCACCACGGCCAGGGCCGGTCCGGAGAATCCACCGGTGCCCAGCGCCGGAATCGCCGCAATGAGGGCGAGGACCGTGGCAGCTCCGGCTCCGAGCGAGATCACCGCGGCCTGCACTCCGGCCCCGGTCGATCGCCGCAGCGCCGCGCGCCGCAACCGGTCCTCAACGACCCTGAGGTCGTCCAGGCGCGCCTCGAGCGCCCCGAAGGCCGTGAGCACATCCAGGTTCTCCACGACCTCGAGCACCTCGTCGGCCAGGGCACCACGCAACGGGGCGAGGGCGCGCTCGGAGCGAGCGGCCAGCGCCGCGGAGGCGACGGTGCCCACGATGCCTGCGACGACGAGGCACAGGGCGAGGGTGAGCCCGGCCGCCGGCAGGACCGTCCAGACACCGATCACGCTGAGCAGGGCCACCAGGCCCGAGGTTGCGAGGGGTTGTACAACTCGCAAGGGGAAGTCCTGCAGGTCGTCGACATCGCGCACCAGGCGCGTGAGCAGGTCGCCCCGGCGCGTTTCCGACAGCCCGGCCGGGGCCAGCGGCAGGAGCCGGGCGAAGATGCCCAGCCGGAGCGCGCCGAGCTGGCGGAAGGCCGCGTCGTGGCTGGTCAGGCGTTCCACATAGCGGAAGGCCGCGCGGGACAGCGCGAAGGCGCGTACGCCGACCACGGCCATGCCGAGGAACATGATGGGCGGCATCTCGGCGGCGCGGGTGATGAGCCAGGCAGAGCAGGCGAGGAGCGCGACGGCGCTGGCCGCGCTGACCACGCCCGCGGCGAGGCCGGGGAGGCTGCGCCGCGCGCGCGGCTGCGCCAGTCGGAGGACCGATCGGGCTGCCGGTGAGGGCAGCCAGGTGGAGCGATTCGCCCTGGGCTCAGACATGCGCGACCTCACTCAGGCGGACGACGTGCTCGGCCGCGTCCACGAAGGCGCCGCGGTGGCTCACGACGATGACGATGCGACCCTGGGCGGCCAGGTCCCGCAGGCCTGCGATCAGGGCGGCCTCGGCCGCCTCGTCGAGCGCAGAGCTCGGCTCGTCGAGCACCAGCACAGCGCACTCCCGGGCAAGGCACCGGTAGATGGCCCGGGCCGCTGCGACCCGCTGGGCCTGGCCGCCGGAGAGTCCGGCACCGTTGACACCGAGGTGCAACGCCGGGTCGAGGTCTGCGGCCCCGGCCCGCCGGAGCGAGGTGAGCACGAGCTCGTCGTCCACGACGGTCTCCCCCAGCGCCACATTGCCGGCGATGGTGCCGGCGAACAGGCCGGGCTTCTGGCCGGCCCAGGCCAGCCACTCGCGGCGGTCGTCGGGGGTGACACGCTCTGTCCCGAGCCAGACGGCACCGTCGAAGGGGACGAATCCTTGCAGGGCGCCGATCAGGGTGGACTTACCGACCCCGCTCGGGCCGCTGATGACGCTCAGCCGACCGGCCGGGAAGTCGGCGCTGAACCCGGCGATGGTGCTGGTGTCGCCGCGGCGAACGCTCACCCCGTCGAAGCGGAGGGCGGCGGGGCGGGCAGGCGCTGTCGTGCGCTCGGCTCCGGCGGGCCGCGGTGCCTGCTGCTCTCCGGCGTCGCCGTCCAGGATCGAGAAGACCTCCTCGGCGGCGGCCAGGCCGTCGGCGGCGGCGTGGAACTGCGCGCCCACCTGGCGCAGCGGCAGGAATGCCTCAGGGGCCAGCAGCAGCACGAACAGGCCGACGCCCAGCAGCAGCGAGCCATCCACCAGGCGCAGCCCGATCGAGACGGCGATGAGCGCCACCGACAGGCTGCCGGCCAGCTCGAGCACGAAGCCGCTGAGGAAGGACACCCGCAGGACCGTCATGGTGCGTCCACGGTATTCGTCGGTGAGGCCGGTCAGCCGCGCCGCCTGGCGGCGGTCCCGACCGAAGATCTTGAGGGTGGCCAGGCCACCGACCACGTCGAGGAAGCCCGAGGACAGCCGCTGCAGGGCATCCCACTGCTGGCGTTGCACGGTCTGGGTGGCCTGCCCGATCAGGATCATGAAGATCGGGATGAACGGCAGCACGATGATCACGGTGATGCCGCTCGCCGGGTCCTGCCAGAGCATGACCACAATGAGGATGGGTGTGGCGATCGCGGTGAGCAGCAGTTGCGGCAGGTAGCGGGCGAAGTAGTTGTCGAGGGCGTCGAGACCGCTGGTGACCACCGTGGCGATCCGCGCATCCTGCTGCCCGGCCAGCCAGTCCGGCCCGCGTTCGGCGAGACGGTCGAGCACCGCGGTGCGCAGCTGGCTCTTGACGGCCGCCGCACCCCGGTTGGCCGCCACCTCGAGCAGCCAGACGATCACGGCCCGAACGACCACCACCCCGGCCAGGGCCGCGACGGTGCTGCGCAGGAAATCGAACGATTCACCATCGACGGCCAGCGTGATGCTCTGGCTGAGCAGCCACGCGAAGGCCACGATCGTGAGGGTCTGGGCCAGGCCCAGGAGCGCTCCGACCAGGAGGAACCACCACGCGGCTGAGGCGTGTTTGAGAAGCCGGGGATCGAGGGGGCGCATGCCGATCTAGTGTACGGCGGCTTCGATGTGCGTCCGCGTGATCCGCTTGCGGAAGACCCAGTAGGTCCAGCCCTGGTAGGCCAGGATCACGGGGGCCGCGATCAGGGCGGTCCAGCTCATCACCTGCAGCGTGTATGGGGTCGACGAGGCGTTCTCGATGGTCAGGCTGTTGGCCACGTCGTTGCTGGCCGGCATCACGTCGGGGAACAGCGACGCGAACAGGGTCAGCACGGCGAAGCCGATGGTCACGGCCATGAGTCCGAAGGCGGTGCGCTCGTTGCCGCGCAGGTTGGCCAGGTACGCCGCGATCAGCGCCACCGCGGCGACCGCGGCGAGGATCCCGGAGGCGAGGGTTCCGTACGCCAGGGTGGTCCAGACCAGGAAGCTCGCCGCGACGACGATGGTCACGACGCCGGACCGGATGGCCAGCGCCCTGGCTCGCACCCGGATGTCGCCCTCGGTCTTGGTGGAGACGAAGATCACGCCGTGCGTGAAGAACAACAGCAGGGTGGTCAGGCCGGCCAGCAGCGAGTACGGGTTGAGCAGGTCGAAGAACGTGCCGATGTAGTTGAAGTTCGCATCGAGCGGCACGCCGCGCACGACGTTGCCGAAGGCCACGCCCCAGAGCAGGGCAGGCACAGCCGAGCCCACCACGATCATGGTGTCGAAGGATTTCTTCCACTTGAGCTCTGGACGTTGGTGACGGTACTCGAAGGAGACCCCCCTGGCGATCAACGCGAGCAGTATGAGGAGCAGGGCCAGGTAGAAGCCGCTGAACATCGTCGCGTACCACTCCGGGAACGCCGCGAACAGGGACGCCCCGGCCACGATCACCCAGGTCTCGTTGAGGTCCCAGACCGGGCCGATGGTGTTGATGAGCACCCGGCGGTCGGTGTCGTCCTTACCGAGGAAGGGCAGGGACATGCCGACGCCGAAGTCGAACCCGTCGAGGACGAAGTACCCGATGAACATCGCGGCGATGATCCAGAACCACAGGATATTGAGTTCCATGGTGAGCTCCTAGTAGACCGTGGTCGTTTGCTTGATTTCGCCGGACACAGCGTCGGGTACCGGCGCGTCGTCCGGGCCCTTCTGCACGGCCTTGAGAATGAGCCTGAATTCCACGACGGCGAGAGCGCCATACAGGAGAGTGAAGGCGATCAGGGAGATCAGGATCTCCAGCCCGCTCACGTTCGGCGAGACGCCATCCGCTGTCTTGAGCAGACCGAACACCAGCCAGGGCTGGCGACCCATCTCGGTGAAGACCCAGCCGACGCTCATGGCCAGCAGCGACAGCGGGAAGGACCAGATCGCGACCTTCCAGATCCAGGTCTTGGGGTTGCGCCCCTTGCGGGTGACCCAGAGGCCGCCGACGGCGACGAGGATGTGGGCGATGCCCAGACCGATCATCCAGCGGAAGGACCAGTAGGTCACCCAGATGATCGGCGAGTAGTCGCCCGGCCCGTAGAGCTGGACGTACTGCTCCTGGAGGTTGTTGATGCCCTCCACGGTGCCGTCGAAGGTGTGGGTCGACAGGAACGACAGCAGGTACGGGATGCGGATGGAGAAGAGTTCGCTGACACCGTCCGGAGTGCCGAGGGTGAAGACCGAGAAGGAGGCGTTGGCTCCGGTGGCGGTGTGATACATCGCCTCGGCCGCGGCCATCTTCATGGGCTGGGCCTGGACCATGGCCAGGCTCAGCTGGTCGCCCATCAGGGTGGTCAGGGCGCCGGCGATGACCATCATCCAGAGGCCGAACTTGAGTGCGGGCCGCATGGTTTCGAGGTGCTGGTTGCGCGACAGGTGCCAGGCGGCCACCGAGATGATCAGTCCGGCGGAGACCATGAAACAGGCGAAGATCGTGTGCGGGAACGCGGCGAGGGCGATCGGGTTGGTGAGCAGCTCCCCGATGCTGGTGAGCTCGGCCCGGCCCTTGACCTCGTTGATCTGGTAGGCGACCGGGTTCTGCATGAAAGCGTTCGCGGCGATGATGAAGTACGCCGACGCGATGCTCCCCACGGTGGTGAGCCAGATGGTGGCCAGGTGCAGCCCCTTCGGCAGCTTGTCCCAGCCGAAGATCCACAGACCGATGAAGGTGGCCTCGAGGAAGAACGCCGTGATGCCCTCGAAGGCCAACGGGGCCCCGAACACGTCGCCGACGAAACGGGAGTAGTCCGACCAGTTCATGCCGAACTGGAACTCCTGCACGATTCCCGTGACGACGCCCATGGCGAAGTTGATCAGGAAGATCTTGCCGAAGAAGTGGGTGAGCTGCAGGTACTTGGCCTTGTTCGTGCGGTACCAGGCGGTCTGGAAGATCGCGACGGTCGTCACGAGACCGATGGTGAGGGGTACGAAAAGGAAGTGGTACACCGTCGTGAGGCCGAACTGCCACCTCGACAGGAGTAACGGATCAAGCCACTCGTTCATGTGCCCTCCCGGACCTGAAATTTCTACGTGTTGTAGAACACTACTATTCTACGAGCCGTAGAAACACCCGTTTCGCTTGATAAAGTAGTCCACATGGGAAGTTTGGGTGTGCTCGAGAGACTGTTGATGGACCTGTTGTGGTCTGCCGACCGGCCGTTGTCGGCCAACGAGTTGCGGGACGCCCTGCTGGATCCCGCCGCCACGGGTGCGAAGCCGCTGGCCACGACGACGGTGCTCACGGTGTTGTCCCGCCTGGAGAACAAGGGTTTCGTGACCAGGGACCGCGGCAGCCGTCCGCACGGGTACACGGCCGTGAGCTCCAGGGCCCAGCACACCGCCGAGCTCATGCACGAGGTTCTGGGCTCGACGAGCGACCGCACGGCGACGCTGGCGCGGTTCATCGGCGACGTCAGCCCGCAGGAAGCCCGGATGCTCCGCGAGCTTCTCGAGAGCGTCGGTTCGCCATCAGCGGACTAGGCACGGTGCACGCGGCGTGCTGACCTGCGCGCTGGCCCTGATGGTCCTGGCCGTGATCCTGGCGTGGCCGCTTCCCATCGTGCTGGCGGCGGCGGCGTGGCCGGCGACCGCGCCCGGACTCGCGCTGGCCCTCTGGCAGTCCATCGCCCTGGCCGGCGGCGTGTCGATGATCGGGTCGCTCCTGGTCTTCGGCCTGATCCCGTTCGGGCCGACTCCCCTGCTGGCCCTCGGCGCTCTGGCCGGCCATGTGGCGGCCGGCACCCTGCCGGCCGGCGCCACCCTGACCGGCGTCATGGCGCTCTGCCTGGCACTCATCCTCGCCGCGCACCTGCTGCTGAACCTGGGCGCCACGTTCGTCAGGGCCGAACGGCAGCGGCGCCGGCACCATACCCTGATCGCCCTGCTCAGCGAGCCGATGCCGTTCGACGAGACCGGCACCCGGGTGATCGACCACGCGGCGCCGGTGGCCTACTGCCTGCCCGGCGCCACCCGGTCGGCCACGGTGCTGTCGCGGGGGCTGCTGCGCCTGCTGGATGCCGACCAGCTGCGCGGTGTAGTGGCCCACGAACGCGCGCACCTCCGGCAACAGCACCACCTGGTGCTGCTGGCCTTCAAGTCCTGGCACAGTGCCCTGCCGTGGTTCCCGATCGCGAACCGTGCCGAGACCGCCGTGGCCCTGCTCGTGGAGATGCTCGCCGACGATCAGGCCAGGCAGGTGGTCGACGACCGCACCCTGGCCACGGCCATAGCGCTGGTCGGAACGGCGCCCATCGACGGCGCTGGCGCCTCGTCGACGCGGGCCGGCGGCTCGGCTCCCGGTTACGGCGACGGGATCAGCACGGGCGGCGCCCCGAGCGGAGCCGCCGCAACCGGGCACGCCCTCGGCGGGTTCGGCGTGGACGGCCTGGGCGACCGGCGGCGCATCGAGTCCCCCGCCGATTGGTCCGCCGAGCTGGTGGCGCCCCGGGTGCGTCGTCTGCTCGGGCAGGGCCGGGTTCTCCCGCCGCTGGGCCGCGGCGCCGTGGTCGTGGCCACGGCCGGGCTGATCCTGCTGCCCGCCGTGCTGCTCGTCAGCGCCTAGGGCAACAGCACGAACGGCCCCGTGGAATCACGGGGCCGTTCGCGGTGGAGCAGGGTACGGAGCAGCGGACTGCGCCGCTGGACCGTGATAAGCCGAGCCGCTAGATCAGGCCTTCCTTGGTCAGCCAGTCGGTCGCGATGGTGTCGGCCGCGGCCTGGTCGTTGACGCTCTGGGCGTTCAGCGACACGAGGACATCCGCGCTCAGCTTGGCGCTGACGGCATTGATGATCTCGGTGGCGCCGTCGTCGACCTTGTCGGAGACCACGGGAACGACGTTGTCGGGGAAGAACAGTCCGTCGGGGTCATCGAGGGCGACGAGGTCGTTGGAGACGATGTTCGGGTCGGCCGTGTAGATGTTGGCCAGTTGGATCGTGTTGTCGACCAGAGCCTTGACCGTCAGCGGTCCGCCGTTGTCCTCCACCGGGGTGAAGCCGGCGATGTCGATGCCGTACTTCTCCTTGAGGGCGGTCGGTCCGTACGGGCGGGTTTCCAGTTCGGAGTTGCCCCCGACGGTGATCGGTTCGGTCACCTGGGTGAGCGAGGCGATGTCGGTGAGGTTGTAGGTGTCGGCGAAGGCCTTCGTCACCGTCCAGGAGTTCTGGTCGGTCGCATCCGCCATGTCGAGCACCGCGAGCCCGTCGGGGAGCGCGTCCTGCAGCTCCGCGTAGGTCTCGTCGGCGGTGCCGCCGGCGGCGTCGGGCTCGAGGGCCTGCAGCAGGCTGCCGGTGTATTCGGGGAAGACGTCGATCGCGCCGGATTCGATTTCGGGCAGGTACGCCTCGCGCTGGCCGATGCGGAACTGGCGGTCGACGGTGTAGCCGCCGTTCTCCAGGGCCTGGGCGTAGATCTCGGCGATGATTTCGTTGGAGTAGTAGTCCTGCGAGCCGACCACGATGGTGTCCGGTGCGCTGGAGCTGTTATTTCCCTCATCCAGCGGATCGCCGGATGCACACCCTGCAAGGGCTACGACAGCCCCAACCGCGACCGCGCTGACAAGCGCGAGCCGGCCTCGTGTGATTGTGAACATGCTGTTGTCCTTCCTCAGGTACCGATGGTTCGGTAGTTGTGTCACCGGAGAGCTGTGCGGCGGTCCGTGCGAAGTGTGCTGGTGCTGGTAGTGGCCGTGGTGCTGCCGGGCCTGCCGGTGCGCAGACGCCCCGAAACACCCCGTGGTACGACAAACCGTTGGATCAGCGCAAAGATTCCCTCGAGCACCAGGGCGAGCATGATCACCAGGATCGAGCCGCCCAGCATCTCGGCGTAGTCGCGATTCTTCAGGCCGGCGAACAGGTACCGGCCCAGTCCGATGTCGGCGACATAGGCCGCAAGCGTCGCCGTGGCGATGACCTGGAGAGTAGCCGAGCGCAGGCCCCCGATCAAGAGCGGCAGGCCGAGGGGAACCTCGACCTTCCGCACGATCTGCAGCTCCGACATGCCGACCGCGCGGGCGGCATCCACCGTGCGCCGGTCGATGGCCTCGAACCCGGTGTAGGCGCCGGCCAGGATCGGCGGGATCGCCAGAACCGTCAGGGCCACGTAGGGAGCGACGACGCCGATTCCCACCCAGAGGGCGACGAGGGTGAGCAGGCCGAGGGTCGGGATGGCGCGCAGGCCGCCGGATGTGGTGACCGCGAGTCCGCGGCCCCGTCCGGTGTGGCCGATCAGGTAGCCCAACGGAATCGCGATCGCGGAGGCGATCACGAGGGTGATGAGGGTGAAGACCAGGTGCTGGCCGAGGCGCAGCGGGATGGCGTTCAGACCCGTCCAGTTGGCCGGGTCGAGGATCCAGTCGATGGCGTCGACGAAGAGATTCACGCGGCGCTCACCTCCGCCGGGGCGGGCGCACGGACGGCCGCCACCTTCCGGGTCCACGGCATCAGCACGCGTCCGGCGAGCACCAGTGCCCCGTCGAAGATCAGCGCGAGGGCCACGGTGGCCACGAGTCCGGCGATGATCTCGGCCTGGATGCCGCGCTGGAAGCCGTCGGTGAACAGGCTGCCGAGGCTCTGCACGCCGATCACGGCGCCCACCGTGACCAGGCTCACGGTGCTCACCGCGACGACCCGCATCCCGGCCAGGAGCACCGGGCCGGCCAGCGGCAGTTCGACCTGCCAGAACCGCGACCACGCCGAGTAGCCCACGGCCGAGGCCGATTGGCGCACATCGGCGTCCACGGACTCCAGTCCGTCGGCGACGACCCGCACCATGAGGGCGACGCCGTAGAGGGTCAGGGCGATGATCACGTTGAGCGGGGAGCGCAGGCCGGTGCCGATCACGGCGGGCAGAACGAAGAACAGGGGCAGCGACGGGACCGCGTAGAGCAATCCGGCGCCGGTGAGGATGATGCCGCGGCTCACCCGGTAGCGCCGGGCCAGCCAGCCCAACGGCACGGCGATCACGAAGCACAGCACGATCGGGGGCAGGCTCAACACGACATGGTCGAGAGTGCGCGCCCAGATCAACCCGAGGTTCGCCAGCACCCAGGTCATCGGGCGCCTTCGGTGCCGGCGACCGTGGGGCTCGCCGCGGGGTCGTTGAGCACCCCGGCGAGCCGGCCGTCGCTGTCCACCAGGACGTCCTCTTCGCCGTGGCGCTCCAGGTGCAGCACCCGGCGGCCGCGGTCGGCACCGACGAAGCTGGCCACGAAGTCGTCGGCCGGGTGGGCGAGGATGTCCGCGGGGGTGCCGACCTGGGCGATGTGACCACCCTCACGGAGGATGACGATCTGGTCGCCGAGCAGGAACGCCTCTTCGATGTCGTGGGTGACGAAGACCACGGTCTTGTCGAGGTCCTTCTGCAACCGAACGAGCTCCTGCTGCAACTCGGCCCGCACGATGGGGTCGACCGCGCCGAAGGGTTCGTCCATGAGCAGGATGTTCGGGTTCACGGCCAGGCCCCTGGCCACGCCGACACGCTGCTGCTGGCCGCCGGACAGCTGGCTGGGGTACCGGTCGGCGAGGGAGCGGTCGAGACCGACGGTATCGAGCATGGCGAGGGCATCCGCTCTGGCCTGGCGCTTGGGGGTGCCGCGCAGCAGCGGAACGGTGGCGACGTTGTCGACGACGGTGCGGTGCGGCAGCAGTCCGGAGTTCTGCATGACATAGCCGATGCCGCGGCGGAGTTTCACCGGAGCGAGCGTGGCGATGTCCTCGCCGTCGATCTCGATCGAGCCGCTGGTCGGGTCGACCATGCGGTTGATCATCCTCAGGAGGGTGGTCTTGCCCGAGCCGGACGAGCCCACGAGCACCGTGGTCTGGTGCGAGGGCAGGACGAGGCTGAAGTCCTCCACGGCCAGGGTGCCGTCCGGGAATCTCTTGCTGACGGAATGAAACTCGATCATGGCTGGCTCGGTCCTCCAAGCGGCTTGACGCTCGACGTCACTCCCCGGGTACGGAGGGAACGGAAGCGGGCAAGTACGGAAAGACTAGCCAACCATTGTTCGGAGCCAGATCCAAAGCGGATTGCCGGTGAATGCGCCGATCACGCCAGAGGCGAACGTCCCGGTCGGGACTCGACCGATCGGGACTGCCCCGATCGGGACTGCGCCGATCAGGACTCGGTGCCGTAGAACCCGACGAGGTAGTCGTGCATGATGCGCCGGCACTCGGCGATGAAGCGTTCGTCGCCCTGGCTGTTCCAGGTGAACGCACGCGACAGCAGGGAGTCGGCCATTTCCACGGCCACCTCGAGGCGGAAGATCAGCTCGGGGCCGCCGGAGAGGCCGAACTGCTCGGACAAGACGCCCGCGATCTGGTTGGCGAAGAATCCCGAGTCCAGCTCGTCGGGAACGCTGGCCTGGGCGCGCTCGCGGTCGGCGAAGTGCAGGATCCGGAAACCGGGTTCGGCCCGGTACAGGTCGACGAAGGCGGAGATTCCGCAGTCCACGGCTTCCCACCACGTGCTCGGTTGGGTCTCCTTGAGCAGGTCGGAGACCCGCTGGCGGTAGCGCATCACCGCGCGCTCGCGCAGACCCTCGAGCACGGCGACGCGGTCGGGGTAATAGCGGTAGACGGTGCCGATGGAGGCTCCGGCGCGTTCGGCGACCATGGCGGTGGTGATCCGGTCGAAACCGACTTCGTCCACGACCTCGGCAGCCGCGTCGAGCAGGGCGGTCAGACGGGCCGCACTGCGCTGCTGGATAGGTTCGGTACGAACCTGCCGGCCCTGTGCGAGCGAGTCTTCACCGAAAAGGTCGATCAGCGCCACGTGTCCTCCTTGAATATACGTCACAATCCTAGGGGTCCACGCTGACGGCTGAGCACTATACCTGCCCCCCAAACGGGCAGAAACCCGATCACCGGGCGCGTCGCGCATCCGGCCGGTCGGCGGCACGTACCGCGCCGCTCGTCCCGGACAGCCGCGCCGCCCATGAGAGACTGAACTGTGTCAAAGTTCCCCGCCACGGCCTCCGCCCCGCTGAACCCTGCACGCATGATGCACCGCGCGGCGCGAATCGAGGATTGGCTGCACGACAAGCGGGAGAAGTTCGCCCGACGGCGCGGACACAAGCCCATCGTCATTCCGTACACCGGATACGGCACCCCCGAGCGGGTGCGGGTGCTCTGCCGGGTGCTCCTGGCCAAGCCGGCCACGGCCGCTGCGGTCGCCCGCAAACGGCGCCGGAACGACGGCCGTGACGCGAGCATCAGAGGCTGGCGGAGCTTCCTGAGCGTTCCCGTGAACGACGTCACGGTCACCATCGACATCGGCGGGCATGCGCACCGCGTGCAGGCCGACCGCGGCGGAGTGGTCGACACGGTCATGGACGTGGCCCTGGAACCCGGCTGGCACACCGCCATGCTGCACACCGAGGCATCCACCCCCGTCGAAGCACCGGTCTTCGTCGTGGCACCCGACGTCCGCCGCGGAATCATCTCCGACGTGGACGACACCGTCATGGTCACCACCCTGCCGCGCCCGCTGCTTGCGGCCTGGAACACCTTCGTGCTCGACGAACACGCCAGGGTTCCCACGCCGGGCATGGCGGTGCTGCTCGACAGGCTCGCGGATGCGACACCCGGCGCCCCCGTCATCTACCTCTCCACCGGAGCGTGGAACGTCGCGCCGACGCTGAGCCGCTTCCTCTCCCGCAACCTCTACCCGGCCGGGGCGCTCCTACTCACCGACTGGGGCCCCACCCACGACAGGCTGTTCCGCAGCGGCCGGGAGCACAAGCGGGAGAACCTGCGCCGGTTGGCCCAGGAATTCCCCGAAATGCAGTGGATTCTCATCGGCGACGACGGCCAGCACGACGAGGCCATCTACAGCGAGTTCCAGCAGGACTTCCCGCAGAGCGTCGCGGCCGTGGCCATCCGGCGCCTCTCCCCCAGCGAGGCCGTGCTGGCCGGACGCCGGGCCAAGGATGCCGTGGAGGCCAAGCCGGACCCGCTCTGGGTCTACGGCCCGGACGGCGCGAGCCTGGCGACGCAGCTGGCCGATCTCGGCCTGATCGTCGACCCCGGTCTGCCCGGTCCGACCGAATAGCCTCCGGCGCGAGAAACGCCGTGGCCGATCAGCGCCCGGCGAGCAGCCGGTCGAGTCCGCGGTTGATCTGACGGGCCCAGAGCGGACCCAGGTAGAGGAACCCCGTGTAGCCCTGCACGAGAGTGGCGCCGGCGGTGAGACGTTCGGCGACCTGCTCGGCCGTCTCCACCCCGCCCACCGAGATGACGCACAGGTCGGCCGGGACGGTGGCGCGGATGAGCCGCAGCACGGCCAGGGACCTGGCGTGCAGCGGCGCGCCGGAGAGCCCGCCGGCGCTGGCCGCGGCCACGACGGCGGCATCCGTCGAGAGGTTGTCGCGGCTGATGGTGGTGTTGGTGGCGATGATACCGTCCAGGCCGAGTTCGACCGTGAGGCCCGCGATACGGGTGACCTCGTCATCGGTGAGGTCCGGCGCGATCTTCACCAGGAGCGGGGTGCCGCCGGCCTCGTCTCGCACGGCGCTCAACAGCGGGGCGAGCTGGTCGAGTTCCTGGAGTCCGCGCAGCCCGGGGGTGTTGGGGGAACTCACGTTCACCACGAGGTAGTCGGCAATGGGCGCCAGCAGGCGCGTGCTGACCAGGTAGTCGGCCGTGGCGTCCTCGACCGCGGTGACCCGGCTCTTGCCGATGTTGATGCCGAGGACCGGGCGGTTCCGGCTGGCGCGCACCCGTGTCAGCCGCTCAACGGCCGCGGCGGCGCCGCCGTTGTTGAATCCCATCCGGTTGATCACTGCGCGGTCGGGAATCAGGCGGAACAGGCGCGGTTTGGGGTTGCCCGGCTGCGCGACGGCGGTGAGGGTGCCCACCTCCACGTGGCCGAAGCCCAGCCGGCCGAGCCCGATGACGGCCTGGCCGTCCTTGTCGAACCCGGCGGCGACGCCGAACGGCGAGTCGAAGTGCAGTCCGAGGGCGGTCACGCCGATGTCGGTGCGCGGGCGGGTGACCCTGTGCACGAGCGGGCCGAGGCCCAGGCGGGGAATCCACCGGATGACCTCGAAGGCCAGGTGGTGGGCCTGTTCGGGATCGATGCGGGTGAGGACGTGTGTGAAGAGGGTGCGGTACACGGTCAGCTCTCGGCCCGGGCACCGGGGTCCAGGCCCTCGGCCTGGGCATCCGCCTCGGCGTGTTCGGTGCGCAGCTGGCCGATCGCGGTCTCGAAATCCTCGAGGGAATCGAACGCCTGGTAGACGCTGGCGAAGCGCAGGTACGCGACCTCATCGAGCTCGCGGAGCGGGGCCAGGATGGCCAGGCCGATGTCGTTGGCCTCGATCTGGGACGCGCCGGTCTGCCGGATGGTCTCTTCGACCTTCTGGGCCAGCATCGCCAGGTCGGAATCGGTGACCGGGCGGCCCTGGCAGGCCTTGCGCACGCCGGAGACGATCTTCTCTCGGCTGAACGGCTCCACGACGCCGCTGCGCTTGATGATGTTCAGGCTGGCGGTCTCGGTGGTGCTGAACCGGCGGCCGCACTCCGGGCACTGCCGACGACGGCGGATCGAGAGCCCGTCGTCGCTGGTGCGCGAGTCGATGACACGGGAATCAGGGTGGCGACAGAACGGGCAATACATGGTGGGAAAAGCCTACCGCGCCGCATCCCCCGCGAAGCGCGCCGTCACGGCGTCGCCGTGCGCCGGCAGCGCCTCGGCCGACGACAGCGCCAGGATGTGGTCGGCCACGCCGGCCAGACCCTCACGGCTGTACCGCACCACCTGCTGCGGGCGCAGGAACGTGTAGGCGCCGAGGGCCGAGGAGAATCGTGCCTGTCCCCCAGTAGGCAGCACGTGGTTGGAGCCCGCGGCGTAGTCGCCGAGGCTGACCGGCGCGTACGGGCCGAGGAAGATGGCTCCGGCGTTGTCGATCTGGCTCAGGACGGCGTCGGGGTCGACGGTCTGGATCTCGAGGTGCTCCGGTCCGAAGGCGTTGCTGAAGGCGGCGGCCTGGTCGAGATCGTCGACGAGGACGATCGCCGACTGTGTGCCGCTCAGCGACGCCGTGACCCGCTCGGCGTGGGTGGTCGTTGCGGCCAGCTCCTCGAGCAGGTCCTCGACGGCGCCGGCAAGCTCGGCGGAGTCGGTGACGAGAACGGCCGCCGCGAGCTCGTCGTGCTCGGCCTGGCTGACCAGGTCGGCGGCGACGAACGCGGGGTCGGCGGCGGCATCCGCGATCACCAGGATGTCGGTCGGGCCGGCTTCGGAGTCGATGCCCGTCACACCGCGCACCAGGCGCTTGGCGGCCGCGACGTAGACGTTGCCCGGCCCGGTGACCAGCTGCACGGGGTCGAGCCCCAGCCCCGGAACCCCGTAGGCGAAGGCCCCGACGGCCCCGGCCCCGCCCATGGCGTAGATCTCGTCGACACCGAGCAGGCCGGCGACGGCCAGGATCGTGGGGTGCACACGGCCGCCGAAGTGGCTCTGCGGCGGAGACGCGAGCGCGATGGAGCCGACGCCGGCGACCTGGGCCGGCACCACGTTCATCACCACGCTGGACGGATAGACGGCCTTGCCGCCGGGGACATAGAGCCCGACGCGCTGCACGGGCCGCCAGCGCTGCACGATCTCGGCGCCGTCGGCGATGGTTGTCGTGACCTGCGGCGGCACCTGGGCCAGGCTGGCCAGGCGCACCCGGCGGATGGTCTCTTCGATGGCTGTGCGCACCGCGGGGTCGAGGGCCGCGAGGGCCTCCTCGACGTGGGCGGCGGGCACCCGCACGAACTCGGGGCGCACCCGGTCGAGGCGCTCGGCCTGGTCGAGCAGGGCGATTTCGCCGCGTGCGCGCACGTCGTCGATCAGCTCCGCGGCGACGTCGCTGGCGACCGTGACGCTCGTCAGAGCCCGGGGTACAGCGGCCAGCAGATCGGCCGGAGCAGGCCGCGTTCCTCGGAGGTCAATCGTCTGAATCATGTCGACCCAGCTTATCCAACAACCGTCAGGGCACGGGAATAGGCTGGCAGGTGAAACGATTGGCACCAGTATGAACGAAGGCACCATCCGGTCGACCGCGCTGCCCCAGGCGACCGCTCTCGACACCGATCCCCACGCCCCCGGCGACCTGGCCGCGTTCAAGAACGCGTTCCGTCGGCATGCCGCCGGGGTGTCGGTGGTGACCGCCCTGGACGCCGAGGGCTCCCCCGTCGGTTTCACCGCGACATCGCTCGCGTCGCTGTCGGCGGTGCCGCCCCTGGCCACCTTCAACATGGCCAGGTCCGCGAGCTCTTGGCCGGCCATCTCCGAGACGGAGCGCGTGGTCATCCATTTGCTCGGGCTGCGCAATCGCACGCTGGCCGAACGCCTCGCCGGACCTAACACCGAGCGTTTCCTCGGCGACCACTGGCGCGTGGGCCCGCACGGCCTCCCGGTGCTCAACAACGTGACGTCCTGGATGGTCGGCCGGATCGTCGAGCGGGTCTCCGTGCACAACGCGGCAGTGATCGTGGTGCAGATCGAGGGCGGCGGGCTCGGCGACGACGACGAGGCGCTGGTCTACCACGAGCGCCGCTACCGCGCGTTGGGCGAAACGCTCTAGGCGCGTCAGCCGGCGCCGCCCGTCAGAGCACGCCCGTCAGAGTGCGGCCTGGGCCTCGCGTGCCGCGGCCTTTCGGCGCTGGCGTTCTGCTTCCGTCGCGGCAGCTTCGGCCGGCGTCGGGGCGGTGCCGCCCAGGTGGGCGGGCTGCCACCACCGCCCGGAGCCGGGCTCAGGGTACCGGGCCTGGGCTCCGTCGACCAGGGTCTGCAGTGTGGCGTGCAGCCTGTCGGTGACCTGCTGCGGGTCCTCGTCGGCGCCCACGTGCATGGGTGCGCCGATGGCGAAGCTCACCGGGGTGCGGTAGGCCTCCCCGAGCGAGGGCTTGTGGTTCTTGGTGATCAGCCGGTGGCCGCCCCAGACGGCCACAGGGATGATGGGCACCCTGGCTTCCTGGGCCATGCGTGCGGCTCCGGTCTTGAGGTCCCGCACGGTGAACGACGCGTTCACGCCGCCCTCGGGGAACACCCCGACCAGCTCACCGGCGCTCAACGCGCGCACCGCGTCGGCATAGGCCTGCGCGCCGGCGGTCATGTCGACGTTGATGTGCCGCATGCCCCGGAGCAGCCAGCCCACAACGGGCTTGTCGAACGCGCCCTTCTTCGCCATGAAGCGGATGTGCCGGCCGTTCTTGCGCCAGGTCATCCACTCGACGAGGGCGAAATCGGCATAGCCGAAGTGGGTGATGGCCATCACCGCTCCGCCTGCATCCGGCAGATGGGTGAGGCCGGTGACGGAGGGCCGCAGCCGGAAGACTCCGAAGATGCCTCGGCCGGCCGCAATGGCCGTGCTGTAGATCGGTTCCCTGGTGCGCGTTCTCATGCACTCAGCGTAGGACCTGAGGCTGTCAACATCCTGGTGTCCGCGCCGTGATCGCCCGGGTCGTCGGGAGCGCGCGCGGACGGCCTCCTCCCAGCCCGCGTACCGCCCGCGCTATCGTGTGCGCATGACTGAGCCGGTGACCACCGGATGGACCGATTTCGCCGTGGCGACGGCCGGGGCCGCGGCCGCCCTCGCGGGGCTCGTGATGGTGGCGATCTCGGTCAATATCCGCCAGATCCTGGGCCTGGCCGGGGTGTCAGCGCGGGCAGCGGCGGCCATCGGGTCGCTCGTCCTGGTGGTCGTGTCGAGCGCGCTGATCCTCATTCCCGGCCAGCCGGGCTCCGCGCTCGGGGCGGAACTGTTCGCCGCCGCGGCCGCAGCCGTGCTCCTGCACGGGGTATCCCTGAGCCAGAGCATGAGGCAGGCGACCCGGCCACGGGCCGCGCGCCTGCTGTCGCTTCCGATCGCGGCCGCCCAGCTGGTGCCGCTCATCGTCGGCGCACTGCTCCTGGTGTTCGGCAACGACGGGTCCCTGGCCGGCGCCGCCCTGTACTGGGTGGCCGCCGGCCTGATCCTCACCGTGATCGGTTCCATGCTCGACGCCTGGGTCCTCATGGTCGAGATCCTGCGCTGACCCTTCACGTCCCGCGAACTGTGAGTGAAGCCCCAGAAACGCGCCCGTCCCGGCCCGGCTCACAGTTCGCGGGTCTAGGTGAGGCAGTAGGGGCCGAGGAGGCTCTTGAGCTCGCCGAACAGGTCGGCCGTGACGGTGACCCGGGTGGGCAGCTCGAAGACTCGCGCCACATCGCCCTTGATGAGCTTGAGGCGCACCTCGGAGGTACCGCTGTGGCGCTTGAGCACCTCGCCGAGCTGGGTCACGGTGTCCGTGGTCGCCCGCGCTTCGAACAGAGTGATCGACAGGGTGCCGTGATCCGAGGCCTGACCGAGCTCGGGGGCGAAGATGCTGTACGCGTGCAGGTTCATGCCGTCGTCGCGCATGCTGACCCGGCCCCGCACGACCACGACCGAGTCGCTGATGAGGTCGAGGGAGAACTCCTGGTACGCCTTGCCCATGAACATGACGTCGATCTCACCGCCGAAGTCCTCGACCGAGATGATGCCGTACTGGTTGCCGGACTTCTTGGCGATGCGGTGTTGAACATTGGTGATGAGCCCGGCCACCGTGACGGTGTCGGCATCCTGGGTGTGATCTGAGGTGATCAGATCCGTGATGGTGGTGCTCGCGTGCTTGGCCAGCGGAATCTCGAGGCCGGCCAACGGGTGGTCGGAGACGTAGAGTCCGAGCATGTCGCGCTCGAGCGCCAGCTTCTCCTTCTTCGTCCACTCCGGTCGCTCCGGCACCTGCTCGGTTTCCTGCGGGTCGTCGAAGAGACTGTCGAAGTCGAATCCGACCATGCCGTGCGACTCGTCGCGCTTGATCTTGACCGCGGAGTCGACCGCGCCCTCGTGGATCTCGAACATCGCCCGGCGGGTGGCGCCGAGGGAGTCGAACGCGCCCGACTTGATCAGGGACTCCACGGTGCGCTTGTTCGTGACCTGCAGGGGAACCTTGCGGAGGAAGTCGTGGAACGACTCGAAGGCGCCCTTCTCGGTGCGGGCGGCACGGATCGCCTCGACGACGTTGAAGCCCACGTTGCGCACGGCGCCGAGACCGAAACGGATGTCGGTGCCGACGGCGGCGAAGAAGCCGATCGACTCGTTGACATCCGGCGGCAGCACCTGGATGCCCATGCGGCGGCACTCGTTGAGGTACAGCGCGAGCTTGTCGCGCGCGTCCCCGACGCTGGTGAGCAGGGCCGCCATGTACTCGGCCGGGTAGTGCGCCTTGAGGTAGGCGGTCCAGTAACTCAGAACGCCGTAGGCGGCCGAGTGGGCCTTGTTGAAGGCGTAGTCGGAGAACGGTAGAAGGATGTTCCACACGGTGGTAACGGCTTCCATCGAGTAGCCGTTGGCCATCATTCCGCCGGAGAAGCCCTCGAACTGCTTGTCCAGTTCGGACTTCTTCTTCTTGCCCATCGCGCGGCGCAGCAGGTCGGCCTGGCCCAGCGAGAAGCCCGCCAGCTTCTGCGCGATCGACATCACCTGCTCCTGGTAGACGATGAGTCCGTAGGTTCCGCCGATGATGTCCTTGAGGGGCTCCTCGAGCTCCTTGTGGATGGGGATGATCTCCTGCTGGCCGGTCTTGCGCAGGGCGTAGTTGGTGTGCGAGTTGGCACCCATGGGGCCGGGCCGGTACAACGCGATGACGGCCGAGATGTCCTCGAAGTTGTCGGGCTTCATGCTGCGCAGGAGCGCCCGCATGGGGCCGCCGTCGAGCTGGAACACGCCGAGAGTGTCGCCCCGGGCGAGCAGCTCGTAGGCGAGCGGGTCGTCGAGGCCGAGGTCCTCGAGCACGGGCCGGTGGCCGCGGTTGGCCTCGATGTTGTCGAGGGTGTCGTCGATGATGGTGAGGTTGCGCAACCCCAGGAAGTCCATCTTGATCAGCCCGAGGCTCTCGCAGGCCGGGTAGTCGAACTGGGTGACGATCTGGCCATCCGCTTCACGGCGCATGATCGGGATGATGTCGATCAGCGGGTCGCTGGACATGATGACACCCGCGGCGTGCACGCCCCACTGGCGCTTGAGGTTCTCGATGCCCAGAGCCGTGTCGAAGACCGTGCGGGCCTCTGCGTCGGTTTCGATGACCGCGCGGAAGTCGCCGGCCTCGCGGTAGCGCGGGTGGTCCTTGTCGAACATGCCGGTGAGCGGCATGTCCTTGCCCATGATGGGCTGCGGCATGGCCTTGGTGAGCTTGTCGCCCATGCCGAACGGGAAGCCGAGAACGCGGCTGGAGTCCTTGAGGGCCTGCTTGGCCTTGATGGTGCCGTAGGTGACGATCTGGGCGACGCGCTCCGCGCCGTACTTCTCGGTGACGTAGTGGATGACCTCGCCGCGGCGACGATCGTCGAAGTCGACGTCGAAGTCGGGCATGGAGACACGGTCGGGGTTGAGGAAGCGCTCGAAGATCAGACCGTGCACGAGCGGGTCGAGGTCGGTGATGCCCATGGCGTAGGCGACCATGGAGCCGGCGCCAGAACCACGTCCGGGGCCGACCCGGATGCCGTTGTCCTTTGACCAGTTGATGAAGTCGGCGACGACGAGGAAGTAGCCGGGGAAGCCCATCTGGGTGATGACACCGACCTCGTAGTCGGCCTGCTTGCGGACGGCGTCCGAGATGCCGTTCGGGTAGCGGCGCTGCAGACCGAGTTCGGTCTCCTTGATGAACCAGCTCTCCTCGTTCTCCCCCTCCGGGGTGGGGAACCGGGGCATGTAGTTGGCCTGGGTGTTGAACTTGACCTCGCACCGCTCGGCGATGAGCAGCGTGTTGTCGCAGGCCTCCGGGTTGTCCCGGAACAGGTGGCGCATCTCGGCGGCCGTCTTGAGGTAGAACTCGTTCGAGTCGAACTTGAACCGGTTCGGGTCGTCCAGCGTCGAGGCCGACTGCACGCAGAGCAGGGCCGCGTGCGCCGTGGCGTCATGGGCGTGCGTGTAGTGCAGATCGTTGGTGGCAACCAGCGGCAGGTCGAGTTCCTTGGCGAGCTTCAGCAGGTCGGTCATGGTACGGCGCTCGATGTCGATGCCGTGGTCCATGATCTCGCAGAAGAAGTTGTCCTTGCCGAAGATGTCGCGCAGCTCCCCCGCGGCCTGCCTGGCCTCGTCGTACTGGCCGAGCCTGAGCCGGGTCTGCACCTCGCCACCGACGCACCCGGTCGTGCCGATCAGGCCCTTGGAGTAGGTGCTGAGCAGCTCGCGGTCCATCCGGGGCTTGAAGTAGTAGCCCTCGAGCGACGCGAGAGAGGAGAGCCTGAACAGGTTGTGCATGCCCTCGGTGTTCTCCGAGAGCAGGGTCATGTGCGTGTACGCGCCGCTACCGCCGACGTCGTCGCGGTTCTGCGCGTTGGTGCCCCACTTCACCCGCGTCTTGTCCCGGCGGTCGGTGCCCGGGGTGATGTACGCCTCGGTGCCGATGATGGGCTTGATGCCCGCGTCGGTGGCGGTCTTCCAGAAGTCGAAGGCGCCGAAGACGTTGCCGTGGTCGGTCACCGCGATGGCGGGCATACCCTGCTCTGCGGCGGCCGCGATCAGGGGTTTCACCCGGGCGGCACCGTCGAGCATGGAGTACTCGCTGTGCACGTGAAGGTGGACGAACGAATCATTCTGCGGTGACACGACTGCTCCAGCTGCTCTGGGGTTGTACTGATGGAGAAGGAGGGTGGTATTCCAGCCTAATCGCCGCGCAGGATGCGCAGGGCGTTTGCCAGGTCGTCCGGGTACTCCGCGTCGAAGGTCACCCATTCACGGCTGGACGGGTGCTCGAAGGAGAGCTGTTTGGCCACCAGCCACTGCCGGGTGAGGCCGAGTCTGGCCGAGATCTTCGCGTCGGCGCCGTACATGGCGTCACCGACACACGGATGCCGCTGGGCGGCCATGTGCACGCGGATCTGGTGGGTGCGCCCGGTTTCCAGATGCACCTCGAGCAGCGACGCGGACGGGAAGGCCTCGAGCGTCTCGTAGTGGGTGACGGAGTCCTTACCGCCGGCGATCACGGCGAACTTCCAGTCCGAACGCGGGTGGCGCCCGATGGGAGCGTCGATGGTGCCGCTGGACGGGTCGGGGTGGCCCTGCACGACGGCATGGTAGATCTTGTCGACCTCGCGGTCGTGGAAGGCGCGCTTGAGGTGCGTGTAGGCGGCCTCGGACTTGGCCACGACCATCAGGCCGCTCGTGCCGACGTCGAGGCGGTGCACGATGCCGGCCCGTTCGGAAGCGCCGGACGTGGCGATCCGGTACCCGGCGGCGGCGAGGGCGCCGAGCACGGTGGGGCCGGTCCAGCCGACGCTGGGGTGTGCGGCGACGCCTGAGGGCTTGTTGATCACGACGATGTCGTCGTCGTCGTGCACGATCGTGAGATCCGGCACAGCGATGGGAACGATCACCAGGTCCTGCTTGGGTGCCCAGCTCACATCCAGCCATGCCCCGGCGCGCAGCTTGTCGGACTTGCCGACCACGACTCCGTCGAGGGTGACTCCGTCGGACTCGGCGATCTCGGCCGCGAAGCTGCGGGAGAAGCCGAAGAGCTTGGCGATGCCCGCATCGACGCGCACACCGTCCAGGCCGTCGGGAAGGGGAAGGGCTCGGTTTTCCATGATGCCGTTCAGTTGGGGGTGACGAGGGGGGCCGGGGCTGCCGGCGACTCGTCGGCGGCCGATGCTGCTGCATCCGCCGAGGTGGTGCGGCGGCCGTCGAGGCCGATGCCGCGAATCGTCAGCAGCATGAAGAGCACCATGCTCACGACGATGCAGGAGTCGGCGATGTTGTAGATCGCCGGCATCATCCAGGGGGTGGAGATGAAGTCGACCACGTGGCCGAGGCCGAAACTGGGCTCACGGAACAGGCGGTCGGTGAGATTGCCGAGCACGCCGCCGAGCAGGAGCCCGAAGACCGTGGCCCACCGAAGCGAGTGGATGCGGCGGGCGAACCACACGATGAACACAACGACACCGGCCGCAATGAGTGAGAACACCCAGGTGAGGCCGGTGGCGAAGGAGAAGGCCGCACCGGGGTTCCGGATGAAGTGCAGTTGAAGCACATCACCCAGAACCCGGGCGGTCTCGCCCTCGGTCATCGATGAAACGACGAGGGCTTTGCTGATCTGATCGAACGCATACCCGCCCACGGCCACGAGGGCCAGGACGAGAAGGGCGCGGTAACTGACCTTCGTGGGAGTGTTACGCGCCAAAGCCCTGGAAGCTCGCCTTCGGCGAGTTGCCCGAGTCCTTGCCCGCACCGGCGCCGACAGGCGAGGTGGAGTCGAGGTCGCGAAGCTGACCCTCGATGTAGCTCTTCAGCTTCTGGCGGTACTCGCGCTCGAAGGTGCGCAGTTCCTCGATCTTGTTCTCGAGGACCGAACGCTCCTTGTCGAGGATGTTGATCTGCGCGCGCTGCTTGGCTTCGGACTCCGCGATGACGCGGGCCGCCGTGGCGTGGCCCTCCGCGATCAGGGCGTCGCGCTTCTCGGCGCCTTCCTTGACGTGCTCCTCGTGCAGGCGGCGGGCCAGCTGCAGCAGGTTGGTCGTGCCGGCGGTCTCGTCGACCTCGGCTGCGGGCGCCGGGGCGGCGGCGACGGGCGCGGGAACCACTGCGGCGACCGGCTCTGCGACGGGCTCCGGGGTGTTCACGGGCTCGGCGGCCTTGGCCGGGGCTGCGCTGACGGGGGCAGCCGTCTCGCCGCCGGAGAGACGGGCCTTGAGGTCCTCGTTCTCCTGGGTCAGACGACGCAGCTCGACAACGACCTCGTCGAGGAAGTCGTCAACCTCGTCCTGGTCATATCCCTCACGGAACTTGGTCGACTGGAACCGCTTGTTGACTACATCTTCCGGAGTTAGCGCCATGGCTTTCCACCTCAAAACTTATTTGCGAACAGTTGTGCGAACACGTGCTTAGGCGCAATCCGCACCCGGTGGGTACCGGGGCGGTTGGCCGCCATCGATCCAGAATACATGCCGGGGCCGTGGTCGGGCTCCGGGTCAGAACAGAATCGCCGTAATCCACATGCCGATGATCACGCAGAGCATCGTCAGGCTCCAGCCGAAGTCGAAGGCAATCGGGCCTAAGCGCAGCGGCGGGAAGATACGGCGGAAGAAATTGACCGGCGGATCCGTCACGGTGTACACGAACTCGATGAGCACGAGAATCAGGCCGTGCGGGCGCCAGGACCGATTGACACCGCGAACCAGGTCGACGATGAACCGACCCCACATCACGAAGAAGTAGAGCAGGAGCGCGTAATAGAGCAACGCGCCGATCAGGGAGACTACAGACACGTTGCGTTAGGACTGGGCGAAGAAGGAGGAATCGGCGTCCCCCTCCTCTGCGGCGTTGTCACCGGAGATGACCACGTGCGACGGGGACAGCAGGAAGACCTTGGCGGTGACACGCTCGATCTTGCCGTACAGCCCCTGGGACAGGCCGCTGGCGAAGTCGATCAGACGGCGCGCATCCGCATCGCTCATCTGGGAGAGGTTGATGATGACCGGGATGCCCTCACGGAAGGACTCGGCGATCACCTGCGCGTCGCGGTACTGACGCGGGTGGACGGTGAGGATCTCGTTCATTTCAGACACGACAACATTCTTGGGGGTGGAGGTCTTGTGCAGGGGCGTGACCGGTGCGCGGCCGGACGAGTGCGAGGCATTCGCCGTGCTGGCGTGGGTCGGCGCCGCGTGCGCGGACTGGGTGGGGAGCGTGGAGACGGGAGCCTTGGCGGGTTCCTCATATTCCAGCTCTTCGTCTGCCAGACCCAGGTAGACCATGGTTTTCTTGAGCGGGTTGGACATCTCTACCTCCGTGTTGGTATTACGACGTTTTCAGATTAACCGGTGCCGGGCGATTCCCGGTGATTGCGGTGCCAATTCGCAGGTGTGTCGCGCCCTCGGCGATGGCGGCTGCGTAGTCCTGGGACATGCCCATGGACAGGTATCGGGCGTCGGGGGCTATCTGGCGCATCTGCGCCCCCAGCTCACTGACCAGGGCGAAGGAGCGCCTCGGTTCGGCGCCGAGCGGCGCAACGGCCATCAGCCCGAGCAGGGTGAGTCCGTCGGATTCGAGCACCCGTTCGACCAGCGGTGCGAGGTTGGCGATGGAGACCCCGCCCCTGGCGGGATCGTCGGTCAGGTTGACCTGCACGAAACAGTCGACGTTCACGCCGTCGTCGGCGTTCGTGCCCCCTGCAGTGCCGACGGGGCCACCCAGCGCGGTCACCAGGGACTCCCGGTCGACCGAGTGGATGACGGACGAGTAGGCCCGCACCTGGCGAGCCTTCTTTCCCTGCAGCTGTCCCACGAAGTGCCACCGGATGCCCGAGCCGGCCAGGTCGGCGGCCTTGGCCTGGGCCTCCTGGTGACGGCTCTCGCCGAAGTCCCGCACCCCGAGCTCGAAGAGCTCGCGAACGAGGCTCACCGGCTGGAATTTGGTCACCACGACGGTGGTGATCTCCTCGACCGGACGGCCGGCACTGCGGGCGGCGTCGGCGATACCGTCGCGCACCCCGGCCAACCGCTCGACCAGCCCGGGGTCCGTCATGACGGAACCCGGACCAGCGAGCGCGACCGCGGCATCACTTGAGGAAGTCGGGGATGTCCAGGTCGTCTGAATCGTCCTCGAAGGCGGGGTCGGCGACGGGAGTGCTCGCGGCGGCGTCGGTCGACCAGACCGAACCGGTGGGCTCGGCGGCCGTGACACCGTCGGATGCGGCTGCGGCGCCGGCGATGGCGCCGGCGGCTCCACCGGAGACTCCGGCGGCCACTCCGGCGGCGACCAGGTCGGAGCGGCGGACCTCTGCGACCTTGGCGCCGGGCTCACCGCCGTCGAAGCCGGCCGCGATCACGGTGACCCGAACCTCGTCACCCAGCGTGTCGTCGATGACGGCACCGAAGATGATGTTGGCCTCGGGGTGAACGGCTTCCTGCACCAGGCGGGCCGCGTCGTTGATCTCGAAGATACCGAGGTTGGAGCCGCCCTGGATGGACAGCAGCACCCCGTGGGCACCGTCGATCGACGCCTCGAGGAGCGGCGAGGCCACGGCGAGTTCCGCCGCCTTGATGGCCCGGTCGGCTCCGCGGGAGGAACCGATGCCCATGAGGGCGGAACCGGCGCCCTGCATGACCGACTTGACGTCGGCGAAGTCGAGGTTGATCAGGCCCGGCGTGGTAATCAGGTCGGTGATGCCCTGCACACCGGCGAGGAGCACCTGGTCGGCGGTGGCGAAGGCCTCGAGCATGCTGATGCCGCGGTCGCTGATTTCCAGCAGCCGGTCGTTCGGCACGACGATGAGCGTGTCGACCTCGTTCTTGAGCGAGGCGACGCCGGTCTCGGCCTGGGCCTGGCGGCGCTTGCCCTCGAAGCCGAACGGCTTGGTGACCACACCGATGGTGAGGGCGCCGATGGACTTGGCGATGCGTGCGACGACGGGCGCGCCACCGGTACCGGTGCCACCGCCCTCTCCGGCGGTGACGAAGACCATGTCGGCTCCGGCCAGCGCCTCTTCGATTTCCTCGGCGTGGTCCTCGGCGGCACGACGGCCGACCTCGGGGTCCGCTCCGGCGCCGAGACCCCGGGTGAGGTCGCGGCCGACGTCGAGCTTGACGTCGGCATCGCTCATCAGGAGTGCCTGGGCATCCGTATTGATGGCGATGAATTCGACCCCGCGGAGGCCGAGCTCGATCATGCGGTTGACGGCGTTGACGCCGCCTCCGCCGATTCCAACAACCTTGATGACTGCTAGGTAGTTCTGATTAGTTGACACGTCCGGCCTCCGGTGGAACCCTAAACCTCTACTCGAGGCTTAAAGTTATGCTGAGTATGCAATTCCTAAATTCGAAATTAGGGGCCAGGCGGGGCGCCATGGGGAGGCGCGCCCGCGTGTCGCGAATACTCAGCGCGATCCCAGCAGAACCGGACTCCGGGGAGCCGATTCGGCGGCCGGTCCCGCCTCAGCGGACGACGGCGCTGTCGGGTGAGGAGACGTCGTACTCGGTGACACTGCCGACCGGATGGCTCACGATGAGGGCGCTGAGCACGACGGCCTTGTACTCGGACCGTTCGGCGTTGCCCCAGACCACCCGCGCTCCCCCGGTGAGGGTGAGGGTGACGTCGTCCTTGGTGGCGGCCGCGACGCTGTCGAGCTGGCTGCGGATGCCCTCCGGGAGCGCCCAGACCACGGCGACGGCGGCCTGGAAGCCGGCACCGCTGGCTCCCCCGGTGGCCGTGATGATGGGGTACCCCGCCGGCCGGTCCGCGCCGGACTGGATGACGACCCCGGCCGCGTCGACGAGGTCGAAGCCGGTCGCCGAGGCGATCGCTCCCACGGGTTCACGTTCGATGATGCGCACGACGAGGGTGTCCGGCGGGCGGCTCTCCGTGACGTAGCTGCGGATCAGGGTGAACTCGCTGAGCTCACGTTTGACCTCGGCGAGGTCGACGAGCGGCAGCGGTGTGCCGAGCTGGCCGTCGAGGGCCTGAACGACGTCGGCCGCGGGGATGCGGTTGGTGCCGGTGACCTCGATGGTGCGCAGCGCCATGAGCGGGGAGAACACTCCCACCAGCACGAACGCGACGAGGGCGGCGACCGTGCCGGCCGCGGCGATCCAGAGATTGCGGCGGCGGCGGGACCTGGAGGTGAACCGGCGCACCTCGCTGCGTTCGTACTGTTTGCGGGCGCGCCGGGCCGCGCGGAGGCGCGCTCGGGCGCTCCGGGGGGTGAGCGGGGGCTCGGCTGGCGGATCCGCGCCGGCATCCGTGGCAGCGACGGAATCGGAGCTCGGGCCGGACGGTCCGGCAGCGCGGGAACCGGTCAACCGGGCCCAGGCGGACGGTGCCGTTGGGGCATCGGAGGGAGTGCTTCCGGTCGCGGAGCCGGACTGCGTCCCGGCCGGGGCCAGCGGGGGCAGAGCGATCGGTTCGGTCGTCGCGTCGGGCTCCGCCCGCGATCGGCCCGTCCCGCCGGGCGCTGCCGTCCGGGTTGCGGCCGTGGGGGATGCCGGCTGGCGCCGCGATGCGGCGGCTCGAGGCTTCCGGGTCGATGCCGGCTCAGGCTCCGGCGGTCCCCCGGCGCCCGGACGGCCCGCCGGGGTGATCCCTGGGGGACGTTTCATGCGCGCGAGATTCGTGCGGGCATGATCAGCGTGCCCCGGCAGCGGTGTCGACGCTGAGCGACGCGAGCAGCTGGGGAACGATGCGGTAGACGTCTCCGCAGCCGAGGGTCACGACGAAGTCACCCTCCTGGGCGATGCTGCCCAGGTAATCGGCGGCATCCTGCCACTCGGGAATGTAGGCGACGTGGGTCGGGTCCTGGAAACGTTCGGAGACGAGTGCGCCCGTGACCCCGGGCTCCGGGTCCTCGCGCGCGCCGTAGACGGCCAGAACGATGGTCTCGTCGGCGTACTTCTCCAGGGTGTCGGCGAATTCCTGCGCGAACAGCCGTGTGCGGCTGTACAGGTGCGGCTGGTGCACGGCGATGATGCGCCCGGTGCCCACGACGGTCCGGGCGGCCGACAGTGCGGCGGCGACCTCGGTGGGGTGGTGCGCGTAGTCGTCGTAGACGCTCACACCGCGCACGGTGCCGTGCAGCTCGAAGCGGCGCTCGGTCCCGCCGAAGGCCGCGATGGCCGCCAGCGACGCGGCCGGGTCGAAGCCGAGGCCGACGAGAACCGCGAAGGCGCCCGCGGCGTTGATGGCGTTGTGGCGGCCGGGGATGCGCAGGGTCGCTGAGTAGTCGGTGCCCGCCCAGCTCACCGTGAAGCCCACCGGGCCGTTGGTGTCGATCGAGTGCACCCGCACGGTGGCGTCCTCGGCCTCGCCGAAGGTGATGATGCGCTTGCCCTCGAGCCGGCCGGTTACGTGCACGGCACCCGGGTCGTCGGAGGAGACCACCACGAGCTCGCCGGCGTTCTGGGCGAACTGCACGAACGCCGCCTCGAAGGCCTCGAGCGAGCCGTAGTGGTCGAGGTGGTCGGGGTCCACATTGGTGATCAGCGCGATCCCGGTGTTGTAAAGCAGGAACGACCCGTCGGATTCATCGGCCTCGACGACGAAGAGGTCGTCGGCGCCGCTGCCCGCGCTCACCCCGAGGGATTCGATGACACCGCCGTTGACGAAGCTGGGGTCCTGGCCGAGCCCGAGCAGCCCGGTGACGATCATGCCCGTCGACGTGGTCTTGCCGTGCGCACCGGCGACGGAGACGAGCCGGTGGGAGCGGATCAGCCAGGCGAGGGCCTGGGAGCGGTGCAGCACGGGCAGGCCGCGTTCGAGTGCGAGGACGTACTCCGGGTTGTCCTGCCAGAGGGCCCCGGTGACCACGAGGCTGTCGGCGTCACCGACATTGGCGGCGTCGTGCCCGATCGCGATGGTCGCGCCCAGGGCGCGGAGCGCCTGGATGTTGTCGGAATCACGCACGTCGGAGCCCGTCACGGTGTGCCCGGCGGCCAGGAACAGGCGGGCGATGCCGCTCATCCCGGAGCCGCCGATGCCCACGAAGTGCACGGTTCCGAGGTCTGCGGGAACGATGAGGGTGAGGTCTGGCTTGATCACGTGACGGTCTTTCTGGCTGGCGGAGCTGGGGAGGCGCAGGTCTGGTTCCACGTTACGCGGCGCTCGACGTGAGGTCGAACGCGGTCTCGCTGTCAGTGTCGCTGTAGTCGGGCGCTGTGCGGCGGTGCCGGGGTGGCACCGGGAAGGTGTGGGAGCCGGTCAGCGGGGCTTCGGCCGTCGCGCGGCCTGGTCGATGAGCTCCACCGTGCGCCGGGTGCCATCGAGCACGCCAACGGAGCGGGCGGCGACACTCATCTCCTGGATGGACCCCGGCTTCCGCAGCAGGGGCAGCAGGGTGGATTCGATCCAGGCGGGCAGGAACCGGGCATCGTCGATGAGGATGCCGCCTCCAGCCGCCACGACGTCGGCCGCGTTGAAGCGCTGTTCTCCGTTCCCGACCGGGTACGGCACATACGCGGCGGGAATGCCCAGCGCGCTCAGTTCGCTCACGGTGGCGGCTCCCGCTCGCGAGACCGCGAAGTCGGCCACCGACAGCGCGAGGTCCATCCGGTCGCAGTAGGCGACCATCCGGTAGCCGTCCAGTCCGGGGTCGGTGACCTCTGCCTTGCTTCCGGTGATGTGCAGCACCTGCCAGCCCGCGGCCACGAGTGCGGGGGCGGCGTCCACGACGGTGCGGTTGATGCGGCGGGCGCCGAGCGACCCGCCGGTCACGAGCAGTGTGGGCAGGTCGGCGGCCAGGCCGAAGAAGGCGAGGCCCTCCGGGCGGGATCCGGCCCGGTCGAGGACCTCGATCTCGCGCCGAAGCGGCATGCCGACGACCTGGGCGTGCCGGAGCCGGGTCCCGGCGAAGGCGACGCCAACGGAGTGTGTGAAGGCCGAGCCGAGCCGGTTGGCCAGGCCGGGCTTGGCGTTGGCCTCGTGGATGGCGATGGGGATTCCGGCGCGCCGGGCGGCGAGGTACGCCGGTGTGGCCACGTAGCCGCCGAAGCCCACCACGACGTCCACCTGGCGACGGCGCAGGGTGGCGGCGACCTCGTTGATCGCCCGGTTGAACCGTGGCAGGAAACGCAGGGCGGCGCGGTTGGGCCGACGTGGGAACGGGAGGCGGGGCACGATGAGCAGTTCGTAGCCGCGCTCGGGAACCAGCCGGGACTCCAGGCCCTCGCTCGTTCCGAGCACGAGCACCGTGGCGTCGGGGTCGCGCGCGCGGAGCGCGTCAGCCACAGCGAGCAGCGGATTCACGTGGCCGGCGGTTCCGCCGCCGGCGAGCAGATAGGTGGTCATCGAACCGTTCCTCGTTTCGGTGCCGTGCGCACGGGCCCGGCGGCGACGGGAGCCGCGACCGGGCGGGCCTGGGCATCCTGCTGCAGGTTGTGGTCGCTGCGTGCGAAGGAGAGCACGACGCCGATGGCGGCGAGGGTGGTGAGCAGCGCCGTGCCACCGGCGGAGATCAGGGGCAGCGGCACCCCGAGCACGGGGAGCACCCCGAGCACGACGCCGATGTTCACCATCGCCTGGCCGATGATCCAGACCATGACGGCCGCCGTGGTCACCCTGATCTGCAGGTTGGTGGTGCCGTGCATGATGCGGATGAAGGCGAACGCGAGCAGGATGAACATCAGGAGCACGACGATGGCGCCGATGAGACCGAGCTCCTCGCCGATGATGGCGAAGATGTAGTCGTTGTCGGCGGCGGGCAGCCAGGACCACTTGGCCTTGGAGTTGCCGAGCCCCACGCCGAACACTCCCCCGTTGGCCAGCGCCCAGGTGCCGTGCAGCGGTTGCCAGCAGGCGGCCGAGATCGTGCCGTTGAGTTCGTGGCAGGTGTCGACGGCGAAGCTGAGGATGCGGGTCATCCGGTTCTCGCTCGTGACGGCCAGCAGACCGCCGACGACGATTCCGGCCCCCAATGGGGCGGCGAGCATGCGCAGCCGCACACCGGCGAAGAACAGCGCGCCGAAGAGGATGCCCGCCATGATGATGACGGTTCCGAGGTCACCACCGATCATGACGAGCATGATCGACCCGCCGCCGACGCCGAAGACGGGGATGTACACGTGTCGCCAGTCGTCGAGCTTGTCCTTCTTCTGCGCCAGGAGCACGCCCAACCAGACCACCAGGGCCACCTTGATGGCCTCTGAGGGCTGGAACTGCACGCTCCCGATCGCGAGCCAGTTGGTGTTGCCCGCCACGGTGATGCCCAGCGGGGTGAAGACCACGAGGCACTGGAAGAAGCAGGAGACCAGGAGGGCCGGCCAGGCGACCCGTTGCCAGAACGGCACGGGCAGCCGGCTGATCACGAGCATCAGCGGGATGCCGAGGACGGCGAAGATGCCCTGCCGGAAGAGGCCGCCGTAGAAGCCCGCGTCCTCGAGGTAGGAGTCGACCGACGAGGAGGACAGCACCATGACCAGGCCGAAGAGCACCAGGAACAGCGTGGTACCCAAAAGCAGAAGGTAGTTGGTGGATTCGGCCCGGAAGACCCGGCCGAGATTGATGCGGGTCAGCGAGCTGCGTACCTGTCCGAGCGGTGCGGGGGTGTTACCGCCGGCCTCAGGCACCCGGGTACGAGGACGAGTCTTCATGCGACCCACCTCCCAAATAATCGTGAACGGCCTGGGCGAACTTCGCCCCGCGTTCCGCGTAGCTCGCGAACTGGTCCATGGACGCCGCTGCCGGAGCCAGCAGGACGACGTCTCCGGCCTCGGCCAGCGAGCCGGCCAGGCCGACCGCTGACGGCATGACCTCACCAGTGTCATCTGAGTCGATCTCGAATACCCGCAGGGCGGGGGCGTGTCGCCGGAATGCCGCGAGGACTTCGTCCCGTTCGACTCCGATGATCACCGCTCCGCGCAACCGGCCGACGTGCCGGGCCACCAGATCACCGATGTCGACCCCCTTGAGCAGCCCGCCGACCAGCCAGACGACGGAGTCGAAGGCCGCCAGCGAGGCGTCGGCGGCGTGCGGGTTGGTCGCCTTGGAGTCGTCGACCCAGCTGATGCCGTCCTGCACCGCGACGACCTCGATGCGGTGCGCGTCGAGCCTGAAGGTCTCCAGGGCGGCGCGGATGGCCGCGGGGTCGACATCGAACGAGCGCGCAAGCGCCGCGGCGGCCAGGATGTTGGCCACCACGTGGGGCGCGGCCAGGCCGGCCGCGGCGAGGTCGCTGACTGTGGTGAGCTCGATGGCGCTGTCGAACCGGTCCTCGAGGAAGGCCCGGTCGCAGACGATGCCGTCGACGATGCCCAGGTCGCTGGGGCCGGGCACGCCCAGCCCGAAGCCGATGGCCCGGGCGCCGTCGCCCACCTCGGCGTCTTCGACCATGCGCATGGTCGCGAGGTCGGCCTTGTTGTACACGCAGGCCACAGTGGTGTTCGCGTAGACCTTGGCCTTCGCATCCCGGTAGGCGTCGGCCGAGCCGTGCCAGTCGAGGTGGTCGTCGGCCACGTTGAGGCAGACGCTCGACCAGGGCACCAGCGCGCCTGGGCCGGTGAGGGGCAGGTGGTGCAGTTGGTAGCTGGAGAGCTCGACGACGAGCACGTCCCAGCCCTGCGGATCGCGCACGGCGTCCAGCACGGGCACGCCGATGTTGCCGCAGGGCGCCACCCGGTGGCCGCCTGCCGCGAGCATGGTCGCCGCGAGCTGCACCGTGGTGGTCTTGCCGTTGGTGCCGGTGACGAGGATCCACGGCGCGGGCGGGCCCACCTTGTCGCGCAGCCGCCAGGCCAGTTCGATGTCGCCCCAGACCGGGATCGACTCGGAGCGGGCCCAGAGCAGCACGGGGTGGTCGGGGTGGAACCCCGGTGACACGATGATGAGTTCTGGGGCGTGTGCCGCGAGGCCGACCGGCACGGAGTCCAGGTCGGCGGTCAGCAACGGGATGCCGAGGACCTCGAGCAGGCGGGCCCGGTCGTCCGGGGCGGTGCCGGCCACGACGAGCACGTCCGCGCCGAGCTCGCCGAGGGTGTCTGCCGCGGCGAAACCGGTCATGCCCAGGCCCAGGACGGCCACGCGCAGCCCGGTCCAGTCCGAGTGCCAGCTCGTCAGACGCTCCAGGCGCTCGTCGGACGGGGTGTCTGCGGAATGGGTTACCACAGTCGGGCCAGCCATTCGAGGTAGAAGGTGCCGACGCCGGCGGCGACGAGCAGCCCGCCGATGATCCAGAAGCGCACCACCACAGTGACCTCGGCCCAGCCCTTGAGTTCGAAGTGGTGATGGATCGGGCTCATCAGGAAGATCCGTTTGCCCCGGGTGACCTTGAAGTAGGCACGCTGGACGATCACGGAGCCGGCTTCGATGACGAAGAGGCCGCCGATGAGGACCAGGAGCAGTTCGGTGCGGCTGAGGATGGCCAGCGCGGCCAGCGCGCCGCCCAGGCCGAGCGAGCCGGTGTCGCCGAGGAAGATCTTCGCCGGGCTGGTGTTCCACCAGAGGAAGCCGATCAGTCCGCCGACGATCGCGGCGGCCACGATGGCGAGGTCGAAGGAGTCTGGTCCGGGGTAACACTTGTACATGTCGGCGATGTCCGATCCGCCGGGGTTGCAGGACTGGTTCGACTGCCAGAAGCCGATGATGATGTAGGACCCGATCGCGAAGACCAGCGAGCCCGTGGCGAGACCGTCGAGCCCGTCGGTGACGTTGACGCCGTTGGAGGTCGCCGCCACGATCAGGCAGATCCAGACGATGAACGCGGCGATCCCGATGAAGGTGCCGAGCTTCATGAAGTCCAGCGGCAGGTCCCGGATGAAGGAGATGTGCGTGGAAGCCGGTGTCTCGCCATTCTTGTCGGGGAACTGCAGCGCCATCCAGCCGAAGGCGCCGGCGACGACGACCTGTCCGGCGATCTTCTGCCAACCGCCGAGGCCCAGGCTGCGCTGATTGCGGGTCTTCAGGAAGTCGTCGAGGAAGCCGACCAGTCCGAGACCGACCATCATGAACAGCACGAGCAGCGGGGATGCCGTCAGCGGACGATGTTCTATCCACATGGCGAGGAAGTAGCTGACCAGGACGCCGACGATGATGATGATGCCGCCCATGGTGGCGGTACCGCGTTTGGCGTGGTGGCTCTTGGGTCCGTCATCGCGGATGAACTGGCCCCAGCCGAGCTTGTGGAAGAGCCGGATGAACAGCGGGGTCAGGAGCAGCGTGAAGACGAGGGACATCGCTCCAGCCAGCAGGAGGGCTACCACGAGTACAACTTTCCCAGTCGGTCGCCGAGGAAACGGAGTCCGGCTGAATTCGATGATTTGACGAGCACGGTGTCGCCGGGCTTCACGGTGTCGCTCAGCAGGGCGAAGGCCTCGTCGGCGTTGTCGACGTAGGCCGACTCGCCGTCCCAGGAGCCTTCGTTGATGGTGCTGATGTGCATTCGCCGGGCGGCGGGGCCGACCACGACGAGTTGGGAGATGTTGAGGCGCACGGCGAGCAGGCCGATCCGGTCGTGCTCGTCGCCGGCCAGTTCGCCCAGTTCGCTCATCTCGCCGAGGACGGCGATGCTGCGCCCGTCGGGCTTGCGGATCTGGGCCAGGGTCTTGAGGGCCGCCGTCATCGAGTCGGGGCTGGCGTTGTAGGCGTCGTTGATGACGGTGATGTCGTCGCGTCCGCCCATGACCTCCATGCGCCACCGTTCGGCGACCGTGACGGATTCGAGGGCCGAGACGATGTCGTCGATGGGCACGCCGATGACGTCGGCGACCGCGGCCGCTGCCAGGGCGTTCATCACATGGTGTTCGCCGAGGACCCGGAAGGAGACCGGCCGACTCGCGCCGCCCGGCAGGTGCAGCGTGAAGCTCGTGCCGGTGCGGGTGCCGTGGATGGCGGAGGCGCGCACGGCGGCGTTCTCGCCCTCGCCGAACCACACCACGCGCGCTTTCGTGAGAGCGGCCATCCCGGCCACCCTGTCGTCGTCCACGTTGAGCACGGCCACATCGCTCGGCAGCAGGTCGGTGACCATCTCCGACTTGGTGCGCACGGTGGCGTCGATTCCGCCGAAGCCGCCCGCGTGGGCGAGGCCGACCTTGAGCACGACGCCGATATCGGGCCGGGCCATCCGCACCAGGCGCCGGATCTCGCCTTCGGCGCTCGCGCCCATCTCGGCGACGAGGAATTCGGTCTGCTCGGTGACCTCGAGCATGGTCAGCGGGGCGCCGACCTCGTTGTTGAAGGAGGCGCGTGCCGCCACCGTGGGGCCGACACGCTCGAGGATGGCCTTGAGCAGGTTCTTGGTGGTGGTCTTGCCGTTGGATCCGGTGATGCCGATGACCCGGAGGGGTCCGGTGGCGCGCACGCGGGCGATGACCGCGGTGGCCAGGTCGCCCAGGCCGGTCACGGCGTCCGGCACGAGCACCTGGGCGACGGGAAGGTCGAGCAGGCGTTCGACGATGATCAGGACGGCGCCGTTGGCGACGGCGGCCGGCGCGAAGAGGTGACCGTCGGTCTCCTCCCCCGGCTTGGCGACGAAGATGTCGCCGGAGGCGACCTCTCGGGAGTCGGTGTGGACCGCGCCGCTCACGAGAGAGTCGGCGGTCAGCGTGTCGGATGCGGCGGGCGCGGCAAGGTGAAGCTCACCGTTCATGGCCGCCGCGATCTCGGTCAGGCTCAGGGCGATCATCTACAGCCACCCGGCTTCCTGCAGAGCGAGGCGGGCATCGTCCCGGGCGGAATAGGGCAGTTTCACACCCGCCACCTCCTGGTAGTTCTCGTGGCCGGGGCCTGCGTAGAGCACGACATCGCCCTCTCCGGCCAGCGACAGGGCGCGGCGGAAGGCCGTCGCGGGGTCGGGGACCTCGTAGAGTTCGCCGTCCGGGACCGCGACGCGGGCCGCGTCGAGGAGGGTGGCCCGGATGCTCGCGGCGTCTTCGAAGCGCGGGTGGAAGTTGGTGATGACGACGGCGTCGGCGCCGCGGGCGGCGATGGCGCCCATGTCGGCGCGCTTGGTCTTGTCCCGGTCGCCGTCGGCCCCGAACACCATGATGATGCGGCCGGTGGTCGAGGCCCGGATCGCGGCCAGGGTGTTGAGGAAGGCGTCGGGGCTGTGCCCGTAGTCGATGTAGACGAGAGGCCCGCGGTCCCCGGAGATGAGCTCGGCCCGACCGGGGATGTAGGCGGTGATGCCGCCGTCCCGCTCCAGGGCGTGCTCGATGGCCGCGAGGTCGAAACCGGACTCAACGAGCATCACGATGGCCAGGGCCGCGTTGGCGGCCATGTACCAGCCCAGCAGCGGGACCTGGGTGTGCAGGCGTCGGCCATCCGGACCCTCGAGCGTGAACTCGGTGGAGCGTGCTCCGGTCGCGACGACGTGCATGTGCCAGTCGGCCTCGATATCCGAGGTGTCCATGGTGCCGATGTGGGGGTGGTTGGCGAGGGTGGTGACCGGGATGCGGCTCTCGGCGGCGATCCGACGGCCCCACTCGGAGTCGACCGTGACGACGCCGCGCCGGGACCGGTCGGGCTGGAAGAGCTCCAGTTTGGCCTGGAAGTACTCCTCCATGTCCCCGTAGTCGTCGAGGTGGTCGTGCGAGAGGTTGGTGAACCCGGTGAGGTCGAAGACCAGGCCGTCGACCCGGTGCCGGCTGACCGCCTGTGCCGAAACCTCGACACCCACGGCGCGAACCTCGGCTTCGCGCATCCGCGCCAGGAGGGCGTGCAGCTCGCTGGCCTCCGGGGTGGTGAGCGAGCTGGTGACCGCGACGTCGCCGATCCGGCGTTCGGCGGTGGAGGTGAGTCCGGCCACCACTCCGAGCTGGCTGAGGATCGCGAAGAGGAGGTAGACGACGCTGGTCTTGCCGTTGGTGCCGGTGACGGCGAACAGCGTGGCCGGGTTGTCGGCCGTGCGGTGGATCCAGGCGGACACCGCCCCGAGGGCCAACCGCACGTCCGCCGTGACGAGAATGGGGAGCCCGCAGTCGGCGGCCAGGAGCGCACCGGCTTCGTCGGTGAGCACAGCCACTGCGCCGGCCTCGCGGGCGGCGGCGGCGAAGGAGGCCCCGTGGATGAGGCGCCCGGGCATCCCCACGTAGAGGTCGCCGGGCTGTACGGTGCGGGAGCTCAGGCTCACGCCGGTCAGCTCCCGGGTACCCGCGTCGCCGCGGAGGTCAAGTTTGAATTCATCGACTAGTCCCGACAACGACCGCGGGACCGGATGCTGAGGACGGAGAGCCGAGGGTGCCAAATCGGTCACGAGGCTCACTTTCTTACCAGGTACCGGAGAGATCAGGCGCGGCGGCGCCCGAGGGAACTGCCCGGTACTTCTTCAGCACCTGACTCATGACTTCCTGGAAGACCGGAGCGGATGCTGCTGAAGAATTCATGTTAACAGGATCGGCCAGACTCACCGAAACGACGTACTGCGGATCGTCGGCCGGGGCGAAGCCCGACACCGACACAAGATAGCCCTTGGTGTACCCGCCGTTGCCGTCGGGCATCTGGGCCGTTCCGGTCTTGGCGGCCACGCGGTAGCCGGGGATCTTCCACTTCTCGGCGAGCCAGCCCTGCTGGTAGACCATCTCGAGCATGTCGGCGGTCTCGCGGGCCGCGGTGGGCGACACGACCTGGGTGCCCTCGGTGGAGGGAACCTCGGTCACGGTGCCGTCTGCGGCCTTGCAGCCGGACACCAGCTGCACGGGCATGCGCACCCCGTTGTTGGCGATGGTCTGGTAGATGCTCGACACCTGCAGGGCCGTCGTGGTCAGGCCCTGGCCGAACATGGTGGCGTAGGCGGTCTGGTTGTCCCAGTTCTCCGCGGCGTGCAGGATGCCGGAGTCCTCGGCGGGGAAGCCGCTCTCGGTGACGCTGCCGACACCGAACTTGGTCATGTAGTCGTAACGCTGCTGGTCGTTCAGGAGCTCGCCGAACTTGGACATGCCCGTGTTGGACGACTCGATGAGGACACCCGTCAGCGTCAGCCGCAGGTCGCCGTGCGCAGAGCTGTCGTTGATGTTGGCTCCGTTGGCGGGCAGGTAGCGGTACGGGGCGACGACCTGGGAGTTCGGGTCGGCGAGGCCTGCGTCGATGACGGATGCCGCGGTGAGGGCCTTGAAGGTCGAGCCGGGCTCGTACGAGGCGCTGAAGGCGCGGGAGCCGCGGTCGTCAGGGTTGGTCGTCGCGCTCACATTGTTGGGGTCGACGGCGGGATAGTCGGCAACGGCGACGAGCTTGCCGGTCTTGACCTCCTGCACGACGACGTTGCCCCAGGCGGCGCCGGTGGCCTGGGCCTGCTTGGCGAGCACCTGCTGGACGAACCACTGCAGGTCGGAGTCGATGGTGGTGACGACATCGCTGCCGTCCACGGCGGCCTTCGTGGTGACCGTGCTTTCGGGCAGGCGCACGCCGTCGGCGCCGCGCTCATAGGTCTCGATGCCGTTGTTGCTGGCCAGGCAGGAGTCCTGACCCAGCTCGAGGCCGGCCTGGGCCTCGCCCTCACCGGAGACGAAGCCGACGAGGTTGCCGGCGACGGCGCCGTTGGGGTAGACCCGGCTCGGGTTCTGGTAGAGGTACAGCCAGGGGATGTCGAGGGCGTCGAGGGCGCGGAAGGCATCGACATCGACCTGCTTGGTGATGTAGGCGAAATCGGACTTGGGGTTCTCGGTCAGGGAGTCCGTGACGATGCCCTGCACGGCCTCGGCGGTCTGGCCGGTGATGGCCCCGATCTCGGCCGCGGCCTGGGCCACCGGCACCGAGACATCCTTGCCGTTGACGGTGCGGGTGAAGGTGCTGGTGTTCTTGGGCGAGACGACGACGTCGTAGCGCATGACCGTTCCGGCCAGCACGACCCCGTTGGCGTCGAGGATCTCGCCGCGGGAGCCGTAGACCGTCTTCTCCACCGAGCGATTGCCGAGGGAGTCGGCGCTGAGGGAGTCGGCGCGCACCACCTGGATATCGACGAGGCGTACCACGAAGAGTCCGATGATCGCGACGAGGACGAGAATCGTCGCCGCCACCCTGCGCTTGCTGGACATGCTTCTTTTCGCCACGTGTGGTCCTCCTGTACCGGACTGTACCGGCGTTTAGCGAGTGGTCGGCGACGGCAGGCCGTCGGTCACGGCAACTGCCAGCGGAGCCGATCCGCCGATGGGCGCGGCGGCCGCGGACGCGACGCTGGCCCCCTGGCCGCCTGCGGGCAGCTGGGTCACCAGCGGCACCCCGGCCAGCAGCGCGTTGGGCACCAGGCTCGCGGCGCCGGCCTGGCTGCCGCTGGCCGAGCTCGGCGCACCGAGGACGGCGCCGTCGGAGAGACGGAGGTAGGCGGGGCTGGAGTTGCTGACCATGCCCAGGGCCTCGGCGTTGGCGGCCAGGCTCTGCGGCGAGGACACCCGGATGAGGTCCTCGCTCACGCTGCTGGCCGTGCGGCCGAGTTCGACCTGGCTCGCGCGCAGTGCCGAGATCTCGTAGGCCCCCTGGGAGATTCCGACGCTCAAGAGGAGCTGGGCGACGATGACCGCCCCGACGCAGGCCACGGCCGACAGCGCGTAGACCACGCGCGGCCGCTTGTGCGCGCTCGGGCTGACGATCTCGATGTGGCGGCGTTCTTCCGCCCCGGTGTGCGGCGCGCGATCCGGACGCAGCGGTGCCGATTCAAATGCCCGGGCCAGGTTGTCGCTCATTCGGCTCTCCTCAGTCGTTCAGCGGCACGCAGGCGAACCGACGTTGCACGGGGGTTGATGGCTTTCTCGTCCTCGGACGCCTGCTCGGCGCCGCGGATGAGCAGAGTGAACAGCGGCTTGTGCTCCGGCAGTTCGACGGGGAGTCCGGCGGGGGCGCTGGACGTGGAGGCGGCGGCGAACATCCGCTTGACGATGCGGTCTTCGAGCGACTGGTAGGCCATCGTCACGATGCGGCCGCCGACGGCGACAGCTTCCATCGCGGCGGGGATGGCGCGTTCGAGAACGGCCAGTTCCTGGTTGACCTCGATGCGGAGCGCCTGGAACACCCGCTTGGCGGGGTGCCCCATCCGCTGCACCGCGACGGGGGTGACCTTGGTGATGACCTCGACCAGCTGCGCCGACCGGACGAACGGCGCGGTCTCGCGGGCCTCGACGATCGCCTTGGCGTAGCGTCCGGCGAGTTTCTCCTCGCCGTACTCCTGGAAGATGCGACGCAGTTCGGCCTCGCTGTAGTCGGCGAGGATGCGTTCGGCGGTGAGCGGCGAGGTGCTGTCCATGCGCATGTCCAGCGGGGCGTCCTTGGAATAGGAGAAGCCGCGCTCGACCTGGTCGAGCTGCATGCTGGAGACGCCCAGGTCGAACAGGATGCCCTGGACCTCGCTGATGCCGAGACCGGCGAGGGCGTCGAGGATGCCGTCGTAGACCGTGTGGACCAGGTGGATGCGGTCGTGGAACGGCTTGAGGCGCTCCTCGGCGATGGCCAGCGCGTCGAGGTCGCGGTCCAACCCCACCAGGGTGAGTCCGGGGAAGCGGCTGAGCATGGCTTCGGCGTGGCCGCCCATGCCGAGGGTGGCGTCGACGAGGATCGCGCCGGGCTTGTCCAGAACGGGACCCAGGAGCTCGATGCTGCGCTCCAGCAGCACCGGGGTGTGGATCTCGCTCAGCTGGGGCCGGTCGCCCGGGCTCGCTGCGGTGGTGTCGGTGGTCATCTCGTCGTTCGGCTTGTTGTTCGTGTTGTCGTTGATGTTGGTGCCGTTGCTGTCGTTGTTCATAGCTACCCGGGCTGGATCCTGGGGCCGGATCCCCATCCGTTCCGCCTGGCACCGGGGAAGTGTGTCAGGAGGGCGACGGCTGGGAGTCGAGCACCAGGAGCTAGAAGAGTCCCGGAATCACCTCCTCCGTGATGTTGGCGAACGAGGTTTCCTGCTCGGCGAGGTAGGTGTCCCAGACCTCGGTGTCCCAGATCTCCACGCGGTTGCCCACGCCGATGACCGTAAGGTCGCGGTCGAGTCCCGCGTACGCCCTGAGGTTGGCCGGGATGGTGACGCGGTTCTGCTTGTCGGGGGTTTCGGCGCTGGCTCCCGACAGGAAGACGCGGAAGAAGTCCCGCCCCTCCTTGCTCGTGATGGGCGCCTGGCGGATCTTCTCGTGCACCTCGTCGAAGTCACGCGAGGTGAAGACGTAGAGGCAGCGTTCCTGACCGCGAGTCATCACGATGCCGGTCGAGAGCTCGTCGCGGAATTTGGCCGGCAGGATGACGCGTCCTTTGTCGTCGAGCTTGGGGGCATAGGTCCCGAGGAACATTCGTCACCCCTCTCTTCCGGCCAAGGTCAGGTGTTGCTCCACTTTACTCCACTATCAACCACTGCGTCTGGAAATCAGGGTGTTTTGCCGTTTATTCGCCGAATTATTCCCCGAATTCACAGGGAATCACCGGGTGGAGGGAAATCCCAGATTTTGGAGCACTTCTGCCCGATTTTGGGCATGAAAAAGGGCCGACCGTGTGGTCGGCCCGTGCGGGTTCCGGCTAGTGGGGCAAAAGGGAGGTTCGCGGGGAGAGCGGGATGCGGCTGCAAACGAAAACGCCCGCCATCCTGGGTGCGCCAGGGGCGGGCGTTTCTCGGGCAGACCGGATCGTTGAGCCGGCGGCTCTGCGTGATGGGCTCATGGAGCCCATCCGTAGGTTATTGCTGTCCGTCCTGGCGGCGGTCCCAGCGGTCGTTGAGCTTGTCCATGAAGCCCTGCTGGGTGCGCGCCTGCGCGGGGCGGCGGGTCTGGGAGGACGACGGCCTCGTCGCCCGGGCGGTGCGACCCGGCGTGATGGCCAGAAGCACCCCGCCGAACATGATGATGAATCCGATGATGCCCAGCCAGAGCTGCTGCACCGCAACGCCGGCCACAAGAGTCGCGATCCCCACGACGCCGGCGAGGACCCCGAGGACTATGGATCGGTAATTGGGGCGGAGGCGCGTGCCCCCGACGCTCGCCACGAATTCGGCATCGTTGTGATAGAGACTGCGCTCCATCTCTTCGAGGAGTCGCTGCTCTTGTTCTGAAAGCGGCATCTCATTCCTCCAATTGGGGATCGAGCGGATTAGACCCTAATTCTAGTCCCGCCGAGATGGCTAGGCTAGGCACGTGGCTCAAAGCACTCGACTGGTCGATCTGGTTCATTCTCGCATCGACGAATTCATCAATACGCGTGAATCAATTGTGACGACCATCAGCCCTGACCTCACTGTGCTGGTGGACTTCTCACGGCAGTTTCTCAGCGGCGGGAAGCGCTTCCGGGCCCAGTTCGCACACCTCGGCTGGCAGAGCGTTCCGGCGACCGCGCCGACGTCTTCCGACGAGGTCCCCGCGGGCCTGGCCGGGCTGGTGTCGGCGGCCAGCGCACTGGAGGTCTTCCATGCCGCGGCGCTCGTCCACGACGACATCATCGACAACTCGGACACCCGCAGGGGCGCCCCCTCGGCGCACCGGCGCTTCGAGAGCCTGCACGGCGCCAACGGATGGGCCGGAAGCCCCGCCGACTTCGGCCGCGCCTCGGCGATCCTGCTCGGCGACCTCCTGCTCGGCTGGAGCGACGAACTGCTCGACGAGGGCCTCGACGCCGCCGCCGACCGGGTCAGCGCACGGCGCGCCCGCACCGAGTTCAACCTCATGCGCACCGAGGTCACGGCCGGCCAGTACCTCGACATCCTGGAGGAGCGGGCCTGGCTCACCCAGCCGGAAGCGGAGCTGCTCGACCGCGCCGTGCGGGTCATCGTCTTCAAGTCGGCCAAGTACAGCGTGCAGGCACCGCTCGTGATCGGCGCGGCCCTCGCCGGCGCCGATGACGACCAGCTCGACATCCTGCGGGCATTCGGGCTGCCGCTCGGGATCGCCTACCAGTTGCGCGACGACCTGCTCGGCGTGTTCGGCGATGCAAGCGTCACTGGCAAGCCCAGTGGCGACGACCTGCGCGAGGGCAAGCGCACCGTTCTGATCGCGCTGGCCAGGGAACGCCTGGACACGGCATCCCGCGGTACCGTCGACAGACTGCTCGGGCGCCCCGACCTCACGCCGGAGCAGATCTCCGAGCTGCAGCAGATCATCGTCGACAGCGGCGCCGTCGACAGGGTCGAGACCCTGATCCAGGAGAACGTGACTCAGGCTCTCGCCGCCCTGGACGGTTCGCTCGTGGAACAGAGCGTGCTGGTCGCGCTCACCGACTTCGCCGGCACGGTGACCCGGCGGGTCTTCTAGGCGTTCGAGCGGCCGGGCCGGATCAGGCCAGGGCCTGCGCCACTCGGCGAACCTCGGCCTTGCGTCCGGCCAGGAGTGCGTCGATGGGGGGAACGCCGAGGCTGTCGTCCACCTCGAGCAGCCATTCCATGGCCTGCTCGTCGGTGAAGCCGTCATCGGAGAGCACGATCAGCGTGCCGCGAAGCTCACCCACCGGTGCTCCCTCACGAATGAAGGACGCCGGGACGCTGACCTTGCCGTCGCGACGGATCGCGAGAAGGTGCTTGTCTTCGATGAGCTGGCGCACCCGGCTGTGGCTGATCCCGAGGACCTCGACGAGGTCGGGGATGGAGTACCACTCGGGGGTGGAGGAAGGAACGGACTGCTGTGGAGCGGAAGACGAATCGGTCACCTTCCAAGCCTCCCACGATTCAGCACCGGCGACAAACCCCCTATCAGCCCCGGTCACGCGGGTGATCTGGGTCGTTGCCGCGTGGTTAATTGACTCGGCCTCGCTTCTGTGTGAGCGTTGAGGACACATCATCTATCGATAGGACGTGCAATGCCGGTCAGAGCCAGCAAAATCGAATCGGGGACGGTCACCGCCGACTCCCCCGGTGCTGACTCCCCCGTCGAGTCGGCGGTCGTGCGCCCCGCAGCACGACGCCGACCGGCGAAGACCGGTGCGCGGCGCTCCTGGGGAGCGGTGGCGAGCATCCCCCTGGTCCTCGTGAGCACCGTGGCCATCGTGTTCAACCTGGCGTCACCCGCCCAGGCGGCCACTGCCCTGAAGAAGCCGTTGAAGACCCGCACGACGCTGCCCCAGGCGGCGGTCAAGCCGGTCCAGACCGTGCGCCCGGCGACGTCGACCCCGGCTCCGAACCAGTACACGGTCGTCGACGGCGACACCATCAGCGCCATCGCGGGCAAGTTCGGTCTCTCGACGGCGTCCGTCCTCGCGCTCAACGGCCTGGGCTGGAGCGCGGTCATCTTCCCCGGCCAGGTCCTCACGCTCTCCACCTCCCCGGTGACGGCAGCGGCCGCCCCGGCGGCGGTCGCCAGCGAACTCACTCGCTACACGATCCGTTCCGGCGACACCCTCAGCGGGATCGCGGCCGCCAACGGCGTGAGCGCCGATGCCGTCTTCCGTGCCAACGGTCTGGGCCGCGACAGCATCATCTTCCCCGGCCAGGTCATCGTGCTCCCGGCGGCCGGATCGTCCGCCGTGGCCGGTGGACCCCAGGTCTCGCTCGCTTCCGCCACGTCGGCGTCGACCGGCAGCCACACCGTGGTCTCCGGCGACACCGTCGACAAGGTGGCCGGCGCCGCCGGCGTCTCGGTGCAGGCGGTCCTCGAGGCCAACGGCCTGGGCTGGTCGAGCGTCATCCACCCCGGCCAGGTCTTGAAGATCCCCGGTTCGGCGCCCGTGCTGGACGCCGCACCCGCCGTTGTCGTCACCCCGACCGCGACCGTCGCGCCTGCGGCCACGGCCGTGCGCGAAACCGTCACCCCCCTGACCTCGGAGATGGCCGCGAACGCGCGGCTGATCATCGCCGTCGGACGCCAGGCCGGAGCCAACGACGCCGCCCTGGTCGTCGCCCTGGCCGCGGCCGCCCAGGAGTCCGGCCTGCGCAACATCAACTACGGCGACCGCGACTCACTCGGACTCTTCCAGCAGCGGCCGAGCTCCGGCTGGGGAACCGCCGAGCAGGTCATGGATGCCGAGCGCGCCAGCCGTGCCTTCTTCGGCGGCCCGGTCAACCCCAACGCCGGTGTCACCCGCGGGCTGCTGGACATCCCGAATTGGCAGAGCATGACGGTCACCCAGGCGGCCCAGGCCGTGCAGATCTCCGCCTACCCCGACCTCTACGCCAATTGGGAGGCTTCTGCCAGGAGCTGGCTCGCCGAACTCGGCTGACCGGCCCCGACCGGCCGCACGCGGTCGACGCTGGAGACAGTGATCGAATCGTGTCCCGCCGCGCTGGTGGTCGATCCCGAGGAACGCGCGAGAATTCCGTAGACTCGACGGGTGACCGAAAGCCCCACTGACCCCATGATCGGCCGTCTCATCGACGGCCGCTATCAGGTGCGCTCCCGGATCGCCCGCGGCGGTATGGCCACCGTGTACCTCGCCACCGACCTGCGCCTCGAGCGCCGGGTGGCGATCAAGATCATGCACGGCCACCTGGCCGACGACAACGCGTTCCGCAGCCGCTTCATCCAGGAGGCCCGCTCGGCGGCGCGCCTGGCGCACCCGAACGTTGTGAACGTCTTCGACCAGGGCCAGGACGCCGACATCGCCTACCTGGTGATGGAGCACCTGCCCGGAATCACGCTGCGCGACCTGCTCAAGGACTACGGCCGGCTCACCCCCGAGCAGACCATGGACATCCTCGAGGCCGTGCTCTCCGGCCTCGCCGCCGCCCACAAGGCCGGCATCGTGCACCGCGACGTCAAGCCGGAGAACGTGCTGCTCGCCGATGACGGCCGCATCAAGATCGGCGACTTCGGGCTGGCCCGGGCGGTGAACAACAACACCGCCACCGGCCAGGCCCTGCTGGGCACTGTCGCGTACCTCTCCCCCGAACTCGTCACCCGCGGCATCGCGGATGCCCGGAGCGATATCTACGCCCTCGGCATCATGACCTACGAGATGCTCACCGGCGAGCAGCCCTATGTCGGTGAGGCGCCCATGCAGGTGGCCTACCAGCACGCCAACGACACCGTTCCGATGCCCAGCCTGGTTGCCCCCGGCGTGCCCCAGGAACTCGACGAGCTCGTGCTGTGGGCCACGGCCCGCGACCCCGAGGAACGCCCGCGAGACGCCCGGGTGATGCTCGACCAGCTCCTCGACGTGGAAAAACTGGTGCGCCCGAACGACCAGACCGCCATGCAGGCCACCATGGTGCTGCCCCGGAGCGTCGTGGCCACCTCGGCCGACGCCGAGACGCAGATCCTCGGCCGCGCTCCCCTGGCGGCCGCGGCGACCCTGATCGCCCCCGACCCCGAGACGGGCGAGGTGGACAGCACCGATCAGCTGGCCGGCACGACTCAGAAGCGTCGCCGCCGCGGCTACTGGCTCTTCACCCTGATCGTGCTGCTGGCGGCCCTCGCGGGCGGCGCCGGCTGGTACTTCGGGGTCGGCCCCGGCTCGGAGATCGCCGTGCCCAGCCTGACCTCGGCCTCTCCGGAGGAGGCCACCGCGCAGCTGGAGGCACTCGGCCTGGTCGCAGCCCCCGGCACGGCGTACAGCACCGAGATCCCCGCCGGGCTCGTTGTCGGCACCAACCCCGGCGACGGGACCCGTGTGGCCAAGGGCAGCACGGTGACCGTCAACGTGTCACAGGGGCCCGCCCCGATCGTGCTCCCGACCCTGGCAGGCCTGACCCCTGACGCCGCCGCGACGGCGATCAGCGACGCCTTGGCTGTGCCGGGAACTGTGGACGAGATCTTCTCCAACACCGTCAAGAAGGGCCTGGTCATCTCGGCCACCCGTGACAGCGACGGCGGCGACGTCTCGCAGGGCGGCGACTCGTTCGAGGGCGCCACGATCAACTACGCGGTCTCCCTCGGCGACGTCACCGACGTCACCGGCCAGACCCTCGAGGACGCCATCGACACCCTCGCCGACCAGGACCTCGAGGGCCGTTCAGGGCCTGAGACCTACAGTGAGACCGTGGCAAAGGGCAAGGTCATCTCGGCCGCGCCGGCCAGTGGCGGGCCGCTCCGGAAGGGCTCGGTCATCACGCTCACGGTCTCCCGCGGTCCCGAGCCCGTCGAGGTCCCCGATGTGGTCGGACAGGGCTGGTCCGAGGCCAAGAACACGCTGACCGACCTCGGCTTCAAGCTGAGCTACAACCCCGGCGCGGACGCCATCGCGGCCCTGCTGAGCGTCGCCTCGACCGACCCTGTCGCCGGAACCTCGCTGCCCAAGGGCAGCACAATCACGCTCAAGCCGACGAACCCGTTCGGCTAGCTCGCACCAGGGTCCCGCACCACAAGCCCGCACCACGGGCCACGTGATGGGGGCACCCGTTTGTATGCTCGCTCCGGCATGGACAGCAAACGCGGCCCCGGATGACCGGGGCCGCGTTCGGCCGTACTGCGGGTGTGCCCGCGGGCTGCTAGCGGGCAGCCAGCTCCTCGGCCACCAGGAACGCGAGTTCCAGGGACTGCATGTGGTTCAGGCGCGGGTCACAGAGCGACTCGTACCGGGTCGCCAGAGCGGCCTCGTCGATGTGCTCGGAGCCGCCGAGGCATTCGGTGACGTCGTCTCCCGTGAGTTCGACGTGGATGCCGCCCGGGTGGGTGCCCACCGCGCGGTGCGCCTCGAAGAAGCCCTTGACCTCGTCGACGACGTCGTCGAAGCGACGGGTCTTGTACCCGGTGGGCGTGGTGACGCCGTTGCCGTGCATGGGGTCGGTGACCCAGAGCGGTGTCGCGTCGCTGGCCTTGATGGCCTCGAGCAGCGGCGGCAGGGCGTCGCGGATCTTGCCGGCGCCCATCCGGGTGATGAAGGTCAGCCGGCCGGGTTCGCGGTCGGGGTCGAGCTTGTCGATCAGGCGCAGCATGTCGTCGATCGAGGTGCTCGGGCCGAGCTTGACGCCGATGGGGTTGCGCACGCGGGAGAGGAAGTCCACGTGGGCGCCGTCGATCTCGCGGGTGCGCTCCCCGATCCAGACGAAGTGCGCCGAGGTGTTGTACGGCGTGCCGGTGCGGGAGTCGATGCGCGTCATGGGGCGCTCGTAGTCCATCAGCAGACCCTCGTGGCTGGTGTAGAACTCCGTGCGGCGCATGGCCTCGAAGTCGGCGCCACAGGCGATCATGAACTTGATGGCGCGGTCGATGTCCTTGGCCAGGCCCTCGTAGCGCTGGTTGGCGGGGTTCTTCGCGAAGCCCTGGTTCCAGCTGTGCACCTGGCGGAGGTCGGCGAAGCCGCCCTGCGTGAACGCACGGATCAGATTGAGGGTGGAGGCGCTCGTGTGGTACGCCTTGACCAAGCGGTCGGGGTCGGCCTCGCGGGACTCCGGCGTGAAGTCGTAGCCGTTCACGATGTCGCCGCGGTAGGCGGGCAGGGTCACGTCGCCGCGGGTCTCGAAGTCGCTCGAGCGCGGCTTGGCGAACTGGCCGGCCATACGGCCCATCTTCACGACGGGCATGGAGGCGCCGTAGGTGAGGACGACGGCCATCTGCAGCACGGTCTTGACCCGGTTGCGGATCTGCTCTGCCGTGGCGCCGCTGAAGGTCTCGGCACAGTCGCCGCCCTGCAGCAGGAAGGCCTCGCCACGGGCAGCCTGGGCCAGGCGGTCGCGCAGGATGTCGACCTCGCCGGCGAAGACCAACGGCGGCTGGGTGGCCAGCTCGGCGGAGGCGGCGGCCACGGCGTCGGCATCCGGCCAGGCCGGCTGCTGCTTGATGGGAAGGGTGCGCCAATAGTCCAGCCCGTTGATTACAGATGTGTCTGCCATTACAACCGGTTCGGTGGGGTCTACCACGGGACTGAGCCTGTTTTCTCTTCTTCGGCCCGCTCGGTGCGGGCCTGGGGTGAACGTCACGGGCGCGGCAAGCGCACACGACCCGTGAGGGATATTCGAGCCTAGCGTGAAAGGCTGGCGCGCTTCTCCTTGACGCTGGTGGCATAGACGTCGACATATTCCTGCGTGCTGAGGCGGCGCAGTTCGTACATCAGCTCGTCCGTCACGGAGCGCAACACGAACCTGTCGCCCTCCATTCCCTCGAACCGGCTGAAGTCCAGCGGCTTGCCGATCACGATGCCGATGCGTCGCACCTTGGGGATCCGGGTGCCGGTGGGCATGGCCTTCTCGGTGTCGATCATGGCAACGGGCACGACGGGGACGCCCGCCTCGAGCACCATCCGGGCCACGCCCGTGCGGCCGCGGTACATGCGCGCGTCCGGGCTGCGAGTGCCCTCGGGGTAGATGCCGAGGGCTCCCCCGGCGTTCAGGACCGCGAGCCCGGTGTTGAGGGAGTCTTCGGAGGCCTTGCCGCCGGAGCGGTCGATGGGCAGCTGTCCGGTGGCTTTGAAGAACTGCCGGGTGGCCCATCCCTTGAGGCCCGTCCCCGTGAAGTACTCGCTCTTGGCCAGGAACACGACCCGGCGCGGCACGACGAGCGGCAGGAAGACCGAGTCGATGAAGGACAGATGATTGCTCGCGAGCACCACGCCGCCCTCTTTGGGGATGTTGTCGAGCCCGATCACCCAGGGCCGGAACAGGCCGAGCAGGAGCGGGCCCGCGACAATATTCTTCATGAACCAGTAGAACATCGGTGTCCTTACCTGACGGTGCTCAGCACTGCGCTGTCCTCGAGCACAGTCAGCCTACTCACCGGTGACGTGTCGGCGGGCGAGATCGGCGGCGCCGACGACGCCGGCATCGTTGACCAACTCGGCGATGGCGAATTCGGCCTCCGGGTGGTAGCCACGGGCCGGCAGGTTGTCGAGGTAGGCGCTGCGGATGGGCTCGAGCAGCAGCTCGCCGGCCGCGGCCACGCCGCCGCCGAAGACGAAGACCTGCGGGTCGAGGACCGCGGCCAGGCTCGCGCAGGCCTGCCCGAGCGAGGCGCCGAGCTGGCGGAGCGCCGCCAGGGCACCGGGATCGCCGTCCTGGATGAAGCGGCCGACATCCTTGCCGGTGAGCTTGCCGCGCTTGGCGCGCGACGCTGCCAGGCCCAGCCCGATGCCGCCGGCATCCGCGAATTCGTTGGCGATGCGCAGCAGGGCACGTCCGGAGCCGTACTGTTCGATGCAGCCGTGCGCGCCGCAGCCGCAGGGCAGTCCGTCGGGCACGACGCGCATGTGGCCCAGCTCGGCGCCCACACCGAAGCCGCCACGGAAGAGCTTGTCGCGAGAGACGATGGCCCCGCCGACGCCGGTGCCGATGGTGAGGGTCACCATGTCGCTGTAGAGCCGGCCGGCGCCGAAGCAGAACTCGGCCCAGCCGGCCGCGTTGGCGTCGTTCTCGATGATGATGGGAACCGACAGGCGGGACTCGAGCTTCTCGCGCAACGGCTCGTTGCGCCAGTTGATGTTGGGGGCGTAGTAGACCGTCGACTGAGCGGCGTCGATGAACCCGGCGGCGGCCACACCCGCGGCGACGACATCTTCACCCGCGGAGAGTCCTTCGATCATCTCGACGACGGCGTCCTCGATCTCACGCGGATCCGCGGCCTCGGTGGGGCGGCGGTCCGACTTGATGATGGTTCCGAATTCGTCGACGAGGGCACCGGCGATCTTGGTCCCGCCGATGTCAATCCCAATGGCGTGCACGACTGACACCTTTCGTTGGTGGAGCTTCAGGGAGGTTCTTCAGCCGGTTGCACACCGGCCTGGGCGCGAGAGCGACCTGAACGACCACGGAGGCACCCCCTAGAGTGTAGTAAACGAGTATGCCGCCGGGAGAATCGCGAGGCTCAAGTCGTTTCACGGCTAGGCTGGTCGCACTTACCCGTCCGGTGCCAAAGGAGTTACCGTGAAACAGTTCGATGAGCCCGCCGTCGTCCCCGCCGACCCGAACGCGAATGTCACCGACCTGCTGGTCGACCGCCTCGCCCTGACCCCGCACTCCGTGCTGTTCTCCCGCCCGGACCAGGGCGGATGGCTGCCGGTCACCACCATGGAGTTCCACGCCGAGGTCGTCGCCCTCGCCAAGGGCCTCGTCGCCTCCGGTGTCCAACCGGGCGACAAGATCGGCTTGACCTGCAAGACCCGGTACGAGTGGACGTTGATCGACTTCGCCGTCTGGTTCGCCGGCGCGATCCTGGTCCCGGTCTACGAGACCAGCTCACCCAGCCAGATCCAGTGGATCCTCAGCGACTCGGGAGCAACGGCGCTCATCGTGGAGACTGCGGACCACTTCGCCCGGTTCGACGAAGTGCACCCTGACCTGCCCGGCGTCGAGACGGTCTGGCAGATCGACCTCGGCGACCTCGACAAGCTCGCCTCCCGCGGCGTCGACGTTCCGGATGCCGAGATCGAACGCCGCCGCAGCCTGGCGGTCGGCTCGGACATGGCCACCCTCATCTACACCTCCGGTTCCACCGGGCGCCCCAAGGGCTGCGTGCTCAGCCACAGCAACTTCGTGGAGACCAGCCGCAACGCCGGGATCGCGCTCAAGCCGGTGCTCACCGACCCTGAGGGCGCATCCACGCTGCTGTTCATCACCACCGCCCACGTCTTCGCCCGCTTCATCTCGGTGCTCTGCGTGCACGGCGGCGTGCGGGTCGGCCACCAGCCGGACACCCGGCAGCTGCTGCCGTCGCTAGGGAGCTTCAAGCCCACCTTCCTGCTGGCCGTTCCGCGGGTGTTCGAGAAGGTCTACAACTCCGCCGAGCAGAAGGCCGAAGCCGGTGGCAAGGGCAAGATCTTCGAGGCCGCGTCGGAGGTCGCCGTCGAGCACTCCAAGCTCGTCGAGGCCGGCGAACGAATCCCGCTGGGCATGAAGATCAAGTTCGCCCTCTTCGACAGGCTCGTCTACAGCAAGCTCCGAGCCGCCATGGGCGGCAAGGTCAAGTACGCCGTGTCGGGGTCCGCGCCGCTCGGCGCGCACCTGGGCCATTTCTTCCACAGCCTGGGCATCGTCATCCTGGAGGGCTACGGCCTCACGGAGACCACGGCGCCTGCGACCGTGAACCTGGCCACCAAGTCGAAGATCGGCACCGTCGGACCGGCACTTCCGGGTGTGTCGGTGCGGGTCATGGATGACGGTGAGATCGAGGTGAAGGGCGTCAACGTCTTCACCGAGTACTGGCACAACCCCGAGGCCACGGCCGCCGCGTTCGACGACGGCTGGCTGAAGACCGGGGACATCGGCGCCCTCGACTCCGAGGGTTTCCTCTCGATCACCGGGCGAAAGAAAGAGATCATCGTGACCGCCGGCGGCAAGAACGTCGCCCCGGCCGCGCTGGAGGACCCCATCCGGTCCAACCCGCTGGTCGGTCAGGTCGTGGTAGTCGGCGACCAGAAGCCGTTCATCGCGGCCCTCGTCACGCTCGACCCCGAGATGCTGCCGGTCTGGCTGAAAAACAACCACGAAGACGCGGGCCTGTCGCTCATGGACGCGTCGGTGCACCCCAAGGTGCTGGCCGAGGTGCAGCGCGCCATCGACCACGCCAACGAGACGGTGTCGCGGGCCGAATCGATCCGGAAGTTCGTGGTGCTGCCCATCGAGCTCACCGAGGCCGCCGGGTACCTCACCCCCAAGATGAGCATCAAGCGCGACGTGATCCTGCGCGACTTCGCCGCCGAGATCCAGAACCTCTACGGGGCCAATCCGGTCACAGCGGCGGTGCCGGTGCGCACGAACGCCCAGGACTAGCTCAGGAGCTCAGGGTCGGGCGATGCCGGCCCTGGGCCGGGCCCGTCCGGCCCGCAGGCCTGGCCTAGAACCAGTCCGACTCGCGGACTTCCTTCATGGCCGCCCGCCGGCTCTCCTTGTCGAGCCTGTCGAGATAGAGCAGCCCGTCCAGGTGGTCGGTCTCGTGCTGCAGGGCCTGGGCCAGCAGGCCCTCACCGGCCAGCTCGACGGCGTTCCCGTCGAGGTCGATGCCGGTGACCCGGGCGAACGGGAACCGGCGCGTGGGGTACCACAGGCCGGGCACCGACAGGCAGCCCTCGTCGACCAGCTCCGGTTCGCCCGAAAGCTCCACGATGACCGGGTTGAGGATGTAGCCGATATCGCCGTCGATGTTGTAGCTGAACGCCCGCAGGTTGACGCCGATCTGCGACGCGGCGACGCCCGCGCGGCCCGGCAGCTTCACGCTGTCGACGAGGTCCTCCACCAGGCTCCGCACGCGCGCGTCGATCGTGCCGATCGGCTCTGAGCGGGTCTTGAGGACGGGATCGCCCAGCAGGCGGATCTGGCGTTCGGGCACGGGGTGACTCTCTTCGGGTTCAGCGGCGGCCGGTTCGGCGTCGGTCGCGGTACAGGTGGGCGAGGTGCGGGGTTGGCGGGTATGGGTGAGCGGGTACGGATCGGCGGGTACGGATTGGCAGGGTGCAGCGGAGGTGCCGGCGACGCTCAGGCGCGTCGCTCGGCGGGCAGACCTTCCACGACCAGGGCGGCCAGGGTGCGGGCGGCCAGCCGCGTGATCGGCTTGAGGTCCTTGTAGGACACGACACTGCCGGCGGCCAGCTGCGGGTCGTACGGGATCCGCACGATCTCGCGCACGCGGGACCTGAAGTGCGACTCGATCTCCTCGAGCTTGACCAGGTTGGTGCCCTGCGTGGCCGTGTTCAGGGCCACCACGGCGTTGCGCACCAGGTCGCCGTAGCCGTTGGCCTCCAGCCAGGTGAGGGTCTCCGACGCCAGTCGTGCCTCGTCGACGCTGCCGCCGGAGACGATGACGATGGAATCGGCCCGCTGCAGGGTGGCCCGCATGACGGAGTGCACGATGCCGGTGCCGCAGTCGGTGAGCACGATCGAATAGAACCGGGCCGCGAGGTCGGCGACGACGTTGTAGTCGTTCTCGTCGAACGCCTCGGAGAGCAGCGGGTCGGTGTCGCTGGCGAGGATGTCCAGCCGGGTCTCGTCCCGGGACACCAGAGCGGAGAAGTCGGTGAAGCCGCCGATGGACGCGGCCTTGGTGACGACGTCGCGCACGGTGGACCTGGTCTGCTTCGTCACTCGTTCGGAGAGCGTGCCGCGGTCGGGGTTGGCGTCGACGGCGATGATCCGGTCCTCGCGGGCGTCGGCGAGGGCCATGCCCATGAGCGCGGTGACCGTGGTCTTGCCCACGCCGCCCTTGCGGGTGAGGACCGGTACGAAGCGGGCGCCGCCCTCGAACTGCTTGCGGATACGTTCGTCCATGGCCTGGTGAGCGCGCACAGCGGCGGAGTCACCCAGGTTGATCAGGTGCAGGGAGGCGCTGTAGACGAACCGGTTCCAGCTGCCCTGGGGGGCGCGCCGGGTGCGCCGGTTGACCTCGAGCAACCGGTCAGAGGTGAGCATCGACGCGGACTCCGGGGCGACGGTGTCGGTGCGGGTGCGTTCGCGCCGGCTGCCGGTGGGCGCACCGGTCGGACCGGTGCCGAGCGAGAGCGCCGCGGCGGCGGTGCCGCTGGCTCCGACGGGAACGGCCAGCTCGCGCGCGGGCTGCGGGGTGACGATCTCGATGGTGTGTGTGCCGGGGTGGGCATGCGCCGACGGGTCACCGGCCGTCCGGGCCGTTCCGGCGGGCCGCCCGGATCCGCGGGTCAGCGCGGACGACGGCGCAGAGGAAGCCGCCGACACGGGCCGCGACCCGTCGCCGAGGGGCACCCCCAGGCTCTCGGGCAGGGCCGCCGCGAGGTTGTCGAAGGTGTGCGGCGGGAGTTCGCTGTGATACTCGTCGCCGGCCCGCACCGAGGTGCCGGCGGCGCCCGCGGCCCTGGCCGAAGCCGGAGCCGGGGTCAGCTCGCCGTCACCCTCGTCGTGCGGATAGGCATCGTCTGTCCGTTTATCTGTCACAGCAGACTCCTCGTTCCTCAGCGGGCCACGAATGGGGCCCAAATCAGGCCTCAGCCTAGCGTGGTCGCACCACCACGAGCAGGTCGCCGGCGTCAACCTGCTGGGTGGTGGGGATCGCCACGCGCTCCACTACGCCCGCGATGGGCGAGGTGATGGCCGCTTCCATCTTCATGGCTTCGATGGATGCCACGCTCTGGCCGGCCACGACGTGGTCACCGTCGGCGACCTGCAGGGTGACCACTCCGGAGAACGGGGCGGCGACCTGGCCGGGCTGGTTGGCATCCGCCTTCTCGGCGGCCTTGGTCACGACGGCGATGCTGCGGTCGCGCACGAACACCGGACGCAGCTGGCCGTTGAGGATGGTCATGACGGTGCGCATGCCCTTGTCGTCGGCCTCGCCGATCGCCTCGAGGCCGACGTATAGCCGCACGCCCTTGTCGATCTCGACCGAGTGCTCGGTGCCCTGGCGCAGGCCGTAGAGGTAGTCGACGGTGTCCACGACGGACAGGTCGCCGAACAGCTCACGGATCTGCTGGAAGTGCCGCGTGGGCGCGGGGAACAACAGCTGGTTGAGCATGCCGCGACGGGTGGCGCTGTCGCCGCCCAGGGCTTCTTTCTCGTCCGCGGTGAGCTCGGTGGTGCTCACCCGCACGTTGCGGCCCTCGAGGACCTTGCTGCGGAAGGGCTCCGGCCAACCGCCGGGCAGGTCGCCCAGCTCGCCGGCCATGAAGCCCACCACGGAGTCCGGCACGTCGTACTTGGACGGGTTGGCCTCGAAGTCGGCCGGGTCGGCGTTCACCGCGGCGAGGTAGAGGGCGAGGTCGCCGACCACCTTGGAGGACGGCGTCACCTTGGGCACCCGGCCCAGGATGGTGTTGGCTGCCGCGTACATGTCCTCGATGAGCTCGAAGTCGTCGGCGAGGCCCAGCGCCACGGCCTGCGTACGCAGGTTGGAGAGCTGTCCGCCGGGGATCTCGTGCTTGTAGACCCGGCCGGTGGGGGCGCGAAGACCGGATTCGAAGGGGTGGTAGACCCGGCGCACGTCCTCCCAGTAGGGCTCCAGGTCGCAGACGTTCTGCAGCGAGATACCCGTGTCGCGCTCGGTGTGCGCGAGGGCGGCGACGAGCGACGAGGCGGAGGGCTGGCTGGTGGTACCGCCCATGGGCGCGCTGGCCACATCGACGGCGTCGGCGCCGGCGCGGGAGGCCGCGAGCAGCGTGGCGAGCTGGCCACCAGGAGTGTCGTGCGTGTGCACGTGCACCGGCAGGTCGAACCGTTCGCGGAACGCCGCGACGAGCTTCTCCGCCGCGGCCGGACGCAGCAGGCCGGCCATGTCCTTGATGGCCAGGATGTGCGCGCCGGAGGCGACGATCTGGTCGGCCAGGCGCAGGTAGTAGTCCAGCGTGTAGAGGCTCTCGGCCGGGTCGAGCAGGTCGCCCGTGTAGCAGACCGCCACCTCGGCCACGCTGGTGCCGGTGTTCAGCACGGCATCGATGGCCGGGCGCATCTGGTTGACGTCGTTGAGGGCGTCGAAGATGCGGAAGATGTCGACGCCGGTGTCGCTGGCCTCGCGCACGAACGCATCCGTCACCTCGGTGGGGTACGGCGTGTAGCCGACCGTGTTGCGGCCGCGCAGGAGCATCTGGATGTTGATGTTGGGCAGCGCCTCCCGCAGGGCAGCGAGGCGCTCCCAGGGGTCTTCGCCGAGGAAGCGCAGAGCGACGTCGTAGGTGGCGCCGCCCCAGGCCTCGACCGAGAGCAGCTCCGGGGTGAGCCTGGCCACGTGCGGCGCGACCGCGACGAGGTCCTTGGTGCGCACCCGGGTGGCCAGCAGGGACTGGTGGGCGTCACGGAAGGTGGTGTCGGTGACGGCCAACGCGGTCTGGGCGCGCAGGGCGCTCGCGAAACCGACCGGGCCGAGCAGCTGCAGCTTCTGGCGGGAGCCCTCGGGCGCCGGCTGCGAGAGGTCGATCTTCGGGAGCTTCTCGGCCGGGTTCATCAGCGTGATCGGAACCCCGTTGGGCTGGTTGACAGTGACGTCGGCCAGCCAGTTGAGGATCTTCGTGCCGCGGTCCTTCGAGGCGCGGCCGCGCAGCAGCTGCGGGCGCTCGTCGATGAACGAGGTGCTCAGATCGCCGGCGGCGAAGTCGGGGTCCTCGAGCACGGCCTGCAGGAAGGCGATGTTGGTGGAGACGCCGCGGATGCGGAACTCCGCCAGCGCGCGCTTGGACCGGGTGACAGCGGAGGCGTAGTCGCGGCCGCGGCAGGTGAGCTTGGCCAGCATCGAGTCGAAGTGCGGGCTGATCTGCGCGCCCGGGTTGATGGTGCCGCCGTCCAGGCGGATACCGGCGCCGCCGGGTGAGCGGTACGTGGTGATCTTGCCGGTGTCGGGGCGGAAACCCGCGGTGGGGTCCTCCGTGGTGATGCGGCACTGCAGGGCGAAGCCGCGCAGCTTGATCGAGTCCTGGCTCAGGCCAAGGTCGGCGAGGGTCTCCCCCGCGGCGATCCGGATCTGCGACTGCACGAGGTCGACGTCGGTGACCTCTTCCGTGACGGTGTGCTCCACCTGGATGCGCGGGTTCATCTCGATGAACACGTGCTGGCCGGCGCGCTCGCCCACGGTGTCGAGCAGGAACTCGACGGTGCCGGCGTTGACGTAGCCGATCGAGCGGGCGAAGGCCACAGCGTCCTTGTGCAGACGCTGGCGGATCTCCTCCGGCAGGTTGGGCGCCGGTGCGATCTCGATGACCTTCTGGTGGCGGCGCTGCACGGAGCAGTCCCGCTCGAACAGGTGCACGGTCTCGCCCGTGGCATCCGCGAGGATCTGCACCTCGATGTGACGCGGACGGAGCACGGCCTGCTCGAGGAACATGGTGGGGTCGCCGAAGGCGCTGTTGGCCTCCCGCATGGCTTCTTCGAGTGAGCCGCGCAGGTCGGCCATGGTGGCGACCCGGCGCATGCCGCGTCCGCCGCCCCCGGCGACGGCCTTGGCGAAGATGGGGAAGCCGATGTCCTCGGCGGCCGCGATGAGTTCCTCGACGTCGCGCGACGGTGCGCTGGACTTGAGCACGGGAACACCGGCGGCGATGGCGTGTTCCTTCGCGGTGACCTTGTTGCCGGCCATTTCGAGCACGTGCGATCCCGGCCCGATGAAGGTGATGCCGGCGGCCTTGGCCGCTTCGGCCAGGTCGGGGTTCTCGGAGAGGAATCCGTAGCCGGGGTAAATGGCGTCTGCGCCACTTTCCTTGGCCACGCGGATGATCTCGGCCACGTCGAGGTAGGCGCGTACGGGGTGACCCGGCTCGCCGATCTCGTACGCCTCGTCGGCCTTGAGCCGGTGCAGCGAATTGCGGTCTTCGAACGGGAAGACGGCGACTGTCTTTGCTCCCAATTCATAGGCGGCGCGGAAGGCGCGGATTGCTATCTCTCCACGGTTGGCGACGAGGATTTTGGTGAACATAGAGACCTTTCGATCCGGGAGCGGCACACAGCTGACGGTTAGGTTCTCTAAGACTAGTGAAGGTAACGTATCTACTTGTGCACGTACTTAGCGTTAGCTCCCTCAAGGGAGGGGTAGGCAAGACCACGGTGACCCTTGGTCTGGCTTCTGCTGCCTTCGCCCGCGGTGTTCGGACCCTCGTGGTCGACCTCGATCCGCAATCAGATGTCTCTACCGGGCTCGACATCCAACTCGCCGGCCACCTCAATGTGGCCGATGTGCTGGCCTCGCCGAAGGAGAAAGTCGTGCGGGCCGCCATCGCGCCCAGCGGCTGGACCCGCGGCCGCCCCGGCACCATCGACGTCATGATCGGCAGCCCCTCCGCCATCAATTTCGACGGCCCGCACCCCAGCATCCGGGACATCTGGAAGCTCGAGGAGGCCCTCTCCACGGTGGAGAAGGACTACGACCTGGTGCTCATCGACTGCGCGCCGTCGCTGAACGCCCTCACCCGCACCGCGTGGGCCGCCAGCGACCGAGTCGCCGTGGTGACCGAGCCCGGCCTGTTCTCGGTGGCCGCCGCCGACCGCGCCCTGCGCGCGATCGAGGAGATCCGTCGTGGGCTCAGCCCCCGACTGCAGCCGCTGGGCATCATCGTGAACCGGGCCCGCACGGCCTCGCTCGAGCACCAGTTCCGCATCAAGGAGCTCCGCGACATGTTCGGCCCCCTCGTGCTGACCCCGCAGCTGCCGGAACGCACCAGCCTGCAGCAGGCCCAGGGCGCAGCGAAGCCGCTGCACACCTGGCCGGGAGACAGCGCCCAGGAGATGGCGCACTACTTCGACCAGCTGCTCGACCGGGTGCTGCGCACGGCGCGCATCGGCGAGTACGCCGAGGCGGCCGCCCGCTAATCCCGCCAGCTGTGAGAAAAGCCCCGAAAACGTCCAGTTTTCGGGGCTTTTCTCGCAGTTCGCGAGGGATCGTCGATCGAGCTTGTCGAGATCCTAGGAGACCTTGCGGGAGACACGACGGGCGGCGAGCTCGTCGGAGGGGTCGTTGGCCTGGGTGTCGAGTTCGACCAGGGTGGTCTCGACCTCGCGGAGGACCTTGCCAACGGCGATGCCGAAGACGCCCTGGCCGCGGCTGACGAGGTCGATGACCTCGTCGTTGGACGTGCAGAGGTAGACGCTGGCGCCGTCGCTCATGAGGGTGGTCTGGGCCAGGTCGTTCACGCCGGACTCGCGGAGCTGGTTGACCGCGGTGCGGATCTGCTGCAGCGAGATGCCGGTGTCGAGGAGGCGCTTGACGAGCTTGAGCACGAGGATGTCGCGGAAGCCGTAGAGGCGCTGGGAGCCGGAGCCGGCCGCGCCGCGCACGGTGGGTTCGACGAGTTCGGTGCGGGCCCAGTAGTCGAGCTGGCGGTAGCTGATGCCGGCGGCGCGGGCCGCGACGGCGCCGCGGTATCCGGAGTTCTCGTCGAGCTCGGGCATGCCGTCGGTGAAGAGCAGTCCCTGACCGTAGCGAGACGAATCGTCTCGGGGATTGAGCTCACTCATACGATCGCCTCTCGGGGGTGGATGCGAACCTTCAGGCCGCACTTCAACGTTAGCGAGGCCGACGGCCCCAACCCGTGACATCCGGTGCAAAGGCCCCGGCGTGTCTTGGGAACGGTGACGCGTGCACGGATTCTGCTCCGCGCGCACCCACCACATCCGTGCCACGAGGAGTCGAGCGCGCTGGAATGCGTTGAACTTGCAGTCTACGACTTATTTGGTCAGGCGACCCAGGGCGGAGCGGATGAGGCTGCCGCGGATCACTTCGAGCTGGCCGGCGATCTCCACGGCCATCTCAGCGGCCTTGGCCCGGCTGGAGGCGTCCTTGCGGCGCGCGAGCGGCACGAGGGCGCTCTCGATCAGGCCCAGCTCGCGTTCCGCCGCGCCGCGGAACCCGCGGAGGTGCCGGGGTTCGATGCCGCTCTTCTGCAGGTCGACGAGGGCACGGAGCACCTGCAGGGCGTCTTCGCCGTAGTGCTCGGCCGGCAGGATGATGGAGGACGAGACGGCGTCGTGCAGGAGGGCGGCGGGGGCGCCGGACTCGCGCAGCAGTTCGTCACGGCTGAAGCGGCGGGCCACGACGAGCATGCTCGGCCCTGGAGCCCCTCCGCCGGGCAGCGACGGCGACAGGCCGGCGTCGAGGTCGTCGAGGTAGGAGCGGATGACCTTCAGCGGCAGGTAGTGGTCGCGCTGCATCGACAGGATCAGGCGCAACCGGTCCAGGTCGCCGCCGTTGAACTTGCGGTAGCCCGACTCGGTGCGGGCCGGCGAGACCAGCCCCTGCTCCTCGAGGAAGCGCAGCTTCGACGGGGTGAGGTCGGGGAATTCCGGCGTGAGCCGGGCGAGGACCTGACCGATACTCAGTAGTGACGTCGCGCCCGGCAGCCTGGCCTGGGCGGAGGACGCCGGCACTAGTCGCTCGCCAGGTGTACGAGGTCGAGCCGCGAGGCGTAGAACGTCAGGCGGAATTTTCCGACCTGCACTTCGGACCCGTCGGTGAGGACGGCCAGGTCGATGCGTTCGCCATCGAAGTAGGTGCCGTTGAGCGATCCGAGGTCCTTGACCTGGAAGGTACGGCCTGAACGCAGGAACTCGGCGTGACGCCTGGAGACCGTGACGTCGTCGAGGAAGATGTCGGCATTGGGGTGCCGGCCGACCGTGGTGACATCGGCGTCCAGGAGGAAGCGCGCACCGGAGTTGGGACCGCGGCGCACCACCAGCAGGGCCGAGCCGGAGGGCAGCGCGGCGATGGCTTCCTGCTCCTCGACCGTGACGTTCGAGTCGAGGGCGGCCAACGATGCCGCGAACTCCTGGCTGAACGTCATCGTCGTGTCGACGTTCCCCCTGGCGTTCTCGGGCGCTACCGTCTTCCCCGGCGACACCGTCTGCTCGGGTTCTTTCTTATCGTCGGAATCGACCACCGTGCACCTCCTACCGGTAAATCGTATCGGATGGAACCGGCCAACATTTGCTATGGCAGCCGAATCACCCGAACCGTTTCAATCGCGTAGATGACTCCGGCCCACCAGTAGAGGTACGCGCCCCACAGCCCGAAGGCCCAGCCGACCGGCAGCGACCACCAGGACAGCTCGGGGAACGCCTGCCCGAGCATGATCATCGGAAGGGCGTAGAACAGGCAGAAGGTGGCGATCTTGCCCAGCTGATGCACCGGAAGCGGACCGAAACCGTGGTTGGCCAGCACAACACCGAGGCCGAGCAGGAAGACGTCCCGGCCGACGACGACGGCCACGATCCACCAGGGGACGAGGTCGCGCCAGGCCAGCCCGATCAGTGCGGCGAAGATGTAGAGCCTGTCGGCTGCCGGATCGAGCAGCTGGCCGAGCCGGGTGACCTGGTTGAACCGGCGGGCGATCCAGCCGTCCAGGAAGTCGGTGAGACTGGACACCGCCAGCACCAGCAGCGCCCACGCGTCGGCGCCGTTGACGAGCAGAGCGAGGAAGACCGGCACGAGCCCCAGGCGGAGGAAACTGAGCAGATTGGGCACGGTGATCACCCGGGAGCTCACCACACTCGACTCGGGCCCTGTCACGTGTCGAGTCTATCGACGCGCCTACGGTTCCGGTCAGGCTGTGTTCCGGTCAGGCTGTGTTTCGGTCAGGCTGTGTGCCGGTCAGCGGTGTTCTTCGCCGTGCTCTTCTTCTTCACCGCCGCCGCCTTCTTCTCGGCCGGCTTCTCGGCAGGCTTCGTGGTCGCCTTCCTGGCCGGTGACGCCTTCGCCTTCGACGGTGCCGGGGCAGGGTCCGCCGCCGCGGCCGTTCCCTTCCGGCTCCGGTCGACGCTCCGGCGCAATGCCTCCATGAGGTCGAGCACCTCTCCCCCGCCGCCCTCGTCCTCCGCGGCACCGAAGGTGGCCTCGGTGTCGATGGCGTCGCCCTTCTCGAGCTTTTCCTCGATCAGCCGGCGCAGCTGGGCCTGGTATTCGTCGGTATAGGCGCCCGGGCTGAAGTCGGCCGCGAAGGACTCAACCAGGGCGGCCGAGAGGTCCAGCTCCCGGTCGGAGATCGTCACCGTGTCGTCCAGGGCCGGGAAATCGGCGGTGCGCACCTCGTCGTTCCAGAGCAGGGTCTGCAGCATGAGCACGTCCCCCTGCACCCGGAGCGCCGCCAGCCGGGTCTTCTGCCGTAAGGAGAAGTGCACGATGGCGGTGCGATCGGATTGTTCGAGAGTGCGGCGCAACAGCACGTAGGCCTTGGGCGAGCTCCCGTCGGGCTCGAGGAAATAGCTCCGGTCGAACATGATCGGGTTGAGCTGGTCGCTGGGCACGAACTCCAGCACATCGATCTCCCGGCTGCGTTCCTCTGGGAGGGACTTGAGGTCGGTATCGGTGATGATGACGGTCTTGTCGCCGTCGGTGAACGCCTTGTCGATGTGGGCGTAGTCCACGATGTTGCCGCACACCTCGCAGCGGCGTTGGTAGCGGATGCGGCCGCCATCCGCGTCGTGCACCTGGTGCAGTTCGACGTCGTGGTCTTCGGTGGCGCTGTAGACCTTCACAGGCACGTTGACGAGGCCGAAGGTGATGGCGCCCTTCCAGATCGATCTCATCGCGCCTCCTGAACGCTCGCGGGACGGTTCACCCTTCCAGTAGACACCGTGTTGACCCGCTGCGGCTAGACCGGAAGCGCCGCCAGGAGCAAGCTGGCCTCATGGCACATGGCGCGGAGGTTGCGGGACACAACCCGGCGGACACCGCCGGGGCGCACCGCGAGGTCGTGACGGTGGGCGGCCGCCGGGTCACCCTCACCAATCTCGAGAAGGTGATGTATCCGGCCACCGGCACGACCAAGGCCGATGTCCTCGGCTATTACGCGGACGTGGCGGATGCGCTCATCCGGCACACGCGGGACCGGCCGGCCACGCGCAAGCGCTGGGTGCACGGTGTGGGCACCGCCGCCGAACCCGGCCAGGTGTTCTTCCAGAAGAATCTGGGCGACGGCACACCCGAGTGGGTGGAGCGCCGGGAGCTGGAGCACAAGGAGCGCAGCACCGTGTACCCGCTCGTGAACGACCTGGCCACCCTCACCTGGCTGGCGCAGATCGGCACCCTCGAGATCCATGTTCCGCAGTGGCGGTTCGATGCCCGGGGCGCGCAGAGCCCTCCGGACCGGTTGGTGCTCGACCTCGACCCCGGCGACGGGGTGGGTCTGGCGGAATGCGCCGAGGTGGCGCGCTGGGCTCGGGCGCTGCTGCTGGACATGGGCCTGGACGCCCGGCCCGTGACGAGCGGGAGCAAGGGCATCCACCTCTATGCGGCGTTGGACGGCCGGCACAGTTCGGAGCAGGTGAGCCAGGTGGCCAGGGAGCTGGCCCGGGCGCTGGAAGCCGACCATCCGGACGAGGTGCTCAGCGCGATGACCCGGTCGATGCGACCGGGCAAGGTCTTCGTGGACTGGAGCCAGAACAGCGCGGCCAAGACCACCATCGCGCCGTACAGCCTGCGCGGCCTGCTGCGGCCGTTCGTGGCGGCTCCGCGCACCTGGCGCGAGCTGGAGGCGCCGGGGCTGGAGCAGTTGGACTACCACCAGGTGCTCAAACGGCTCTCCCGGGCGCCGGACCCGCTGGCGGCCGTGGCCGACGCCGCCGACGCGCATGCCGGCGCCGCGGCGGGCCCGGTGCCGGCTTCCGGGGCCACCGCTGGGCCGGACGAGGACCGCCTGCACACCTACCGGAGCAAGCGGGACGCCCGGCGCACGCCCGAACCCATGCCGAAGAGCACGCCTGACGCCTCCCCGGCCGCCGGCGGAGCCGCCTTCGTGGTCCAGGAACACCATGCCAGGGCCCTGCACTTCGACCTGCGCCTGGAGCACGAGGGCGTGTTGGCCTCCTGGGCGCTGCCCAAGGGGGTGCCCACCGACCCCACCCACAACCACCTGGCCGTGCAGACCGAGGACCACCCGCTCGAGTACCTCGCGTTCGAGGGTGACATTCCGGCCGGGGAATACGGTGCAGGGACGATGTCGATCTGGGACCGGGGCGAATACAGCGCGGAGAAGTGGCGGGACGACGAGATCATCGTGACCCTGCACGGCAGTCCCGGCGGCCCGCTCGCGGCGGGTGGGGACGAGTCGGGGCGCACCTTCGCCCTCATCCGCACCGGGGGCGCCGGCTCCCGCAATTGGTTGATCCACCTCATGAAGTCCCGGCGCCCGCCGGCCGCGGAGACATCCGGCGCCGGCCAGGGCGGCTCTGCCCAGGAGGCCCGCGTCACCAGCGCCCCACTTCGCGCAGCGGCCTACTCCCCCATGCTCGCCCGGCCGGGCACCCTGCGCGACCTCTCGGCCGAGACCGACTGGGCGTACGAGATGAAATGGGACGGCATCCGCATGATCGCCACCGTCGGAGCGGGCGCCGACGGAGCCGTGCGTTTCCTCACCCGCAACGGCAACGACGTCACGGCCGCGTTCCCCGAACTCGTCGACGACCTGCGCGCGGCCCTGGCCGGCCGGGCCGCCGTGCTGGACGGCGAGGTGGTCGCGCTGGACCGTCACAACCGGCCCGACTTCTCCCTGTTGCAGACCCGGCTCGGGCTCACCGACCCGACCGACGTGCGCCGGGCCCGCCAGGGCGCACCGGTGCACTACTTCGTCTTCGACCTCCTCGAGCACGACTGGCGCCCCCTCGTCGAGCTGCCCTATGCCGAGCGCCGGCAGGCCCTTGAACGGTGGGTGCAGGGAACGGGCACCGTTCAGGTGCCGCCGGCGTTCGACGACCAGGATGCGGCCACGGTGCTGGCTACCAGCTCCCGGCTGGGCCTGGAGGGCATCATCGCCAAGGACACCCGCAGCGGTTACCTCGCCGGCCGCCGCGCCGACCGCTGGGTGAAGATCAAGCACGTGACCAGCCAGGAGGTCGTCATCGGCGGCTGGCGTCCCGGAGCCGGTCATCGCTCCTCGACCCTGGGCTCGCTCCTGGTGGGGATACCCGCGCCGGCCGGGCCCGAAACTGCCCCGGGCGCACCCCGGCGGCTGCTCTACGCGGGGCGCGTCGGCACGGGCTTCCGCGACCGGGACCTCACCGCTCTCCGACGGCGCCTCGACGAGCTTTCGACGGCGGACACCCCGTTCGAGGACGTGCCGGCGGCCGACGCGGCTGACGCCGTCTGGGTGCAGCCGGCCCTGGTCGGCGAGGTGGACTTCTCGGCCTGGACGCCGGCCGGCCGGCTGCGGCACCCCAGCTGGCGGGGGCTGCGGGCCGACAAGGACCCCGCCGATGTGGTGCGGGAAGAAGCCGTGCGGGAAGAAGCAGCGCTGGGGGCCGCCGTGGCCGAGGCGGGTGATTCCCGATGACCGAACCTGCCGCATCCGCCCTGCTCATCTGCCTGGTGATCGCGGGGCTGGCCGCGGCCGCCGCATGGCTGCTGTCGCTGGCCACCCGGGACTACTCCTGGGTCGACAGGGCCTGGTCCATCCTGCCGGCCGTCTATCTCTGGATCTTCGCCCTCGCCGCCGACCCGCCGGATGCGCGCCTGCTCGTCCTGGCGGCGCTGGGCACCCTGTGGGGCGTGCGGCTCACCCTGAACTTCGCGCGCAAAGGCGGCTACCGGCCCGGCGGCGAGGACTACCGTTGGGCCGAACTGCGCCGGCGGATGTCGCCGCGCCGCTTCGCCGTCGTCAACCTGGTCTTCATCTCGGTGACCCAGAACCTCCTACTGCTCATGATCGCCCTGCCCGGCTGGATCGTGCTGCAGCATCCGGGCCGGTTCGGCCTTCCTGAGCTCGCGGCGACGGCCCTGTTCCTGGCCTTCCTGGCCGGCGAGAGCGTGGCCGATCAGCAGCAGTGGCGGTTCCAGCAGGAGCGGCGCAGGCTCGCGGCCCAGGGCGCGGCGGATCCTGGCTTCCTGCGAAGCGGGCTGTTCCGCTTCTCCCGCCATCCGAACTACTTCTTCGAGATCGCCCAGTGGTGGACCGTCGCCGTTTTCGGCGCCCTCGCGGCGGGCACGCTCCTGCAGCCCGGCACGCTGGGGGCGGTGCTGCTGACCCTGCTCTTCGTCGGCTCGATCGCCCTCACCGAGAGCATCTCGGTGGCGCGGCATCCCGGCTATGCCGGCTACCGGCGCGAGGTGTGGCCCCTGGTGCCGTGGTTCCCCAGGCGCCCCGCAGACATCCGCGTGCCGGGGGCCGAGGACCCGTTCAGGCCAGACGCGCCCTGAGTGCGGGCCAGCTGGCGGCGAAGCCCGGATGCAGCGGCAGCAGGTCGACGTCGGCCGGCGGCACCCAGCGCAGCGCGATGCTCTCGGAGTCGCTGATGACCGCGTCGAAGGCCTCAAGGGCCTCCACCACCACTGTCGTGTAGGACCAGAATCCGAGGTCGACCACCGAGCTGAAGCTGAACCGGAGCAGGTGCGCCGGCACGCCGGCCTCTTCCCCGGCCTCCCGGATCGCGGCGTCGAGTGCGCTCTCGTTCTCGTGCCTGGCGCCTCCTGGGACACCCCAGGTATCACCGTGATGGCTCCACACGGCCCGGTGCTGCAGGAGTACTCCTCGCTCGGCGTGGTGCACGAGTAATCCGGCCGCGCCGTACCGACCCCAGAACCGGGAACCGTCCGGGCCGAAGACCCAGGCGTCCCCGCTGTGTGCACTCACGCTGCCGCTCATCGCTTAAGCATGCCGCACCGGCCGGGGCCCGTTCTGCCGGGCCGGGTAAGATCGAGCCCGGCGGCGACCTTCCCGCCCCTCCCAAAGGACTTGACGAGCATGACCTCTTCCACCCCCGCCAGCGCCCTCGACGCCGCAGCACTGGCCCGCTACATCGACCACACCCTGCTCAAGCCCGAAGCCACCCAGGCCGACGTGGCCGCCCTCATCGCCGAGGCCGTCGAGCTGGGCGTCTACTCCGTCTGCGTGTCGCCGTCGATGCTGCCGCTGACCCTGCCCGCGGATGCCGACCTCAAGGTCGCCGTGGTGTGCGGGTTCCCGAGCGGCAAGCACGCCAGCGCGATCAAGGCCGCGGAGGCCGCGCTGGCCGTGGCCCAGGGCACCGACGAGGTGGACATGGTCATCGACATCGGAGCCGCCAAGGCCGGCCGGTTCGACCTCGTCGAGGCCGACATCAGCGCCGTGCGCGCGGAGATCCCCGCACCCCTGGTGCTCAAGGTCATCATCGAGTCCGCCGCCCTCACCGACGATGAGATCGTGGGCGCCTGCCGGGCGGCCGTCGCCGCCGGCGCCGACTTCGTCAAGACTTCCACGGGCTTCCACCCTGCCGGCGGAGCGACCGTGCACGCCGTGCGCCTGATGGCGCACACCGTTGCCGGTGCCCTCGGCGTGAAGGCCTCCGGCGGGGTGCGCAGCAATGCCGACGCCCTCGCCATGATCGACGCCGGCGCCACGCGCCTGGGCGTCTCGGGCACGAGGGCCGTGCTCTCCGGCGCGGCTGTCGCCGCCCCGGCCAACCCCGCGGCCTACTAGGCGTCAGCCGAGCTGCCCCGGCGCGCCTTCCGCACCCGGCTAGAGCGAGATGATGGTGTGCACGGGCGTGTCGCCGATGCGGCTGCGGCCGTCGAGGTCCGCCAGCTCGAGCACCACGCCCACGCCCACCATGGTGTACCCGGCGCGCTCGATCAGGCGCGCCGTCGCCGCGACGGTGCCGCCCGTTGCGAGCACATCGTCCACGATGAGCACCCGGGAGCCGGCGGGCAGCTGGCCCACCTCGAGCTCGAGCCGGGCGGAGCCGTACTCCAGGTCGTACTCCTCGGCCAGGACCGTGCCGGGCAGCTTGCCGCCCTTGCGCACGGCGAGTACGGCGCATCCGGCGGCGTAGCCGATGCCGGCCGCGAGCAGGAAGCCGCGGGCCTCGATCCCGGCGACGGCGTCGAACTGGCCCCGGTAGCGCTCGGTCAGCTCGTCGATGATGGCCCGGAACGCCAGGGCATCCGCGAAGACCGGATTGAGGTCGCGGAACAGGATGCCGGGAAGCGGGAAGTCTGGGTAGGAGGCGAGGAGGGTGTGCACGTGCTGGGCTGCGGGAACAATCACGTCCTCCAGGGTACCGTCGCGGTCACGGCTGCCGCGGCGACTCCGGTGGGACGGAGGTCCCGGCCGCCGCCCTCTCGCCCTGCGGACGCTCAGGTGTGCGGTGCTCCCCCTCAGCGGTCTCGACCGCGCCCGCCTCGCCGTCTCTCGTCGGCTCCGTCTGCTCGGGCGGTTCATCCATGGCCCCGCTGAGCTCGTCGAGGAAACGCACCACCGCGTGCTGCTCCGACGGGCTGAGCTTCTCGGCGGCGGCCAGCATGCGCTGATGCGCCGAGCCGAGCGCCCGGCGCACCTCCTCGTGCGCGGCGCCGGTGGCGTGCAGCACCTGCGCCCGGCGGTCGCTGGGGTGCGGTTCCCGCCGCAACCGCCCGGCGGCCTCGAGCCTGGTGAGCAGTTTGGCCGTGGCGGCGGTGGAGATCCCCAGATGCCGGGTGAGATCCTTGGGCCCGATGGGTTCGCCGCGCTCCTCCGCCGCGATCAGGTGCCGCACGGCGACGAGGTCGGTGTCGTGCATGTCCATGCCCGACCGCACACGGTTGCGCATGGCGAGATCGGCGGCCCGGAACCGGCGGACGGCGCGCAGGACGTCCACGGCGCTCAAAGGAGCGCCGCCGGAGGCCGGGTACCAGAAGCCGCCCGAACGCTCGGCTTCAGATTGCCCGGCAGGTTGGGCGTCGGTGGGCATAGGCACCATGCTAGCCTCGAATATCGCTAACTCGGTTAGGTACTTTTTCAAGGTATCTTGGCTGCACGAGAGGGAGTCCCGTGATGCACACAGCAGAAAACACCATGGACCGGGTCGACGACTGGGTCGTTCTGCTCGACGAGGATGGCCTCGAGATCGGCACCGCGCCCAAGAGCAGCGTGCACGGCGCCGACACATCCCTGCATCTGGCATTCTCCTGCTACGTCTTCAACGAGCGCGGCGAGGTCCTCCTCACCCGCAGGGCGTTGGGCAAGAAGACCTGGCCCGGCGTCTGGACGAACTCCTTCTGCGGCCACCCGGCTCCGGCCGAGACTCTCACCGACGCCGTACACCGCCGCGCCGGATTCGAGCTCGGGCTGCAGATCGAGAACATCGAGCTCGCTCTCCCGCTGTTCCGCTACCGCGCCACCGACAGCAGCGGCATCGTCGAGAACGAGGTGTGCCCCGTGTACCTGGCCCGCGCCGTGGGCGACCCGACGGCCAACCCGGACGAGGTGATGGAGTTCACCTGGACCGACCCGGAGGTGCTGCGGCGCTCCGTCCTGGCCAGCCCCTTCGCGTTCAGCCCCTGGATGGTCCTGCAGATGCGTGAATTGGAGACCTTCGGTGCATGAGATCGCGACGCTGGGCGTCGAGACCGAGCTGCACCGTTTCTTCGCCGCTGCGCGGTTGCGCGCCAGCGACTACGGCGAGCACTACGTGGCGCTCTGGGATGCCCTCGACCTCGCCAGCCGCGGCGGCAAGCGGGTGCGCCCGGCACTGGTCCTGGCCGCCTACGACGGTTTCGGCGGCACCGACCACACCCTGTCCACCCCCGTGGCGGTCAGTTTCGAACTGCTGCACACCGCGTTCCTGATCCACGACGACGTGATCGACCGTGACCTCTCCCGCCGCGGCATGGCCAACATCGCCGGCCGGTTCACCGAACGCGCGATCGCGCACGGTGCGGGGACCGGCCAGGCCGAGGCCTGGGCCGCGACCGCCGCCATTCTGGCCGGCGACCTGGCCCTGAGCGAGGCCCACCGCGCCCTCGCCCTGCTCCCGGTGGAGACCACCATGCGCGCCCGCCTGCTCGACCTCCTCGATCGGGCCGTGTTCGTGTCGGCCGCGGGCGAGCTGGCGGATGTGACCAACACAGTCAGCCCGGTACCGCTCACGATCGAGCAGGTCATCGCCACCCTCGAGCACAAGACGGCGATCTACTCGTTCGAGGCCCCGTTGCAGGCCGGCGCCGTGCTGGCCGGCGCACCGGAGGAGGCCATCGACGCCCTGGGCCGGTTCGGCCGACTGATCGGCGTGGCCTTCCAGCTCACCGACGACCTGCTCGGTGTGTTCGGCGACGCGGACACCACCGGAAAGAGCGTGCTCGCCGACCTGCGGGAGGGCAAGCAGACCGCCCTGATCGCCCACGCCGGCGCCACCGACCGGTGGCCGCTGATCGCGCCGTTCCTGGGCAAGGACGATCTGACCGAACCCGAGGCCGAGTCCGTGCGCACGCATCTGCGCGAGTGCGGAGCCCTAGACACCGCGGATGCCCTGGCCCGCGAATACGCCGGCCGCGCCGTGGAGTCCCTCGCCGTGCCCCTCATGCCCGAAGACCTGCGCACCACCCTGACCCAGCTGGCGCGCAGCGCCGTGACCCGCCGCAAATGAGCCGCGACACCGCGGGGCCCCAAACCAGCGCCCTACCCACCACTCTCGGCACCTACAACGCCGCCGCCCTCGCCAGTTCCGCCACGGTGATCGGGCACTACTCGACGTCGTTCGGACTCGCCGCCCGCCTCCTGGCCCCCGGTGTGCGGGAGGATGTGCGCACCATCTACGCTCTCGTGCGGATCGCCGACGAGATCGTCGACGGCGCCGCAGCCGAGGCCGGCATCGACCTGGCCGGTCAGCGCGAGCTGCTGGACGACCTGGAGCAGGAGACCGAGCGGGCCATGACCCGGGGCTTCAGTACCAACCTGGTGGTGCATGCGTTCGCTCTCACCGCCCGCCGGGTGGGGATCGAGCCCGCGCTCACCCGCCCGTTCTTCGCGTCGATGCGCCGCGACCTCGACCCGGCGCCCTTCACAGCCGCGAGCGTCGCGGAATACATCTACGGCTCGGCTGAGGTCGTGGGGCTGATGTGCCTGCAGAGCTTCCTGCAGGACTCCCCCCGCACGCCCGCTGAGCGGGCCGAGCTGGTCCACGGTGCCCGCAGCCTCGGCGCGGCCTTCCAGAAGGTCAACTTCCTCCGCGACCTGGCCGCCGACCGCGACGCGCTCGGCCGGAACTACTTCCCCGGAATCGACCTGGCCCGGCTCACCGACCCGCAGAAAGACCTGCTGCTCGACGACATGGACGCCGACCTCGAGGCCGCCGAGCGGGTCCTGCCTTTGCTGCCGACCGGCAGCCGACGCGCCGTGACGGCCGCCCACCACCTGTTCGCCAGGCTGTCTGCGAGACTGCGGGAGACCCCCGCCCACGAATTGATGAGCACCCGCGTGCGTGTGCCGGATCCGGAGAAACTGATGATCGCCCTGTCGTCCTCGCTCGGCCCGCAGGCGTGGCGCCGATGAGCCGCCCCGCCGCACCCACCCGCACCGTCGTGATCGGCGGCGGCATCGCCGGGCTGGCCAGCGCCGCCCTGCTGGCCAGGGAGGGCCACGAGGTCACGCTGCTCGAGGCGCACGACACCCTCGGCGGCCGGGCCGGATTCTGGGAGGCCGACGGGTTCAGGTTCGAGACCGGGCCGTCCTGGTATCTCATGCCGCAGGTGTTCGAGCACTTCTACCGCCTGATGGGCACGAGCGCGGCCGAACAGCTCGAGCTCACCCGCCTCGACCCCGGCTACCGGGTCTACTTCGAGTCCGACGCAGATCCCGTGGACGTGCGCGCCGACCGTGCAGACAACATCCGGCTCTTCGAGAGCCTCGAGCCCGGCGCCGGAACCCGGCTGGAAAGATACCTCGCCTCGGCGCGGGAGACCTACGACATGGCGGTGGACAGGTTCCTGTACACCAGCTTCGCCTCATTCAAGCCCCTGCTGGTGCGCGACGTGCTCTCCCGGATGGGTCGGCTCGGCCGGCTGCTGCTGCAGCCCCTGGACAAGTTCGTGGCCGGCTACTTCCGCGACCCCAGGATCCGGCAGATCCTCGGCTACCCCGCCGTGTTCCTCGGCTCCTCGCCCGACCGCACCCCGTCGATGTACCACCTGATGAGCCACCTCGACCTGGCCGACGGCGTGCTGTACCCGCAGGGCGGTTTCACCCGCCTGATCGACAGCATCGCCGACCTCGCCCGCGCCCAGGGCGTCACGATCGAGACCGGCGCCCGGGTGCAGGCGATCCGTTCGGGCGCCACCCCGGCCGGCCGTTCTGCCAAGGCCGCCGTCGAGGGCGTGCGCTACACTACTGCGGCCGGAGCGACCGTGACGCTGGATGCCGACATCGTCGTCTCCGCCGCCGACCTGCACCACACCGAGACCGAACTCGTGGAGCCGGCCAAGCAGACCTACCCCGAGCGCTGGTGGCAGAAGCGCACCTCGGGCCCCGGCGCGGTGCTCGTGTTGCTCGGCGTGACGGGTGATCTGCCCAAGCTCACCCACCACACCCTGTTCTTCACGAAGGACTGGGCCGACAACTTCGACCGTATCTTCGGTGCAGTGACCTCGGTGCCGAACCCCGCCTCGTTCTACGCCTGCATGCCCAGCGCCACCGACCCCGGGGTCGCCCCGGACGGCGCCAGCAACCTGTTCCTGCTCATCCCCGTGCCCGCCGACACGGGCCTCGGCCACGGCGGTGTCAACGGCGCCGGCTCCGACACCGTGGAGGGCATCGCGGACGCCGCGATCGGCCAGCTCGCCGAGTGGGCCGGCATCCCCGACCTGGCCGAGCGCATCGTGGTGCGCCGCACGATCGGCCCGGCCGACTTCGCCGACGACCTCAACTCCTGGAAGGGCGGGGCACTGGGCCCGGCGCACACGCTCAAGCAGAGCGCGTTCTTCCGCGGCACCAATGTGTCCAAGCACATCGACGGCCTCTACTATGCCGGCGGCAGCACCATCCCGGGCATCGGCCTACCGATGTGCCTGATCAGCGCCGAGATCCTGCTCAAGCGCATCCGCGGTGACGTGAGCACAGGTCCGCTGCCCGAGCCCCTGCCGAGCGGTCCGGCCGGCGCCAGGGTGCGGTGACACCTCGATGCCGGGTGTGCTCTACCTGCTGGCCCTGCTCGTCTCACTGACCGGCATGGTCGTGCTCGACCGGAGGTTCGGGCTGTTCTTCTGGCGCGCGCCCGTTGTGGCGGCCGCCGTTCTGGCGATCGGGGTCGCCTTCTTCCTGGCCTGGGACCTCTGGGGCATCGGCGCCGGTATCTTCTACCGCGGCGAGACCGACTTCATGACCGGGCTGCAGCTGGCGCCCGAGCTGCCCGTCGAAGAGGTCTTCTTCCTGACCTTCCTCTGCTACCTGTTCATGAACGCGCTGCAGGGCGTGCGGATGCTGCTGGAAACGAGGCACACCCCGTGACCTACACCCTGCTCAATATCGTCTTCCTCGGCCTCGCCGTCGTCGTGGCCGCCGCGGCGTACCTGCGCCGGCCGGGGTACCGCCGAATGCTCCCGGCGGCGGGACTCGCCCTGGTGGCCGTGCTCCTGCTCACCGCGGTGTTCGATAACATCATGATCGGAGTGGGACTGGTCGACTACGACCCGGCCCTGATCTCCGGATTCTTCGTGGGGATCGCTCCCCTGGAGGACTTCGCCTATCCCGTGGCGGCGGCGCTCCTGCTGCCCGCGGCCTGGTCGCTGCTCGGCGGTGACACCCGGCGGAGCCCGAGGGGCCGGAGTTCGTCACGATCGGAAGGCAGACAATGACCGAATCGGTACCCCGGCCGCGACCGGCCACAGGCCTCGGCCACACCGTGCGCCAGGTGCTGCTCTCGTCGCGCCCGCTCAGCTGGATCAACACAGCGTTTCCCTTCGCGGCCGCCTACATCGTCAGCACCGGACGCGTCGACGCCCTGCTCGTGGTGGGCACCCTGTTCTTCCTCATTCCGTACAACCTGCTCATGTACGGCATCAACGACGTCTTCGACTACGAGTCCGACCTGCGCAACCCCCGGAAGGGCGGCGTGGAGGGGGCGATGCTCGACCGGAGCCTGCACCGTACGGTGTTGGTCTCCGGCGTCGCCACGGCCCTGCCGGTGCTGCTCGCCATGGTGCTGCTCGCCGGCGTGAACCCCTGGTCGTGGGTGGTGCTTGCGCTCAGCCTGTTCGCGGTGGTGGCCTACTCGGCCCCCGGCCTGCGGTTCAAGGAACGCCCGGTGCTGGACTCGGTGACCTCGAGCATCCACTTCGTGAGCCCGGCCGTGTACGGGCTCGCCGTGGCCGGGGCCCTGATCACCCCCGACCTCGTGGCGCTGCTCACGGCGTTCTTCTTCTGGGGTATCGCCAGCCACGCCTTCGGCGCCGTGCAGGATGTCGAACCCGACCGCCAGGGCGGCATCAGTTCGATCGCTACGGCCTTCGGCGCCGCCCAGACCGTGCGCCTGGCGATCGTCTTCTGGATGCTGGCGGGCCTGCTGATGCTCGTGACGGACTGGCCGGGTCCGCTCGCTGCACTGCTCGTGATTCCATACGTGCTCGCCGCCTGGCCGTACCGGTCGATCAGCGACGCCGATTCCGAACGGGCCAACAACGGCTGGAAGCGGTTCCTCCGGTTGAACTTCTTCACGGGGTTCCTGGTGACCATGCTGCTGATCGTCTGGGTCGTGGTGCGCTGAGCCGGCGTCATCGTCTGACCGCTGCCGCCGCGTAGAGTCGAGGCATGGAACTGCAGAGCGCCCGCGTCGACAGCTGGGCCTGGGCGGTGCGGATGCACAAGACCCGCTCCCAGGCCACCGCGGCCTGCCGGGCCGGGCACGTGCGGGTGAACGGCGAGCGGGCCAAGTCCGCTCAGGCGGTCAAACCGGGCGACGAGGTGCGCATCAGATCCAACGGGTTCGACCGGGTGCTCGTGGTGTCGCGGATCATCGTCAAGCGCGTGGGGCCGAGCGTGGCCGCGGAGTGCTTCGTGGACAACACCCCGCCTCCGCCGCCCCGCGAGGAGGTGGCCCTGGTGCCGATGCGCGACCGCGGCGCCGGCCGGCCCACCAAGCGCGAGCGCCGGGACATCGAGGAGCTGCGCGGCTACTGACCGCCAGCCTGCGGCGGCGGCGAGGCTGGGGGCGGAGCCTGGGGCGGCAGGGTCACCGGCGGCACCAGCACGCCGGCCTCCGTGCGCACCCACCACACGTGCCCGGCACGGCGCTCGGCCGGGGTGCTGAACCGGTAGCGGAACACCCGCGCCCGCACGAAGCGCGGCGGCCCGTCCGGGAACGGGTTGCCGGCCAGGAGGCGCAGGGTGGCCCGGTCTCCCTCCAGCAGCCGGGCCAGGAAGACCTCGAACCAGCGGGTGTCGCGCGCCCCCAAGGCCAGGAACCACATCAGCCAGTCCAAGCGCAGGTGGTACGGGGCGAACTGCCCGGGGATCCGGCCGACGGCGCCTGGCTTGCCGCGGAACTCGTAGGCCAGCCACCCGTCCTCGGTGCGGGGATCCTCGTCAGCGCTGCCCTCGACCACCACCTCGAAGCGTTCCTTGGTGACCGTGCCGAAGGCCCCGTAGGCGTTCACCAGGTGGAGGGGATTGAAGCTGGCGTTCATGAGCTGCCGCCGCCGGAGCAGGTTGCGGGCGGGCCAATAGCTGAGCACCAACAGCAGGGCCGTCACGGCCAGCACCACCACGACGAACCACACCGGCTGCTCTCCTGGCGCCTCCAGCGGTGCGGGGTCCCGCAGGGCCGGTGCGACCCATCCGCCGAGCCAGCGGAAGGACGCGTCGTCGACGGCGGATGCGGCCAGCACTATCGTGATCCAGTTCAGCCAGGCGAAATTGCCGGTGAGCACCAGCCAGAGCTGGCTGAGCACGATGATGCCCGCGGCGATAGACGCCACGGGCTGCGGGGCGAAGAGCAGGAACGGCAGCACCAGCTGAACGGCGTGGTTGCCCAGCACCTCCCCGCGGTGGAACCGCCGGGGCAGGTGGTGCACGAACCAGCTGATCGGATTGGGCATCGGCTGGGTCTCGTGGTGGTAGAACAGCGCGGTGAGGTCCCGCCACTCCCGGCCTCCGCGGATCTTGATCAGCCCGGCGCCGAACTCGAGCCGGAACACCAGCCAGCGCAGGAAGAGCAGGATCGGCAGCGGGGTGGCCACGGCGTCGGAGCCGAGGAACGCGACGATGAAGCCTGCTTCGACCAGGAGGCTCTCCCAGCCGAAGGCGTAGAACGTCTGCCCCACGTTGACGATGGACAGGTAGGCCCCGAAGAGCACCAGGAACACGAGCATCGGCAGCCAGGCCGGACCGGCCTGCGGCAGGCCGAGGAGCACCGACGCGGCCAGCAGGACGCACCCCCAGGCGACCAGGCGCAGCAACCTGTCCGAGTACCGCCACTGGAACAGGCTGGGCGCCCGGCGCATGCTCACCACCTGGGTGAACCGGCGCACGGGCAGGAGGCCGTTGTCGCCCAACAGGGCCGGGAACTGGGCGAGCGCAGAGACGAACGCGATCAGGAAGATCGCGGCGATCCCCCGCTGCAGCACCTCGCGGGCGATGTCGTAGTCGCCGGTCCCGAACCACTCCATGGTGCTGCCCACCCTAGGCGCACCCGTGCTGCCCAACAAGGAGACCCTTGACGCCACCGGCTAAACCGGTATAGGTTGACTCTAAACCGGTTCAGCACAGCATCCCCGCCGAACCGGGAACGCCATCAACGAGGAGGCCCCGCATGGATTCCCACCCGGATTCCAGCACACCCGACGCATCAGCGTCGAAGGACGCGGCCAAGGTGACCATCGCCGACGTCGCCCGTCAGGCCGGGGTCAGCAAGGGGCTGGTGTCGTTCGCCCTCAACGACCGACCGGGAGTCTCCGCCGAAACGCGGGCCCGGATCCTCTCCGTCGCCGGCCTGCTCGGCTGGACGCCGTCGCTCCGGGCCCGTTCGCTTTCCTCCCAGCGGTCGTTCGCCCTCGGCCTGGTCATCGCCAGGGACCCCGAGGTCCTCGGCTCCGACCCCTTCTTCACCTCGTTCATCGCCGGGGTCGAGACCATCCTCGCCCCCGAAGGACTGGCCCTGGTGCTCAGCGTCGTCCCCGACGAGAAGACCGAGCTGGCCACCTACCGCACCCTAGTCGCCGACGGCCGGGTTGACGGCGTCTTCCTCAGCGACCTCCGCCGGGACGATGCACGCATCCCCTGCCTGACCGAGCTGGGCCTGCCGACCGTGACTCTGGGCCGCCCGGACCAGCCGAGCCCGTTTCCCGCGGTCTCCATCGACGACACCCAGGGCATCGCCGAGTCGGTGCGGCACCTCAGCTCCCTCGGCCACCGTCGCATCGCCCATGTCGCCGGCAGCGCGGCCATGCTGCACGGGCGCCGGCGGCGGGATGCGTTCACCCAGGCCATGCAGGCCGCCGGGCTGGGCCAGGGCCAGGTCGTCGAAACCGACTTCTCGATCGCGGCCGGCGCGGATGCCACCCGGCGGCTGCTGCGCCAGGCCGAACCGCCCACCGCCATCGTCTTCGCCAACGACCCGATGGCCATTGCCGGAATCGGTGTGGCCCAGGAGCTCGGCGTGCGGGTCCCCGACGACCTGTCCATCACCGGCTTCGACGACATCGAGTTCGCCCGGTACGTCTACCCGGCCCTGACCACCGTCGGCGCCACCCCCATGGTCTGGGGCCGAGCCGCTGCGAGCACTCTGCTCGGCCTGATCCGGACCGGGAGCGCCGAGGATGTCGAGCTGCCCGCTGCCCGCCTGATCGTGCGGGGATCGGCATCCGCCCCACCGCCCTACTAGGGACGTGTCCCGCCGGACATGCCCCGCACTACCGTGCCGCAGCAGAGCCGCTGCGGATTCATGAATGGAGAATCACATGCATACCCGCACCCGCACCACCAGCACGAACCGCCAGACCAGGCGGCGCAACGCCAGGTTCCTCGCCGCGGCAGCCACCTCCGCCGCCATGATCGTCGCCCTGGGCGCCTGCTCGAGCGGAGGCGCCTCCTCCGGCGGCTCGGACTCCCGCGGAGACATCACCATCTGGTACTCCAACAACGAGACCGAGATCGCGTGGGGCAAGCAGATGGTCTCAGCCTGGAACGCCGACCACCCCGATGAGCAGGTCAAGGCCCAGGAGATCCCCGCCGGCAAGAGCAGCGAAGAGGTCATCGGAGCCGCCATCACGGCCGGCAACGCGCCCTGCCTGGTCTTCAACACCGCCCCCGTCGCGGTGCCGCAGTTCCAGAAGCAGGGCGGTCTGGTCGATCTCAGCAGCTTCGAGGACGGCGCCAGCTACATCGAGGAGCGCACCGGAGAGGCGTCGTCGCAGTACCAGGACGCCGACGGGGACTACTACCAGATGCCCTGGAAGTCGAACCCCGTCATGATCTTCTACAACAAGGACATGTTCGCCGCGGCCGGGCTCGACCCGGAGAACCCGCAGCTGTCCACCTACGATGACTTCCTCGCCACCTCGCGCACCCTGGTCGCCAGCGGCGCAGCTCCCAACGCCATCTACCCGGCCCCCACCAGCCAGTTCTTCCAGAGCTGGTTCGACTTCTACCCGCTCTACGCGGCCGAGACCGGCGGCACGCAGCTCGTCGAGGACGGCGAGGCCACCTTCAACGACGCCGACGGCGCCGCGGTCGCCGAGTTCTGGAAGACCCTGTACTCAGAGGGGCTCGCCGGCAAGGAGCAGTACCAGGGTGACTCGTTCGCCGACGGCCAGGCCGCCATGTCGATCGTCGGGCCGTGGGCGGTGTCGGTCTACAAGGACGCCGTGAACTGGGGCGCCGTTCCGGTTCCCACCAGTGCCGGCACGCCCGCCGAGGACACCTACACCTTCAGCGACGCCAAGAACGTGGGTATGTTCACCGCCTGCGAGAACCAGGCCACGGCTTGGGACGTGCTGAAGTTCGCCACCAGCGAGGAGCAGGACGGCCAGCTGCTCGAACTGACCGGCCAGATGCCGCTGCGGGCCGATCTGACCACGGTGTACCCGGACTACTTCGCGGCGAACCCCGCGTACCAGCAGTTCGGTGACCAGGCGTCCCGTACGGTCGAGGTGCCCAGCGTCGCCAACTCGGTCGCCGTGTGGCAGGCCTTCCGTGACGCGTACACCAAGTCGGTGATCACCGGAGACGGCGATGTGGCCGGCTCCCTGGATGACGCGGCCACCAAGGTCAACGACCTGATCGCGCAGCCGTAGGCATCATGTCCACCCTCACCCCGAAACGACCCCTCGCCGGGAGGCCCGCAACGCCTCCCGGCGGGGGCGCCCGCCCGCGCCGCAAGCGCCAGTGGCTGGGCAAGAACCCGTTCGGGCTCCTGCTCAGCGCACCGTACCTGATCTTCGTCCTCGCGGTCTTCGCCTATCCCCTGGTGTTCGCCTTCTGGATGTCGTTCCACGATTACTTCTTCGCCGCCCCCGGCGCCCAGGTCGACCGGCCCTTCGTGGGGCTGGCCAACTTCCAGGAGGTGCTCAGCGATCCCGCCGTCATCCGGTCATTCGGCAACGTGGGGATCTTCCTGCTGATCAACGTGCCGCTCACCGTGGTGCTCTCCCTGGTCCTCGCCAGCGCCCTGAACAAGGCGGTGCGTTTCCGCACCTTCCTGCGTGTGTCGTACTACGTGCCGTATGTCACCGCATCCGTCGCGGTCGTGGGCGTGTGGATCTTCCTGTTCAGCGGTAACGGGCTGGTCAACCAGATCCTGGGCCCGCTTGCCCCCGATCCGGCCTGGCTGATCAACGAGCAGTGGGCCATGCCCACCATCGCGATCTTCGTCACCTGGAAGGGCCTGGGGTTCTTCATCCTGCTCTACCTGGCCGCGCTGCAGAACGTGTCCGAGGAGCTCTACGAGGCAGCGGCGACGGATGGGGCGGGCAAGATCCGCAGCTTCTTCTCGGTCACCGTGCCCGGTGTGCGCCCGGCGACGGTGCTCGTGTTGCTGCTGTCGACCGTGACCGGTGCCAACCTCTTCACCGAGCCGTACCTGCTCACCGGCGGCGGCGGCCCGAACGGCGCGTCCACCTCCCCCGTGCTGATCATGTACCAGCGCGGTATCGAACAGGGCTCGCCGGACACGGCGGCCGCGATCGGAGTGATCCTCGTGATCGGTGTCCTCATCCTCGCGTTCATCCAGCGGAAGCTCGCCGGGGGTGATGAATCATGAGCCGCACACGCACCGAGCGGCCCAGGACCGCTGAGGCGCCCGACCGCACCCACCGGGCGGACGGCATGAGCCGTGGTCAGAACATCCTGCGCGGCGTCGTGCTGCTGGTGGGCGCGCTGGTGTTCCTGTTCCCGTTCTACTACATGGTCATCGGATCGCTCCAGACCAAGCCGGACCCGACCATCGCGGGTGCCTTCCCCAACCCGGCCAACTTGACGCTCGACAACTACGCCGACATCAACGGCCGGATCAACCTGCTGCAGGGGCTGCTGAACTCGGGCATCTTCACCGGCGGCGTGATCCTGTGCACGGTCGTGTTCGGTGTCCTGGTCGGGTACGCCCTCGCTCAGCTGCAGTGGCGCGGCCGCGGAGTGACCTTCGCGCTGGCGCTGCTGGTGCAGGTGGTTCCGTTCCAGCTCCTGATGATCCCGCTGTACGTGATGATCGCCAGGGACTACGGCCTCGCCGACAACTACCTGGGCATGATCCTGCCGTTCGCCATCAACTCGACAGCGGTGATCATCTTCCGGCAGTACTTCCTGCAGATCCCCAAGGAGCTCTTCGATGCGGCCCGCATCGACGGCGCCGGGGAGCTGCGGATCCTGCGCCGGATCGCGTTGCCGCTCGTGCGGCCGGCGCTGCTCACGGTGGTGCTGTTGACCTTCATCGGCCCGTGGAACGAATTCCTCTGGCCGTTCCTGATCACCAAGGAAGCCTCGCTGCAACCGCTCGCCGTCTCACTGGCGAACTACCTCAGCAATGTCGCCGCCACGGCGGCCAACCCCTTCGGAGCCATCCTGGCCGGCGCCTGTGTTCTGGCCGGCCCGGCAGTGCTCCTGTTCATCCTGTTCCAGCGTCACTTCGTCTCGAGCAATATCGGCTCGGGCGTGAAAGGTTAGCCATGCACACCGTCAGCACCGCATTCCCGTACACCCTCACCCGGATGGGCGTCATCATGACGCCGGAAGACGGCAATGAGCTCGAGGCCGAGGGCGTGCTCAACCCCGCGACCGGCCGCACCCCGGACGGCACCCTGTACTTGCTCCCCCGCCTGGTCGCCACCGGCAACGTCTCCAGGGTCGGCCTGGCGCGCCTGATCATCGAGGACGGTGTGCCCACCGGTGTCGAACGCGAGGGTGTCGTCCTCGCCCCCGACCGTGGCTGGGAACGCGGCGCCAACAATGCCGGCGTGGAGGATCCGCGGGTGACCTTCGTGCCGCTCCTCGGTCTGCACGTGATGACCTACGTGGCCTACGGTCCGCTCGGTCCGCGCACCGCGGTGGCCGTGTCGGAGGACCTCCGCGAGTGGCGGCGCCTGGGCCCGGCCCTCTTCGCCTACGACGACGCGCTCGACATGGACCTCAACCTCTTCCACAACAAGGACACGGTCTTCTTCCCGGAGCCGGTGACCGCCCCGGACGGCGTGGCCAGCTTCGCGGTGCTGCACCGGCCCATGTGGGACCTGGGCGAGACCCGCCCCGGTGAGGGCATCCGGGTGCCGGCCGGAGTGACCGACCAGCGCCAGAGCATCTGGATCAGCTACATCCCGGTGTCCGAGGTGCTGGCGGATGTCTCCGCCCTCACGATGTGGCGCGGGCACCGGTTCCTGGCCGGGCCGGAGTTCGCCTTCGAAGAACTGAAGATCGGCGGCGGCCCCGCTCCGCTGCGGGTGCCGGAGGGCTGGCTGCTGCTGCACCACGGTGTGACCGGGGTGATCAACAGCGCGTTCGACCAGCAGCAGAAGGTGAACTACGCCGCCGGAGCCATGATCCTGGACGCCGACGACCCCACGATCGTGCTCGCCCGCACCGAGGAACCGCTGCTGAAGGCCGAGACGCCCGATGAGACCAGCGGGATCGTGCCCAACGTGGTCTTCCCCACCGCGATCGAGGAGATCGAGGGTCAGCTCTACGTGTTCTACGGCATGGCCGACTCCAAGATCGGCGTGGCCCGGATGGACCGCCGCCCGCTCGACTGAGCCTTCCCCGCCCAGAACTGGTCCCGAAGCGGACACGTGCACCCCGTACTCCGGGGGTGCACCTGTCCGCTTCGGTGACAGTTGGGCCCGGGTCGTCGGGGCGGACGGTTACGGGGCGGGCGTCACCGGGGCGGGCGTGACCGGGGCGGGCAGGCCGAGGCTGGACCTGAGTTGGTCGGCGGCGGCCTCCTCGGACCGGCCGGCGGCCACGTTCGCCTCGAGGTTGGCCTCGGTGACGGCCGTGAGGATCTCGGCCCGCTGGATCGAGATACCGCGCGGGGCGTCCACCCCGATGCGGATGCTGTCGCCGCGGACGTCGAGCACTGTGATGACGATATCGTCACCGATGAGGATCTTTTCCCCCTGTTTGCGCGTGAGAACCAGCATCCGGTCAGCCTATCGCGAACGGGTCGTTCGGCCCCTCGGGGCCGTGCTGCGGGCGTGCGTCGGTGGGCGTGCCTGGCCGGTCCTGGACTGGCGTCCTGCCCCGCTGCTGCGTGCCGACACGGCCCGACGGAGATCCCTGGGCCGGGGCGATCCACCCGATCGGCAGGCCGAGCCGGCGCACCGTGCCCGGGGTTGCCGTGGACTCGGCGCCGACCACCGCGAGGGCGTCGATGGCCATGGTGGCCCGCGCGGCGCTCACCCACCGGGCGGTGTCGGCGGCCTTCCGTCCGGCGTGCACGACGGCCCAGGCCTGGTCTGCGCCCAGCGCCGCCAGGGCGGCAACGTCGGAGCCGGACGCTCCGGGCGCGTCACCGGGACCGGACAGCGCGAACGGGCCGGGTACCGGGCAGGCGACCAGGATGCTCCGGCCCTGCTCCACTCCCCTGGCCCGGGCGGCCAGCGCGCCGCGCCTGTCGACGATCCGGTCACTGGCGGCGCTGATCGGCGCGCCTGGACCCGTCGAGAGCAGTCGCACGACCTCGAGCACGTCGTCGGGCATCCCGACCAGCAGCACCAGGTCGCCCGGGCCGTCGAGCAGAGCAGGGGCCGCGACGCTGAGTTCGAGAGGGAGCTCCGGCGCCTCGGTGCCCGACGAGGCCGCGCCGGCACCGGTGCCCGGTGCGACCGTCGGGGCCGTCTGACCCGGCCCACCGCGGCCGGGCGCGGTGGCGAAGGTCAGGTCGTCCATCAGCCGGGCGAAGTCGGGCGTACCGGTCGACACCGTTTCCGGCCGCCTCTCACGCGCGGACGCGGCTCGGCGCGCTGCGGGCTGAGCGGGCTGAGCGGCAGGATCGACGTCCACGGGGCTCCCGGTCTCCCCCGGCTGTGCGGCACCGCCCGATACGGCGCCCGCCCAGCCGGCACCGGTCGCGCCGGCGCCTCCCGGGCCCACGCCGGTCGACCCCACTCCGGTCGAACCGCTGCCCGCCGGACCAGCGCCGGCCGGACCGTTGCCGGCAGGATCGGCACCACTCGTGCCAGCGCCCGCGGAACCGGCCCCGGTCGCCCCGGCGCCCGCCCGGTCGGGGCCCGCCCCGATGCCGATCAGCTCGGACTCGGCGGCGTCGGCATCGTCGAGCAGGGCTGCGATGCCGAGCCTGGTGGTGAGCTCATCCCTGCCGCGGCGACGGCCGGCGGGCTGCACCTCCACGAATACCTCGACGGGAACCTCAACTGTCACCTCCACGTGCCGCTTGGCGAAGTAGCCGCGGATGCCGCCGACGGTGATCTGTTCGGCCCGCACGATGCGGGCATCCCGCCCGTGTTCGGCGCGCACGCGTTCCCGCAGCTCCGGAAGCGACGCACCCTCAAGCCGGAATCGTCGCGGTTCCACGGACCACCCCCACGGTCTCGATGGCCACGCGGGCGGAGGTGACCTCTTCGTAGGACAGCACCGGCAGGCCGCCGGACTGCGCCGAGACCAGGCGCCGGATGGCGGGGCGCAAGGCCGGCGCGCAGACCAGCACCGCCGTGCGTCCGCTGGCCTCGACCGTGGCGATGGCGCTCTGCAGTGAGCCGAGGATGGCGTCGATCCGCACCGGGTCCAGGAGGATCTGGCTGCCCTGGTCGCTCGGCCGCATGCCCTCGAGCATGGACTGCTCGAGCCCCGGTTCGATCATGATCACCCGCAGCACCCCGCCGTCGACATACAGGGCGGTGAGCGCGGGGCCCAGCGCCTGCCGGGCCGCCTCGACCAGCCCCTCCTGGTCTACGGACACCTTGGCCCGCACCGACAGTGCCTCGTAGATGCGCGGCAGGTCGTTGATCGGGATCTGCTCGCCGAGCAGACCTTGCAGCACCCGCTGCACCTCGGCCAGGGAGAGCAGGGCGGGCACGAGGTCGTCGACGGCGGAGGGACTCACCTGGCGCACGCCATCCGTGAGCACCCGCACGTCTTCGCGGGTGAGCAGCCGTGCGGCGTTACCCGTGATGATCGAGGACAGGTGGGTGACGAGCACCGACACCCGGTCGATCACGGTGGCGCCGGCCATCTCGGCCCGGGGCCGCATCTCGCTGGACACCCATTTGCCGACCAGGCCGAAGACCGGTTCGACCGTCGCAGTGCCCGGCAGGGACTCCAGGTTGTCGCCGAGCGCGAGCACCTTGCCGGCCGGGGCGATCCCCCGCCCGGCCTCGACGCCCGAGATGCGGATGGAGTAGGTGGCCGGCGGCAGATCGACGTTGTCCCTCGTGCGCACCGGGGGCACCACCATGCCCAGGTCGAGGGCGACCTTGCGGCGGAGCGCCCGCACCCGGGCGAGCAGGTCGTCGGATGCGCCGGACACCAGGTCGACCAGGTCGGGGGCGAGCTGGATCTCCAGGGCGTGCACGCGCATCTGCTCGATGAGCTCCTCGGCGGTGTCTGACCGGGGCGCGCGGCTCTCGACGGCCACGGCAGCCGCCGCGCCGGCCTTGGCCCTGGCCTCGTTGCCCTTGATGCGTTGGGCGAGCACGATGAGGCCGGCGCCGACGACGACGAACGGGATGATCGGCATCCCGGGGATGAGGGCCATCAGGATGGCGGCGGCGCCGGCGATCATCAGGGCCATGCGGGACTGGGTGAGCTGGGCGGACGCTGTGGCGCCGATGTCGGATTCGGCGTTGGACCGGGTGACGATCATGCCGGTGGAGACGGCCATCAGCAGTGCGGGGATCTGGGTGACCAGGCCGTCGCCGATGGTGAGCAGGGCGTAGGTGTTCAGCGCGTCGCCGATCTCCATGCCCCGCTGCAGCATGCCGATCGCGATGCCGCCGATCAGGTTGATCACGATGATGATGATGCCGGCGATCGCGTCGCCCTTGACGAACTTGGAGGCGCCGTCCATCGCGCCGTAGAAGTCGGCCTCGGCCGAGACCTCTGCACGGCGGTCCTTGGCCTGCACGTCGGTGATCAGGCCGGCGTTCAGGTCGGCGTCGATGGCCATCTGCTTTCCCGGCATGGCGTCGAGGGTGAACCGCGCGCCCACCTCTGCGACCCGTTCTGCACCCTTGGTGACCACGACGAACTGGATGACGACGAGAATCAGGAAGATCACCGCGCCGATGATGATCGAGCCGCCGACGGCCACGTGCCCGAACGACGCGATCACCTGCCCGGCGTAGCCCTGGCCGAGCACGAGCCGGGTGGAGGCCACGTTGAGGCCCAACCGGAACAGCGTGGCCACGAGCAGCAGCGACGGGAACACCGAGAAGTCCAGCGGCTTCTTGACGAACATCGTGGTGAGCAGGGTCACCAGGGCCAGCAGGATGTTGACGATGATCAGCACGTCCAGGAGCACGGCCGGCACCGGGACCACAAGGAGCATGATGATGCCGACCACTCCGACCGGGACGGCGAATTTCGCGAGGGTGCTGTTCACTTAGGTGGCCTCCGTGGTGCGGATACGAGTGGGCAGGGGCGACGGGTGTCTGGTGGGAGCAGGTGGGGTGGGCGCGCCGCGGTGACGGGCCGGCGGTGGGGGCGCCGGCGGGGTGGTCATGGTGTGCACGCCTGACCGGGAGCCGCGGGTCTTGAGCGCCAGCACAAAGGCGAGCACCCGGGCGACCGCGTTGTACAGCTCCACCGGGATCTCGTCACCGAGCGCGCAGGCGCTGTGCAGCGCCCGGGTGAGCGGGATGTCCTTGACGATGGGCACGGCGTCGGTCTCCGCCTGCTCGCGGATGCGGGCGGCGATCACCCCGGCACCCGTGGCGACCACGCGGGGCGCCGACTTGCCCGGCTCATAGCGCAGGGCCACGGCGAAATGGGTGGGGTTGATCAGCACCACGTCGGCGGTGGCGACCGCGGCGATCATACGGTTGCGGCTCATCGCCAGTTGCCGGGCCCGGCGCTGGGAGCGGATCAACGGGTCGCCCTCCGAGCTCTTGTGCTCGTCGGTGACCTCCTTCTTGGTCATCCGGGTGCGCTTGCGGTTGCGCCGCAGCACCACGAACACGTCGGCGGCGGCCAGCACGAGACCGGCGATCACAGCCGACTGCACCAGCGCGGCAGTACCGTCGGTGGCGGCGCCGATCAGCACGGTCACGGGCAGTCCCCCGGCCGTCATGAGCACGGGCGTCAGGCCCTGGATCACGGTCGTCAGCACCACGCCGACGACGATGGTCTTCAGCAGCGCCTTCACCCCCTGCCACAGCGCCTGGCTGCCGAAGGTGCGGGCCAGCCCGGTGACCGGGTTGAACTGGTCGTACTTGCCGGCGAGCTTCTTGATGTGGATGCCGCCCTGGGCGATCGACCCCGCCAGAACCGCCACGCACACCACGACCAGCATCGGCGTGAGGATGCCGCCCATCGCGCCGAGCCCTTCACCGAGCAGGTCCAGCGCGCGTTGCGGGTCGGGGTTCTCGGCCACCGCACGGATGTCGAAGAGTTGCGTGCGCCCGGCGGCGGCGCCGGCCTCGATGGTGAGGGGCATCATCACCGCGGCCGCGCCGATGCCGACCCACGCCGTGAGGTCCTGGGAGCGGGAGAGCTGTCCCTTGGAGCGCACCTCGCGCATCCGCTTCTCGGTGGCTTGTTCGGTGCGTTCGCCCGAATCGCTCATCAGCGCACCCCCCACATGCTCGTGACCGCGTCGTCGGTGAGGGACGCCACGATGCCCGGGAGGGCCATGAAGCCGGCTGCGCCGAGGGTGAGGGTGATGAGGATCTTGAGCGGGAAGCCGAGGGCGAAGGCGTTCAGCGCGGGCGCCACCCGGGTGAGGAGGCCGAGGCCCGCGTCGGCGAGGAACAGCACAACGATGAGGGGGCCGGCGATCTGCACAGAGGCCAGGAGCATCTGGCCGACGGCCGTGGTGATGGCGTCGAGCGGCACGGCCAGGTCGATTCCGCCGCCGACCGGCAGGGCGGCGAACGACCGGGCGAGTCCGCCGAGGATGAGCTGGTAGCCACCGGAGGCGAACAGGAGCGCCAGCGCGGTCATCTGGTAGAGCCGGGTGAACTGGGCGCCGTTGACCATCGACTGCGGGTCGAAGCCCTGGGCCAGCTGGAAGCCGCCGAACAGGTCGATGAGGTTGCCGGCGGACTGGATGGCGGAGAAGACGACGAGCACCAGGAAGCCCAACACCCCGCCCACGAGGATCTCGAGCAGCAGCGCCAGGATGAACCCGCCCGTGTCCGGCGAAGCGTAGTCGGGCACCACGCGTGGGGCGACGGCCAGGGCCAGCCCCACGGCGAGCATGCCCTTGATGCGCAGCGGGAAGGCGTTGAACGAGAACGGGGGCGCGATCACGAGGAACGCGACCATGCGCACGCCCGCGAGCATCACGGCTTCGAGCCAGCCGAAGTCCAGGGTGATGTCCACCTAGCCACCGCCGATGAGACCGGGGATCTTGTCGAACAGATTGGTGGTGAACGAGACGATCTCCGAGATCATCCAGTGCCCGCAGATGAGCATGGCCACGCACACGGCGATGGCCTTGGGCACGAACGAGAGCGTCACCTCCTGGATCTGCGTGATCGACTGCACGAGGGAGATCGCGAAACCGACCACCAGGGCGGTGATCAGGATGGGCGCGGAGAGCTTGGCGGCCACGACGATGGCCTGCAGCCCGATGTCGAGAACGGCGTTGGAGTCCATCAGCCACCCCGGTAACTGTTGACCAGGGTCGTGATGATCAGGCCCCAGCCGTCGACGAGGATGAAGAGCAGGATCTTGAACGGCAGGGAGATCATCACGGGCGGCAGCATCATCATGCCCATCGACATCAGCGCCGCGGACACCACGAGGTCGATGACCAGGAACGGGATGAAGATCACGAAGCCGATGATGAACGCGGCCCGGAGTTCGGAGATCATGAACGCCGGGATGAGGGTGAGCAGCGATACCGCGGCGGTGTTGGCCGGGTTGGGTTGGTCGGAGGCGCGCACCATCAGGGCGAGGTCCTCCTGCCTGGTGTGCGCGAGCATGAAGGTGCGCAGTGGCTCCGACCCTGTCGTCACGGCGTCGTCGAAGGTCATGGTGCCGTTGAGGTAGGGCTGCAGCGCATCCGTGTTGATGTCGGTGAGCACGGGAGCCATGATGAACAACGACAGGAACAGGGCGAGACCGGCGAGCACCTGGTTCGGCGGGATCGACGGCAGCGCGAGGGCGTTGCGGGTCATGGCGAGCACCACGAAGATCTTGGTGAACGACGTCATCATCAGCAGCAGCGCCGGGGCCACCGACAGCAGCGTGATGCCGATCAGGGTCACGATGGCCGAGGAGGGGGCGCCGTCCGGACCGTTGATCTCCACCGTGAGTCCGGTGCCCGGGGTGGCCGTCGGCGTGGCCACGGGGGTGGGCGTGGCCGGGTCGGTTGGCGCGATCGGTTCGGCAGGTACCGCCAGGGCGTTGCTGTGGCCGGTCGTGTTTTCGGCAGCGTGTCCTGCCGAGGCGACCAGCATCATCAGGGCCGCCACGATGATGAGGATCAGGGCGGCGGCGACGCCGATGCGGGCCAGCCGGCCGCGCCGCTCACTGACCACTGCGCGCGGGCGTGACGGTCGAGGGACCGGCCCGAGTGCCAGCCCGCCAACCGCCCGTGGGACCAGTCCGGCGCGTGCCGGGCGCGGCAGGACGGAATTCACCGGCCGTGCCGGAGCAGGGCGGCGGTCTGTTGCCAGGTCGACGGGGACAGGATGGAGCCGCCCAGTCGCCCGGTGCTGCTGCGGTCGCGGCGCGGCCGGAAGGTGAGCGGCGGGTCGGCGGGCAGCCCGGCCGCGTCGGAGGCGAGGGTGTCCTCTGTCCGCAGCGGCACGAGCACCGGCGGCACGAGGGTGGGGCCGCCGGAGGCCGCGTGCAGCGACCGGGCGAAAGCGGCCGAGCGGTCATCCGAGGTCTGCTGCTCCGCCAGGTGGGCCTCGGGTTCGGCCTCACCGCCGTGGAGCACGTTGATGGACTGCTCGGTGACGCCGAGCACGAACCGGCGGCCGTCGACATCCACCACCACCACGGATGCCTTCTGGCCGAGGCCCTGACGGCCCACGACCGTGACGACATTGGCCGTGCGCTTGCCGGGGCCCCTGGACAGGCGTCGTTGCAGCACCCAGAGCAGCCCGAGCACGACGGCCAGGGACAGCACCACTCTGAGGGCGACGACGACGGTGTCCACCTAGCTCAGGCTCTCGGCGACGTCGAGGATCTCGGTGATGCGCACGGCGTAGTCCTGATCGACAACGACGATCTCGCCGTGGGCGATGAGCCGGCCGTTGAGGAGGATGTCCGCGGGCGAGCCGACCGAACGGTCCAGCTCCACGACGGCTCCGGGTTCGAGGGCCAATACGTCGCGGACCGTCATGCGGGTGCGGCCGATCTCCACGGTGAGGGCCATCTCCACGCTGTTGATCCGGCCCAGGTTCCCGACGGCGCTCTCGTTCCGCACGGCAGGGGTGCCGTTTTGGCGCAGGCGGATCGCGAACCAGCCCACCGTCTCGCCGTCGCCGACGAGGTCGAAGACCACGGTCTCCGGGTCGAGCAGCAGGGCGGAGGCGTCGTCGACGCGGGCGTCACCGAGCACGCCGAGCCCGAGGGCCCCTGCGGCGCGCTCGAGGGCCGGGCGCACGATGTCGTCACGCGACACCAGCCCGCCGTCGGCACCGGCCGCCGCGTCGAGCGAGGCCGGGTCGGCCAGCACGACGGCGAGGTCGGCCGAGGTGGCGCCCACGAAGGAGGCCACCACTGCCCCGCCGGCGAGGCCCGCAGCCGCTGCGGCGACGCCCGGCCGGGCGCTGAGCAGGGTGGCGGTGGGGAGCACCGTGAGAAGGGCGTCGACCGCGGCCTGCGCAGTGCCGTCGGTGAGGCCGGGGTGGGCGGGCCCGGTGGCCGGGGCGGCGGACGGCTGCTGCGCGGGGCTGTGAAGCGTCATGGCGTGGTGTCCTCGGTGTCGATGATGATGCAGGCCAGGCGAGACCCGGTGGATCCGACGGCGGCCCGAGCGAGTGGGCGGCCATCCACCACCAAGTCGAGCGGTCGGTGGGTGGGATGCGGGAGGGCCAGGACGTCGCCGACGGCCAGGGCCAGGATGGCGCTGGGCTTGACGCGGGCGTGGGTGAGACGCACAGACACGTCGACGGGCACCCAGCCGAGCTGGGCGCGGAGCAGTTCGGCAGCCGGGGTGGGTGGCAGCACCGGCCCGGGCTCGCCGAGCTGCGGAAGCAGGGCCTCGGCCGGCAGGGCGAGGGTGGCGGTGGTGGTGCTCTCGCCGACCCGGATGGTGAAGCTCGCCACGATCATGAGGTCGGCCGTTGCGGCGGCCTGGGCGAACTGGGAGTTGTACTGGATGGTCCCGACGGCGATGGGAAGGGTGAGCAGCGCGCCGAGCGAGTACCGCAGATCTTCGAGGGCATCGTCCATCAGACGCCGCACGAGCGCCTGCTCGATCTGGGTGAACGGGCGCTCTGAGGGGGCGGGCAGGCCGGTTCCCCCGAGCATGTGGGTGACCCAGGACAGTGCCGCGGCCGAGGGGAACTGGATGACAGCCTGGGCCTCGAGGCTGCCGACGCTGCAGAGCACCATGGTCGTCGTGGCGGGCAGCGACGCGGCGTACTCGTCGTAGCCGCGCATGAGCACCTGCTCGCAGGTGACCTGGGAGATCACGCGCACCTGCGCGGTCAGCTGGGTGCCCCACTGCCGGGCGAAGGTCTCGAAGGCCAGCTCCAGCACCCGGGCATGGTCGCGGGCCAGCGTCGTCGGACGGCTGAAGTCATAGACCTCCACCGTGCGCGCCGGTTTTCCGGGCACGCCCGTGCTGTTGTGTTCCTGGACCGTCACGACTGGCACTATCGGCCGTCCACGAACGGATGTTAGCGTCGTCGCCGGATCCACCCGGCAGGTTCCGGCGGGTGGTGTCGGGTGCTCAGTGCCCGGTGTCCTCCGCCGAGTCCCCCGGCGAGGTTCCTGCCGGGGCGGCCGGACCAGGTTCCACGGGCTCGTCCGGTACCGCCGTGCCGTCGAGGACCGAGGGGATCAGGGCGCGCACGCTGTCCGGCTGGTTCGACAGGAGCACGACGTCGACCCGCCGGTTACGGGCCATTGCGGCCAGGTCGTCGCCCATGTCGACCGGGCGGGCCGAGCCGTAGCCCACGGCGCCGATCCGCTCCTGGGCCACACCGGTGCGCTCCACCAGGTGCCGCAACACCTGGGTGGCGCGGGCGCTGGAGAGTTCCCAGTCGGTCGGATAGTTGATGGTCACGCCGTGCCGGTCGGCGTGCCCCTCCACCGATACCTGCCGTGCGGTGCCGGCCAGGATGGGTCCGATGGTGTCGAGGACCGAGACTGCCTGCACACTCAGGGTGGCCACATTGGGTTCGAAGAACGTCTCCGATCCCACCAGGCCCGCCGAGAGCCCGCGCTCGTCGATGGTGTATTCCACCAGGGTGTTCAGTCCGACAGCTGTGAGGGCGCTGTCCATGGCTTTCTCCACGGCAGTCAGGTCGTCGACTTCGGCGATGGCCAGTTCGAGGTCGGTGAGACCGACGTCTTGGTTCACGGCGGGGGTGTCGACCAGGTCGGGTGGCACCACGATGCCCTCGGCGGTGTCGACCTTGCCCACGTCGACGGACCCGAATCCGGTGGCCAGGGAGTTCTTCAGCTGCACGAATTTCGCCTGATCGACAGTCGACATGGCGAAGAGCACGATGAACATGCACATCAGCACGGTGACCATGTCCATATAGGAGGCCATCCAGCGTTCGTCGACGTGCTCTTCGTGTTCTTCTTCCAGGCCGCGGCGGCGCCCCCGGCCGTGACCGCTCACGCGGCCTTCTTGAGCGGCTTGGCCGCCCCGGACTGCTTGCCCTGTTTGCTGCCTTTGGCGGACTTCGCGGAGGCGAGGGGCACCATGGCCTGCAGCCGTTCGCCGAGAAGCCGGGGCTGGCTACCGGCCTGAACGGCGAGTGCACCCTCCATGAGCAGGGTCATCCGCTCGGCCTCGATGTCGGACAGGCGCTTGAGCCGGTTGCCGATCGGCAGCCAGAGGAAGTTCGCGCTGAGCAGGCCCCACAGGGTGGCCACGAATGCCGCGGCGATCATGGGGCCGAGGGTGGACGGCGTGTCCAGGTTCTCGAGCACGTGGGTGAGGGAGATCACGGTGCCGATGATTCCGACCGTCGGGGCGTAGCCGCCGAGCGTGGTGAAGAACTTGGCGGCGGTGCGGCTCGCCTTGGTGCGGGTGGCGATCTCGTCTTCGAGCAGGATGCGCAGCTCGTCACCGTCGGTGCCGTCGGCGATGTTCTGCAGTGCACCGCGGAGGAACGGGTCCGAGACCTTGTCGGCTTCCTGCTCGAGGGCGAGTAGACCCGAACTGCGCGCCTTCTCGGCCAGGCCGACGACCTGGTCGATGAGCTTCTGTGGCGGCGTGGTCTTGCCCAGAAAGGCGCCGGGCAGCGCCTTAACGGCCTGGATGGTGTCCCGCAGGGTTCCCCCGGCGATGCCGACGGCGATGGTGGCACCGAAGACCAGCACCATCGGCGCCGGGAGGAGGATCGCGGTGACGTGCGATCCCTCGATGGTGATCATCGCGAACAGGGCGCCGAACGCCAGGACGATACCGATCAGGGTTGCGGGATCCATCTACATTCTCCGGGGGCGCAGGGGGACAACGGCGTCCGGTCGAGTGTCGGGATCGGACGCGGTGTGGTCGCCGTCGCTGCCGTTTCCGGAGCTGTAGGCCAGGTTGATCACGTGCGCGCGATAGGCGGCGATCTTCTCGATCACCTCGGCCAGGCTCTCCGTGACGATGAACTTGGCGCCGTCGACCATCACGAGGGTGGTGTCCGGGTTCACATGGATGCGTTCGATGAGATCGGGATTGATCGCGAACTGACTATCGTTCAGCCTGGTTACAACGATCATGGACCCGTCCCTGGTTCCCGGACGGCTCCAGTAGCCGTCAGCGACCACTGTCGGCCGACGGGTGCATTAGGTTAGCTGCCGGCCGCCGTGAGGATGCTCGTGGGGCTCACGGGCATGGTGCCCGGACCGGTCAGAACGAGGTGTTGCCGCCGCCCTCGACCACGGTCACGCTGAACGGGGTGTCCACAGGCACGCTGCCGAGGGCATCCATCGCGGCTCGGCGCACGGATGAGCTCTCTCCCGTGATACTGACCACGATCGCTCCGGGCTGCGAGGTCGGGTCAGACCCCACCGAGAACAAGGCCTCTGGGAATGAGCCGTTCTTCGTCATGCTGTCGGTGACCCAGCGGCCCACGTCGCTCACCGCGGCCTCGTAGTCCGCTGCGGTGAAACCGAGGTCTTCGACGGTGGAGTACGGCAGGCCGGTGTCGTCGAGGACTGCGAGAGCACCGGCCGGAGCGGTGCCCGTGAACCCGATGGAGAACGTGCGCTCCGGCCCGAAGAAGGCGTACGAGTACTCCCCGGCGAACTGGCCCTCGATAATGCTCGCGGCATCACCCAATGGCTTCTGGTAGAGCGCCCATTCGCTCTCTTCGTCCGAGTACCCCAACTCGCCCAGGGTGTACCCGGGATAGATCTCACGTTGCATCAGGGAGTCATGGTCAGTCGGCAGGGAGGCACCGGGATGCTCGGTGACGTGCCAGGTGGGCGTGGGCGCCTCGGCACCGACAACCGCGGCCGTCGACCCGCCGAGCGGCACCGCGCACCCGCTCAGACCAAGGGTCAGCACCCCCAACGCAGCAGCGATTCGCATCCCTAGCACTGTCGCTTTTCTCATGTCCGCCCCCGACTCATAGATGTTCCGCTCTCCTGGGGAAAAACTAACGTTCACACCGAGCAGAGGCAAGAGTCTTTTTTACTGGTCACAGGCAAGATTCAGGATGCGGGACACGCTGTGTGGATTCCCGGAAAAACTTATCCACAAGTTGAGTTTTGCTCACACGAGGATGCGAGATCGGGCTAGATTCGGGGCATGGCAATCCAGTCGAGCATCGCAGACACGTTCACCGTCGGGAACCCTCCCGACGGTGCTTTTCGTGTCGGCGTTGGGGCTGCTGAAGGGGCTACCGAGAAGCCAGCTGACCGGGCGACCGATGCTGCTGGTTACGGTGGCGACGGCCTAGTGGTTGCGGCTACTCGCGTGGCTCGGTTGGGCGGTTCGAGTGCCGATTACGACGCCCTCTCGGATGCCGACGTGCTGGCCGGGCAACAGACCCTCGCCCGCGCGCAGCGTGAGCTCGACACCCGGAAGGCGTGGATGGCGAAGACTCTCGCGCAGCGGTCCCGGTGGGAGTTGGGCCAGGCGGGCCTGGCGAAGAAGCAGGGGTTCCTCTCCCCCGAAGCGTTGATCCAGGAGTTGACCGGCGCGAGCAAGGTCGAGTCCCGCAAACTCGTCGGCGTGGGCCAGATGCTCGCCGAGGCCGAAGCCGCCGAGATACAGGCCGCCGAGGCCGAGGCTGAGGCCGCCCGCCGGCTCGCGGACGAGGCGGTGACCGGCCCGCTTGATCCCGACACGGCCGACACAGCACTGGGCGGCGCTGCCCTGCTGCCGGCACCGTGGCACGCGCCGATCAGCCGCGCGGTCAACGCCGGCACCCTCTCCGTCGACGCCGCCCACGCGATCCGCACCGGCCTGGGCGACATCGACACCGTCGTCACCGGACCGGTCCTCGCCGACGCTCTGGAGGGGTTACTCGCCGACGCCGGGACGATGAACGTGGACCAACTCCTCAAACGCGCCCGGCAGACCCGGGACTCCCTGGACGAAGCCGGCATCCGGGTGCGAGAACAGAAAGCCTGGGACGACCGCTACCTCCGCATCTGGATCCTGAACACCGGCCAGGTCCGCGTCGACGGATTGTTCCCACCGGAACAGGGCGAATTCATCAAGGCAACCTTCGACAGCCTCACCAGCCCCCGCCGCGGCGGCGTGCGCTTCGTCGACACCGACCGCGCCGCCTGGGCCAAACGCGTCCAGGACGACCCGCGCAGCACCACCCAGATCACCTGCGACGGCTTCATCGACCTCCTCCAGGCCGGCACCACCATCAACCCCAACGAGATGCTCGGCGGCCGCCGCCCCACCGTGCAGATCCTCACCAGCGCCACCCCCGCAGCCCGGCCCGCCGCCACTCCGGCCCCGACCGACCGGCCCGAAGCGAGCGAACCCACCGCCGCTGCACCGCCCGCCTGGCCCACCGGGCCCTGCCCACCGGACAGCCCGTACCCGCCGGGGTTCCTCCGCGACGCCGACACCATCCTGGTCTGCGAACCCGGACAACCCGGCCACGGCTACCTCGAAGGCAACACCGCACCCCTCTCCCAAGAAACCATCGAACGCCTCATCTGCGACGCCGCCACCATCGAGATCACCATCGACGACCTGGGCCGGCCCCTCGACGTCGGCCACGAACAACGCCTGTTCAACCGCGCCCAACGCCGCGCCCTCGCCGCCCGCGACGGCGGCTGCCGCTGGCCCGGCTGCGACCGCCCACCCGCCTTCACCGAAGCCCACCACATCCAACACTGGAAACGCGACCACGGCCGCACCGACATCAACCAAGGCATCCTGCTCTGCCACGCCCACCACATGCTGCTCCACAACCAAGGCTGGCAAATCTTCGAAAACACCGGCCAGTACTGGCTCCGACCACCAGCCACCATCGACCCCGGCCAGACCCTCATCAACATGCCCAGCCACACCCCGCCCCACACCACCTGACCCACGCTGGGTCGCGACCACACGCTGAGCGAGCTTGTCGAGATCCCGGCCGCCGGTGCGCGTTCGCGAGCAGCGTCACCAGGTCTCGACAAGCTCGACCGACGAAGCGGGAACCCTCCGCAGGCACGTCACCAGGTCTACTTCGACAAGCTCAGCACGGCGTCGACAAGCTCGACCGACGAGGTGGGAACCGTCCGCAAGCACGTCACTAGGTCTCGACAAGCTCGACCAACGAGTGGGAACGAACCGCAGGCGGGCTCACCGGGTCTACTTCGACAGGCTCAGCACGACGCCGACACGCTCGACCGACGCTGGGTCGCGACCACACGCTGATCGAGCTTGTCGAGATCCCGGCCGCCGTGCACGTTCGCGAGCAACGTCACCCGGTCTCGACGAGCTCGACCGACGAAGCCGGAACCTTCCGCAGGAACGTCACGGGGCCTACTTCGACACGCTCAGCACGACGCCGACACGCTCGACCGACGCTGGGTCGCGACCAGACGCTGACCGAGCTTGTCGAGATCCTGGCCGCCGGTGCGAGTTCGCGAGCGGCGTCACCGGGTCTCGACAAGCTCGACCGACGAGGTGGGAACCTTCCGCAGGACCGTCGCCGTGTCTACGTCGACAAGCTCAGCGCGGCGTCGACGAGCGCGACCAGGGCTGGGGCACGACCATCCGTTGGTCGGGCTTGGTGGGAGCGCACGAGGCGGCACACGTACGCAGAACGCGGCCACCCCTCCTTATCCGGAGGGGTGGCCGCGTTCTTGAGGGTTAGCGCTTGAGGTTGGTGAGCTCCTGCAGGACCTCATCCGAGGTCGTGATGATGCGGGCGTTCGCCTGGAAGCCCCGCTGCGCGACGATGAGGTTGGTGAACTCCTGCGAGAGGTCCACGTTCGACATCTCCAGGGCCCCACCGGTGAGCGAGCCCAACCCGGTCGATCCGGGGGCGCCGAGTTCGGCCGTCCCGGAGTTGAAGGTGGCCCGGTAGCCGTTGGAACCGGTCTTCTCCAGCCCGCCCGGGTTCGTGAACGTGGCCAGCGCGATGCGGCCCAGGGCCTTCTGCTCACCATTGCTGAACAGGCCCACGAGGGTGCCATCCTTGCCGAACGAGTAGGACTCGAGCGCGCCGGGGGCACTGCCGTCCGGCGACGCCTTGACCGCGCTGATGCCAGCCATTCCTTTCAGGCCGGTGAGGTCCACAGTGACCCCGCCAGCGGCAAGGTCACCGATGACGAGCGTTCCTCCCGAGGTCACCGACTCTTTCGTGAAGACCAGCGAAGTCTTTACAGCGGCACCTCCGTCAACGCCGGAAACCTCCCATCCGCTACCCGCCGGGTCCTTTGTGAAGGTCAGGGAAAGCGTGCGGGCCGCGCCCGAGGCGTCGTAAACCTTGACGTCTCGGAGCACCTGCGTGCCGGGACCGGCGTCGGACGGCAGCGTGCCCGTCACCCCGACCTTGCTCGTTGCCGCGCCCGGGATGACGGCATTGACCGGCAGCGTCAGGTTCCCGACAGCACCGCCCTCGTTGACCACGCCGTTCACCGCGCCCCAGCCCTGCACGATCGCGCCGGACGGCGTGACCAGACGACCGGCCGAGTCGAAGTCGAAGGTGCCGGCCCGGCTGTACACCGTCTCGCCGCCCTGCTGGGTGACGAAGAAGCCATCGCCGGAGATGAGCATGTCGCCAGCCTTACCGGTGGACTGCGAGGAACCCTGGGTGAAGTTGGTGGAGATGCCGGCGACCTGGACTCCGAGGCCCACCTGGGCCGGGTTGGTGCCGCCGGTCTGGGCACCGGGTCCGCTGGCGCCCTGGGTCAGCTGGGACAGGGTGTCCTGGAACTGGGTTGCCGACGCCTTGAACGCCGTGGTGTTGACGTTGGCGATGTTGTTGCCGGTGACGTCGAGCATGGTCTGGTGAGCGCGGAGCCCGGAGATACCGGAGTAGAGAGAGCGAAGCATGGGTGCTTCCTTTCGAGAGGTCGTGCAGACGGATGATTGTGGGTGCGGTGGTGTCGGCCCTGCCGAGCGGCCGAGGGGTGGTGCCGGGTCACCCCGTCGGGGCGGTCACCCCCGAGATGGCATCGAGGGCCACGCTGGCCTTGCCGACGGTGACCTGAGGCACCCCGCCCGCAAAAGAGACCGCGGAGACGATTCCGGAGACGCTCAGTCCCGCGGCATCCGTGTATGTGACGTTCTGGCCGACGAGGGCCGCGGCCGACGTGCGCATCTGCAGCGAGAAGTTCTCGTCCGAGGTGGTGGACAGGGCGGTGATCTTCTCCATCATGGCCAGCTGGGTGGTCTGCGAGATCATCTGGTTCGTATCCATGGGCGAGCTCGGATCCTGGTTGCGCAGCTGGGTGACCAGGAGCGACATGAAGGCTTCGGAGTCCAGGGTCTGCTTGGGCGTGCGCACCGGCGTGGTGGCGTACATACCGGACTTTGTGGCCGAGCCGGTGGCGTTCGGGGTAGCTGCGGCCACGGTCCCTACGGCGTCGATGGTCATGAGATCTCGTTTCTCGGGGGCTGCGGGGATGAGGTGGGCGGGGAGGACTGCGGTGACAAGGGCATGGCCGGCGGTGCGACACCGTGCGGCGGATCAAGCGAGAACATCGACACGTCCCCTCTGCGAGTGGCCACCGGCATCACCGGCTGAGTCGCCGGACAGGTCTGCGGATGCCGGGACGGAAGATCGGAGCCAGGGATCTGGAACCGCGGTCTTCGGCCGGCCATGAGGCCCGCCGGCATCCGCGCCAGGGCCAGGGTTCCCCTGCCCGGCAGCGGCACGATCCTGCGGGCCGGACTGGCCCGGGTCTCCCGGCTGGTTTCGGCTGGACAGGTCAAGACTGGCTGGAAGTCCGCCGCCGGCGAGATCGCGTCGCAGGTCGGGCAGGATGAGGCGCAGCGCCTCGCGGGCTGCGTCGGTGGGAGCGAAGAGCTCCAGCCGCAAACCTCCGGCGCTGATCTGCGCCCGCACCAGCACCGGTCCCAGGTTGTCGGGGGTCACGCTGATCGACAGCGTGTGCTCCCCCGGACCCGCAGCCGCCAGGGTGAACAACGGCCGAGCGACCTGGGCGGCCAGGGGCACCGGCGCGCTGGCGGGCAGCGCACTTGTCGGAGGGGCCACAGCGGGTGCGGATGCCCCCAGGACGGTCCCCGGGACCGTGAAGCCCATGGGTATGGCCGAATCCGGGGCAGTGGGCCCGGCGGGCACGGCCCCCGCGGGTGCGTCGGGGACCGTCACTGGTACAGCTCCGATCCGGCCGTCCCGCGCTCCGGCCGCCGTAACCGGTGTGGCGGCAGCGGCAGTCGCGGCGGCCGTCGCGGTGACAGTGACAGTGCCGACGGCGGTCCCGGCAGCAGAGCCCGTCGCGGAGGCGGCGTCTACCGGGGAGGAATCACCCAACGTTGTGACCGTCTGGTTCACGGCCGCAGGAACGGAGCCGCTCTGAGCGCCACCCTGGTCAACACCGGCTGGGCCGGCACCGAGCGTGGCGGCACCAGACTGGGCAACACCAAGCTGGGCAACACCGAGCTGGGCAGCGACGACGTGGGCCGTGGCGCTCGGATTCGCACTGTTCATGCCTGCGGTGCCTGCGGCCGGCACTCCCTGGGCCGCACCCGTCAGGTCTGCACCACTCTGTTCGGCACCACCGAGGGGGGCACCACTCAGGTCGGCTCCATCAAGGTCGGCGCCACTCATGGCTCCACCGCTCGGGTCGGCTCCGGTCCCGAGGGCACCGGAGAGCTCCGCCCCGATGAGTGTGGCGACGCTCTGGCCGGCACCGCTCAGAACTGCGTCGTTGGGGACGGCGCCGCTCACATCAGCGCCCGAGGAAGGGGCACCGTTCGGAGCTGCGAGGGTGGGGACGGTCCCAGCGGTCGCCCCGCCATCAGAGGCGCTGCCCGGGGCGGCGGCGCCTGGGGCGCTGCTCGACGAGGCCCCGCCGGGCAGGACACCACCAGACTCCGTAAGGTCGTCAAGCTGCGTGAGACCGGCGGTCTGCGTGAGACCGACGGCCTGCAGGATGCCGGCATCGGTGGCACCGGTCTGGACGAGTCCTGACCCGGCTGTCCCGTCCATCGAGGCCGCCTCCGCCGAAGCCTGCGCCGACGGGACAGTGCCGACCTGTCCAGCACCGAGTTCCCCAGCGGTGGCTGGGGCTCCGCCGAAGTGAGCGGAGGCGGAATGGGCTGCGTCGTGGGGAACCGCTCCGGCACGGGTGGCCGCGGTCTCGGCGCCGCTCGACACGGTGGCACGTGCGTGGCCTGTGCCCGCTGCGGCTGCCACGGTTGCGGCGGTTGCCGCGGTTGCGGCGGCCTCTGCTGCTGAGCCGGTTGTCGCGCCTCCTGAGGAATGCCCCGCCGCAGCGTGGTGCTCGGTCCTTTTCGACGCTGCCGACGACCGCGTGACGGTGACGTCCGGACCGGGGCGGGTGGCGGCGTCTTTGAGCATGCCGGCAAAGGCGGCCGCGGCGCGCCGGGAGCCGTCTGCTGATCCTGTCGATGCGGCGGATAGTCGCCCAGCTGAAAGGCGGGTCGCTGCCGGTCCCGGGCTCAGAGGTGCGGCGCCCGAGGTCACGACGCCAGTCCAGACATGGACAGCGCCGACGTGGACTGCGCCGACTGGGTCGCCGTTCCCGAGAACAGTGAGGCGAATGCCGCCGTGAGCAGATCCGTCTGGCTCGAGCTCGATGCCGCACTCAGCGCCGTGCTCGACGCCGTGCCGGCTGCCGCGGCATCCGGAATCACCCGCCGGATGGTGTCGATGTCAGAATCGTCCATGTAAGCATCCACCTTGCAGACTGTGCGTCCCTCATACGGAGCGTGGATCACTTGGTTGTTACCGGCGTAGATCAGGATGTGCTCGCCACCGCCCGTCACGATGAGGTCACCGGGGCGCGCTTCGGCGAGGGAACCCACCTCGGTGCCGATGGTCATCTGCCCCGAGACCAGGCGCGGTACGTCTATGCCCAGGTCGGCATACACCCGCTGCACGAGCCCCGAGCAGTCCATCCCGCTGCCGTCCTCCCCGCCGAAGACGTACGGCACGCCCAGGTATTTCTCTGCGGAGGCAACCACGTCGGTACCCGTCGCTCCCCCGGCGTTGGCCACGGTGGACGTTGGGGTCGCCGCGGCCAGGGCGTCCGCGAAGCTCGTGGCCGACGCCGTCGCGGTGGCCGCGGCCGTCTTGCTCGTCGTCACGCCGGTGCCCCCGGCGACCAGGTCGTTGAGCTGCACCAGCCGGGCCTGGATCTCGCCGACCCGCAACGTGGCATCCACCATTGTCATGTTCTCTCCCCCGCTGCGTGTCCCGATGCTGTGTGTCCCGATGCTGTGTTTCCCAATGCTGTGTTCCCCAGTGCCGTGTTGCCTGACGCTGGCTTGCCCGACGCTGTGATTCCGGTCGCCGTGGTTCCGGCTTGCGCGCGCTGCTCACCCTGCCTGCGATGCCAGCCCGTGGAGGCGATCTCGTCGATGACCGTCTGCTGGGCGTGCAAATCCTCCGCCGCCGCCGAAGCCCCATGGCGCCCTTCGAGCTTTTCCAGGCTCGCCGAGGCGGCCTTCTTCGCCTCGAAGTCCGCTCGTGCGGCTGCCGCCGCCTGCTGGGCCACGCCGTCCAGCGCGGCCAGTTCGGCCAGCATGCTCCGAGAGGATGCCCGTGCCGCCGCGATCGCGTAGAGGGTGTCGGCCCCGGTGGGGTTCAGCGGCAGGTGCTCAAGCGCCGCCCGGGTTTCGTCGATGCGGGTGGCCGTCGCCCTGAGGCGCGCGTTCGCGTCGGCCAGGTCGCCGGCGGCCTGGTCCTGCTCGAGGTGGCGCAACCGCAGCAACCCGGCGAGGGAGAACGGGCGGCTCATTGGTCGCCGCCGAGCAGCGCGGCCAGTTCGGCGAGCCGGGTCCAGGCCTGGTCGGCCGGGGTGTGCTCGTCGATCCGCTGGCGCAGGAATGCCGTGATCGCCGCATCGTGCTCCACGGCCGCATCCACCAGCGGGTTGGTGCCGCGGCGGTAGGCGCCCACGTCGAGCAGGTCCTGCGCGGCGCGGCGGGCGGCCAGGACGGCGCGCAGCCGGCTGGCCGACTCGGCCTGCTGCGGCGTGGTCACCCGTGATGCCACCCGGGAGATCGAGGCGAGAGCGTCTACGGCGGGGAAGTGCCCGAGCACGGCCAGCGTGCGATCGAGCACGACGTGTCCGTCGAGGATGGACCGGGCGGCATCCGCGATGGGCTCGTTGTGATCGTCGCCGTCGACGAGCACCGTGTAGATGCCCGTGATCGAGCCGACCTGGTCGGTGCCGGCCCGTTCCAGCAGCCGGGCGAGCAGCGAGAACGTCGACGGCGGGTACCCCCGGGTGGCCGGTGGTTCCCCGGCGGACAGGCCGATCTCGCGCTGAGCCATGGCCACCCGGGTCAGCGAATCCATCATCAGCATGACGTCGGCACCCCGGTCACGGAACGACTCCGCGATGCGGGTGGCGACGAACGCGGCCCGCAGGCGCATCATGGCCGGTTCGTCCGAGGTGGACACCACCACGATCGACCGGGCCAGCCCGTCCTCGCCCAGGTCGTCCTCGAGGAACTCCCGCACCTCGCGGCCACGCTCCCCGACCAGGGCGATCACGGACACCTCGGCGTCGGTGCCGCGGGCGATCATCGACAACAACGACGACTTGCCCACACCCGACCCCGCGAACAGGCCCATCCGCTGACCCTTGCCCACGGTGGTGAGGGTGTCCAGCACCCGCACGCCCAGTTGGAGGGGCGAGTGGATGCGTGATCGTGCCATGGCCGACGGGCTGTCGTGATCGAGGGGCACCCGGCGCGGGTCGACGAGGGGCCCCTTGCCGTCAATGGGCCGGCCGAGGCCGTCGATCACCCGGCCGAGCAGCCCAGCCCCGGTGGGAACCAGGTAACCGGTACGGCTGGTACGAACGGGGTCGCCGACACGGATGCCGGTGAGCCGGGCCAACGGCATGCAGCGCATGCCGTCCGGGGTCGTGGCGACGACCTCGGCGTCGACTCCGGCCTCGCCGGCCGGTACGTCCGCGCCGGTCCCCGTGCCCTGCGCGGCTGTGGTGAACGACCCGCCGGTTGCCGCACCGGTTGCTCCGCCGATCGTGACCAGGTCGCCAATGGCACCGTTCAGGCCCCGCACGTCCACGCTCAGACCCACGATCGACGACACCACGCCCACCCGCTCGGGGCGGGCGGCCGCCACAGCCCGGGCGAGCCGCTCGGTCGTGTCCGGTCGGGTGAGACTCATGAGGCGCCTCCGAGCGCCGCCTTGGCCCGCTCGAGGGCGGTGCCGATGCGGGCATCCAGGTAGCCGTCGGGGAACTCGCTGACGGCGTCGCCGCGGGCGATGTGCGCATCCGCCACGAAGGCCACGCCGGTGGCGGCGGCGACCGCCGGGTCGAGGGCGGCGAGATCGTCGGGGTGCAGTCGCACGGTGTGGGCCGCCCCGAGCGCTCCCGGCGCGGCAAGGATGCCGCCGGAGCTCGCTCGTTCCCCGGAAGCACTGGCTCCGCCCGCGGCGCCGACGGCCCGTCCGAGGGCCGACCGGGCAGCCGCGGCCTCATCGGCCAGCGCATGCCCCACGATCGCCTCGGCCAGATCGAAGGCCGCGGCGAGTACGGTGTCTTCGGCATCTCGCAGCACCGGCACGGTGCGTGCATCGAGTGCGCGCGCGGCCGTGTGCAGCACCGCGAGCATCCGCTCGGCCCGCTCGCCGTCGACCCGGAGCCGGTGCGCGTGTTCGGTCTCCAGGCGGTGGATGCGCTCGGCTACCGCCTGCTCCGCCGCCCGCAGCCCCTCGGTGTACCCGGCCGCGTGGCCGCGGGCGCGCCACTGCTCGTCGAGGCGGGCCCGGTCGGCGTCCCGGGTGCGGCGCGCTCCGGCGGACTGCTCACCGAGCAGCGGGAACACCAGGGCGGAGAAGTCGTTCTCCGGCGCTGCGGACCGCCCGGCCGGCGGGCTCGCGGCGGGCGCGGCCGAACGCACGGCGCTGGGAAAAGCAGCGGGCACGACGACCGGTCCGGACGCCGGACCGGCAGCGGGAAACAGGGCGCTAGACAATGAAGTCGTCCTCGTCGGCACGTTGCACCGTGATGGCACCCTCGGCAGCCAACTCGCGGATCGCCCGGACGACGGTGGCGCGCGCCTCCTCGACCTGCGAGACCCGCACGGGCCCGAGCCCGGTCACCTCGTCGTTCAGGATGTCGCGGTTGCGTTCGGAGAGGTTGCGCTGGATGATGTCGACCACCAGCTCGCTGGAGCCCTTCATTGCCACGGCGAGCACCTGGGCGTCGATGCCGCGCAGCACCAGCTGCACGTCGCGGTTCTCCAGCTTGATGATGTCGGCGAAGGTCAGCATGCGCGAGCGCACCTCCTCGGCCAGCACCGGGTCGCGCTCGTCGAGCGCCTCCAGGAGCGCGCGCTCCGTGCCGATATCGGCCCGGTTGATGATCTCGACGAGCGGCTGGATGCCGCCCACCACCCCAGCGGAATCCTTGGACGCGGCGACGGCGCCGATCCTCTTCTTGAGGATCTCGGTCACGACCCGTACCGCCTCGGGGGTCGCGGTTCCCATGGAGGCTATGCACTGGGCCACATCGGTGCGCACCGGCCCCTCCAGACCCGAGAGGATCGCCGACGCGTGCTCGGGGCGCAGGTGCGCCAACACGAGCGCGATGGTCTGCGGCAGCTCCCCGTCGAGCAGGGCGAGGACCTGGGTGGCGTCGACAGGGTCGAGGAACTCGAAGGCCTTGCCGGCCATGGAGGTGGCGACCCGGCTCATCACCCCGGCGGCGCGCTCGGCGCCGAAGGACTTCTCCAACAGACCCACCGCCACGGCGTGGCCGCCGCGGGGGTTGCGCGCGCCGATCGTGGTCAGCTCGTGGAACTCGGCGACGGCGCTGTCCATCACCGCGGCATCCACCCGGCGCAACTGCACGATCTCGGCGATGATCTCGGCGGCCTCGGCCTCGGAGAACTGCTTCATCACCTCGGAGGCGCGCTGCTGGTCCATGGTCATCAGCACCACGGCCACCTTCTGCGTGCCGGTCAGGGGGGTCTTGGCATCGATCATGCGTGCTGCCGATCGTCCATCAGCCCGCGCAACATCTCGGCCGCCATCTGCGGGTCACGCAGTGCGAGAGCATCGATGTCGGCCACCCGCTGGTCGCCGTCGCCCGGCGTATACGCCTGGGTCGGCGTCGGATCGATGACGAGGGGCACAAGGTGCGGCTGCAGCGCGAACGGCACCGTCGGTGCATCCAGGGACGCGTGCGGCTGCACAAGCTCGGTCAGCTCGATGGCCTCGCGGCTCTGCCGGCGGGACCGGCGGGCGTAGAGGATCAGACCGAGCACGAAGGCGATCACCGTGCCGCCCACGATCAGGCCCACCTGGAGGATGCCCGCGGAGCGGTCGGCGGCCTCGGTTGCCTCGGCCTCGGCCAGGGCTGCCGCCGCGGCGTCGGCGCCGGCGGCGTTGAAGCTCACGACCTCCACGGTGACCGCGTCACCCCGCGCCGTGTCGATTCCGGCGGCGGAGGACACCAGGCTGGTCACGTCGGCGACATTGAGTTTGTCCGCGATCGCGGAGTTCACGGCCACCGAGACGGTCTGCCGGTTGATCGCGCCGGCTGGGATGGTGCGGGTCTCGGTGACCTTGTTCACGGCGTTGTTGCGGGTGGTGTCCTCCGAGGTGAAGGTGCCGTCGGTGGAGGCGTCACTCGGAACGGCGATGTTGTCGGGGCCGAGCACGCCGGCCGCCGTGCCGCCCGAGCCGGTGTACGACTCGGTCTTGACGGCCTCGTTCAGGGCGGGGGTGTCGGTGGGCGAGGTGAAAGACTCCTCGACCCGCTGGGCCGCCTCGGTGCTCATGTCGGCGGCTACCACCACGGTGGCGTTGCCCGGACCGACGACCTTGTCGAGCATCGCCTGCACGGAACCGCGCACGCGTTCCTCGTAGTCGTTGGCCTGCTGGCCGGCCGTTCCCGTGGCGCCCACACCCACCGCGGAGAGCACGACCCCGGAGGCGTCGATGACAGCGACATCCGTGGGCTTCATGCCGTCGATGGAGGCGCTGGTGAGGTGCACGATGGCCTGCACCTGGTCGGCGTTGAGGGTGACGCCGTTCCGGGTTCCCACGAAGACTGATGCGGTGGGGTCGTTGGCCTCGTCGGTGAAAACCGTGGCCTCGGGGATAGCCAGGCGCACCGAGGCGGTCTTGACGCCCTTCATGGCTTCGATCGTGGCGGCGAGTTCGCCCTCGAGGGCTCGTTTGTAGGTGACCGACTGCTGGAACTCCGACGCGGTGACCCCCATGGTGTCCAGGAGCGAGTAGCCCCCGGTGCTGGAGGACGGCAGGCCGGCCGCGGCCGACTTGAGCCGTTCGTCGTAGACGTCGGCCTCGGGCACCAGGATCGTCGCTCCCCCGTCACTCAACTGGTACGGCACCCCGTCCGTGCGGAGCTGCTCCACGATGGTGTTGGCGTCCGCACCGCTCAGGCCCGAATACAACGGCGTGTAGGCCGGCTGGCTGACCCACATGGTGAGCGCGGCGATGCCGAGCGCGAGAACCGCGACACCGATCAGCGCGACAGTGCGCTGGGCGACGGTGAATTCCCGCACCGCGTTGCCGAGGCGACGGAAGGCCGAGCTGATCTGAGCGGGCATCAGGCCTGCATTCTCATGATGTCGTTGAACGCCTCGACGCCCTTGTTCCGCACGGCGGCCACGAGTTCGAGGGTGACCTGGGCGCGGGAGGCCGCGAGGGTGGCGGTGTGGATGTCGTCGAGGTCGCCCGTGACGGCCTGGATGGCGTAGGTGTTGGAGGTGGACTGCAGCTGCTGCAGGTTGTCGACGGCGCCGGTGAGAGCGGTGGCGAAGCTACCCTCGGTTCCGCTGCTGCCGGTGGTCGCCGTCGTGGCGGGCAGGTAGGCCGTCGCGCTCACGGCGGGTACGGCGCCGATGGCGGGGATGGTCATCAGTTACGTCCGATCTGCAGGGCGGCTTCGTAGGAGGTCTTGGCTCGGTCGATGACGGCGGCGTTGGCCTGGTAGCCGCGCTGCGCCATGATCAGCTCGCCCATCTGCTCGGCAAGGTCGATGTCGGGTCGGCGCACGTTGCCGTCGGCATCCGCGAGGGCGTTGTCGGGGTCATAGGTGAGGATGCCCTCCGCGTCTCCGAGCGCGGCACCGGACACGTAGGCGCCCGTGGTGCCCGCACCCTCCTGGGCGACGATGTACCGAGCTTGGAAGGCATCCCCCGACGTGGCGGTGACCGTGTTCGCATTCGCGATGTTGTCGGCGACGGCGTCGAGCCACTTGCGGTGCAGCGTGAGGCCGGTGCCGGCGATGCCCAGGGCGTCGAGACCCATCAGCTGGTCCGCAGCGCGGCGCGCATCTTGGAGTCGGCACCGGCGGCGGCCTGCGCGGCGAACTGGTAGCGCAGCACGGTGTCGATGTTGGAGACGGTCTCGGTGTCGAGGTTGACGTTGTTGCCGTCCAGCCGGGTGGGCTCGAGGGAGCGCGCCGTGGACGCACTCGTGTGCCCGTCTCCGTCACGCACCGATGCGGCGAGGGCGGTTTCGAACGAGACCCGCTGGGCGTGATAGCCGGGGGTGTTGACGTTGGCGATGTTGTTGGCGATGGTGCGCTGGCGCAGCGCCAGCCCGTCGAGGGCGCTGGAGAGCGCTGCGCTGGTCACGGATTCGATCACGCGGATGCCCGTTTCGTCGTCAGGGTGCCGAACGGCCGATCCGTGGCCTGGGGTGAGCGATCCGTGCTCATCAGTAGCTATCGGCGTTCTATGACGCTTCGTTAGGGCTTGGCCGAAAATCGTTCCCGCTGGCCGGTCAGCCCGCGATGTCGAGGTAGACGGGGTGGTCGGACGGGTGTGTCGAGAGGATGGTGCGCACGGCCGCGAGGTGGGCGCCGGCCGAGCGCCGCGCATCCTCGATCTCGCGGATCAGCTCGAGCTGACCGGCCAGCAGCAGCCGGGCCCGTTCCTCGAGCTCGCGCGGGAGCTGCCCGAGGAGCTCCGGCGCCCGCCACTGCACACCGGTGACGAGCGTGCCGCCCTGGGCCGAGAGCACGGCGTCCCTGGCGCCGCTGCCGAGGCTGGCCTCCAGGTCGTCAAGCACCTTGATCCATTCGGACGGGCTGGTCTTGGGAATGGCGCGCTGGTCGGTACCGGCGGCGCTGCCGTGCGGCCGGGCGCTGCTGGAGTGGACGCTGTTGGCGGGCACGCCGGTCGACGGAGCGCCGCTCGGCGGGAGGTTAGGCGACTCCACGGTATCCCTCCCCGCTGGGCGCGGTCTGCGGTGCGGGCAGTGCGGCGGCGGCCTCGTGCCAGGCCTGACGCAGCGGCTCCAGCAGCACGATGCTCTCGCGGGTGCGGGTCACGTCGCGGTGGATGTTCGCACCGATCAGGGCATTGGACACGTAGGTGTAGACGGCGAGCAGGCCGTCGGCACCGTCCCACGCCGTGACGTTCAGCGAGGTGGTGAGCTCGTCGACGATGGCCTGGGCGTGCAGCAGGTTCTCGGAGGCCAGCGGCCAGTTCTCGCTCACCTGGGCCGCTTCGGTGCGGTCGAGGTCGAGCATCAGCCTGTCATAGAGCATCGTGAGCAGCCGCACGGGTGTGGCCGACAGCACGGCCTCCCGGTTGAGCTGGGCCCGGCGGGCCTGGGCCCCGGCCGTGGACGTGGGAAGCCCTGTGCTCACCGGGGTGAACAACGCTGGGAATTCTGTCGGTGTCATCATGACGACGAACCTCCTGTGTAGGCGGGCAGCAGCGAAGCAATTTGCGAAGTGAGCCAGGACGATTGGGACTTGAGCTCGCCCAGGCGGGATTCCATGGCGGTGTACGTGCGTTCCAACGAGCTGCGCTTGGCGGTCAGCCTGAGATCCCAATCGGTGATCTCCAATCCCATTGTTTTCACCTGGGATTCTTGGCTGGTGATGGTGGCCGTGAGGGTGCCGTCGTACTTGTCGGATGCGGCGGCGGCGGCAGTCGCGACCCGGCCGGCGATCTCCTGCACAGTCTTCATGGTGCCGGCGGGGTCCTTGGCCAGGGCCGCGGCGAACTTTCCCTGGTCGAACTCCAGCGTGCCTGATTTCGTGATGCTGATGCCGATCTCCGACGGGGAGTGCCCGTTGACCGGCATGGACGCCGCCGTGATCAGGTTCTGGTTGACCGTGCGGATCGTGCTGTCGCCGGCGAAGACCCCGGCGGAGGTGACGGGCTTGCCCGTGGAGTCGGTGGTGGTCGACACGGCGGACCGGTTGGTGATGACCGCGAAGATGTTGTTCAGGCCGGTCACCAGGCCACTGGCCATGGTGGTGATGGCGGTATCGTCTCGGGCAACCGTGAGCGTGACCGGCGTGGTGGAGACCACGCTGACGGTCACATCCAGGCCGGGCAGCAGGTTGGTGAAGGTGTTGCTGCTCGAGGTGATCGCCTGTTCGGCGCTGGTGCCGGCCCAGAGGGTCACCTGGGCGTCCTGGGCGGCCTTGACCTGGGTGGTCGGAACCGTGCCGCCGGTCACGGTGAAGCCATTGGCTGCGCCGGGGGCCGCACTGCTGAACTGCACGCGGAAGGCGCCGGCGCCCACGGCGACCTTGGTGGCGGTGATGCCGAGTCCGGCCGCGTTGACCGCGGTGACGACGTCGTCCAGGGAATCGGAGGCCGGCGTGATCACGGTCGCTTTTCCGGCAGCGTTGGTAAGCGTGAGGGTGGCGTCGGGCCAGGTCGAGACGGGCCCGGTGACCGTCACCTGGTTCTGGGCGAGCCGGCCCACGGTGACGTCGACGACGCCGGGCGCGGCCCCTGCGCTCGTGGTTGCGGTGACCTGGCTGGAACTGCTGGTGGCTTTGTAGAGGTCGTAGCTGGCGGGCTTGGCCGCCTTGGTTGCGGCGTCGGCGAGCGTGGCGACCTGGGTGTTCAACCCCTGAACGGCGGTGGTGTAGCTCTGGGCGGCGGTGACCTTGCCCTTGAGCAGGGTCTGCGGAATCGCCTCGACCGCGATGAGGTTGTTGATCAGGGTCGTGGTGTCCTGGCCGCTGATCAGACCATCGATGGAGAGTCCCATGGCGCCTTCCGTCCCCTCGTCAGTGTGTCTTCGGCTTGTGCTGCGATGCCTGGTCTTAATCGGGGCCGACGACGAGTGGCCGGCGGCGTGCTCATCCTGAGGTCCAGTTCAGGTTGTGCTCGCCACCGGCCGATTCTCGGTCAATCGGCCGCCCGGTTCACCCGGGCTGTCGTTGGTCCGTGATCTAGCGCAGCAGCGTCAGGACGCCCTGGTTGGACTGGTTCGCCTGCGCGAGCATGGCGGTACCGGCCTGCGACAGGATGCTGGAGCGGGTGTACTTGACCATTTCCTCGGCCATGTCGGTGTCGCGGATACGCGAGCCGGCAGCGGTGAGGTTTTCCTTGGAGACGGCCAGGTTGCGGATGACGCTCTCGAACCGGTTCTGTGCAGCACCCATGTCGGCGCGCGCAGTGGAAACGGCCGTGATCTGCGTGTCCACCGCAGTCAGAGCCGCTGCCGCCCCAGCGGCGGTCGAGAAGTCGAGTGCGCCTGCTGCACCGGCAGTGCTGAGGGTGAAGCCGGTACCGGCAGACGCGTGGGTTCCGGCCGTGGCGCCACCGACGACGATTCCGCCGGTGTTCGAGCTGACAACCAGTTTGTTGTCCGCGTCGACGGAGGCGGTCAGCTTGCTCTTGAAGGAGGTGTCCTTGTTGAGCGCATCAGCAACACTCTGGACGGTCTTCATGGAACCCGCTGCGCCGAGGCTCGCAGTCGTGACGGTACTGACTCCACCGGCGGCATCCGTGACCGAGAAGGATGCCGTACCGGTCACCAGGGTGGGGGTGTCCACTGCGCTGACGGCGCCGGCGGATCCGACGGTGAGTGCGGCGGCGATGCCCTTGACGTTGGCACCCGTGAGGCTCACCTGGATCTGGCTGCTGGAGTCGGCGTTGGCACCGACCTGGAAGCTCAGCGACGCCTTGGAACCGTCGAGGAGCTGTGTGCCGTTGAAGTTGGTCGACGCGCTGATCCGCGTGAGTTCCGTCGTCAGCTGCTTGACTTCAGTCGTGATGGCGTCGCGGGACTTGGCGTTGTTCGAGTCGTTACCGGCCTGGACGGCGAGGTCACGAACGCGCTGCAGAATGGTCTGCACCTCGCTCAGCGAACCTTCAGCGGTCTGGATGACCGAGATGCCGTCCTGGGCGTTGCGGCTGGCGACCGTGAGGCCACCGACCTGCGACTTCAGTCCCTCGGAGATGGCCAGGCCGGCCGCGTCATCCGCTGCGCGGTTGATGCGGAGGCCGCTGGAGAGGCGTTCGAGCGACTTGGCCATGTCGGTCTGGGTCGAGGCCAGGTTGCGGTAGGTGTTGTTGGCCGCGAGGTTGGTGTTGATCTGCATACCCATGATGTGTTCCTCCGTGATTGGGTCGTGTTCGCCGGCCCATCCATGGGCTGACACTGAGACCTATCGGCCTCGACCCCGCAGAGCGTTAGCCGTTGCTGGAGAAAAGTTCGCGGGTACCGAACGTGATTCCCTGGGCCCGGGCGATGTCGGTGACCCCGGCCAGCGCGTCGGTGGCGGAGATCGAGGCTTGCGCATCCGGCAGCCGGTCATGCGCCATGTGGGCCATGCCGAGCATCGCCTGGTCGGCCAGCCGCGAAAGGTAAGCGCTCCGTCTGGCCGGCGCCACGGTGGATTCCGGCGTGTACTCCCGCTCGGCGTCGTCCGCGTAATGCGTGCCCAGGCCGTCGCGAAGCAGCCGGATGGCCTCGGAGCGTTGCTGGGACACCGCCGAGTGGGTGATGCCCAGGTCGGCGGCGATGTCCTTGACGGACCGGTCCTCGAAGTACACCTGCTCCACGATCAGGCGCATGCGCTCGGGCAGTGCCACCACGGCGGCCCGGAGGTAGGCGAGACGCTCGGCGGAGAGCAGGGACTCCTCCGGCAGCACGGTGTCGGCAACGAGGAACTCTGCGGTGGTGTCGTCGAGGGCAGTGAGAGTGCGGTCGGAGTCGGCCAGCCCGGCCAGGGCGGTCTCCCGGTCGACACCCAGCGCGGCAGCGACCTCGTCGACCGTGGCGCTGCGGCCGAGGGCCGAGGCGAGGGTCTCCTGCACCTGGCGGGTCTCCTTGATCCGGCGGCGCGCCATCCGGGTGGCCCAGTCGTTCGAGCGCATCTCATCGGCGAAGGCACCGATGATCCGGCGCCGGGCGAAAGCTCCGAACGGCACGCCGAGCGAGGCGTCGAACGCATCCGCGGAGGTGATCAGGGCCAGCGCGCCCGCCGAGGCGAGGTCGTCACGGGAGAGGTGGCGGGCCTTGGCCCACACTTCGGAGACGAGGTAGCCGACGAGCGGCAGGTTCTCGACCACGAGGTTGTTGCGTTCGGAACGGTTCAACGACTTACCCTCCTGGCGGGTGCGCGCGTGCTTATGCGGCGATGGGACATGGACCTGAAACGGGGAAATGCAGCCGGGTAAGCAGGGTGGAGAGTCGTCTGACGTGAAGACGGAAATCCGCCCAGAGCAGGGATTCGGGTCCTTTTCCGGGGGCTTTCGCCTGCTATCACGCTAACGAACACGCCCGGCGATTCCACGCTCGAACTGCCCCCAGTCCGGGGCTGCGGCTGTCCTCATTTAGGAGGACACGGTAGCCCGCGAAGGCGACGAAAAGAGTCCTGCGGGCCTAACGACGGGCCGCACCCGGCCGATAGTGCTCTCGAACGGACAGGGAATCGTACGATAGAGCAACGAGCCAGCAGGCGGAAAGGCAGTGACGACGTGGGTGCCAATGAACTGTCCGCGCTGCTCTGGCGGGAACGCGAGCTTCTCGAGCTGCTGGTCTTCAAGCTCGACGAGGAACAACTCCTGCTGAGCGCAGGTCGCTCGCGCTGGGTGCAGCATGCGACCCGCGAGGTCGAACAGGTTCTCGAGCTCGTACGCGAGGCGGGGCTCGGCCGGTCGGTGGAGGTCGCCGCGGTCGCCCTGGAGTGGGGAACTCCGCAGGACGCCACCCTCCGGGAGCTCGTCGAGCAGGCTCCCCCTGGGCCCTGGTCCGACATCTTCAGCGCCCATCTGGCCGCCATGACCGACTTGATCGGCCAGATCCGCAACCTTCGCGACGTGAACGAGCAGTTCCTGCGCTCGGCCGCCCGGTACACCCAGGAATCGCTGGCCGGCACGGATGCGCAGGCCACGACCTATGACTCCCGCGGCGCCTCTGGCGCCCCGACCACCGGTGCCCGACTCTTCGACCAGAGCCTGTGAGACGTGAGATGAAGACAGTGACGACCTCGTGAGCACCTTCGGCGGACTCAACACCGCGTACTCCGGGCTGGTCGCCGCCCGCGCCGGCCTCGATGTCGTGGGGCAGAACATGGCCAACGTCAACACTGAGGGCTACACCCGCCAGCGGGTCACGACGTCGGCGACCAATGCCGCCGCCCGCGCCGGCCTGGTTGCCTGGGGCGCCACACCCGGAGCCGGTGTCTCGGTCGACGGAATCTCGCGCCTCGGCAACGCCACCCTCGATGCCAAGGTGCGGGCGACCGCAGCGACCGCCGGGTACACGGCAGTGCGCGCCAACGCCCTCGGTTCGGTGGAGAACTCGCTGCAGGAACCTGGCAAAGCCGGGCTGTCCACCCAGCTGCAGGAGTTCTGGGCGGCCTGGCACGAGCTGTCCAACGCCTCCGACCCGTCCGCGGCGGCCGGACTCCTGCTCGGCGAGGCCGGCCAGGTGACCACGCAGATCAACGCGGGCTATCGCGCCGTCACGGACGAATGGTCGGCGGTGCGCACGAGCGCGGATGCCCTCGTCACCGAGGTCAACGGCGCCGCGGCCCAGGTCGCCGCCCTGAACGGCATCATCCGCCAGACCATCGCCTCGGGCGGGTCCGCCAACGAACTCATCGACAAACGCGACGCTCTCACCACCACGATCGCCGCGATCACCGGCGCGAGCGTGCGAGCCCAGGCGAACGGCACGGTCGATGTGCTGATCGGCGGCAACATCCTGGTGTCCGGCTCCGACGTGCAGAAGCTCACCGTGACCGGCCCGGCATCGCTGGCGGCGGCCTCGGTGCCCGGTAGCAACCCGGTGACGTACACCCCGGTGCAGTTGGAGTGGGCGCACCATCCCGGCGTGCCCGTGGCGGTGGATGGCGGCGAACTCGCCGGCGCGCTCTCACTTCTCGGCCCGGCGAATGGCACGCACACCGGCGGGGCCCTGGCCGAGGTCGCGGCGTCGTACAACGACTTCGCCAAGAAGCTGGCCGACTCGGTCAATGACCTGCACCTGACCGGCGCCACAAGTACCGGCGAGACGGGTCTGGAGTTCTTCCACTACACGGAGGGCGCTGCCGCGCTGACGTTATTCGTCGTCCCCACGACCGTCAAAGGTGTCGCCGCAGGCACACCCGGGGACGGAGCCTTGAACGGCATTAACGCCGACAAGATCGCCCAACTGGGCACGTCCAACGCGGCGGACAAGAACGGCGCCCCGATCACCTCCCCCAACGCCATCTGGACGGCCTTCGTCACCAAGCTCGGCGTCGAGACGGGCATCGAACTCGCGCAGGCATCCGCCTCGAACTCCTCAGCCTCCGCCGCCGTCACCCTGCAGCTGTCCAACTCCTCGGTGGACATCGACGAGGAGAACGTCAACCTGCTGACCTTCCAGCACGCCTACCAGGGTGCTGCCCGGGTGATGACGGCCGTGGACGAGATGCTCGACACCCTGATCAACCGCACCGGACTGGTGGGAAGGTAACCGATGATCTCCCGAGTGACCAGCACCACCCAGATGCGCGCCGCGCAGGCCAATCTGCAGGCCAGCGCCCAGCGTCTCGCTCAATTGCAAGAGCAGTCCACGTCGCTGAAGACCATCAGCCGGGCATCCGACGACCCCGCGCGGGCGGCGAACGCCATGGCCGTGCGCGCCGAACAGCGTGCCACCGCCCAGTACACCCGCAACGCCGACAACGGCGCAGGCTGGCTCACCACGATCGACGGCGCGCTCGATGAGAGCACCAAGCTCCTCACCAAGGTGCGCGACCTCGCCGTGCAGGGAAGTAACGCCGGAACCATGACGCCGGCGGCCAAGGAGGCCATCGCCGTGCAGATCGACGGCCTCAAGAAAGACCTGCTCGGTCAGGCCAACGCCAGCTACCTGGGGCGGTCGGTCTTCGCCGGCAACTCGGATGCCCGTTCCGCGGTCGGCTCCGAGCCGCCGTACACCGTCAGCGCCGGCACCTCGGTGCCGGTGGATCGGCGGGTGGGAGCCGACACCACCGTGCGGGTGGACGCCGACGGCGCCGCCATATTCGGTACCGGCGCCGGTACCGGCATCGGCGACGGTTCGCTCTTCGCGTTGCTCGACCAGGTCTCGGCCGCGCTGCGAAGCACAGATCCTGCAGTGTCCGTGTCGGTGCACCTGGGCGACATCGACGCCCACCTCACGACCATCATCGGCGCCCGCGCCGAGGCCGGCGCCCGGCAGAGCCGCATCGAGACCGCGGCCGCCTCGCTCGTCACGCAGAAAGGCACCCTCGAGGCGCAGCGCGTGCAGCTCGAGGACGTCGACCTGGCCACCGTCATCATCGACCTCAAGCTCCAGGAGGTGGCCTACCAATCGGCCCTCTCCGTGACCGCCCGCGTGATCCAGCCGACCCTGATGGACTTCCTCCGATGACCGCCTCGCTCAGTTTTGTCTCACCGCCTCCCGGGCTGGCCCCGCTCACCGACTTCCGGCTGCGCGAGATCGCCGGTGCAGCCGGGCTGTTCGCCCTGCAGTCCGCCGAAGACGAGCACACCCGGCTTTTCGTGCTGGATGCGTCGATCTACCTGCCGCAGTACACCCCGGTCATCTCCGATGAGCACGCGCGCTCCCTCGACCTGGCGACCCCCGACCAGGCCCTGGTTCTCGTGGTCACCAACCCGGGCGAGACCGGCACGACGGTCAACCTGATGGCGCCCATCGTGGTGAACGCGAGCACCGGCCGATGCGCCCAGATCATCCTGGACGGCCAAGACTGGCCGCTGCGGGCAGAGCTGAACCCCCAGTCGAGCGCTGATGCGACCTCCCCGACGGATGCTCCGTTGCGCCACGAAGTCGAACCGGCCGGCGCCACCGTCTGAACCGGCGCCCACTGTGAACCGGCGCCGCGCGACCCTGCGGTCGGTCTGAGCGGAATGTCTGCCCGGCAACCCGCACGACGTCACTCCCCCGTACGCGGCACGGTGCCGTTCGCGCTGTAGGCTCGTCAGCGGTTCGAAAGCTGGGGGACGTGTGACATCGGGGAACGGCACGGCAGGGAACGACCCAAAAAACACCGGCGCCGCCCCAGGCCGGGATCCACGAACGAATCCGTCGCTGCCGGACCCCTCGCAGCCGGCTTCCCCGCCGACTCCCTCCAGGCCTGACTCTTCCCGACCAGGACCATCTCGGCCTGGCACGTCACGGCCGGGCCTGTCCCGACCCGGCACTCCGCTCAACCGCATCGTCACGACCACGGCTACCCCAGGGTCCACGGCCGGAGCAGGAGCAGGAGCCCACAAGTCCATTCCCCGCCCCCTGGACACTCATCCGGCGGCACCCGCCCCCTCGCCCGGCGCCAACTCGCCTGGCGCGACCCCGCCCCGCCCCGCTGCATCGCAGAAGAGGACGTCAGGCCGCCGTCGGGACATCCAGGGCCTGCGGGCCCTCGCGGTCATCGCCGTCATCCTGGATCACGTCATCGTCTGGCCGGGCGGCGGCTTCGCGGGCGTCGACATCTTCTTCGTCATCTCCGGCTTCCTCATCACCGGCGTCCTGCTGCGCGAACATGAGCGCACCGGGCGCATCTCCCTGCGCACCTTCTACGGCAACCGGCTCCGCCGCATCCTGCCGGCCGCGGCGGCTGTGCTGGCGGTCACGACCGCCCTCGGCTTCGTCCTGTTCAACCAGACCCGGGCGCTCTCCACCGCCTGGGATGCGCTCTCGGCCCTCTTCTTCGCCGCCAACTGGCGGTTCACGGCCGTCGGCACCGACTATTTCCACGCCACTGCGCCCGCATCGGTGCTGCAGCACTACTGGTCGCTGTCGGTGGAGGAGCAGTTCTACCTGCTCTGGCCGGTGCTGCTGATCGTGGCGCTCGGCGCGGCGAGCCGGCGCGGACGCGGGTCGGGGCGCGACCGTGCGCGCGGCCGCCGTCTGCTCGGCGCGGTCGCCGTCGTCGTCGTGGCGGCGTCGTTCGGCTACGCCGTGTGGGAGACCGCGACGAACCCCACCGTGGCCTACTTCTCCACGTTCTCCAGAGTCTGGGAACTCGGCGTCGGCGCCGCCCTGGCGATCGCGGCCCCTCTCTTCATGCGGATGCCGCTGGCCGCCCGGATCATCCTCGGCTGGGCCGGACTGGCAGGCATCGTCGCCTCCTTCGCCGTCGTCACCTCGAGCCTGCCCTTCCCTGGCCCGTGGGCCGCTCTGCCGGTGGGCGCCACCGTTCTCGTGATCGCGGCCGGCATCGGCGGCACGCAGCGCAACCTGTTCCCGCTCACGAACCCGGTCAGCGTGTACCTCGGCAACATCTCCTACTCGCTCTACCTGTGGCACTTCCCGGTCTTCGTCTTCCTCACGCTGGTGCTGCCCGAGGCCTCCACCACGACCACCCTGCTCGTTCTCGGCACCACCCTGGCCGTGTCGGTCGTGTCGTACTACCTCATCGAGCAGCCGCTGCACCGCTCGCCCTGGCTGCGCGGAACCGGGCCACGGGTCGACCGCCGGCTCGCTTGGCGGCGCTGGCGGGAACGCTACGGCACACAGTTCATCATGTCGTCCCTAGGCGCCTTCGTCATCGTGGTCGTCGTCGCCGTGTCCTTCGAGGTGCACGACCGCCCGTTGACTCCTATCGCCGCTCCCACTGCCGACGCGGCGGATGATGTGAACCCCGAGGTGGCGCTGCAAGCCGACCTTGCGGCCGCGGCGGCGGCCACGACCTGGCCGGACAACCTATCGCCGTCACTGGACCAGGCCATGGCCACGACCTCCACCAACAACCCCGCTCGCGCCTGCTTCGATGTGGGCGGCACACCCGACTTCGGCCGCTGCACCTGGGGCGACGACAACGCTCCCCAGCACATGTACCTCGTCGGCGACTCCGAGGCGCTCTCCTACGCACCGGCGTTCAAGGCCATCGCCGAAGCCAGCGACGGCCAGTGGCGCATCACCACCATCGGCCTCTACGGCTGCCGGTTCACCGAGGTGCTCGTCGCCAACGACGGTGCAGGGGTGATGGAGGCCTGCCCGCAGCGAAAACTCGACATCACCAACCACATCGTCGCCGACGCCCCCCAGCTCGTGGTGGTCGCCAACGCCTTCGCCGAGGGACAGGACGACTACCGCCGACCGCTCTCGGTTGCGAGCATGGTGGCCTCATCCATCGCCGAAACGGCGGGCTACAACGCCGCGGGAAAGATCGTCTACCTCGCGCCGCCGCCGCTCGGTGCCGAGCTCGGGCAGTGTTATTCGACGGTGTCGAGCCCCCAGGACTGCGCCGTCGGCGTCGGAGCGACCTGGCAACAGTTCGCCGCGGCGCTCTCGGCTCCCTCCGCCACCGGCGACCACTTCGTCAGCTCCCTCCCGTTCAGCTGCGCCGACGGGGTGTGCCCGGCCTTCGCCGGTACCATTCCCACGAAATACGACACCGTGCACATGACCCCCGCCTATGCCGAGCGTGTGGCGCCGGCCATCCGCTACGCCCTGCAGACGGCCGGAGTCATGTAGCTCCAGGTGGGGCGCAGGCCCACAATCACGGCCCCGGTATAGTCGGTGCTGGCGCCAGCGTTGGCGCAGAACTCGTCCGCGAAAGGCAACACGTGCCCCGGTTAGATCTCCCCCTGTCCGACCTCGAGACGTATCGGCCCGAGGTGGCCGAGCCGGCTGACTTCGACGCGTTCTGGCAACGCACCCTCGCCGAGGCCCGCCGCTTCGATGCCGCTCCCACGCTCACCCGGGTCGACTCACCGCTGAGCGAGGTGGAGGTCTACGACGTCACCTTCGCCGGATTCGCCGGCGACCCGATCAAGGCCTGGTTCCTGGTGCCGGCCGAACGGCCCGGTTCCGAGCAGACGCGGCTACCCACGGTCGTGGAGTACAACGGCTACGGCGGCGGTCGCGGCTTCCCGCACGAGCGTCTGGCCTGGGTGGCCAGCGGCTACGCCTACCTGTTCATGGACACCCGAGGACAGGGCAGCTCATGGGGCTCCGGCGGCCACACCCCCGACCCGCACGGCAGCGGCCCGGCCTCCCCCGGCTTCATGACCCGCGGCATCCAGTCGCCCGATGACTATTACTACCGCCGGGTGTTCACCGACGCCGTGCGCGCCATCGACGCTGTGCGCACCCTGGACCGCGTCGATCCCGAACGCGTGGCCGTCTGCGGCGGCAGCCAGGGCGGCGGCATCGCCCTCGCGGCAGCTGGCTTGGCACAGGGCCTCATCGGCGCGATGCCCGAGGTGCCGTTCCTCTGCCACTTCGAACGTGCCGTCGGCATGACCGACAACGACCCGTACCACGAGGTCGTGCGGTACCTCTCGGTGCACCGCGACCGCGTGGAGCAGACCTTCGCCACCCTGGCCTACTTCGACGGCGTCAACTTCGCCAAACGCGCCACCGCGCCGGCGATCTTCTCGGTGGCCCTGCTCGACCCGATCTGCCCGCCGTCCACAGTGTTCGCCGCGCGGAACCACTACGCCGCGGAGGCCGAGATCGAGGTGTACCCGTTCAACGAGCACGAGGGCGGTCAGGGCTACCACTTCGAGCGTCAGGCCGCCTGGCTCTCCCGCCGTTTGGCCGGCTGACTGTTGCCCGAACGGACTTCTGCCCCGGGCGTACCGGGCGCAGAAGTCCGCTTCGGGAACAGCCGGTGCGGCGCACGGTGGCGCAGCTGGCGGGTCAGCGGGCTGAGGGCGGCGGGATCTCACCGGAGCCGCGATGGATCAGCCGGGTGGGCAGCTCCACCTGACTGGTGAACGAGTCCGGATCGGCCAGGTGCGCCAGCGCGAGCCGGGCCGCCGTGCGTCCGAGTTCCATCGGGTCGTACGCCACGACCGAGATGCCCAGGGCATCCGCCAGCTCGAAGTCGTCGAAGCCGATGAACGCCACGGGCGTCTGCAGCGTGCGCAGCACCCGCACGGCGCCGGCGCTGCCACGGTTGTTGCCCGCCACGATAGCCGTGGGCGGGTCGGGCAGGTCCAGCAGGCTCTGCACGGCCAGCTCGGGCGAGATATCCGGGTCGTCGTCGAGCCGCTCCCACTGGGCGGTCTCGACGACCCCCACCTCCCGCAGGGCCTCTCGGTACCCGGCCAGGCGTTCCCGCTGGGTGTACATCGCGGACGGGTTGCTGATGAAGCCGATCTTGCGGTGCCCGATGGCGGTGAGGGAGCGCACCGCCTCGGCCATGCCCTGGCGGTTCGCCAGCACCACGGAGTCGGCCAGGAGATTGCGTGCCGGCCGGTCGACGCTGACGACGGGGGTGCCCAGCTGCCGCTCGCCCTCGAGGTAGGACTGGTCGTCGGCGATCGGGATGAGCAGGAGGGCGCGGACGCGCTGGGAGATCAGCGCGTCGACCACGCGTTCCTCGCTGTCCGGTGAGTCGTCGGTCGTGGCGAGCACCATGGTGAGCCCGCTGAGCGCGAGCTCCCGTTCGATCCCCGCCGCCACGTGAAAGTAGAACGGGTTCTTCAGGTCGCCGATCACGAACGCAACGGTGTTGGTCACTCCGCCGCGGCGTAGGTTCCTGGCCAGGTTGTTGGGCCGGAAGCGCAACCGCTTCGCCGCGATGAGCACCCGTTCCCGGGTGTCGACCGACACGTTCCCCGCGCCGGCGAACACTCGTGAGGCTGTCTTGGAGCTCACCCCGGCGAGCCGGGCCACATCGGCCAGCGTCGCGCGTGATTGCGTGGTCATCGGATCTCCTCGTGGACCGTGCCTCGTACCGAGGCCTGGGAACGGCCGGAATGCCGCTATGTCAACGTAGGACATTTTGCAGACATTGGCAATGAGAAAATGTGCATGAACGCGTCGAGTTGCCCGCTATTACAGGGATTTCCGGGCCTACATCGTGGAGGAGACAGGAACGGACAACGTTGACATTTGTGTTTGACGTGCCGTCGAATCCGGGCCTAGCATGAGGCCCAACAGCAACACCAGAGGTCCACGGGCGGGAAGTCGCGGTCGTGTCTCAACGGGTCAATGGTGATACCGATTAGGAGAAACAGATGGCAAAGAAGCTCATCCTTTCCGTGGCCGCCTTGGCGGCCACCGCACTACTCGCCGGATGCTCCGGGTCAGCCCCTGCGGACGACGGCGCCGTCACCGGCGAGATCACCGTCCTCACCCAGCGCACCGACATCGTCGACACCGTCTTCAAGGACTACGCCGCGCAATTCGAAAAGGCCTACCCGGGTACTTCCGTCAAGTTCGAGGCCATCAAGGACTACGAGACCGACGTCTCCACCCGGTTGTCCTCGGGTAGCTACGGCGACGTCCTGCTCATCCCCAACACCGTCACCAAGGTTCAGCTCGCGCAGTTCTTCGAGCCGCTCGGCTCCGTCGAGGAGCTCGGCAAGAGCTATCGCTTCGTGCAGGAGATGGCGTACGACGACCTGGCCTACGGCGTCGCGATCACCGGCAACGCCCAGGGCGTCATCTACAACAAGAACGTCTGGGCCGACGCCGGGATCACTGAGCTGCCCACAACGCCCGACGAGTTCCTCACCGACCTCAAGCTCATCAAGGACACCACCGACGCCACGCCGTACTACACCAACTACGCCGACGGCTGGCCGCTGAGCCAGTGGGAGGGCAACCGCGCCGCCACCGGCGACAAGGACGCCTCCATCACCCTCGTCGACACCGACTCGCCCTGGAAGAAGGGCGAGTACCACGAGATCGCCGACGGCCTGCTCTACGACATCGTCGCGCAGGGCCTGAGCGAAGACGACCCCACCACCACCGACTGGGAATCGTCCAAGGCCGGGCTCGGCAGCGGCAAGATCGCTTCCATGGTCCTCGGCTCCTGGGCCATCACCCAGATGCAGGACGCGGCGGTGACCGCCGGCGGCAGCGCCGACGACATCGGCTACATGGCGTTCCCCAGCGCGGTCGACGGCCAGACCTACTCCACCATCGGCGGCGACTACAAGAACGCCATCAGCATCAACTCGAAGAACAAGGCCACCGCCCGTGCCTGGATCGACTGGTTCGCCAACGAGTCCGGTTATGCGGCAGACCAGGGCGGGCTCTCCCCCGTCGTCGACGGTCCCGACCCCGACTCGCTGACCGACTTCACGGCCAGCGGCGTCGAGTACCTCGAGCTCACCCCGGTGCCGGCCGACAAGGCCACCTGGGAGAACGACATCCTGAGCGAGAGCGAGATCGACCTCTGGGGCCAGATCTACCGCCAGAAGATCGTCGACATCGCCCGCGGTGCCGCCGACGGCGACAAGGCCTCCCAGTTCGACGCGCTGAACAAAGCCTGGGCCGCGGCCAAGGCCTCCGTCGAGGGCTAGCCTCACCGCACCATTACGCAGTCCGGCTCGAAGCCGGCGGTCGGCCGGGTCCCACCCGGCCGACCGCCGGCACCCACAAGCAAGAGAAAGGACGCTCGGTGTCCCAGCAACTGGCCCCGGCGAAAATGCCCGACCTGTTCCGCAGGTTCTCGCAACGCTTCGTCCGCACGACCATCAGCGCCAACGGCACGCGCAAGGATTCCATCGTCATGCCGTGGCTGTTCCTGGCCATCCCGCTGGCCCTCCTGATCACGTTCACCTACATCCCGGTGGGCAACATGATCTGGTACAGCTTCACTTCCTGGGACGGCCTGGACAAGACCAAGGACGTCGTGGGGCTGAACAACTTCGTCAAGATCTTCACCGATCCCAAGTACTGGCAGGTCTTCGTGGTCAGCCTGTACTACTTCGGTGCGTCGTTCCTGCAGATGGCCCTGGCGCTGTACTTCGCCACCCTGCTGAGCTTCAAGACCCGCTTCCGCAACATGTTCAAGGGCATCCTGTTCTTTCCCTACCTGATCAACGCCGTCGCCATCGCGTTCATCTTCCTGTTCTTCTTCCGCCCTGGCGGAACCCTCGACGCCGTGCTCGGATTCGTGGGGCTCGGCGAGCTGTCCACCCAGTGGCTGGGCAACCCGGATGTGGTCAACTACTCCCTCGCCGGCGTCGCCATCTGGCGTTACATCGGCCTCAACTTCGTGCTCTTCCTCGGCGCCATCCAGTCCATCCCCGGCGAGCTCTACGAAGCCGCCGAGTTGGACGGCGCCAACAAGTGGCAGCAGTTCCGCTACATCATCGCCCCGGGCATCAAGCGCATCATCAGCCTGTCCTTCATCCTCGCCATCGCGGGCAGCCTCTCGGCGTTCGAGCTGCCGTACATCATCACGGGCGGCACCAACGGCAGCATGACCTTCGTCATCCAGACCATCCAGACCGCGTTCGTCTACCGCAAGGTGGGCCTGGCCTCGGCCATGGCCGTCATCCTGCTCATCATCGTGCTGCTGGTCACCTGGCTGCAGCGCAAGCTCGTGCCCGACGAGAAAGTGACCCTGGCCTCATGATGCGTTACCTCGGAACGACGGGAAAGTACGTCTCCCTGATCATCGGTTCCCTCGTCGCGCTCGTGCCCATCGTGGTCATCCTGTTCGCCTCGCTCAAGACCAATGTGGAGTACGCCGCCACCGGTCCCCTGATCCCGCCGTCGAACTGGTTCAATTTCGCCAACTTCGCCACCGCGTTCGTCGACGGCCGCATGATGCTCGGCTTCCTGAACACCACGATCATCGCGGTGGTCTCGGTCAGCGGCACCATCCTGATCGGCACCATGGCCGCCTATGTGCTCGACAGGTTCGAGTTCAGGTTCAAGAAGCTGGTCTTCGGCCTGTTCCTGATCGCCACCCTGGTGCCCGCCGTCACCACCCAGGTCGCGACCTACCAGGTCGTCAATTTCTTCCACCTGGTCAACACCCACGGCGCCGCGATCATCCTCTTCATGGGCACCGACATCGTCTCGATCTACATCTTCATCCAGTTCATGCAGTCGATCCCGCGCTCCCTCGACGAGGCAGCCATGCTCGACGGCGCGAGCCGACTCGGCGTCTACTGGCGCATCATCCTGCCTCTGCTCGGACCGGCCATCGCTACCGTCGTGATCATCAAGGGCATCGCCGTCTACAACGAGTTCTATATCCCCTACCTCTACATGCCCGCGCAGGACCTCGCCGTGATCAGCACCTCGCTGTTCCGTTTCCAGGGCCCATACGGCGCACAGTGGGAAATCATCGCGGCCGGCATCATGATCGTCATCGTGCCCACCCTGATCATCTTCCTGTTCCTGCAGCGCTTCATCTACAACGGCGTCACCTCCGGCGCCACCAAGTAACCACCGCTCCCCCTCCGCATCACTGACACACGACCACGCACTCACGCTATGTCTGGAAACACCATGCCGATCTCGTCACTGCCCACCCGCACCCCAGTCGTCCGACTGCTCGACACCGACTGGAGCCTCACGGCCCTGGCCGGGCCGGCGCCGGCGCACCTCCGCCGGCTCACAGTGCCGGCCACCGTGCCCGGCTCGGTGCACACCGACCTGCTGGCCGCCGAGCTCATCCCCGATCCCTACCTCGACGGCAACGAGCAGCTCCTCTCCTGGATCGGCCTGACCGACTGGCGCTACAGCACCACCTTCGTCTGGAACCCGGCCGGGGCCGACCGCTCTGAACTGGTCTTCGCCGGCCTGGACACCATCGCCGAGATCGAGCTCAACGGGGTCCTGCTCGGCACCACCCGCAATATGCACCGCAGCTACACCTTCGACGTGGGTTCCAGGCTCAAGGCCGGCCTCAACGAACTCGTGGTCGTGTTCCGCTCCCCCATCAAGGCCGCTGACGCCGCCAGCCTAGAACTCGGGTACCGCCCGCACGTCAACCACCACCCGTACAACGCCATCCGCAAGATGGCCTGCAGCTTCGGCTGGGACTGGGGCATCGACACCTCCACCTCCGGCCTGTGGAAGCCGGTGACCCTGGTGAGCTGGTCGACGGCCCGCCTGCACGCCGTGCGACCCATCGCCACCGTTCAGACCACCACAGTGCAGAGCACGGCCGGAGACACCTCTAGCCACAGCGCCGGAACCGTCGATGTGCACGTGGTCATTAGCCGGGCCACGGATGCGCCGGTGACCGTCACCGCCTCCGTCGCCGGGGTCAGCCGCACGCTCGAACTCGCAGCGGGCGCCACCAGCGCCACGGTGACCCTCGAGGTCCCCGAGGTCGACCTGTGGTGGCCGACCGGGTACGGCGAGCACCCGCTCTACGACGTCGTCGTCACCCTGCACGACGCCGACACGGCCCACGAACTCGACCGGTCCCACACCCGCGTGGGCTTTCGCACCGTGGAATTCGACACCATCCCCGACGACGCGGGCACCCCGTTCACCCTGGTGATCAACGGCCAGAGCGTCTTCGTGCGGGGCGCCAACTGGATCCCCGACGACGCCTTCCCGCACCGGATCGACCGGGCGCGCTATCAGCGGCGCCTCGAGCAGGCCCAGTTCGCCAATATCAACCTGATCCGGGTCTGGGGCGGCGGCATCTTCGAGAGCGACGACTTCTACGACCTCTGCGACGAGAAGGGCCTGCTCACCTGGCAGGACTTCCTGCTGGCCTGCGCCGCCTACGCCGAGGAGGCGCCGCTCGGCGACGAGATCGAGGCCGAGGCCCGGGAGAACGTCGCCCGGCTGGCCGCGCATCCGTCGCTCGTCGTGCTCAACGGCAACAACGAGAACCTCTGGGGGTTCGAGGAGTGGAACTGGAAGCTGCGCCTGGACGGCAAGACCTGGGGCGCAGGCTTCTACTACGACGTGTTCCCCGCGATCGTCGCCGAGCTCGCGCCGCACATCGGCTACACGCCCGGCAGCCCGTTCTCGCCCGTCGCCGGGAGCGTCCGGAACGACCTGCACCCTAACGACCCCGAGCACGGCACCATGCACATCTGGGACCTCTGGAACCAGCGCGACTACCCCGACTACCGCGATTACGCGCCCCGCTTCGTCGCCGAGTTCGGCTGGCAGGGACCGCCCACGTGGTCGACGCTCACCGAGTCGATCCACGACGATCCGCTCACCCCGGAGTCGCCCGGCATGCTCGTGCACCAGAAGGCCATGGAGGGCAACGTCAAGCTCACCGACGGCCTGCTGCCGCACCTGCCGCTGCCGAACGAGATCGGCGCCTGGCACTGGGCGATGTCGCTGAACCAGGCCACCGCGATCAGCACGGCCATCGAGCACTTCCGTTCCCTGGCCCCGCACTGCATGGGCAGCATCGTCTGGCAGCTCAACGACTGCTGGCCCGCCACCTCCTGGGCCGCAGTCGACGGCTACGGCCGGCCGAAGCCGCTGCTCTACGCGATCAAGCACGCCTACGCCGACCGGCTGATCACGGTGCAGCCCCGGGGCGACGGCCTGGCCGTCATCGCGGTCAACGACTCCGCCGAGCCCTGGAGCGGCGAGCTCCGGGTGCGGCGGTACACAGACGCGGGCGTTGTCCTGGCCGAGCACGCCGAGCAGGTCACTCTGCCGGCGCGGTCGAACGCGACCGTGCCGCTGCCCGCATCCGTGTCCGCGACAACGGATGCGGCAGCGGAGCTCCTCCGCGCCGAACTCGGCGGCGTCCGGGGGCACTGGTTCTTCGCCGAGGCCCGCGACAGCGCGCTTTCGGACTCCGCTCCGGACGTGCTGGCCGAGCGCACCACGACCGGGTACACCGTGCGGGTCACCGCGGCCTCCCTCACCCGTGACCTGGCCCTGCTGGTGGACACCGTCGACCCCGATGCGCTCGTGGACGACATGCTCGTCACCCTCCTACCCGGCGAGAGCGTGCTCTTCACGATCGACTCGGTACTCGACGTGGACCCCGCGGCCTTCGCCGCCCCGACCGTGCTGCGCAGCACCAACCAGCTGGTGCGGCCGTGACGGTCAGGTCCGCCGGCGCCTCCGCATCCGTCTTGGCCGGCGCCGCGTTGGCCCAGCCGGTCTGCGGCATGACCTGGGGCTGGACCGGCGTGCGCGGGGAATGGGCGACCGATGCGGCCGCCGACTCGATGCGGCGCATGGCCGACCTCGGCGTCAACTGGACAGCGGTGGCCTACGCGGCTCTCCAGGACACCGCCCAGTCGGAGGAGATCCCGTTCGGCGAGGCGCCCACAGTCACCGACGACGAGGTGCGCTGGGCCATCCGAGAGGCGAAGTCCCACGGGCTGCGGGTCTGCCTGAAGCCCGTGGTGAACTGTGCCGACGGCACCTGGCGCGCCTACATCGGCTTCTTCGACTGGGAGGTTCCCGGTGAGCCGGGCTGGACAGAATGGTTCCGGTCGTACACGGCGTTCATCCTGCACGCCGCCCGCCTGGCCGAGGAAGAGGGCGCCGAGATGCTCTGCATCGGCTGCGAGATGGTGCGCGCCGACGGCCAGGACGCCCGCTGGCGCGCCCTGATCGCACTGGTGCGCGAGGTGTACAGCGGCCTGGTGACCTACAACTGCGACAAGTTCCAGGAGGACCACGTCACCTGGTGGGACGCCGTGGACGTCATCACGTCCAGCGGCTACTACCCGATCGGAACCTGGGAGACGGAGCTGGACCGGATCGAGCGGGTGGTCACCGCCAGCGGCAAGCCGTTTTTCTTCATGGAGGCGGGGTGCCCGAGCCGCACCGGCTCCCCCGCCAAGCCGAACGACTGGTCCCTGCCCGGTGAACCGTCGGGCGCCGAGCAGCTGCGCTACTACGAGGACATGTTCGCCGCCACCGATCGGCGAGAATGGATGCGCGGCTTCATGCTCTGGGACTGGCCCGCCACCCTGTACCCGGCAGACACCGCGGCGCAGAATGACGACTACTGTATCTACGGCAAACCGGCCGCGGCGTTCCTGGCCCGGAAGTACCGGGCCCTCACACCACCCGCACCAGCTGTAAGAACGGACCACCCATGAGCGCCCCCGTCAGCTCCCTCACCATCGACGCCGGACAGACCGGTATCCGGGCCCGGCTGCACAGCGCAACCGGTGAGGCCGTCCAGTTCCAGTTCGGCGGCATCCGCACCGACAGCGCCCTGATCCCGCAGCTCGGCGACGTCGTCGCCCAGGTCGCCTCGACGACGGACGAACCGATCTTCACCGTCAGCGCGGGCATCTCGGGCTTCTCGAAGGCCGAGACCGACCCGGCCGAGCTGCGCGCAGCGGGCGCGAGCCACGGGGTTCACGAGGTGTTCCTCGCGCATGACTCCGTCACCAGCTACCTCGGCGCCCTCGGCGACGAGCTCGGAGTGGTGGTCGCCGCGGGCACCGGCGTCGTCACCCTGGCCGTGGGTTCGACGGAGGTGGCCAGGATCGACGGCTGGGGCAACCTGATCGGCGACGCCGGCAGCGGCTACTGGATCGGCCGGGCGGCTCTGGATGCCGTGATGCGCGCGTACGACGGGCGCGGGCCGGCCACGGCGTTGAGCGCCGTGATGCGGCACGACTTTCCCAACATCGAGATGGCTTACCTCGACCTGCAGGCCGATCCGCTGCGGGTCAGCCGCATCGCCGCCTACTCCCGCCGGGTCACCGAGCTGGCTTCGACGGATGCCGTTGCCGCGCGCATCTGCGACGACGCCGCTGCCGAGCTGGTGCTCTCCGCCGCCACCGGGCTGCGTCGGGTCGGCCAGGCCGACCGCCCCGCGCCCGTGGTGTGCGGGATCGGCGGGGTGCTGCGCACCCCGGAGATCGCGGTCCGGTTCGAACGGGGCCTGCGGAGCATCTGGCCGCAGGTGGACATCCGTCCGCCCGGCGCCAACGCGCTCGACGGTGCGGAGTACCTGCCGCGGCTGGCTCCCACCAGCGCCCTGCGCGACCGCCTGGCCACCTCGATCGCCTGACCGCCCGGTCCAGGGCACGGGCGGCTGAGGGGCGGTCGACCCGGAGGATGGGTGCTAGCGCAGCTGGAGCAGGGCGGCCTCGAATGCCACCCACGGCAGCATGGCGCACTTGACCCTGGCCGGGTACTTGGAGACCCCGGCGAAGGCCGCGGCGTCGCCCATGACCTCTTCGTCGGGTTCGATGGTGCCGCGCGAACGCAGCATCTCCCGGAAGAGGTCGAGCATGGCCTCGGCCTCGGCGACGCTGGTGTTCAGAACGGTGTCGTGCAGCACGGATGCCGAGGACATCGAGATCGAGCAGCCCGCTCCGCGCCAGGTGAAGCCGTCGATCCGGGCATCCGCACCGTTGCCAGACAGGGCGACGCGCACGGTCACCTCGTCGCCGCAGGTGGTGTTCACCTGGTGCGACTGGGCCAGGCGCACGCCGGTGCCGGATGCGCCGGTGGCCGCGTCGGCGTCGAGTGCCGGCAGCTCGGTGACGGAGCCGTGCGCCGACTTGGCGTGGTCGAGGATGATCTGCTGGTACAGCTGCTGCATGGCGGAGGAGGTCATCGGGTGACTCCGAAGAACGGGGCGACCTCGGCGAGCACGGCCAGGAACTGGTCGACCTCGTCGTCGGTCGTGTACAGGTAGGTGCTGGCCCGGGTGGACGCGGTGACGCCGAGCCGGCGGTGCAGCGGCTGGGCGCAGTGGTGGCCCACCCGCACGGCGATGCCGGCCTCGTCGAGGAACTGGCCCACGTCGTGCGCGTGGACGCCGGCGACGTCCACGGCGGCCAGGCCGATGCGCTCCACGCCGAGGCCGGGGCCGAGCAGGCGCACGCCGGGGATGGCCGTCACGCCCTCCACGAGCCGGCGGCCGAGCTCGGCCTCCCGGGTGCGGATCCGGTCCATCCCGGTGTGCGCGAGGTAGTCCACGGCCGCGGCCAGGGCGATGGCCTGGGAGATGCGCTGGGTGCCCGCCTCGAACCTCTGCGGCGGCGCGAGGAACTCGGCGGTCTGCAGGTCGACCGTGGTGATCATCGACCCACCGGTGAGGAACGGCGGCATCGCGGCCAGGAGTTCGGCCTTGCCGTAGAGCACGCCGATGCCGGTGGGGCCGAGCATCTTGTGCCCGGAGAACACGGCGAAGTCCACGTCGAGGGCGGCCAGGTCGATGGCCAGGTGCGGCACGGACTGGCAGGCGTCGAGGAACACCAGCGCGTCGACACCGTGGGCGAGGGCGACGAGGTCCTCGATCGGGTTGATGGTGCCCACCACGTTGGACGCGTGGGTGACGGCCAGCAGCCGGGTGCGGGGGTTGACGATCTCGGCGGCGGCGGCCAGGTCGAGGGTGCCGTCGTCCAGCACCGGGATGAACCGCAGGGTGGCGCCGGTGCGCAGCGCCAGCTGCTGCCACGGGATGAGGTTGGAGTGGTGTTCCATCTCGGTGACGACGATCTCGTCGCCGGCACCCAGCCGGAACCGGGCCGCGGCGGGGCCGCCCAGCCCGAGGGACGCGTTGGAGAAGGAGTAGGAGACCAGGTTGACGCCCTCGGTGGCGTTGGAGGTCCAGACGATCTCGTTCTCCCGGGCGCCCACGAACGCGGCGACGGTGGCGCGGGCGGCCTCGAACACCTCGGTGGCGGCGAACGCCAGGGTGTGCGCGCCGCGGTGCACGGCGGCGTTGCGTTGTTCGTAGTACTCCTGCTCGGCCTCCATCACGCTGATCGGGTTCTGCGAGGTGGCGCCGGAGTCGAGATAGTTGAGCGGATGCCCGTTGACCTGCTGGTTCAGCACCGGGAAGTCGTTGCGGATGCGCAGGACCTCGTCGGCGCTGAGGGTGTCGGCGACGAGTTTGGCGGCCCCGAGTTTGTCCGCGCCGGCCGTGCCGGTAGGGGGAGTCTGGTCACGCGAGGAAGCCGGGGGTGCAACGAACGTCATACTCCAGGGTACCGTTCCCCCGCTGCCGGGTGGCAGGGTGCGCGGCATCCGCTCAGGCGGCCGGGCCGTCGCCTGCGAGGCTTAGGCTGGAACCCAGCAGAAAGGCCCGCCATGCCGCACGCTCCCCTTGTTTCCCCGGGGCCGCCGCTCACCCCCGACCAGCGCCGGCGTTACGCCCGTCAGCTCTCCCTCGACCAGGTCGGCGACCTCGGCCAGCGGCGCCTCGCCGTCGCCCGGGTGCTCATGATCGGTGCGGGTGGTCTCGGCTCCCCCGTGCTCACGGCGCTGGCCGCGGCCGGGGTGGGCACGATCGGCATCGTCGACTCCGACAGCGTCGAGGTGTCCAATCTGCACCGCCAGACGATCTACTCCATGGCCGACCTCGCCCAGCCCAAGGCCGAGGCCGCCGCCGCCGCCCTGCGCGCACACAACCCGTTGATCGAGGTCGTGGCGCACCAGACCCGGCTCACGGCGGCCAATGTGCAGGAGCTCGTGGACGACTACGACATCGTGGTCGACGGCACCGACAACTTCGCCACCCGCCATCTCGCGCACGACGCGGCGGCCCGGCTGCACAAGCCCTATGTCTGGGGTTCGGTCCTGCGCTTCGACGGACTCGTCACTACCTTCTGGGTCGACGGCCCCCGGGGAGGCACCCGGTTGGAGGACCTCTTCCCCAGCACCCCCGGCCCCGACGAGGCCGAGACCTGCGCGATGGCCGGTGTGCTCGGCTCGGTGTGCGCGAGCATCGGCGCCATGATGGCCACCGAGACCCTCAAGCTCATCGTCGGCTTCGGCGAACCGCTGTTCGGTCGGCTGCTCGTGCACGACGGCCTGGATGCCTCCTGGCGCGAGGTGCCGTATTCGGGCTCAGTGCCGGCCGAAGCGGAAGCGGCCGCAGCGGCAGCGGTGCCGTCCTCCGACACCGCGCCCCGGGAAACCGCACCGGCGGAAGCCCTACCCCCGGAAACCGTTCCCGTTGAAGCCGTGACCAGGGACACCAGCCACAGCCAGGTTCCTACCCACGCCCACCCCGCCGCCGCCGCCGCCGAGCCCGGTCCGGGCTCAGGAACACCAGAAGAGATCGACTCGGAGGAGCTGGCCGCCCTGCTCGCCGATCGCGCGGCCGGTACCGCCGACTTCGTGCTCGTCGACATCCGTGAGCCGTGGGAGCGCGACATCGTCGCGATCGACGGGTCGGCGCTGGTGCCGATGGCGCAGCTGCTCACCGAGAGTGCCCGGCAGGTGCTCGACCCCGATTCGCGCGTCATCCTGTACTGCCACCACGGTACCCGCTCCGAGTACGCCCGCGGCGTACTGCTCGACAACGGCTGGTCGGATGTGACCCACCTCGCGGGCGGCATCGACGACTGGGTGCGCCGGATCGAACCCGGCAAGCCGCGGTACTGATCAGCGACGACTATCAGGCTCCCCGTGCGGCGCTGCTCGTCGGCCGGTCGATCAGTCCCCGAAGACGCGCTGGGCGACGTTCATCGCGGCCATGCCCTTGGGCCAGCCGGCGTAGAACGCCACGTGCGTGATGGCCTCGATGAGTTCATCCCTGGTGACCCCGTTCTTCACGGCGTGGTCGAGGTGGAACGCAAGCTGCTCGGTGTCGCCGCCGGCGGTGAGCACGGCGACCGTGATCAGACTGCGATCACGCGGGGACAGCTCCGGCCTATTCCAGACATCCGCGAAGAGGATGTCGTCGGTGAGTGCGGCCAGCTTGGGCGAGAAGGCACCCAAGGCTCGGCGTCCGCCGCCGACCTGCGTGCGGTGAGGGCTGGTACTGCTGTCTGTCATTGTGGTTCCTTCGGCTGTCGTGACTGCGTCGTGCGGCGTCGCGTGTGTTGCACGCGCCCAGCACCAGCACACCGCATCGCCGGCCGCTCAGGGAGACCCTGCTGGACGAGGTACTGACAGGGTGTTCCTCCTCGGCCCCGGTTGCCCTAGCGTCGACCTCGGCCGACCCGGGCAGACCCGACCGGGCGTCTTCGGCAGCGCCGGAACCACACGGGCACCATCGAGGAGAACCATCATGCAGATCGAACCCCGCACACCGACCGTCAAGAATCCGGCTGCTCAATTCGCCGGTGACGTGTGGCTGGACTTTGTCGCAACCCCGCACACGGACGACCAGCGGATGACCGTCGCGGTCGTGCGCTTCGCCCCCGGCGCACGCACGGCCTGGCATTCCCATGGGCGCGGCCAGTACCTCAGGGTCACTCAGGGCGTAGCCCGCTTCGGCACCCGCGACGGGAACATCATCGAGGTCTATCCCGGCCAGACGCTCTACACCCCGCCTGGCGAAGAACACTTCCACGCTGCCTCGCAGGACAGCTTCATGGAGCACATTGCCATGCTGGAATCCGCCGACGATCCCGTCACGACCACCGTCTGGCTCGAGCACATCACCGACGAGGACTACGCGGGGAGGTAACCGTCCGCGGCTGGTCGATCCATCCTCATCACGCCCACTGTGCCTGCGAGCCCATCCGGTTATGGTGTGCGCAGCGGGACTCGACCGAGCCCTGACCGCAGCGATGGAGGTGGTCATCATGGACGATGGCGGCACACGAGACGGCACGACGGGCAGCATCCCGGTTCATCCCGGCAGGGCACGCACGGCCGATGACGTGGCGTCGGACCGAGGGTTCCTCGGGAGCATCGACCCCCTGGTCATCCGCGCGGATGACGGACGCGTGGTCTGGGAGATGGACAGCCTGGCGTTCCTGGCCGGCGAGGGTTCGGAGAGCGTCAACGACAGCCTCTGGCGCCAGAGTGCCCTCACCGCCAAACACGGCCTCTACGAGGTGACAGAGGGCATCTACCAGGTGCGGGGATTCGACCTCTCGAATGTGACCTTCGTCGAGGGCGAGCGCGGGGTGATCGTGATCGACCCCCTCATCTCGGCCGAGACCGCCGCAGCAGCGCTCGACCTGTACCGCCAGCACCGCGGCGACCGTCCGGTCACCGCCATCGTCTACACCCACGCGCACGTCGACCACTTCGGCGGTGTGCTCGGAGTGGCCGAGCCGGACTCCGCGATCCCCGTGGTCGCCCCTGAGCACTTCCTCGACAACGCCGTGTCCGAGAACGTCTACGCCGGCACGGCCATGTTCCGCCGCGGCTACTACTACGACGGTCATCCGCTGGCCCGCAGCGCGTCGGGCCGGGTGGGCATCGGCCTGGGGCCCGGGGCCTCAACGGGCACCATCGGACTGTTGGTGCCCACCATCGAGATCACGCAGACCGGTCAGGAGGAGGTGCTCGACGGGGTGCGGATCGTCTTCCAGCTCACCCCAGGCACCGAGTGCCCGTCGGAGATGAACCTGTACTTCCCCGACCACCGCGCGCTCTGCATGGCCGAGAACGCCACCCACACCCTGCACAACCTGCTCACCCTGCGCGGCGCCCAGGTGCGTGACCCGCGCATGTGGTCGCGGTACATCGGCGAGGCCATCGAATTGTTCGGGCACCGGTCGGATGTCGAGTTCGCCTCGCACCACTGGCCGACCTGGGGCACCCGGGAGATCATCGACTTCCTCGGCGAACAGCGTGACCTGTACGCCTACCTGCACGATCAGACCGTGCGGCTGATGAACCAGGGGCTCACCGGAATCGAGATCGCCGAGGACTTCGAGTTGCCGCCCAGCCTCGCCACGCTCTGGCACACCCGGGGGTACTACGGTTCGGTGAACCACAACGTCAAGGCGATCTACCAGCGCTACCTCGGCTGGTACGACGGCAACCCGGCCCACCTGTGGCAGCATCCGCCTACCGCCGCCGCCAGCCGGTACGTCGAGGTGATGGGCGGTGTGGCGGCCACGCTCGAGCACGCCCGCCGGTATCTCGAGGCCGGCGACCTGCGCTTCGCCGTAGAGCTGGCCAGCCACGCCGTTTTCGCCGACCCCGGCGACGGCGCGGCCCGGGAACTCCTGGCGACCGGACTTGAGCGGTTGGGCCTCGGCGCGGAGAACGCCACCTGGCGGAATGTCTTCCTCACCGGCGCCAACGAGCTGCGTTACGGAGTCGGCCGGAACGACATCAGCGCGGGCGGGCTGCTCAGCGCCCTCACGGTGACCCAGCTCTTCGACACCCTGGCGATCCGGGTGGTCGGGCCACGAGCCTGGAACGAGAGCTTCGCCATCAATTGGGTGATCACCGACACCCGCGACCTCTATCGCCTTGAGCTGAGCCACGGTGCCCTGGTGCACTATCCGATGCAGAAACCCCGCGCCGCGGACCTCAACGTGCGCATCAGCCGCACCCGGCTTGCTCAGGCGGTGGCCAGCGGCTCGTTCAGCGGGGTCGACATGACGGGTGACACCGGGGTGCTGTCGCGGTTGTTCGCCCTGCTCGACGCCCCGGATCCCTCTTTCGCGGTCGTCACTCCGTAACAGGCCGGTCGGGGCGGGCCCGTCGGTGCGGGCGCGCCTCAGCCGCCGGCGAAGGGCGGTAGTACGTCCAGCCGGTCGCCGTCGTCGAGCACCCGGGCCCGGTCCGTGGTGGCCACGCCGTTCACGATGAAGGAACAGCGCGCGAACACCGCGGGAGAGGTGCTGCCCAGGTCGTCGAGGAAAGCGCCGATCGTGGCCCCGGCGGGCAGCCGGCGGGTTTCCTCGGCCACGCCCGTGGCCGCCTTGGCGGCGGCGTAGTATCGAACCTGCACCTGCATGCTGATGGACCCTTCGTCGTGGTCGGGTGGAGTGTCCCCGGCCTGTTCACTTCCGTAGCTCCAGCCTACGACGGGTCACCACTCCCGAGCGGGCCGCAGCAGGTAGACCAGCTCGACAAGGCCGGTGTCGAACACCTGGGCGCTCGTGAGATCGAGCACCGTTGGGTCGATGTCGGCTGGGAAGACCCCACGCCCGGAGCCGATCACGACGGGCATCACCACGAGCCTCACCTCGTCGACCTCGCCCGCGGCGAAGAAGGCCCGGCTGAGGGCGAGGCTCCCCCACAGCACGACACTGCCCGTGGTTTCGGCCTTGATCCGGCGGATGGCGTCGACCGCATCCCCGGATTCGAGGGTGGCGGCGGGCAGGTCGCCCCAGGGCGCGTGGCCGAGACTGCGGGAGAACACGTGGCGGCGGAGTGCGTTGAGCGGACCGGTGATGACCTCTCCCTCGGCCGCCGGCGTGGGCCAATAGGCGGCGAACATGCGATAGGTGGTGGCGCCGAGGACCATGGTCTCCACGCCGGCCAGCCACTCCGTCTGGCTGCGGTCGAATTCGGCGGTGCCGCCCTCGAGCAGCTCATAGGCCGTGAACTCGCCGGCGGAGTTCGCCGCGAACCCGTCGACGGTCACGAACTCCTGCACCACCAATCGCCCCATGCCCTGCCTGCCCTTCCCGGCTTGCCCTTCCTGGCTTGCCCTTCCCTGCGGGGCCGCCGGCACCTTCGGCCCGGCCGCCCAGCGCCACGCGTCCGAAGCAGAATACGCCGGGGGTCCAGGTCGCTTCAATGGGGCACGGCCACGGATGCCGTCATCCGCCCCGGGTGCGGCAGGATGGTGACATGAGCGCGCGCAGGATCGAGCAGCATCGCGAGGCCGTGGCGACGCTTCTCGCACCGCTGTTCCAGACCCGGTCCGTGGAGACCCTGACTCTCTCGAGCGAGCGGCTCGCCGCCGACCCCGACGGTTTTCGCGCCCGCACCCTCGCCGCCGCCGTGGCCTCGCCGGTGTCGCTGCCGCCCTTCGACAACTCGCAGATGGACGGCTACGCCGTTCGCTCCGGCGATCTCACGGCGGCCGCCACCGGCACCCCCGTGGCTCTCCGCGTCGCCGATCGCATCGCCGCCGGAGACACCGGCACCGCGCTGCAGGCCGGAACCGCCGCGCCCATCATGACGGGTGCGCCGATTCCGCCCGGCGCGGATGCGGTCGTGCCGATCGAACAGGCCGACCCGCCACGCTTCCTGCCTCCGACGACGACGACGGGCACGGTGTCGTTCGCTGCGCCCGTGACCCACGGCACCTTCGTGCGGCCCGCCGGGAGCGATGTGGCCGCCGGGGACCTGCTGCTGCCGGCCGGCAGCCACCTCGGGCCCGCGCAGCTCGGTGTTCTCGCGGGCACCGGGGTGACCGAGATCACCGTGCTCCAGCGCATCCGGGTGCTGCTCATCGCCACCGGCCACGAGATCCGTGCGGCCGGCGAGCCGCTCGCCGCCGGGCAGATCTACGATTCCAACAGCGTGATCCTGACCCAGGCCCTGCACGATGCCGGCTGCACAGTGGTCGCGCGGCCCTGCCCGTCGGACGATGCCGCCGACCTGCTCGCGCTCCTGACGGCGGCACCAAAGGTGGACCTGATCGTCACCGTGGGCGGTGTGAGCGCCGGTGCCCGCGAGGTGGTGCGCGATGCGCTCGGCCCGCTCGGCGTCGAGTTCCTGCACGTGGCAATGCAGCCCGGTGGCCCGCAGGGGCTCGGCGAGATCGCCCGCCCGAGTACTGCGGACGGCGATGCCGCCGCCCCGGTGCCCGTGGTCTCCTTCCCCGGCAACCCGGTGAGCGCCCTCATCTCGTTCGAGGTCTTCCTGCGCCCCCTGCTGCGCGCCCTGGCCGGCCTGCCCCGGCCCGAGCGGGCCCTGCTGCGCGCGCCGCTGGCGACCGCGGTGGAATCGCCGGCCGGCAAGCACCAGCTGCGCCGCGGCATCCTGCGGCCGGACGGAACGCTCGAGCTGGTGGGCGGTCCGAGTTCGCACCTCCTTCATTCCTACGCGGCAGCGACCGTGCTGGTGCACCTTCCCGTCGGGCTGGACACGGCCGCCGCGGGAGAGCCCGTGAACTATTGGAGTATCGATGACTGACAGCACGTCCCTCTCCGCCACCGGGGACAACACGGATGGCAACACCGACGGTGTCACCGGGACGAGCGAGGCCGCGAGCCCGGCCGGCGAGACACCGCCCCGGCTCAGCCATGTGCGCGCCGACGGCGCGGCCCTGATGGTGGATGTGACGGACAAGCCCGTCACCAAGCGGCGCGCCACGGCCACGGCCACCCTCATCACCCGGCCGGACGTGATCGACCTCGTGGTGGCGGGCACGCTCCCCAAGGGTGAGGCTCTCGCCGTGGCCCGGGTGGCGGGCATCATGGGCGCCAAGCAGACCTCGGCGCTGATCCCGTTGTGCCATCCGCTGCCGATCTCGGGCGCGACCATCGACTTCGAGCCGGGTCTGGACAGGGTCGTCATCACCGCGACGGTGAAGACCACCGGGGTCACCGGCGTGGAGATGGAAGCGCTGACCAGCGTGTCGGTGGCCGCCCTCACCCTCTACGACATGATCAAGGCCGTCGACAAGCACGCCGTCATCACCGACATCCGGGTGTTGGCCAAGTCCGGCGGCAAGAGCGGCGACTGGAGCCTCGAATGACCCCGGACACCACACCAGAGCCGGCCGGGAGTTCCGGCGGGAGCGCCATAGTGCGGCGGACCGCGCAGGTGGTCGTGGCGTCGACCCGGGCGGCCACGGGGGTGTACACCGATCGCACCGGCCCGGTCATCGACGCCTGGCTGCAGGACCGGGGCTGGCTGGTGCTCGAGCGCGCCGTCGTGGTGGACGGTGAGCCCGTTGGCGACGCCCTGGCCGCCGCCATCGAGGCCGGCCTCGACCTGGTCATCACAACGGGCGGCACCGGGGTGAGCCCCACCGACCGGACCCCCGAGCAGACACTGCCGCTGCTGGACCGGGAGCTGCCCGGGATCATGGAGGAACTGCGCCGCCGCGGTGCGGCGTCCACGCCACTGGCCCTGCTGTCCCGCGGTCACGCCGGCATCGCGCGCGGCCGTACCGTGGTGATCAACCTGCCCGGCTCAACGGGCGGGGTGCGCGACGGCCTGGGCGTGCTCGCCGACATTCTCGACCACCTGCTCGACCAGGTGGCCGGGCTGGACCACGACACCCGGATTATCGCCGGCGGTGCGCCGCCCGCAGCAACACCCGCAGCACCACTGACGAAGGACCCCCACCATGACCGCTGACACCCCAGACGCCCTGGCTCCGGGAACCGTGCTGTTCGCCCGCGTGGACGAGACCCCCATCACCGTGGAGGAGTGCACGGCGGCCGTGGCCGACAAGGCCGCCGGCGCCGTCGTCTCGTTCGCGGGCGTGGTGCGCAACCACGACGAGGACCGCGGCGTCACCTGGTTGCGTTACAGCGCGCATCCGAGCGCCGAGGCCGTGCTCGCCGAGGTCGTGCGGGACGTGGCCCTGGCCCACCCCGGCTGCCGGATCGCGGCCGCCCACCGGGTGGGCGACCTCGGCATCGGCGACATCGCGCTGGCTTGCGCGGTGGCCTCCGCTCACCGTGCAGCTGCCTTCGCCGCCTGCGCGGCCCTGGTCGACGAGATCAAGACCCGGGTGCCGATCTGGAAGGAACAGGGCTTCACCGACGGCAGCACCGAGTGGGTCGCCGCTCTCGGCTGACCCCGCCGTCCCGGGCCGGTCGCACCTGTTGCCGAAGCGGACAAGTGGTGCCGGCGCACCGGGGGTGCACTTGTCCGGCCGGGGCACAGTTCGGTGCCGATCACGCCGCAAAACTGGGCATTCGCTGGGCGGCACTGGCGCGGTTAACATTTCCGACACAAAGCTGCGCTTGACTAGGGGTGTCGGCACCCGAAACGGGAGCCGTACGGTGCTGCCCCGAGGCGATACCGAACACCGGATGCCCGCATCCCGCACAAACAAGCTCGCACCGACACGCTCTCACCGACCGGCTCCCCAGGGGCCGCTCGCAGAGAGCGGCTCGCGCAGGGCATCTCGCACAGAGGAGGCACCGATGGACCTGACCACCGTTGCGACCATCACTCCGGCCCGCACCCGGTCGGACCTGGCCATGCTGGGTCCGTCCGTCGTCCCGCTGGCGGGCGGCTCCGAACTCTTCGCCGACCCGCGCATCCACCTCACCGGCCTCGTCGACCTGCAGACCATGGGCTGGCCGCCCCTCACCGTCACGCACGAGGGTCTGGAGATCGCCGCCACCTGCACGCTCGCCGACCTCTCCCGCATGCCCGCCGAGCCCGGCTGGACCGCCCACCCGGTCTTCCACCAGGCCTGCACGGCCCTGTTCGGGTCGTTCAAGGTCTGGAACGTCGCCACCGTCGGCGGCAACCTCTGCACCTCGCTACCGGCCGGCCCGATGATCTGCCTCACCGCCGCGCTCGACGCCCAGGTGCTGATCTGGCGCGCCGACGGCAGCGACGAGTGGATGCCCGCCCTCGACTTCGTCACCGGCAACACCACCAACGTGCTCGCCCCCGGCGACGTGCTGCGCTCGATCCACGTGCCGACTGCGGCGCTGGCCGCCCGCACCGCCTACCGCAAGATCGCGCTGTCACCGCTCGGCCGCTCCGGGGCCGTGCTCATCGGCCGGCTCGACGCCGACGGTGCCTTCGTGCTCACCGTGACGGGCGGCACCGTGCGCCCGGTGCAGCTGCGCTACCCGCAACCACCCGACCCGGCCGTGCTCGCCGCGGACATCGCCGGCATCGACGCCTGGTTCACCGATGCCCACGGCGCCGCCGACTGGCGCCGCGCCGTGAGCGGGCTGCTCGGTGAGGAGATCCGGCAGGAACTGGCCGGTCCGGCCGACCGGCCCGCCCCGGCCACCGACACCGGCATCCGCACGGACGTCCCATTCGAGACCGACACAGACACAAACACCCCGGACGGGAGCCACGCATGAAGCTCAGCGTGAACGGCGTCCCGCTCGACGCCCCGGCCGCGGCCGGCCAGGTGCTGCGTACCTATCTGCGCGAGCAGGAGCACTTCGAGGTCAAGAAGGGCTGTGACACGGGCGACTGCGGCGCCTGCTCGGTGCTCGTCGACGGCACCCCGGTGCACTCCTGCATCTACCCGGCCTACCGGGCCGAGGGCCGGGAGGTCACCACTGCCACGGGCATCGGCGGCCCCGACGACCTCGCGCCGATCCAGCAGCGCTTCATCGACGCCGCCGGCTTCCAGTGCGGCTTCTGCACGCCGGGCATGGTCGTGACGGCCTCGACCATCCAGGACCACCAGCTGCACGACCTGCCGCGCCTGCTCAAGGGCAACCTCTGCCGTTGCACGGGCTATCGGGCCATCGACGACGCCATCCGCGACCGGCACACCCCGGCCGACGGCACCTGCGACCACGACCACGCGGCGGATGCGGCCCACCCCACGTCCGCGCCGGTCACCGGCCTCGGCCCGGTGCGAACCACCAAGCCCCGCACCCCCCGCACCTCCGCCACCGACGGCCAGGTCGGCGGGTCGTTGCGCGCGCCCGCCGCGGCCCGGGTGGTGAGCGGTCAGGAGCCGTACACCCTCGACGTGGCCGTGCCCGGCCTGCTGCACCTCAGCGTGTTGCGCAGCCCCCACGCCCACGCCCGCATCAGCTCCATCGATGACAGCGCCGCCTTGGCCCTGCCCGGCGTGCACGCCGTGCTCAGCCACGCCGACGACCCCGGCACCCTCTACTCCTCCGCCCGGCACGAGAGCCGGCTCGACGACCCCGACGACAGCCTGGTCTTCGACACCGTCATGCGGCACCGCGGTCAGCGCGTCGCCGCCGTGGTCGCCGACTCGGTGGCGATCGCCGAACACGCCTGCCGACTGCTCGTGGTGGAGTACGAGGAACTGCCGGCGGTCTTCGACCCGGCCAAGGCCCTCGCCCCCGGCGCCCCGCTCGTGCACGGCGACAAGGATGCCGCGACCAGCCGGGTCGCCGACCCCGGCCGCAACCTCGTGGCCGAGCTGCACGGCGAGTACGGTGACGTCGCCGCGGGCCTCGCCGCCGCCGACACCGTGGTCACCGGCACCTGGCAGACCCAGCGCGTGGCCCACACCCAGCTGGAAACCCACGCCACGATCGGTTGGCTGGAGGAGAACCGGCTCGTGCTGCGCACCAGCTCCCAGGTGCCGTTCCTCGTGCAGAAGGAGATCAGCCGCATCTTCGACCTCGACCTCGAGGCCGTGCGGGTCTTCACCGCCCGCGTCGGCGGCGGGTTCGGCGGCAAGCAGGAGATCCTCACCGAGGACGTCGTGACCCTCGCCGTGCTGAAGACCAACCGTCCGGTGCAGTACGAGTTCACCCGCACCGACGAACTCGCAGCCTCTCCCGCCCGCCACCCCATGCGGGTCGGCGTGACCCTCGGCGCCACCAGCGACGGCCGGCTCACGGCCCTGGCCATCGAGGTGCTCTCCGACACCGGCTCCTACGGCAACCATGCTCCCGGCGTCATGTTCCACGGCACCAGCGAGTCGGTCGCGCTGTACAACGTGCCCAACAAACGGGTGGATGCCCAGGCCGTCTACACGAACAACCCGCCGTCGGGCGCCTTCCGCGGGTACGGCCTCGGCCAGGTGATCTACGGTATCGAGAGCGCCCTCGACGAGCTCGCCCGCGAGCTGGACATCAACCCGTTCGACCTGCGCCGGATCAACTCGGTGCGCCCCGGCGACCCACTTGTGGTGACTCACGAGGAGGGTGACGACATCGGCTTCGCCAGCTACGGGCTCGACCAGTGCCTCGATCTGGCCCAGGCCGCCCTGGCTCGCGGCAATGGTGTGGCGGCGCCCACCGGCGCCTCCTGGCGGGTGGGCGAGGGCATGGCCTCCGCCATGATCGCGACGACTCCCCCGCGTGGGCACTACTCCCAGGCGGCCATCACGCTCGGTGCCGACGCGCGCTACGTCGTGCGGGTGGGCACAGCCGAGTTCGGCAACGGCACCACCACCGTGCACACCCAGATCGCCTCGACCGTGCTGAACACAGCTCCGGACCGGATAGAGATCCGGCAGTCCGACACGGATGCCGCCGGCTACGACACCGGGGCGTTCGGCTCGGCCGGCGTCGTCGTGGCCGGCAAGGCCGTGCACGGGGCAGCGACCACCCTGGCCGCCCGGCTGCGCGGCCTGGCCGCTGAACGCACCGGCGCCCCCGCCGACGCGTTCGTGCTCGAGGCCGAGGGCCTCCGCGCTGCAGACCTGTTCGTGCCCCTGACCGACCTGGCCGGGCCCGACGGCCTCACGGCCGTCGGCCGGGAGGACGGCGCCCACCGCTCGCTGGCGTTCAATGTGCACGCCTTCAGGGTGGCCGTGAACACGGACACCGGCGAGGTGCGGATGCTGCAGTCGATCCAGACGGCGGATGCCGGCTTCGTGATGAACCCGGAGCAGTGCCGCGGCCAGATCGAAGGCGGGGTGGCCCAGGCCGTCGGCACCGCGCTCTTCGAGGAACTCATCCTCGACGGCGCCGGCACCGTGACCACCCGGGTGCTGCGCAACTACCACGTGCCGCAGCTGGCCGATCTGCCCGTCACCGAGGTGTACTTCGCCGACACCGCCGACGACCTCGGGCCGTACGGCGCCAAGTCGATGAGCGAATCGCCCTACAACCCGGTGGCGCCGGCCCTGGCCAACGCCGTGCGCGACGCCCTCGGGATTCGTTCGTACGAACTCCCGATGTCGCGCGACAGGGTGTGGCGTCTGGTGAACCGCGCTGCCCTCCAAGCCCCGGCCCTGCAGGGGTAGGCCTGCACGGAGAGACCTGGAGGGAGAGGCCGGTGGGTCACTCCACGTCGGAGGTCGCGCGGCTGGGGCCCGCCGATACCGCCTTCATTTCCTTGCCGTGCACCGAGACCGCCCAGATCACCAGAACGTCGATGGCGATCATGGTGATCGACCAGAGCGGGTAGGCGCCGAGGAAGGCGATGTTCACCATGGCGCTGGCGAAGGCGAGGATGATCGCGACGACGCGCGCCCACATCTGCCCGGCCAACAAGGCCACGCCGGCGAGGATCACGACCGCTCCGAGGATGGTGTGCACCCACCCCCAGGTCGTGTAGTCGACCTGCACCACCAGCCCCTCGCTGCCGACGAGGTAGTAGGTGTCCTGGAACAGGGCCACGAGGCCCTGGATGACGTGGAACGCGCCCATCATCAGCATCATGACGCCGGCGAAGACGATCCAGCCGGTCCAACCCGACACCTCGGTGTCGGCGCTGTAGCTCTGGGCGGTGGCGGCCCCGGTGGTGGTACCGGTTGCCTGTCGTGTGTTGGTCATTTCGCTTCCTCCATTCAATGGACTCGACGATCACGCTAGTGCGCAGTCGAACCCGTTTCGTCCCCCGAATGGGGTGAGGGCTGGAACGAAACCGCTGGTCAGAGCGGTGGCGATGAGCGAGTCCAACAAATCGAGGCGTGTGGCCGCCAGAGGTCAGGAGGCCGAGTGGATCGGTCCACGCCGGTCGCGCAGGGGCAGCCCTGTGGCGCCCGATCGGGCGGCGAGGATCTCGGCGAGGATCGACACCGCGGTCTCCTCGGGGCTGCTGGCGCCCAGGTCGAGCCCGATGGGCGAGTGCAGTCGGGCCAGGTCGGTCTCGGCGACACCGGCCTCGCGCAGGCGCAACATCCGGCGGTCGTGGCTGCGCCGTGAACCCATGGCGCCCACATAGGCCACGTCCAGGCCCAGCGCCGTCTCGAGCAACGGCAGGTCGAACTTCTCGTCGTGGGTGAGCACGCAGACCACGGTGCGCGCGTCGGTGTCGGTGCGGGCGAGGTAGTCGCTGGGCCATTCGACCACGACCTCGGCCGCGGCCGGGAATCGCTCGGGGGTGGCGAAAACGGCGCGGGCGTCACAGACCGTGACCCGGTAACCCAGCAGGCTCGCGGCCGCGGACAGTGCGGCGGCGAAGTCCACCGCGCCGAAGATCAGGCAGCGCGGCGGAGTCGCCGCGACCAGGTAGAGCACCCGGCTCAGCGCGCCGTCGCAGTCCACGGTGCCGACGTGGGTCTCGCCGCGTGTGATGCGGGCGTCGAGCTCGGCACGGATGCGGCGCTCGGCGTCCGGGTCCAGGCTCGGCTCTCGGTCGTCGGGGCCGTCCGCCTCCAGGGCCGCCCCGGCGGCGTCAGGGCCGTCCGCCCCCACTCCGGCGTCCTCCGGGCCGGCGGCGGCGTCGTCCGTGGTGGTTCCGGCCGGTTCGTTCGGCACCAGGATGCGGCCCGCTCCCGCTCCCGCCACGACCAGGGCGAGGCCGGCGGCCCGGCCGGCCGCGGCCAGGGCGAGCTGGGCGCGTGCGGCGTCGGCGAGGGCGTTCCGCAGGCCCGCCGGGGCGAACTCGGTGAGGAACACCTCGACGGTGCCGCCGCAGCTCAGCCCCACGGCGAACGCGTCGTCGTCGGTGACGCCGAATTCGGTCAGGCGGCCACGGCCGTCGGCGAGCACCTCCTGGGCGCTCTCGAAGATGGCTCCCTCGACGCAGCCGCCCGAGATGCTTCCGATCACGGCGCCGTCGTCGGTCACGGCCATGGCCGTGCCCAGGGTGCGCGGCGCGCTGCCGAGCACCCGGGTGACCGTCGCGACGGCCACCCGGTGCCCCTGGGCCAGGGCCTCGAGCAGCTCGCCGGCGATCTCGAGCACGGCTAGTTGCCTGCGCTCTGGTCCATGCCCATCCGCCGCAGCACCAGGTTCTCGGCGAACTGCGCCACGCCGTAGAGCACCATCGACACGATGGTGATGACCACCACAGACGACCAGACCTCGAAGTTCTTCACCTGGGAGACCGCCACGACGATACCGTAGCCGAGGCCCTGGCCGGTGGCGAGCCACTCGGCCAGCAGGGCGCCCGTGATGGCGCCGGGGATCGAGATCTTGATGGCCGCGAAGAACGACGGCAGCGAGCTGGGCAGCGCCACCTTGCGGAGCGCGGTGAACGGGGTGCCGCCGTACACGGCGATGACATCGCTCACCTGCGGTGACGCCGAACGCAGGCCGAAGGCGATGTTCACCAGGGCCGGGAAGAGTACGACGATCGCTCCGGTGACCACGGCGATCGACGGGCCGCGACCGGTGATGAGGATCAGCACCGGGACGAAAGCCACGAGCGGCACGCTGCGCAGCAGCAGCGCGATGGGCATGAGAGCGTGCTCGATGCCCTTCGACAGGGTGAACAACGTCGCCAGGACCAGCGCCACCAGGATGCCGGCGACAAAGCCGAGGAAGGCGTCGGTGAGGGTGACCCCGAGGTTCGTGAGGATCAGCACCCGGTTCTCGGCCGCCGCTGGGACGGTGAACAGCCAGTTGAAGACATCCGCCGGGCCCTTGGCGATGAACGGGGAGATGCCCAGCAGCAGGATCAGGCCCTGCCAGGCGGCCAGGACGATCACGAGGGTGAGCACGCCGGTGCCGAGGGCGCGGCCGAGGTAGGCGCCGAGGCCGCGGGCCTGCGCGCCGGTGCTCTTGGTCAGCACGGCCGGCTGGCCGGTGACGAGGGTCTGGGCGCTCACGAGCTGCTCCGTCCGGTGGTCCAGGGGGTGGCGAAACGGGAGATCACGGCGAAGAGCAGGTAGCCGATGCCGGCCAGGAGGCCCGCGACCAGCGCCAGGCTCCAGACCCGCTCCACATTGGCGGCGTTGCCGGCCGCGAGCATGGCCAGGCCGAGTCCGCGTTCGGCGCCGCCGAGGTACTCGCCCAGGATCGCGCCGAGCAGGGCGGCCGGGGCCGCGATCTGCAGGGCGTTGAGCACGCTGGGGGTGCCGGCGATCAGCCTGACCTTGCGCAGCTGGGTGAACTTGGTGCCGCCGTACACGCTGACCAGGTCGAGGCTGGCCTGGTCGGCCGCCTTGAGCCCCACGAGGGAGCCGACCACGGTGGTGAAGAACACCGACAGGGCGGCCAGGAAGACGGCGGTGCCGGACGGGTCTCCCCGCGGCGGCCCGATGACGATGTAGGCGATGGGCCCGATCGCCACGATGGGCACGCAGTAGGTGATCACGGCGATCTGCAGGGCGATCTTCTCGATGCGCGGCACGATCAGCACCAGGCCGGCCAGGATCAACGCCAACCCGTTTCCCCAGAGGAAGCCGAGGGCGGCCTCGCTGAGGGTCATCGTGATGTGCGGCCAGTAGAAGCCCAGGCCGTCGTTGACGAACTGCGTCACGACATCCGCCGGGGTGGGAATGGCCCCGCCGGGCACGGAGCCGGCGTTCTGGAAGATCGTGAGAGCGCTGACCCACCAGAGGGCCACGACGACGACGATGCCGATCAGGCCGGTGGCCCAACCGGGCAGGCCACGGGTGACCGGCATCAGTGTGCTCCGGAGGCCGCGGCGGTGTCGGCGCCGAAGAGCAGTTCGGAGGCCCGGTCGTGCAGGGCGTGGAATTCCGGCGTGCGCATCATCTCGGGCAGGCGCGGGCGGGGCAGGTCGATCTCGATGACCTCTTTGACACGGCCGGGCCGGGGGCTCATGACGGCCACCTGGTCGGAGAGGAAGATGGCCTCGGAGATGCCGTGCGTGACCATCAGGGTCGTTGCGGGCTTCTCGGTCCAGATGCGCAGAAGCTCCACGTTGAGGCGCTGGCGGGTCATGTCGTCGAGGGCGCCGAAGGGCTCGTCGAGGAGCAACACCGAGGGCTTGAGCACCAGGGAGCGGGCGATCGAGACACGCTGGCGCATCCCACCGGAGAGCTGGGCGGGCTTGGCCTTCTCGAAGCCCGTGAGGCCCACGAGCTGGATGAGTTCGGTGACGTAATCCTCGTCGACCGGCATCCGGGCGACCTCGAAGGGAAGCTTGATGTTGCTGCGCACGCTTCGCCAGGGCAGCAGCGCGGAGTCCTGGAACGCGATGCCCAGCTCGTGGCCGCTGCGGAGCTCGGCGGGGCTCTTGCCGTCGACGCGCGTCGTGCCGCTGGTGGGATTCTCCAGGCCGGCCAGGATGCGCAGGATGGTGGACTTGCCACAGCCGGAGGGGCCGAGCAGGGACAGGAAGCTGCCCTTGTCGGTGTGCAGGTTGGCGTTGTCGAGCGCGACAACCTCCTTGCGGCCGACCGAGAAGGTCTTGTGGAGCTCCGAGATGTGCAGCCCGGTTCCCGAGGTGGTGGCCGAAGTGGGGGCCGCCGGGCCGGTGTCGATCGTACTCACGTCGTACATTCCTTACTGGGCGTCGTCGGGGACCGGATACCCAGTATCGCCGACGGCACCCGCCTCCAGGAGACGGGTGCCGCAATGATGCCGAGTGGTGGTGCGACTAGCGAGTTGGTGCTGGTTGCGTGCAGCGGGTGAGGTGCTGCGGTACTGATTGGTGCGGAGACTACTTGCTGTACTTGACGAGGTCGGGGTTCTCCTTGTAGACCTCGGCGAGCAGGCTCAGGTCGAACAGCGACTTGGCGTCGATGTCGATGCCCGCGGCCTTCAGCGTGTTGAGGGATTCCTGCTGCAGGGCGTCGCTGATCGTGAAGAGTCCGTTGGCCGCGGTGTCGTCGCTGACGACGAGGTCGGTGGCCTGGATCTCAGCCTGGCGGGTTTCCTTCTCCATGGTCAGGCCGAGGTCCTTGCCGTACGTGTCGACCGTGAGGGTCGCCGCGGCGGTGGGGTCGTTGATCGCGTCGGACCAGCCCTTGATCTCGGCGACCAGGAGGGCCTTGAGCTTCTCGCGGTCGTTGGCGATCGCGTCGTCGGAGGCCGTGAAGGTCTCGGCGACGAACGGCAGGCCGTTGTCGGCCAGCGGCAGGTTGACCGGGTCGAGGCCGGCAAGCTCGGCGTCGATCGACTCGTTGGTGAGGTAGGCGAACCATCCGTCGACCTCGCCGTTGAACAGCGGGGTCGGGTCGTACTCCACCGGCACCACGGTGATGGTGGACGGGTCGATCTCGTTCACCTTGAGGAACGCGTCCCACAGGCTCTGGTTGCTGGCCTGCACGCCGATGGTCTTGCCCTTGAGGTCGGCCAGGCTGGCGATGTTTCCGACGCCCTTGAGCGAGAGGATGGTGAAGGGGTTCTTCTGGTACGTCGCGCCGATGATCTTCAGCGGGGCGCCCTCCTCGGCGATGACGGTGCCGGTGGAGATGGCGTTGCCGATGCCCAGGTCGACGTTGCCGGAGATGACGCCGGCCTCGGCCGATGCCGGGCCGGGAACCAGGTCGACGGAGTCGAAGCCCGCGTCGGTGAAGTACCCGGCGTCGTCGGCGACGAACTCGCCCATGAACTCGGTGTTCTTGATCCAGGAGAGCTGGATGCTCGCGTCGCCGAACGAGGCGTCCTCGCCGGAAGCCGAGTCGGAGCCGGCGTCGCTTGCGCAGGAGGTGAGCAGCAGGGTGAGAGCGGCGGCGACGGCCACGCCCTGGCCGAGGCGCTTGACAGTGCGGCGGGTGAACGGGGAAAGCGGGGCTTGCGTCATGACGCGGTTCCTCTCGATGGTGCTCGGGGGGTTGCCGTGGAACTCAACGGCGTGCTGGGGGCGGGATGCCCGGGGTACTGATGTCGTGCTGTGGGTGGGTGTTGCTGTACTGCTGTGAGGCTGCTGGTGTGATTGCGGTGTTTCAGCACGTCGCATCCGCTGCAACAAATGTTCGGATGCCTCGAACACTAATTGCTGTGTGTGACGCGCCGAAGACCGAAACATTTCCGGCTCATTACGGCTGAAATGCCGGGATGAAACGCCGGAATTCCCCTCGGGCCGGGCAATACCCTGGCGTGATAGCGTCACGGAGTCCACCCCGAAAGGAACCCCAATGTCTTCCGCTATCGTACCGACCTCTGCGTTCGTCTCCGGCCTGCCCAAGGCGGAGCTGCACCTGCACCTCGAGGGCACCCTCGAGCCTGAGCTCAAGCTCGCGCTGGCCCGGCGCAACGGAGTGGATATCGGCCAGAGCACGGTGGAGCAGGTGCGGGCCACCTACGAGTTCGACTCGCTCGCGAGCTTCCTGGGCGTGTACTACCCGGCGATGGACGTCCTGGTCACCGAAGAGGACTTCTACGACCTCGCCACGGCCTACTTCCGCCGCGCCGCCGCCGACGGGGTGCGCCGGGTGGAGGCATTCTTCGACCCGCAGGCGCACACCTCCCGCGGTGTGCCGATCGAGACCGTGATCGTGGGTTACCACCGGGCCGCGCAGGATGCTGCCGCGGTCGGGATCTCCGCCGAGCTCATCCTCTGCTTCCTGCGCGACTTCTCCGCCGAGAGCGCGCTGGAGACGCTGACGGCCGCGCTGCCCTACAAGGACCGGTTCATCGGGGTGGGCCTCGACTCCGACGAGCGGGACAACCCGCCGGCGAAGTTCGCCGCCGTCTTCGCCCTCGCCCGGGAGAACGGACTCAAGCTGACCATGCACTGCGACATCGACCAGGTCGGCAGCATCGAGAACATCCGCCAGGTACTCGAAGACATCCAGGTGGACCGCATCGATCACGGCACCAACATCGTGGAGAACCCTGAGCTGGTCACCCTGGTGCGCGAGCGGGGACTCGGCCTCACCTGCTGCCCGGTGTCGAACAGCTTCGTCACCGCCGACATGAAGGCCGTGGAGATGGTGGCCCTGATGAACTTCGGCGTACTAGTCACGGTGAACTCCGATGACCCCGCCTACTTCGGTGCCTACGCGGCCGACAACTACCTGGCGCTGGCCGAGAAGGCCGGCCTCGACGCCGACGAGCTGGTGCTCCTGGCCAAGAATTCCTTCCAGGCGTCTTGGTTGCCCGAGGACGAGAAGGCGGCCTATCTGGCGTCCATCGACGACTACGTCGCAGGGTACCCGACGGCATAGGGCCGCGCATCCCGTCGGTGTTTCATCGACGCCGCATGTCGTGTGTCCGACAGGTTTCAGAACCCCGGAACGAGGCCTGAACGAGTTCACTAGGGTGACAGAAGTGGCCCCACACGAGGCCCGGAGACGCTCTCGAACCGAGAAGGAGAACCCGATGTACGACCTGGTCATCCGCTCGGATCGAGTGCTCACCGCGCAGGGTGTCGGTGCGGGTTCGGTGCCGCGTTCTGTACCGGGTTTCGTGCCCGCGGCCGTGGCGATCACCGGCGGTGTCATCCGCGCCATCGAGCCCGTGGATGCCACGCTCGAGACCGTGCGGGACGTCACCCTCCCGGCCGGCCAGGTGTTGCAGCCGGGCGTCGTCGACACGCACGTGCACGTCAACGAACCCGGCCGCACCGACTGGGAGGGCTTCGCGAGCGCCACCCTCGCGGCGGCCGCCGGCGGCGTGACCACCATCATCGACATGCCGCTGAACAGCATCCCGCCCACCACGACGGTGGCGGCGCTCGAGCTCAAGCGCCAGGCCGCGGCGCCCCAGTCCAGCGTCAACGTGGGCTTCTGGGGCGGCGCGATCCCCGGCAACCTCGGCTCGCTCGAGCCGCTGCACGACGCGGGCGTCTTCGGTTTCAAGGCCTTCCTCTCCCCCTCCGGCGTCGACGAGTTCCCGCACCTCTCCCCCGCCGAGCTCCTGGCGGCCGGCAGCGAGATCGCCGGCTTCGGCGGCCTGCTCGTGGTGCACGCCGAGGACCCCGCCGTGCTCGACGGCAGCCAGAACGCCGGCGGCACCGGCTACCTCGACTTCGTCGCCAGCCGGCCGGATGCGGCCGAGGATGCCGCGATCGCCCGGGTGATCGACGTCGTGCGGCGCACCGGCGTGCGCGCCCACATCCTGCACCTCTCCTCGGCGCTGGTGCTGCCGCGGCTCGCGGCAGCACGCGCCGAGGGCCTGCCGATCAGCGTGGAAACCTGCCCGCACTACCTGAGCTTCGCCGCCGAGACCATCGCCGACGGTGCCACCGCGTTCAAGTGCTGCCCACCCATTCGCGGCGCCGGCAACCGGGACCTGCTCTGGCAGGGCCTGGAGGACGGCGTCATCGACTTCATCGCCTCCGACCATTCGCCGGCCACCCGGGAACTCAAGCTCGGCCACGGCGGTGACTTCGGCCTGGCCTGGGGCGGCATCTCCGGGTTGCAGCTGAGCCTGCCCGCCGTGTGGACGGCGGCCCGGGAACGCGGCCTCGGCCTCGACCGGGTGCTGCACTGGATGACCGCGGCCACCGCCCGCTTCATCGGGCTGCCCGCCGGTGCGATCGAGGTCGGCGCGGCCGCCGACCTCGTGGCCTTCGCCCCCGACGACACGTTCACCGTCAACGTCGACACCCTGCGGCACAAGAACCGGGTGAGCGCCTTCGACGGTGCGAGCCTGTTCGGCCGGGTGCACACCACCTGGCTGGCCGGCGACGTGATCTACGCGTTCGACGACTCCGGCGCATCCCCCCAGACCCCGGCAGGCGCGCTGGTGCGCGCCCGCTGAGAGACCCGCACGACCCGCATCACCGCATCACGCACGACGCACGCATCGCGCATCACGCATCAGAAGGAGCCCTCATGTCGATCGTTCTCGGACCCAACCGCTACGGCAAAGCGGAGAACCGCATCGTGCGCATCTACCGCGACACGCCCCGCCACGAGATCCACGACATCAGCGTCTCCACGGCCCTGCACGGCGACTTCGCCGACGCGCACCTGGCCGGCGACCAGCTGCAGGTGCTGCCCACCGACACCCAGAAGCAGACCGCGTACTCCTTCGCCAAGGAGAAGGGGCTGCTCTCGATCGAGAGCTACGGACTCGACCTCGCCACGCATTTCGTCGACCACATCAGCTCGGTGGCAGGCTCCCGGGTGGAGATCGAGGAATTCGCCTGGGAACGCGTGGTCGTGGACGGCACCGAGCACGACCACACCTGGGTGCGCCGCGGCCAGGAGGTGCGCACGGCGGCGATCTCCGTGGAGGGCACGGGCGACGACCAGCAGATCTGGGTGGTCGGCGGCCTCAAGGACCTGATCCTGCTCAAGTCCACCGGGTCGGAGTTCTCCGGCTTCATGCAGGACCCGTACACGCTGCTGCAGCCCACCAACGACCGGGTGATGGCCACGTCGCTCACGGCCGGCTGGCGCTTCACCGACCACACCGACGTCGACTGGGAGGCCACCTACGCGGGCATCGCCGCGATCCTCAAGACCCAGTTCGCCGTGGTGCACTCCCTGGCCCTGCAGCAGACGCTCTACAAGATGGGCCAGGCGGTGCTCGAGGCCTACCCGAACATCGCCGAGATCCGGTTGTCCGCACCCAACAAGCACCACTTCCTCTACGACCTCTCGCCGTTCGGCGTGGAGAACAACAACGAGGTCTACCACGCCGCCGACCGGCCGTACGGGCTCATCCAGGCCGCAGTTCTGCACGACGACGCCACGGATGCCGGCCCCGCCTGGGACTCCTACACCGGGCTGGTCTAGCGTGAGCGCACAACCCGCCGGCTCCCTGGGCCACGTCTACCTCGGCCACGTCTTCCACATCGCCGGTTCCCCCACCCTCGCCGAGGCGCCCGCCCACCTGGTCTCGCTGCCGCAGGGCGCCCTGGTCACCGCCGGTGACGGCACCATCGCCTGGGTCGGCCGGGCCGCCGACCTGCCCGCCGGCTTCGAGGGCCTCCCGGTCACCGACACCCGCGGCGGCTTCATCCTGCCGGGCTTCGTCGACACCCACATCCACTTTCCGCAGACCTACTCCACGGATGCCTACGGCGGCGGGCAGCTGCTGGAGTGGCTGGACAACTGCGTGTTCCCGGCCGAGACCCGGCTGCAGGACGACGACTTCGCGGCCGCGATCGCCCGCGACTTCACCCGCCGGCGCACGGCGGCCGGCACCACGAGCGCCCTGGTGTTCGGCTCGGCCTTCCCGCACGCTCAGGACGCGCTCTTCGCCGAGTCCGAACGGGCCGGGCTACGCCTGGTCAGCGGTCGTGGCATCCAGACCGTCGGGCCGGAGTCGGCCAGCGCCCTGATCACCTCGGAGGCCCATGCCCTCGACCTGGTGAGCGATGAGATCTCCCGCTGGCACGCGCGCGACACCGGGGACTCCCGCACGGCGCTGTTGCAGGTGGCCGTCGTGCCCCGGTTCAGCCTCTCGGTCACGCCGCACACCCTCGCGGCACTCGGTGAGCTCTACGACGGGGTGCGCGGCGACGGGGTCTATTTCCACAGCCATCTCAACGAGAACAACCGCCCGGAGACCGGCGAGATCGACGTGGTCAAAGCCATCTACCAGGTGGAGAACTACCTGGACACCTACGACGGGAAGTTCCTGCCCGGCTCCGCGGTGGGCGGGTCGAGCCTGCTCGGGCGCCGCAGCATCCTGGCGCACGCCGTGCACTGCGAGGACGACGAGCTCTCCCGCCTGGCCGAGACCGGCTCGTCGATCGCGCACTGCCCCACCTCGCAGCAGTTCCTCGGCTCGGGCACCATGCCGTGGACCCGCACCACGGGCTTCGGTGTGAACGTGGCGCTGGGCTCGGACATCGGTGCCGGCGACGAGTGGCTCATGAGCCGGGTGCTCAACGACTGCTTCAAGGTGCACCTGTCCGAGCCGGGTGACGCCGGGCTGTCGATCAGCCCCGCCGAGCTGTTGTTCACCGCCACCCTGGCCGGCGCCCGGGCGCTCGACATGGAGGAGCGCTACGGCAACCTCGATGTGGGCAAGGATGCGGACTTCCTGCTCATCGAACCCGACAAGTGGGAGCCGCTCGCGGCGGTGCTGGCCAACGGCATCCGCGCCGACGACGAGGCCATGGCCACCGACCAGACCCTGTTCGCCCTGCTGATGGCCCTCCGCCAGCCGGCCATCACGGGCGTCTTCGTGCGCGGGCGCCGCGTCACCGCCCCCTGACCCGCCGCGACTGTTCCCCGTGCGGGAACAGTTACTCGCCGACGGTGCCGTCGATGGCCTGGCGGATCAGGTCGGCGTGGCCGCAGTGCCGGGCGGTCTCCTCGATGAGGTGCAGCAGGATCCAGCGCAGGCTCCACCGCTCGCCGTCCCGGCCGGGCGTCGCGACCAGCTCGTCGAGGCCGCGGCCCGCCGTCGCACGGCGGCTGCGCTCGCAGGCGGCCCGGTACAGCTCCCGCAGCTCCTCGGGGTCGTCCGCGGCGGCGCTGGTGAACTCCCAGTCCCGGTCCTCGTGCCAGGGCGCGCTCCCCCACGGCTCCAACTCGGCATCGGAGCGCCCGAGGAACCTGGACTGCACCCAGCGGTCCTCCACATAAGCCAGGTGCTTGAGCAGCCCGGCCAGGGTGAGCGACGATGGCGCCAAAGCGGTGTTGAGCTGCGCATGGTCCAGCCCCTCGGTCTTCATCAGCAGGGTGGCCCGTTGGTAGTCGAGGAAGGTGTCCAGCAGGGTGCGCTCGTCGGCGGAGTGAGGAGGGTCGGTGCGCGTCATGCCCCCAGCCTTCCACAGCCCATCCCCGGGATCGATCGAACCCGACTGTTTCCCGATCGGACACGTGCGCCCAGTGCGCTGGGACCATTCGTCCGTTCTGGGAACAGTTCTCGCCAGGTCTGCGGGAGTGGCACTGTCGATGGTGATCGGGCCGGTGCCGGTGCCGTTGCGGCGGGACCTTCCCGGGGCGCCGCCATACTGGGAGGCATGACCTCTCCCGCCGCCACTCCGCCTCCGGCGTCGGAGGTCTCACCCGATCTGGTTCCCGAGTTGCTGGTGACCGACCTGGCCACGAGCCTGCACTTCTGGGTCACGCTCTGCGGCTTCGAGGTGCTCTACGACCGCCCGCTCGAGGGCTTCGCCTACCTGCGCTCGGGTACCGCGCACCTGATGCTCGAGCAGGTCGGAGCGGGACGCAATTGGATCCCCGGCGCGCTGGAGCGGCCCCTCGGCCGCGGCATCAACTTCCAGATCATGGTGCCGGCCATCTCGGTGCTGGTGGACAGCCTGGCCGCCGCCGACTGGCCGCTGTTCATGGCGCCGGAAACCAAGTGGTACGACACCGGCGAGACCCAGGCCGGTGTCGCTCAGTTCCTGGTGCAGGATCCGGACGGCTACCTGGTGCGCTTCTCGTCCCGACTGAGCCCCGCGTCCTGACTCGGTCGGTGGGTCGCCGGAAGTGTCGGCCTCGTGACTCCACGGCGCCCACGGAGTACCCTCGCCCTCATGTGCGGACGATTTGCTATGAACGAAGACGTTGACGATCTGATCCGGGACTTCGTGGCCGCCGGCGGGCGCGCCGGCGACTGGCGGCCCAGCTACAGCATCGCCCCGACCGACCCGGCGCCCATCGTGCGCGAGTGGCAGCCGGAGGGAGCTGATGCACCCACCAGGGAGGTCACCCTCGCGACCTGGGATTGGCCGCAGCCGGCCGGCCAGCCTCGCCGCGGCCCGATCATCAACGCCCGGCTGGAGAAGCTCGACCAGCGATTCTGGGTGGGCGCGTTCTCCAACGCGCGGTGCATCGTGCCCATGCTCGGCTACTACGAGTGGACCGGGGAGAAGGGCGCGAAGCAGCCGCACTTCATCCACGGCGACGGCTTGCTGGCCGCGGCGGGCGTGAGCTGGGCGTCCAAGGACGCCGACGGGCAGTGGTCCCGGGTCTTCGCCGTCGTGACCCGCGAGGCGCGGGATGCCTCGGGCGAGGTGCACGACCGGATGCCGGCCTTCCTGGAGCCCGACACCTGGTCGACCTGGTTGAACCCGCAGTCGATCACCACCGCAGACCGAGCCGAATCGGCGGCCAAACGACAGGCCATGCTCGACCTGCTCGACCGCACATCGACCGCCGTGGCCGCCACCATGCATACCCGCCTCGTCGACCGCCGGGTGAACAGCGTGCGGGCCATCGACCCACAGGATGCGACCTTGATCGACCCGCTGACGACCTAGCCCGTCAGGGCGGATGCTGGCCACACCCTCTCCTCCACAACCACCTGAGAGATCGCCGTCCACTGACCCAGCTTCATCCAGCTCCTCACCCACCTCTGCGCCTTCCACCACCGCCTCAAACACCAAACCCTCTGGCAGGTCGAGCAAGAAACCCGGCGGCGTCCTCCGCTGGACCTCCCCCGACGGACTCACCCACCGCACCCACCCCGACATCTACCTCAGACCACCACCACCGCTACCACCGCCGGGAACGTCACCGGCAGCCGACCCAGAGTCCGGCCCGCCTTCATCGCCGGCGCCATCCGGGGCGAGCGATCCGCCCGAGGACCCGCCGCCGTTCTGAACTGTGACGTCGAACCGCCGCAGCCCCACTGGGGCTCGACGCCGCCTGTCTCGGGCACTAGGTTGGGCATACCAACAGGCATATCAGCCTGAGCTTTCCCGTATTGACCTGCACTTATCGCTCGCGCTGCCTACCCACGCCGCCCACCGCAAGCGTCGCTCGACAGATCGGACACCATGCCTGCGAACCTCTCAGCCCGCGCACTCCTGTGGATCGGCATCGGGCTGGTGGCGGCCAGCGTCCTCCTCCAGCTCGCCCGAGACCTCGTCTACCGCGTCACCGACCCGAACTCGCTGCAGTCCCTCGCCACCAGCTGGTGGTTCGAATCGTTCTCCGTCGCCCTGGTGCTGCTCGTGCCACTGGGCACCTGGACGGTCGCCGCCTCCTTCGTGGCACGGCTCATCGAGCGCGGAACGATCTCACGGGCGCATCCGGCCACCCACATCACCGCCGCCGGGGTGTTCTGGACGGGTGTCGTCCTCACCCTCGCCGGCCTGTTGGTGGGAGCCTCCCTCGACAGCTGGATGAGCTCGCTCGTTGCGCAGGGACGCCCCAGCATCGCGCTCGACGCCCTCAACCTCGTGGTCAGTCCGCTGCGCAACGTCATCGTTCCGCTCGGGCTGGCCTTACTGCCCGCCTCCGTGCTGATGAAGAAGCTCGAGGCCCGGGTTCCGGCCGATGAGTCGGCCCGGGCGACGGCGGACTGACCGGCCGCCGGCTCAGCTGCCGCGGTACGTGGAGTAGGCGAACGGGCTCAGGAGCAGGGGCACGTGGTAGTGGGCGGACTCGTCGCCCAACTCGAAGACGATGGTCACCTGGGGGTAGAACGTGGCCTGGTCACGAGCGGCGAAGTAGCTTCCGGTGTCGAAGGTGATGCGGTAGCGGCCGGCCGACACGGCTTCAGGCCCGAGGTCGCCGATACGTCCGTCGGAGTCGGTCTGCGCCGACGCCAGATCATGCCAGTTGTCACTCACCTGTTGTTCGAGACGAACACCCACAGCGACGGCGGGCCGGCCGGTCACGGCATCGAGCACGTGGGTGGTGATGTGGCTGCGCGGACTCATCGGGGATCGCCCGATGGCGTTGCGGAGTCGGAGGCGTCGGTTTCGGGCACCGAGACATCCTGCCACTGCACGGCCAGAACTCCCAAACGGATGAGCGCGATGTCCCGCAGCTCGGAGCCGACGATGGCGGCCTCGGTGTCATCGTCCAGGTCCACCCGGCGGTGCAGTTCGGTCAGGATCTCCTGGCGGGTCCGCCCGGCGGCACGGATGAGGAACACCCTGTCGAACCGCTCCTCGTAGACGCGATTGCCCTCCGCGAGAGCCGCGGCGAGGCCCGCGTCATCCGCGTCTGCCGAGGCCTGCTCGCTGCGTGAGAATCCCGCGGCGCGCGAGGTGCCCCGCGGTTTCTCGCCGATCCGCGGATGCTCCGCCATGGCCTCGTCGATCTCGGCCCGGGTCAGCGGCGTGGCTGCGGTCCGCGCCGTCTCAACCAGGCCGGCGACCGAGCCGAACGGCGCTTGGGCGGCAACCTCGTCCACCCACCGGCCAACCGCCAGGCAGGCCCGGAGGATGTCGCGCAGCTCGTCGCCGGTGGGGATCGTGGTCATGGGTGCCTCCGGGCGGTGACGGTTCGGGTGGGAGCGGTGCGGGTGTGAGCTGTTCGGGTGGGAGCGGTGCGGGTGGGAGCTGTGCGGGTGGGGACAGCGCGGGTGATCGAAACGCGGGTGTAGACACCAGGGCGGGCACGGGTTGAGGTGGCGAGGGAGCGGTGATCGGATAGCAACCCGACCGGGTTCCGGTGCGCACCCCGTACCATGGCTGGCATGCAGACCGACAGAGACCGCCGGGTGGCGGGATTGCTCCTGGCCGCGGGCGCGGGCTCCCGGTACGGCGGACCGAAGGCCTTGGCGGTCGACGGAACCGGTGTGTCCTGGCTCGTCCGAGCCGCGCGTGCGCTCGAAGCCGGAGGCTGCGATCCGGTGCTGGTGGTTCTCGGCGCGGGCGGGGCCGAGGCCGAGGAGCTCCTGCGCGACTCCACCGCCCGGTTCGACAGCCCGGACCGACTGGTCGTCGTGCATGCCGACCGCTGGGCCGACGGGTTGGCGGCGTCGCTGGACGCCGGGCTGGCCGCGCTGCAGGAGTCCGAACCGGCGGTCACGGCCGTGGCGATGGTGCCGGTGGATGTTCCCGACCTCGACGCGGCGACGGTGGCACGGCTGATCGGCGAGATCGATGTGGCGGGGAGCTCCAGCACGGCGGCCTCGGGCACGAGCGCTGGCTCGGCACAGCCGATTCGCGCTGCGTCAGCGGGCGGGGCATCGACGGAGGGCGCAACCGCGTTCGCGGGCAGATCCGCTCGATCGGGTGGTGTGACGCCGCAGACCCTCAGGCAGGCGCACTTCGGCGGCCGGCCCGGGCATCCGGTGGTCATCGGCCGCAGCCACTGGGCGCTGCTGCGATCGAGTCTGAGCGGCGACACCGGCGCACGGCCGTACCTCGTGACCCACGGCGTGCTGGCGGTGCCCTGCGACGACCTGGGCACCGGCGACGACGTGGATACGCCGGAATCGGCGTAACGGCCACGCGAGGCACAGCGGAACCCCGCTCCCGTCACAAGCTCCGACACCAACGCCGACGCCATCACCGTCGGCCGGTCATGCTGCGTCGGCCGGTCATGCTGCGCCGGGCTCACGGTCTCACCAGGCGCACGTCACCACGGCGCTTCGAGTTCGTCGAGGTCCTCGTAGACGCTGGTGATCGCTGCGATCCGGGTTCGGCTCTCACGCACCTGCGCACCCATCGCTCCGGTGGCGAGCAGGTTCACCAGGCTCATCGCGGTGGCGTAGCTGTCGAACGCGGAGACCGAGTCGACCGGGCATTCGAGCCAGTGCGTGGCCTGGTCGGAGTATTTGCGCGCCGAGGAGTCCGCGATCAGCACCAGCGGCACGTCGCGGCGGCGGATCGCGGCCACGATATCGCCGAATCCGGCCACCCGCCGGCGAAAGCCCATCAACACCACCACGTCGCGCGGCCCGAGCCCCGCGAGTTCCTCGCCGAGCGACTGGCCGGGCAAGGGGGCCAGCCGCACGTGGTCGCGGGCCTGCACGAGCTGCTGGCGCAGGTGCAGGGCCAGCGGGTAGCTGTTGCGCAGCCCCACGATCACCACGTTCTGGGCCGAGTGCACCAGTCGGGCGGCGGCGTCCAGCCGGCCGTCCTCCAGGGTCAGCAGCAGGCGCCGCAGGTTGTCGTGTTCGGCCTCGGCGTGCGCCGCCAGCCGCGAGGGCGTCCCGGCGGATGCCCCTGGACCGCCGAGTGGGGCCCCCAAGCTGCGGAGGGCCCTGGCGTGCTCGCGCACCTCGGCCGAGTCCTGGAAGCCGAGACGGCGGAACAGCCGCGAGACCGTGGCCTTGGACACCCCGCTGAGGCGGGCCAGCTCCGACGCGTTGTACACGGCGAGATCGCTCATGTGGTCGAGGATGAAGTCCGCGGCGCGCTGTTCCTGCGGCGACAGCTCACCGTAGCGGCCGTCGATACGCTGCCCGATGTTCATGGTCATGCCTGCGCCTCGTGCCGTCCGGTGTCCTGCTCTCCGTCGTCACGCTGTCCGGCATCATGGTGCGCCGCCAGCTCGAGCACCGCCGCCTCGAAGGCGTCCAGTGCCCGGGCCACGTCCGCCTCGGTGACCGACTCGTCGGGGTGGTGGCTCACTCCCCCGGCGCAGCGCACGAACAGCATGCCGATCTCGGTGATCTGGGCGACGGCCATGGCGTCATGCCCCGCCATCGACAACAGCTCAAGCGGTTCGGGGTTCTCGGTCGACGCATCCGTGGCACGGATGCCGGCGGCGATGACCCCGCGCAGCCGGTCGCTGCAGTGCGCGGCGGGCGCCGCATGGGTCTGGTCGACCGCGACGTGCAGGCCGCGGGTCGCGCAGATCTCCTCCAGCAGGGACTCGATCTGCTGCCAGGCCCGGTCACGGTCGGCGTCGAACCGGCCGCGCAGGTCGAGACTGAACTCGACCCGGCCGGCGATCACGTTGACGGCGTCAGGGAACACCTCGAGGTGTCCCACCGTGGCGATCAGGTCCGCGGCGCGGGCGAGCTTCTCGATGGCCACGATGGCCTCGCTCGTCCCGGCGAGGGCGTCGCGGCGGTGCGTCCACGGTGTGCCCGAGTGACCGGCCTTGCCGGTGATGGTGATCTGGAAGCGTCGGGCGCCCGCGATCGAGGAGACGATGCCGAGCGGCTGGTCGTGCTCCTCGAGCACCGGGCCCTGCTCGATATGCGCCTCGAGGTAGCCGATGACCTCGTTCGAGGTGCGGGCGGCACCGCCGATGGCGGCCGGGTCCAGGCCGAACGCGACGAAGGCGTCGTGCAGGGTCGTGCCGGCCTCGTCGGTAAGCTCCCACCAGGCGTCCAGCCAGGTTCCGGCCAGGGCGCGGCTGCCCAGCAGAGCGGTGCCGAACCGGGTGCCCTCCTCATCGCCGAAGGCCACGACCTCCAGGGCGAACGGCAGGCTGCGGCCGCTGGACGCGATTCGTTCCACCACGGCGATGGCCGTGAGCACGCCGAGGATGCCGTCATACCGACCGGCCGACGGCACGGTGTCCAGGTGCGAGCCGAGCAGCAGCGCGGGAAGGCCGGGCGTGGCACCCTCGAGGCGGCCGCACTGGTTGCCCGCCGCGTCCTGCCAGCTGGTCATGCCGGCCTCACGCATCCAGCCGGCCGCGAGGGCGTTCACCGCGGTGTGCTCGGGCGAGAGGTAGACCCGCTCGATCAGGCCGTCGGGCAGGCTCGAAAACCCGGCCAGCTCGTCGCAGCGCTCCAGCACGGCGGCCGCGCTGGTGCGCTCGCTCCCGTTCAGGCCCGCACTGTCCCCCGGCCCGCTCATGCTGGCCCGGTCTCCGCAACGGATGCGGCTCGAGCCGCATCCTGGTAGACCTCGTAGGCGGCGCCGACCCCGCCACCACCGGTCACGCCGGCGCCGGCTCGGCGCAGCACCTGCTCGAGGGCGGCCAGGGTCGTGAGCACGGTGTCCTTGCGGGCGTTGTAGCCCATGGTGCCGATGCGCCAGACCTTGCCGTGCAGCGGGCCGAACGAGGTGCCGATCTCGATGCCGAAGTCGTTCAGCAGTTCGCCGCGCACGGCGTCCCCGGTCACGCCCTCAGGGATGTGCACGGCGACGACGTTGTTCATCCGGTGCTCCAGGTCGCCGAAGACGGCCAGGCCCAGCCCCTGCACCCCCGCGAGCATGGCGGCGCCGTGCAGCCGGTGCCGCTCCACGGCGGTGTCGATGCCCTCGTCCACGAGCAGCCGGGCGCATTCGCGGGCGCCGTAGAGCATGGTGGTGGCCTCGGTGTGGTGGTTGAGCCGCTTGGGACCCCAGTAATCGAAGATCATCGACAGGTCGAAGTAGTTGGAGCGGATCGGGTGCGCGCTCACGGCGTCGCCGGCCTCGCGGATGCCCGCTTCGATGCTCTTGCGGGCGTTGATCACCAGGGCCGCACGCGGGGAGAAGGTGGCGGGGGCCGAGCCGGAGGGGCCGCCCAGGCACTTCTGCAGGCCGGCGGTCACGGCGTCCAAGCCCCAGGCATCCGCCTCGAAGGTGTTGCCTGCCAGCGACGCGGTGACGTCGGTGTAGAAGAGCACACCGTGCCTCGCGCAGATGTCGCCGAGCTCATCGAGCGGCTGGGCGACGGTGGTGGACGTGTCACCGTGCACGATGGCCAGCAGCGCCGGCTTGGTCTCGCGGATAGCCTGCTCGATCTGGGCGGGCGTGAATACGGTGCCCCACTCGATCTCCCGCACGTGCACCTCGGCGCCGGCGCGTTCAGCGATCTCGCGCAGCAGATGGCCGAAGCGCCCGAAGATGGGCACGAGCACCCGGTCACCCGGGCTGATCAGCGAGACCAACGCGGCCTCGATGCCGGCCCGGGAGGTGCCGTCGATGAGCACGGTCTGTTCGTTGGCGGTCTTGAAGACGCCCCGGTACAGCTCCATGGTCTCGTTCATATACGCCGTCATGGACGGGTCGTACTGGCCCACGAGTTGGGCCGACATGGCGCGCAACACCCGCGGGTCGGCGTTCACCGGGCCGGGGCCCATCAGCAGACGCGAGGGCGGATTGATCGGAAGACTGGAAATGGCTGTTTCACCCCTCGGCAATTCTGAACCAAATGTTTCAGATCCCCAGTTTACGCAACAGGTGTTTCAGCCATGTTTCGCGCGGTCACCCACCCGCGGCCAATTCCGCCCCCACATCGACGAGGGCGAGGTCGCTGTATCGCGGACCCACCAGGCAGAGCCCCACAGGCTTGCCGTGAACCTCGAACAGTGGCACGGACAGCGCCGGATATCCGCCGATCCCGGCCAGGCTCGTCATGGTCAGCGTCGCCGTGCGGGTCGCGTCGATGGTGGCCGCGTTCGCGTGCCGCGACGGCGCCGTCGACGACGCCGAGGGCAGCAGCAGGATGCGTCCGTCGAGCACCGCGTCCAGCCGGGCGCGGGCGGCGGCCATCGCGACGCGAGCCTCGGCCTCGGCGGCCGGGTCGGTGCGGGACGCGATCTCGAACCGGCTCGCGACCGCGGCGCCGAGGGCGCCGGGGTGCGCGGTGACCCAGTCCCCGTTGCACCTCCACGCCTCTGCCGTCTGGATCGCCCGGAAGATGCGCAGGGCCTCGGCGAGGTCGCCCACGTCGACGAGGTCGGGTTCGGGCAGCAGCCCGGCCCGGATGAGGCGGTCCAGCCCGGTCACGAAAGCGGCCTGTACGTCGTCGTCGGCGGCGAAGACCAGCGCCGTCGACACGGCGAAGCGGGCCGGTGGATTCGTCAGTGCATCCTCCGGTGCGGCGGTCGGTGCGGCGGTCGGTACGAGGGCGACCTGCCGGGCGGGATCGAGCGACGCGGCGGCGGCGGCACGCAGCACGGCCGGGGTGCGGGTGAGCCAGCCGACGGTGTCGAAGGTCGGTGCCAGTGGCAGCAGGCCGGTGCGGTCGACGGCGTCGTGGGTGCTGCGGAGTCCCCAGAGTCCCTGGTACGACGCGGGCACCCGGATGGATCCTGCGGTGTCGGTGGCCAGACCGATGCTCGCCTGGCCCAGGGCGACGGCCGCGGCGGGGCCGCTGGACGAGCCGCCGGGCAGTCCGCCGGGCACCCGCACGTTGGGCGGGGTGCCGTAGTGCTCGTTGTCGCCGGCGATGCTGTACGCGAATTCGTCGGTCTGGGCGACACCCCGCACGCTCGCACCGGCGCCGAGCAGCGCGGCGACGGCCGGGGCGGTCACGGTGGCCGGCGTGGCCTCGCCGAGGTACGCCGGGTTTCCGGCGCCCACCGTGAAGCCGGCGAGGTCGAAGAGGTCCTTCACGGCAACCGTCTCGCCGGCGAGCGGGCCGGTGTCGGTGGCCGCGGGAACCAGCGGGGTGCCCACCAGGCGCCACACCGTGGGGTTGACCGCGGCCGGCGGCGCGGCCACCTGGGCCACCTCCACCCGCCAGGAGTCCGTGTCGCCCTGCACCCAGAGCTGGGTGACCAGGCCGGCGCCGCCGGCATCCGGGGTGTTCACCGACACGATCACGGCGTGCCGCGGGTCGATCACCCGCACGTGCAGCGAGCGGATGCCGCGGGCGAGCGTGCCGCTGCGCGCCCCGCGGAACCCGCTGATCGCGTCGTGGCCCACGAGCAGCCCGGTGGCGTCGCCGCGCAGTGTGCTCTCCCCCGGCGCGAAGTAGGCGTCGAGAGCCGCGAGGTCGTTGCGGGCGAGGGCGTCCTCGTAGCCGGTGAAGGCCTCGAGCAGTCCGTCGGGCAGGTCGCCGGTGACGCTCGTGGGCGTGACGGCGGCGGGCCCGGCAACAGCCGGCCCGGGAACGGTGGTGCGCGGCTCAGACATCGAAGTCCGCCACCCGGATGCGCGCGTGCACGCCGGCGACCAGGTCGACCACCTGCGAGATGTTGAAGTCGGTCGCCGCGCTCAGGTACGCGTAGGCGAGGGTGCGGTCCATCCCGAACCGCGCCGCGAGAAGGTCGATCGCCGCGCGCACGCATTTCCGCACGGCCTCGTCGAGGTCGGCGTCCATGCCGGTGGGCACCAGGAACTCGGCCGTCTCGGCGAGCGGCCCGACCAGCTCGCCGAACGCGGCCACGGCGTCGGCCTGCGTCACCACGTCGAACCGGATGGTCACCCGCAGCGACGCCTCCATGGCCGTGAGGGCCACCTCGCCGTCGCCCTGGGCGAAGTGCGGGTCGCCCACGTAGGCCAGCGCGCCTTCCACCTGAACCGGCAGGTACAGCGCCGAGCCCACGGTGAGCAGGTTGATGTCGATGTTGCCGCCGTGCGAACCGGGCGGCACGGAGTGTGGGCGCTCATCGCCGGCGACGGCGACGCCCATGATGCCGAGGAACGGCCGGAGCGGGAAGTGCACGCTCCGCTCCCCGCCCGGCACGAGCGGCAGGGTGCCCACCCGGCCCGCCGGGCCGTCCTCCAGCGCCGCGAACACGCTCACGTTGCCGTCGCCGAGCGGGTACTCCCCCGGCAGGGCGCCGCGACCGTGCCGGTTGGAGATCACGCCGTACGGCACCCGCGGGGTGGCCTCGAGCACGGTCATCTTGAGCAGGTCGCCCGGGCTGGCGCCGCGCACATGGATCGGACCGGTGACCAGGTGCGGCCCGTCCACCCGGGGGTCGCGCAGGCTGAACGAACCGGCCAGCCGCACGGCGTCGTCGAGCACCGCGGCTCGTTCCACGCCGTGGCCGGCGAAGAAGACCACCGGGTCACGGCCCTGGTCTTCGAGCACGCCCTCGTGGCTGACCGTGTCGATGGTGACCTCGGTGCCGCTCTCGATCACGAGCGCCGGCGCATCCGTGGCACAGGGCAGCCGCCCCCACAACACGGTGTCGGGCGTGGCGGGCAGGTACTGCGCGGCGCGGATGTGCCCGGTGCCGGGCTGCAGGATGTCGAATGGCATGGGACGCCTTTTCGGATCGAGGGTCGGGAACCGGTTCGGCGCCGGACGGCCGGCGCATCCCCGTTGGTCGAGAGTAGCGCCCGTTTTGCGCCCGCTCCGACCAGCCGCTACCGTGACAATTCCCGACCGGGCTCCGTTCCGTCCCGGGTGCGCCTCACCCCGGCACCCGTTCCCGAACCCATCTCGCACGCTCGCGTGTCCACACCGATAGGACCACTCGTGGCCTCCACCCCCGTCCTCCACCGCCTGCGCAGCAAGCCCGACCACCTGCACCTGGGCCTGATGCTCGCCCTCACCTTCTCCACGGGTGTGGCGGATGCCGTGGGTTACCTCGGCCTCGACAAGGTGTTCACCGGCAACATGACCGGCAACGTCGTGATCCTGGGCATGGCCATCGCCGGCGCCGACGACCTGCCCGTTGTGGGCCCGCTCATCGCCCTGTTCACCTTCATGGTGGGCGCCGCGATCGGCGGCCGGGTGCTGCGCCACGTGAAGTTCGGGTGGACCACCGAAGCCACCGCGCTGTTCGGCGCGGTCGGCGTGATCATGGCCGCGCTCGCGATCATCCTGTTCGTCGTGGGCGGCAAGCCGCCGGCGCCGTTCGACCTGTTCGTCACCGGCTTCCTGGCCGCCGTGATGGGTCTGCAGGCCGCCGTGGCGCGCCACATCGCGGTGAAGGACGTCACGACCGTGGTCGTCACCTCCACCATCACAGGCTTCGCGGCCGACTCCCGCTTCGGCGGCGCCAAGAACCAGCCCTGGTTCCGCCGCCTGGCGGCCATCGTGCTGATCCTGGCCGGCGCCGGCGTTGGCGCCCTGCTGCTCATGGTGCACATCGGCTGGGGCATCGCCCTCACCGCCGCGATCACCCTCACCGTGACCGCCATCGGCCACGCGGCCGGCCGCCCCCACCATGCCCCAGCGCCGGTTGCATAACTACTGCTCGATTCCCCACCGGGCCTGAAAGACAGCCGTTTCGGGCCCGTCGGTCGAGAATTGCCGGAGTTATGCTCCAGCCGGGGCGGGTGGCGGTCAGCCGAAGGGCATCACTGCCATCGCGGCCGTCATGACCGACATGCTCAGCAGGGTTCCGCGCTCCGGCCGGTTGCGCTGACCGACGAGCACCATGGCAGCGGCCGCGACCACGAAGAGGGCCCCGGCGACGCACACCACGGCGACGAAGATCGAGACCGAGTGCGGATGCGTCATGCCGCCCAGGCCCGGCGACGTGGCCGTTCCCCCGGCCATAGTGCCGCACAGGGCGATCTGGCCGGCCACCACCACCAGGCCGAGCTGGTGCAGCAGGTGCAGGTGGCGAGGTCCGTCGGTGGTGACAGCGGCCCGGGACTCGGTGGCCGTAGCGGCGGCAGCCGGGACGACAGCGGCAGGGTACGCGGTGGCCGGAACGGCGCCGCCCGGGCCGACCTCGTGGCCCACCGCCGCACGGCCTTCACGCCACCGCGCGGCACCCGCGGCCACCATCGCCCAACCCACCAGGATGGTGGTCCACACCAGCGGGGCCAGGCCGATCAGGCCAAGGGCGAGGTCGGCCATGGCCGCGGCCATGAGCACCGTGCCGCCCACGGCCGTGACCGACCGGGTGCGCCGGCTGCCGAGCACACAGCACAGGCTCGACGCCGCCGCCACGATCATGATCAGGTGCAGGGCCGAGATCACGGTGTGCTCCTTTCCGGTTAGGCGTCGTGGGCCGCGTGGCCGGCGCACGCGCAGGCGCCCGCCGCCGGTGCCGGGGCAGTCGATGCATGCGCCGCGTGTGACTCGGGCTCGCCGCCGTGCGAGCAGTGCGACACCGGCTCGCTTGCGGGCACGTTGAGAGTGGGGTTCCGGGCGAAGAAGCCGTACGGCTTGAGCGTGAACTTGGCGTAGTCCACCGGCATCACCGGCCAGTCCTCCACCCGCGGGAAGTGGGTGGGGCCGAAGGTGTGCCAGAGCACGATGTCCTCCCCGTCGATGGACGCGTCATCGGCGATGTACGTGGTGATGCCGTCGCCGCCCGGGTTCTGGTGCACGAAGTCGCCGGCGGCGTACTGCTCCGCCGGGTCGTACTGCGTCACGAAGAGGTGCTTGGTGGCGAACTCGGCCCGCTGGGCGATCGACGACTGCGGGTCGGCCATGAGAGTGGGGTTCGCCTCCGGCAGCAGGGCGTAGCCGGTGGGCCGGCCCATCCGGTTGGTCTTCTCGGTGTTCACGATGTGCCAGGACCGCGCGACGGAGGCATCGGCGACACGGCCCGAGCTTGCCTCGCCGGTGAGCCGGGTGCTCTTCATGGTGAAGGCGTTGCCGTGTTCGTTGCCCGGACCCATCGGCAGCCGAACGGCCTCGATCTCATCGACGGCGTTGGCCAGGCCGTCGACCGTCATGTCGAGCCGCGCGCTGAAGAGGTGCTGGTGGTACGGGGCACCGAGCCCCGGAGCGACCTCGCTGGCATACGGGTAGTCTGCTCCCGCATCGTGCGTGGAGCCAGGGGCGGCAATGCCGGGGTACGCCGACGTGAAGAGCACGCCGGTGAGCTTGGCCTCGCACTCGATGGTGCCGTCCAGCGACAGATACCAGTAGAAGCCGTAGTCGTAGTTGCCCACGGTGGTGAAGAAACTGATCACCAGGCGGCGCTGGCGGCGCACCTCATGGGCGCCGGTGAACAGGTCGCTGTGCTTCCACAGCGTTCCCACGTCCTCCTCGTGCATGCAGATGCCGTTGGGGATGGTGAACGGGTTGCCGAGTTCGTCGGCGAGCACGGCGTCGAAGTACTTGATCTCGCCCACACAGTCGCAGCCGAGCGCGAGCGAGTTGGTGTAGCGGCCGAAGAGGTACTCTCCGGTGTCGAAGTAGTTCTGCCAGAACCGCACCGGCGACGGGTCGCCATAGGGCACGAGCATCTCGTTGATCGACGCCCGGTAGATGATCGGGCGTTCCTCGCCGGCATCCGTGAACGACAGCTGACGCAGCACCAGTCCCTCGCGGGTGTCGAAGCCCACCTGGAACTTCCAGTTCGCCCAGGTGACCCACTCGCCGTCAACGGCGAAACTCGGCCCCTCCGGCTGGCTGATCACGATGGGCTTGAGGGTGGTGAGAGGTTCGCCCTGCACGGCCGGGTCGTTGAAGTTGCCGCCCTCGGCCGGGATGGCCACGGTGGCCGCGTCGATCAGCCGGGTGATGGTGCCCGCCGCCGTGTCCACATAGGCGCAGAGGCCGTCGACGGGGTGCGCCCACGGGTGGTCTGTCGGGTAGTCCTGGCGGAACGCCAACACCCGCACGATCCGGCGGCCGATCTCCTCCGGCAGGTCGTAGTAGCCGGCCGAGAGTGGCACGACGACCACCTCGTCGATGGTCGTGCCCCGCTCGGCCAGCGCCGCGACCCAACGCGGGTCGGCGTTGACGATGCCGGCGATGGCCTCGAACTCGGTGTCGAGGATCGGCAGTTGCCCGGCCGAGCCGTCGAGCACGTGGGTGCTCTCGATCACGCCGGCGCCCAGCGACACGATGTTGTCGGTGGAGCGACCGGTCGCCATGTCCAGCAGCATCACCCGGGCCTTCCGGTCGGGCAGCGGCCCGGTGCCGGCCTGCCAGGCGAGCACGTCCCGCTTGTGCGGTTCGGCCAGGCCCACATAGGCGAACCGGGTCGTGTCGGTGAAGTCGTCCGCGTTGATGACGATGTCGCGGATGGCGGTGAATTCGGCCATCGTGAGGCTGCCGAGCGGATGCGGCGCGGCCGGGACGGTGCTGGCACCTGAAACTGTGTGCAGGGAAACGTCGGAGAGAGTCATGCTGGGTCCTGTCTGGTGAGGCGGTGGAGGGGTGAGAACGGCAGGTCAGGCGCCGATGGCCTCGGTGATCTGGGCGTACACGGCAGGGCGGTTGCGCCGGAGCCAGAGGGCCTGCAGGAGTCCGGCCAGCGGGAAGAGCACGATCAGGCCGAGCAGCACCGCGGTGAGCACCCCGAAGGCCGGCTCGCCGGCGGCGTTGACGTCGCCGATCAGGAACGGGAAGTTCAGGCCGATCATGGTGGCCGACACGAGCAGGCCGACGAAGCCGAGCGACGGGGCGATGACCGTGTTCCAGAGCCGGCGGTCCCGCTTGGTACGGGCGAAGTACACCACCACGGCGATGCTGGTCACGGCCATCAGCAGCGCCACCGACAGGGTGGCCACTCCGGAGAACCAGGTGAAGACCTGCAGAATCGGGTCAAGGCCCAGCAGCGCGAAGAGCACCACGAGCAGGCCGGCGGTGACGGTCTGCACGACCGAGGACACGTGCGGGGCGAAGTGCTTGGGATGCACGGAGGAGAGTACGTCCGGCAGCACCTTGGCGGTGGACATGGAGTGCTGGTAGCGGGTGATGACGTTGTGGAACGACAGCACACAGGCGAGCATGCTGGTGATCAGCAGCACGTTCATGACGAGCTCGCCGACCGAACCGAGATACTTCAGGGTGGTGATCAGGATCATCGCGCCCGGGTCTTCGGCGGCCTGGGCCACCACTCCGTCGGGGCCCCACGCCATCACGAGGGCCCAGGAGGCGAGCGTGTAGAAGACGCCGATGCCGACCACGGCCACGTAGGTGGCCCGCGGGATCGTGCGGGCCGGGTCCTTGGCCTCGTCGCGGAAGATCGCGGTGGATTCGAAGCCGATGAAGGCGGCGATGGCGAACATCAGTCCTACCGAGGGCGAGCCGCTGAGCACGTTGTTTGGTTCGAACGGGGCCAGCGAGAGACCGTCGGCGCCGCCGGCGATCACCACGGCCGCCACGAGCACCAGCACGATCCCGACCTCGCCGATCAACAGCACGCCGAGCACCTTGGAGCTCAGGTCGATGTGGCGGTAGCCGAGCACGCCCACGAGGGCCACGACGGCCAGGGAGTACAGGTACCACGGCAGGTCGGGCCCGCCGACCCCGGTGACGGTGACCGAGAGGATGTAGCCGACGTATCCGTGCACCGACACCTGGATGGTCGTGTAGGTCAGGAGGGCCAGGAACGCTGTGGCCAGGCCGGCGGGCTTGCCCAGGCCGTAGTTGACGAAGGTGAAGAAGGCGCCGGGCTTGGGTACGTGCCTGGTCATCGCGGCCAGACCCACCGCGAAGAACAGCAGCACGATCGCGGCGATCGCGAACATCGCGGGGAACCCGACGCCGTTGCCGAGCAGGATGCCCAGCGGCGCCGCTCCCCCGATCACGGTCAGTGGTGCTGCGGCGGCGACCACCATCAGCACGATGGCGGTGACGCCCAGCGAGCCGGTGAGCGCGCGCGGCGGAATGGTTCCGGCGGTGGTTTCTTTCGTTGCGGTCATGTCGACTCCAGACTGGGTGGATGCGGGTATGCCCAGCCTGACCGCGGCCTGTTGCCGCCTCGTCACCCGGAGGTAAAAGGCAGCGAGCGGCCGAATGAGACCACGCGTCGCGGGTTGTCTCATTTGGGCGATACACCCCGGAAACACCGGCGTCGCGGCGCGGCAATCGCGGCTGGCTAGCGTGGGGTCCTGCGCATTCTGGCGCAGTGGACGATGAGGTGAGGCATGAGCGCCACGGAGATGTCAGCCCTGGGGCGGGCGATTGAGAACCCGCAGCCGGTGGCCGGGATCGAGTCCCGCTCCCCGGTTGACGGCCTCGACCGGCGCAGCGTCGGTTTCATCGACGTGCTCTCCCAGTCGGTGTCCGCCGTCGCACCCTCAGCCGCGGCCACGACCATGCCGCTGCTCGTCGCCACCGTCGCCGGCGGCGCCACCGTCTGGGCCCTCGGCGCGGCGATGCTCCTGGCCCTGCTCGTGGCCGGCACGGTCAACCAGTTCACCCGCCGGATCGCCGCCACCGGATCGCTGTACACCTTCGTGGCCCACGGCCTGGGTACCACGGCGTCCTTCGTCACCGGAACGGCGTTGCTCGTCGGCTACGGCTTCGTGGCCATGTTCGCCCTCGGTGGGGCCGGGTACTACCTCGCTATTCTCGCGGCACGGCTGTGGCCCGCTCTCACGGGGAGCCTGCTCGTGCCCGTGCTGCTGATCCTGGCCATGGCCGTCGCCTGTATGGTCCTGCTGGCCAGGGGTATCCGGGTGTCGACCCGGGCGACGCTGCTGGTGGAGTGTGTCTCGGTGGTGATCATTCTCGCCCTTGTCGTGGCGCTGCTGGTGGTGCAGGGTTCTGCGCTCGACTGGTCGGTGCTGGACATGTCAGAAGTGCGACCCTCCGATTTCGCCGTCGGCGCCGCCCTGGCGCTCACGGCGTTCGTCGGATTTGAGAGCTCGGCCACGCTGGGGGTCGAAGCCCGGCGTCCGTACGCCACGATCCCCCGCGCGGTGACCTGGACCGTGATCGGCTCCGGCGGCCTGTACCTGCTGGCCGCGCTCAGCCAGCTCGTCGGGTTTGCCTCGGTGGGCGGCAGCATCACGGCCAGTGCGTCCCCGGTCAACGACCTCGCCGCCGCGTACGGCATCGACGCACTGGGGCTGCTGCTCGACGTGAGCATCGCCGCGTCGTTCCTGGCCTGCGCGATAGCGTCGATCACGGCGCTCGTGCGGGTGTTGTTCTCGATGGGCCGGGAGGGGGTGCTGCCGAGCGCGTTCGGGCAGAGCCACCGGCGGCACCGCACCCCGTTCATCGCCATCGTGGTCACGGTTCCGGTGCTCACCACCGGCCTGATCGGCACTATCCTGCTCACGGGCAGCGTCTGGCGGGCGATGGAGATCTTCATCGTCGGCGCGGCCGGCGGCTACATCGCGGCCTACATCCTCGTCTGCGTCGCGGCCCCGGTGTTCCTCTGGCGCATCGGCGAGCTCACTCCCTGGCCGGTGCTGCGCGCCGGAGCCGCTGCCGTACTGTTGAGCGCCGTGCTCGTGGTGTACCTCGTCGTGGAGATCGGCTCTGCCCGGTTCGCCGGCGTCTGGGTGTTCCTGGCCGTCATGCTCGTGGGCACCCTGTTTGCGGTGGTTCGCCGGATCCGCCGGCCCTGGCTGCGTGACACCGTCGGCGTCTACGACGTGCCGGTGTCGACGGACATCCTCGGCGCCGCCCTCGCCGACAACCGGGCCGCCCCGTGAGCGGCGAGGCCGCAGACCTGCGGGCACGCCAACCCAAGGCCATCCACAGCGCCCTCACCGTGCTCGAGGAGGTCGCCCGGTGCGGCGCCGGTGTCACGGCACGGCAGGTGTCCGACAACCTCGGCCTCCCGCGAGCGACGGCCTACCGGCTGCTCAACCTGCTGGTGCAGGACGAATACCTGGTGCGGATGCCCGACCTGCGCGGCTTCGCCCTCGGCCGGAAGGTCGCGGAACTGGCGAAGTTCGTGGCACCGCCCCGGCCTCCGGAGGCTGTGCGGCTCATCGTCACCGACCTCAGGGAGCGCATCCGCGGCGGCGTGCACCTCGTGCGCTATGACGGGAACGGCCTGCAGGTGATCGACCCGGACCCGGACTTCCCCCCGACGCTCCCGGCCACAGGCCACCGGCCGCTGCACGAATCGGCCATGGGCCGGCTGCTGCTGGCCGAGCGGCACTCCCCCGGGGCTCTGGAGCCCGGGGTGACCGAGGTGCAGGAACAGGGGTTCGCCCGCCAACTGGATACGTTGAGCACCGGATTCGGCTGCCTCGCGGTGCCGATCCGGGACCGGGACGGCACCCTGGTGGCCGCGCTGTGCCTGGCCGCGCCGCGGGCCCGCATCGAAGAGCCCGGCGAGCACCTGGTCCTCCTCCGGCAGGCCGCCGTCGCCCTCGCCCCGCTCCTGGCCTAGCCTCGTTCCTGCAGATTTCCGGCAGCACCGCCGATTCGGCCTGTGTCAGGCCGTTCCCGCCGAAATTGCAGGAGTTGCTCACGGGGCGAAGGCGGCGGGCGGGATCAGGCGGGGCAGGTCTCCAGCACGGCCGTCATCGCGGCGCGGTCTTCGGGGGTGACACCGAGGTCGTAGGCCACGAAGACCGGAACGAGCTTGTCGATGTACCAGCACTGCAGGGTCGTGTCGGCGGGCAGGTCGTCCCAGACCACGCGCTGCCCCAGGTCGTGCCGGTCGGAGACGTCGGGGTAGAAGCCCGGCAGCCAGTCGCTCGGCAGCGAGTCGGACTTCGACGAGTTCTCGGTGCCCTTGACCGCCAGCAGGTTCACCGGGTCGTTGGCCAGGGCCTGCCGCTTCTCGGCAGTCCAGGACTCTCCCCCGGTGGCGTAGACGGCCTTGAGCGGCAACAGGTGGTCGATCTGCACCAGGGCCGAGGTGTCCTGCCCGCGCACGAAGTCGATCGTCTCGCCCGTGTATGGGTCGGTGAGGGTGCCCGTGTACACCCGGCAGGTCGCCGGGTCGACGTCTGCGGCGACGAGGTCGCGGGTGAGGATGTCGTTGCGGGTGTCGCAGCCGTTCTGGTCGAAGTCGAACGCCCAGGCATCGCCGAACAGGGCCGTGCGGTTGCCCGCGTAGCTGCCGTCGTCGCTCCAGACGGCGTCGGGCAGAGCCGCCACCAGGGCGAGGGCCTCGGTGCCGGAATAGGTCGGCGCGCTGTTCGACGGTGCCGCGCTGACCGGCGCGGTGTTCGGGGGCACGGTGCTCTTGGGTGCACGGTCGCCGCCGGCGGGCTGGGAGGTGGCCTGCGCATCCGGGGCCGCAGTGTCCCAGCCGATGGTGGGAGCGGCCTGGCCGGTGGAGACGTAGCCGACGGCCCAGGCGATGGCGATCGCCACGACCAGGGTGATCAGCAGATTGGGGGTGCGGCGGGTCCAGCGTGGACGGCGGCGGGGTCGGCTGATGCGGGGACTGACGGTGGGGCGGCGGCTCATTGCGGGTGTCTCACGATGTCCCCATCCTGCCATGGGGTGGTGGAACTCTCGGCCCGCACATGTGAGGCTTAAGTGTGCCCACCACCGACGAAAGACTGCTCACCCGAGAGGCCGTCTCCCTGGACCGGCCCTGGGTCACCGTGGTCTGGGACGACCCGGTCAACCTGATGTCCTACGTCGCCTACGTCTTCCGCAGCTACTTCGGGGTGCCGGCCGCCGAGGCGGAACGCCTCATGCTGCAGGTGCACAACAACGGCCGCGCGATCGTGGCCACCGGCAACCGGGAATCGATGGAGCGGCACGTGGAGGCCATGCACGGTTACGGGCTCTGGGCCACGCTGGACCGGGCCGACGAGTGAGCATCGAAACTCACAACCGGGGTGAGCGTCTGCGCCCGGTCTGCGCGAAGACGCGCGCCGCGCGCCGCCGGACGGTGACCTGATGGACTTCCGCCGCGAGGACTCCGGCATGGTCTCGGCGATGTTGGAACCCGTCGAAGCCGACCTGCTCCGCCAAGTGGCCGGGCAGCTGATCAGAATGCTCGAGAGCATCGACACCGACGACCCCGGTTCGTTCAGCCTGACCAATGTGAGCCGGCTCCTGCCCGCCGCCTACCCCGATGACCCCGAGGCCAGCGCCGAGTTCCGCCGGTTCACGGCCGACGGCCTGCTCGAGGGCAAGATCGGCAACGCCCGCTCGGTCATCGCCCTTCTCGGTGCCGAAGCGCAGGATGCGCCGGGGCACGATCCGCTGCCGGTTCCCGTGGTGCTCGACCCGGCCGGCGTGCAGTCGTGGCTGCGCACCCTCACCGACCTCAGGCTGGTGATCGCCGAACGCCTGCAGGTCGACGACCGGGGCATCCCCCGGCTGCACGACGACCAGAGCGGCTTCCTGGGCGAGGTCTACGACTGGCTCGGCATGGTGCAGGAGTCACTCGTGTACGCCATCGACGCCTAGGACCCGGCAGCTACTCCGCCGAGTACCCACGCGGAGGACCCGACGCGGAGGACGAAGCGTCGAGATGCACGACGGGTCCCGTACCGCGTCAGGCCGCGCGCGGCACCGTCTGCAACGCCGTGTAGGCGCGCTGCGGCCCCGCGCCACCGGACAGCGCCGCGCTGAGCGCCTGCAGTCGCTCCTGGGGTTCGCCCGACAGCCCCAGCAGCGTCACGGCGGCCTGCCGCAGCGCATCCGGTCCGGCCGTGTTGGGGTCGAGGGAGAGCCCGAAACCGGCGTCGTCGAGGGCCGCGGCTCCGGCGAACTGGTCGGTGGAGAATGGCAGCACAAGCAACGGCACACCGGCCGTCATGGCCTCGGTGACCGAGTTGTTGCCGCCGTGGGTGACGGCCAGGGCCGCGTGCCCGAGCACCGTCACCTGGGGCAGGAACGAACGCACCAGCCAGGAATCCGGCAGCGGGCCCAACTCGGCCGCGTCGGTGGAGCCCACGGCGATCGCCACCCGCACATCGAGACCGCGCAGGGCCTCCGCCACGCGGGCGAGGACGTCGCCGCGCACCGACAGGAAGCTGCCGAAGCTGACGTACACCAGCGGGCGGTCGTCGCCGGAGGCCAGCCAGGCGGACACTTCTGGGTCGTCGGCCTCCGAACGCACCGCGGAGCCGAGGAAGGCGTGTTCGGGCAGAAGCGCGGTGCGCTCCGCCGAGTGCAGCTCGGCCGGATAGTTCAGCAGGAGCACGTCTCCGGTCTCGGTGAAGGCGTCGCCGCTGGGCGGGGCCGTCGGGTCCAGCTGCAGCAGGGCATCGTTCCACTGCAGCGTGAAGTCGTCGCGCACCCGTTCGCAGAGCAGCCGTAGCTGCACGAGCTCGAGCGGGTCCGGGGTGAACGCCTCCGGCCAGGCCGACGGGTAGCCGTAGACCTCGTCGCCCACGGGCAGGGCGGTGGGATGCCCGAGAACGACGTCGGCGTGCCGCACTCCGGCGCTGATCAGGGCGAGCCGGGCGCTGAACGCCAGGTGGTCGACGATCACCTGGTCGGGCTGCACCTCGGCCACGATGCGCTGCACCTCGCGGGCCACGGCCACGGGGTTCCAGAGCAGGTCGCTGCTGCGGGCCTCGGCCTGGAACCGGAGGGTTTCCACCAGGCCCACCCGGGTGGCGTCGAAGAAGCCGCGCAGGGCGTCGTCCTCGCCGGTGGGCTGGTCCTCGGCGCGGATGGTGCCGGGGTTCGACCCGCGGCCCAGCTGCAGGTTCACGCGTTCGAAGCCGAAGTCGGCCACGATCCCGGCCGTGGCCGGTCCGCTGGCCACCACCACACGCTCACCTCTGGTGCGCCAGGCGGTGCCGAGGGTCGCGAGCGGGAACAGGTGCGACGCGTAGTCGGGGCTGATGATCAGGAGGGTCATGAAGCGCTCAACGCCCAGTCGAGGGCCTGCTGCGCTTCGGCCACCGCGTGGTAGACCTCCGCAAGAGTGCCGGCCATGGCCTGGATGGCGAAGGTCCCTGCAACCATGTCGGCGGCGCGCTGGGCGAATTCCTCGCCGAACGGGCCGGCTGCGAGATCGAGCGCCTGGGTGATGCCGTCCGAGAGCTGGGCAGCGTCGGCGGTGTTCACCAGGATGCCGGTGGTGCCGTCCTCCACGTAGGTCGCCGGTCCGCCCGCGTCAGGCGCCACGACGGTCAGTCCCGTCGCCATCGCCTCGAGCAGCGCGATGCCGAACTCTTCCTTCATGCTCGCGCACACGTAGACACCGTTCGGCGCCGCCAGTCCGGGCCGGCCGTAGCGGGCGGCGGCCAGCCAGCGGGCCACCGCGTCGTTGGCCCGGTGTCCGGCAAGCAGCAGACCGTGTCCGGCTGCGGCGTCCAGGGGCACCGCGGTGCCGATCAGGTTGAGCTGTCCGCGTTCGTCGAACGACGGGTTCTCGAGATCGCCGCCCACGATCAGCAGGTTGCACCGCTCGCGCAGGGCCGCATCGTCGGCCCAGGCGTGCACGAGAGTGGCCATGCCCTTCACCCGGTGCAGCCGGCCCACCGTGACCGCGAGCGGCAGGTGCCGCCGGTGCTCGGGCAGCGTGGCCAGCAGGGCGTCGAGGTCAGCGAAGTCGGCCGGGTCAGCCGTGATCGCCGTGGCCACCGACCGCTCGATCACGGTGAGGTCGATGCCCTCCGCGACCACGGAGTGACGCTCGGGGTGCGCCGTGATGTCGATGCCCACGAGTTCGCGCATGTCCCGCTCCAGTTCGGGGCGCGGGAAGAGCACGGTGTGCGCGGCGTCGGCCGCGATCCGCTGCACCAGCCGGGCCCGGAACCAGAAGTGTTCGACCTCGTCGACGGCGCCGAAGTTGGCGCGCGTGAGCGAGCCGGCGGCATCCATCGCGTTGATCACGCTGTGCGGGTCTGGTGCCACCGTGAAGACCACCGGGATCTCCAGTTCACGAGCCACGGAGGAGGCCGCAAGGGTGCCCACGTCCGCCATCCTGAGGTGCAACACGTCGACGCTGCCCGCGGCGCGCAGAATCCGGCGGATGCCGCGCTGCACTGCCACGCGCCGCGGCCAGGCATCGGCCGAGGAGATGGGCGCCCCGAGGAACGGGACGGTCGCGAAGGCGTGCCCGGAGAGCGTCGAGCTCACCTCGGGCAGGCAGGCCAGGGCGTCGGCGGGGCCGCCGCGCGACAGGGTCAGCACGCGGTCGACGCTGCTGCCGGTCCGGTCGCTGTCGAGCTGTACTGAATCGAGCGGGTGGGCATCGACCTGGTTGGCCGGGGAGTAGGCCGCGCCGCCGCCGGCCACGAGGGCGTCGCCCAGGCGCACCAGCAGGGTGGCGATTCCGCCGTTGTCACCCGAGCCCACCTGGCTGAGTTCCCGGTCGATGTCAGCGTGCAGGAACAGCTGAGCCACGGTCTGCCCGCTGCTCCACGGCGCGCGCGGGTAGGCGGGCACGGTGAGGTCCAGCAGGGCGAGGCGGGCCACGTCGGCGAGGTCGTCGTCGCCGCGGGCCAGGTCGGTCACGACGGCGACGTTGGCGTCGGTGGCCGGGGAGTCGCCCAGGGCGGCCACGGCCGCGGCCCGGGGGTCGAGGGCCTCGGTCGGGTCGGCCGCGATGCGGCGCAGCATCCGCTGCGGGATGCGGCCGCCGATGAGGCCGATCGTCTCGACGAGACGGGCACGGGCGGCCGGCTCGGCGACACCGAGCATGGCGCCCTCGGCGGCCAGGGCCACGTGGTCGGGGGCGGACGCCGCCCACTGCTCGAGGGTGCGCTGGGCGATCATCCCGGAGAATCCACCGGCCACCACCATGCGGAACAGCCCGGCGATGGCGTCAAAGCGCGGCAGCCGGGTGCCGAAGGCCCAGGCGGCGTGCTCGCGCAGGAACGCGGAGTCGTGCTCGAGCAGGGAGACCAGCACGTCGTCGGCGGATTCGTCGAAGACCTGAGCCAGGGCATGCACGGCCGCGATGGCGGTGAGCTGGTCGGTCGGATCGAGCGCGGCCTGGGCCAGCAGCCTCACGGCGCGGTTGCCGCCGTCGCGGGTCGCGGCGATGGTGAGGTCGTCCGCGCAGCGGATACCGGCCAGGATGCCGCCTGCCTGTCGCATCGAATCCAGCGTCGTGTGAGTTCCCACGGTGTCTCCCTCTTGGCGGCGGGCCGCCATCATCGGGCGCAACAGGGCCCGCGCCGGTTGTGAGGCACCGGGGTGGCAACGCTGCCCTCCGTGGTGACCCGTCGATTTCTCACGTCATCGATCATGCCGATCGAGTGGTTCGTCTTCTGTTCGGAGCCGTCCCCGAAAGAGGCTGCCCCGGAGCGATATTCTGCCACGTTGCCGGGGTTCGCGAGCGGTCGAATCCAATTGATCAGGGCATTGGCAGGTTGCCCGCCCCACGGCCGGGAATCGCACGGAGGAACCGACCTTGCTTCAGAACACGATTCCGGCCGACGCCGTCAGGCCGCCGTCCACCGCGAGGGTCGTGCCCGTCACGTACGACGCCGCCGGCGAGAGCAGGAAAGCTATGACCGACGCGACCTCGCGGGCATCCGCGAGCCGGCAGAGCGGGATGCGCCGCGAGAAATCCCGGCCGAAGATCTGATCGGACAGGTTCTCGTCGCCGAGGTCCGCCCGCACCAGGCCAGAGGCCACATTGTTGATACGGATGTCGCGGGCGGCATAGGTCAACGCCGACGACCGCACGAGGTCGATCATCGCGATTTTCGAAGCGTGATAGGCCCAGTTGCCCGGATCCGCGAGCAACCCGGCCACGGAGGCCGTCGCAACGATGCTGCGGTGCCCGTCGAGCGAGAACCCCTCGACGGCCGCCTGGATACCCAGTGCGATGCTGTTGAGGTTGCGGGCAAGCAGATGCTCGCCCTCGGCGATGGAGCCGGGCATCTGCAGCGTGCGGGAGCTTCCGATGTCGGCCAGGAGCACGGCCGCATCGAGCCGGCCGAAGGTCTCGATTGCGTGGGATACGGCGAGGCGAGCGTCGCGCTCGGTACCCATGTCTCCCACCGACACCACGTGCCGATCACCCAGGAGCGCGGTCTCCTTGGCGTCGACTCCGGCCACTGCGTAGCCGTTCTCCAGCAGCCGGGCGACCACGGCACGGCCGATGATCGAGCCGGCTCCGGTGACAAGGGCCACCGGAGCCGGGGGCGTGGATTCCTCGTCGGTCGCGCTGACCGTACCCGGTGACGTGACGCGTGCGGCTTGGGCGACCGGTCCGGCCGAGGCGGCAGTCCGTGTCTCTGTCGGGGACTCCGCCTGGTCCTGGGTCTGAGTCTGGGACTCCGCCTGGGGCTGCGCCTGGGCCTGGGCCTGGGTCTCGCTGTCGATTGTCATGTGTACCTTCCAACAGGGCTGCTTGGTACTCGGTGCGCCCTAGAGAAAATGCTACGCCGCACCAGCTGAGAGTGGGGTCAGGTGGCACAGATAGCGAGTAGGCCGGTCACAACGATTCGGTACGTCTGAGGTTCGGCCCCGCCGGGTCAGTGGGTGAAGCCGGGCTGGTGTTCCTCCACGGGCATGGGCCCGTCCAGCCGGTCGAGGTACGCGGTCTCTTCGCTGATCGCGGTCAGCAGCCGCGAAGCGAGGTCGAGACTCAACCCGTTCCGCACCACGATGCGCTGCACGATGCGGTCCGACAGGTCGTCGGGCATCGGGTACGCGGGCACCAGCCAGCCGCGCGCGCGCAACCGGTCGGACAGGTGGAAGAGGTTCCACTTGTCGGTGTGCCCCTCGGCCAGCCGCCACGCGAACACCGGGATGTCGGAACCGTCGCTCACCAGGGTGAACGCACCGTGCTCTGCGATGCCCTTCGAGAGGTACATCGCCACGTCCTGGGAGGCCTGTTGCACCAGCCGGTAGCCCTCGAAGCCGAGCCGCAGGAACAGGTAGTACTGCAGCAGCACCTGGGCTCCGGGCCGCGAGAAGTTGAGCGCGAGGGTCGGCATGTCGCCGCCCAGGTAGCTCACCCGGAAGATCAGGTCCTCCGGCAGCAGGTCGGGGCTGCGCCAGACCACCCAGCCCAGCCCCGGGTAGACCAGGCCGTACTTGTGCGCCGAGGTGCTGATCGAGTGCACCCGCTCCAACCGGAAGTCCCACACCAGGTCCGGCTGCAGGAACGGGGCGATCATGCCGCCGGATGCCGCATCCACGTGGATGGGAACGTCCAGTCCCGTGCGCGTCTGGATCTCGTCGAGGGCCGCGGCGATCTCTTGCACCGGCTCGTAGATGCCCGTGTAGGTCACTCCCATGATGGCGACGACCCCGATGGTGTTCTCGTCGACATAGTCGGCCAGGTCGTGGCCGTCCAGGCACGGATGCTCGTCCGTCACCGGTACCAGACGCATCTCGACGTCCCAGTAGTTGCAGAACTTCTCCCAGCAGACCTGCACCGCACTGCTCATCACCAGGTTGGGTTTCTCCGTTGAGAGCCCGGCAGCGCGACGGGCCTGTTGCCAGCGGCGCTTGAAGGCCAGCCCGCCGAGCATGCAGGCCTCCGACGACCCGATCGTGGAGGTGCCGATGGTGGTGCGCGGCTCTGGCGCATGCCAGAGGTCGGCGATGATGTGCCAGCAGTAGTCTTCGATGGCCGCCGTCTGCGGGTACTCGTCCTTGTCGATCATGTTCTTGTCGAAGGACTCGGTGTACAGCCGTCTGGCCTGGTCGTCCATCCAGGTGCTCACGAAGGTGGCCAGGTTGAGCCTGGAGATGCCGTCGAGCTTGATCTCGTCGTGGATGATCTGGAAGGCCGTGTCCGGCCCCATCATGGTGTCACCGAGCGTATATCGCGGGGCGAGCGTGGCCTCCCCCGGCCGGGCGAACAGTGGGTTGACCTCGAGGAACTCTGGATTCGTCGACATGCAACATAGAGTGCCCCCACCCCGCCGCCCGGTCTACCCCGAACCGGCATCCTGACCGGACCGGCGTGCCCGACCTGGCCCGGCCGGCCGGGTCCGCTGGCATGTGTCGGAGGAGTGACGTACACTCCGATTGTCGAACATTTGTTCGAGCTTCCAGTTTCGAAAGGCTGCCATGCCCCAGATCATCGACACCGCGGTGCAGGTCGAACTCTCCGCAGACGGCGACCCCCTGGCCTTCGTCTGGGATCGATTCGAACACACCATCATCGGCCAGCCGCAGGCGGTCTTCACCCGCACCCGCTGGTGGGAGGACGCGGGCACCCCCACCCGGATCGACACCGAACTCTGGCGGGTGGATGCCGCGCGCGGCGGCGAGGACCAGCACCGTTACGACCTGCGCCACGATGCCGACGGCACCTGGGTGCTCTCGCTCGACTGGGGGTGATGCGGCCGTGAGTTTCCCGCACCTGCACGTCGCCAGCGCCTACTCCACCCACTACGGGGTGACCCTGCCCGAGGCCCTCGCCGGGCAGGCCGCAGCCGACGGGGCGACCTTCCTGGCCGTCACCGACCGTGACGGCCTCTACGGAGCGGTGAAGCATGTGCGCGCCTGTGTCGCGGCGGGCATCAGCCCGGGCCTCGGCGCCGAGCTCGCGGTGCACCACGACGACGACCTCGGTGCGCTCGGCCGGGTCGTGGTGCTCGCGCACGGCGGCGGCACCGGGCGCGGCTACGCGGCCCTGTGCCGGGCGGTGTCCAGCGCCCACGAGACCCCGGTACGGCTGGCGGGCCAGCCGCCGAGCATCTCCCGGCGCCGGCTGGCCGAGCTTGCCGGCCTGAACTCACTGACGGTGCTGCTCGGCCCGCTGTCGGATGTGGGCTTGGCGGTGGGACGCCGGGACACCCCGCAGGCCCGGGCCGGCCTGGCCGACTGGGTGCGCGAAATGCCGCCCGGGTCGCTCGTCCTCGAGGTGGTCTGCCACCTCGCCGAGCCGGGCACCCCCGGCAGCGTCGCGCCAGCCACCCGCATGCTCGCCCTGGCCGAGTACGCCCAGCTGCCGGCGGTGCTGAGCAACGCCGTGCGCTACGGAACGCCCGACGAGGCGGTCACGGCCGACCTCGCCGACGCCGCCCGGCATCTCACCCCGCTCGCCCAACTCGGCGGGTCGCAGGACACCGAGCTGCAGGTGAACGGGCAGGCCTGGCTCAAACCCGCCGCGGCCATGCGCCAGGTGGCCCGTATGGTGGTCGACGCCGGCCAGCACAGCGACGGGGCCCTGGCCCGGCTGCTGCGGGACACCCACGACCTGGCCGAGCGCTGCGTGCTCGACCCGGTCGCCGACATCGGTCTCGGCCGCCCCCGGATGCCCGAGGCGAGCGTCATCGGCATCACCGGAGACCCGCTCACCGAGCTGTGGGCGCGCGCCCGGAGCGGCATCGACGAACGGTACACCGATGCGGGCCGGCCGGCCCTCGGCGCCGCCCACGACAGGCTCGCCCACGAGATGGCCACCGTCGAGAGTCTCGGTTTCGCCAGCTACTTCCTCACCGTCGCGAAGGTGGCCGACATCGTCCGCGGCATGGGCATCCGCATCCAGGCCCGCGGTTCCGGGGTGGGCTCGGTGCTCAACTACGCCCTGCACACGTCCTCGGTCGAGCCCATCGGCAACGGCCTGCTCTGGGAACGCTTCCTCTCCCCCGAACGCCAGACCCTGCCCGACATCGACCTCGATGTGGAATCGTCCCGGCGGCACGACATCTACCGCACGATCTTCCAGACCTTCGGCGGCGCCCGGGTATCGCTCATGTCGATGACCAACGCCTACCGCGGCCGCGGAGCCGTGCGTGACGCCGGGCTGGCGCTCGGCATGCCCGACACCCAGGTGGCCACGATCGCCAAGCAGATGTGGCGATTCAACGCCCGGGACTTCCGCGCGGCGCTGGCCGAGAAGCCCGAGCTCGAGGAGCTGGCCGCCGAGGTGCGCGAGTCGGCCCAGCTCGACCTGCTCGTCGACCTCACCGCCCGGCTGGACCGGCTGCCCCGGCACATCTCGGTGCATCCGTGCGGGGTCATCCTCTCCGACGCCTCCCTGCTCGACCGCACCCCGGTGCAGGCGTCGGGCATGGGACTGCCCATGTCACAGTTCGACAAGCACGACATGGACCCGATGGGCCTGATCAAGCTCGACATCCTAGGGGTGCGCATGCAGTCGGCCATGGCGCACGCCGTCGAGGAGCACCACCGGCTCACCGGCGAGCACATCGACCTCGACCGGGTGCCGCTGGACGACCCGGCCACCTTCGAACTCATCCGCTCCACGCGCACCCTGGGAATCTTCCAGATCGAGTCGCCCGGCCAGATGGAGCTGGTGGGCAAGCTGCAACCCGAGGAGTTCAACGACCTCACCGTCGAGATCTCCCTGTTCCGGCCCGGCCCGATGAAGAACAACATGCCGCTGAAATACCTGCAGGCCCGGCACGGCGAGGTCGCCCCGGACTACATCCATCCGCGCTTCGAGGCCATTCTGCGGGAGACCAAGGGCGTCGTCATCTTCCACGAGCAGGTGATGCGCCTCTTCCACGAACTCACCGATTGCGGCCTCGGCTACGCCGATGTGCTGCGCCGGCATCTCGGCCGGCCCGAACAGTTGCCCGTCATCGAGGCCTACGTGCGCGAACGGGCCCTCGCGCGCGGATTCGACACCGTGACGATCGACCGGGTCTGGACGGTCCTGGCCGGTTTCGGCAGCTTCGGCTTTGCCAAGGCCCACGGTGCAGCGTTCGCCCTGCCCACCTACCAGTCGGCCTGGTTGAAGACCCATCATCCGGCTCCCTTCCTGGCCGGACTGCTCACCCACGATCCAGGCATGTGGCCCAAGGACCTGCTGGTGGCGGAGGCCCGGGTGCTCGGCGTGCCGGTGCTCGGTCTCGACGTGCAACACAGCGCCCTGGACTACCGGGTGGAATCCGTCGGCTCGGGCCAGGGCATCCGGATGCCGTTGCCGGAGCTGTCTGGTTCGAGCGAGGCCGAACGCGCCCGCATCGTTCGGCACCAGCCGTTCAGCTCGCTGCAGGACTTCCGCGACCGGGTGCGTCCCCGCCGGCGCACCTTCGAAGCCCTGGCCCGGATCGGCGCGCTTGACAGCTTCATCGACCACGACCGCACCCGTCGGCACGAGCTGCTCGCGCACATCCAGTCGCTGCGGGGTACGGCCATCACGATCGCCGACGACCAGCTCGCCTTCGAGGTGCCGTTGCCGGTTCTCGACTATGAGGGCGCGCGGTTCGACGCCGTCACCTCCCTCCAATTGCGCGGACGCACCCAGAGCGACCTCGAACTGCTCGACACCGGGCTGGCCGTGGCCGACCACCGGATGCGCAAGTTCTACCCCTTGTTCGCCGAGCTCGGGGTGACCCCAGCGTCGGCGCTGGCGACGCTGCCCGGGGGAACCGATGTGCTGCTCGCGGGCGTGCGCCGGGCCACCAACACCCCGCCCATGCGGGGCGGACGCCGGGTGGTCTTCGTGAGCCTGGACGACGGGACCGGACCGGTGTCCAACGTGGTGTTCTTCCACGACGCCCAGGAACGCATCGGCGCCGGGGTCTTCCAAACCGAGCTGATGCTGGTGCGCGGCCGCACCCGTCGGTCGGGAGCCCGCGGGGTCTCGGTGACCGGCGAGGGCATGTGGGACCTGGTCACGGTGGCGAGGGACAAGGCCAGGGAGCGTGCCCAGGCGGCCAAGGCGGCCCGGGCTAGCGCCCTGCTCGACGGCCACGCCGACACCGCGCCGGCCAGCGGGGACGCTGCGGCGGCGGCCGGAGCGGAGCGGGCCCGGCCGGCCCGAACGGCCGGGATCGCACCGTTCGACCTGTGGTCGACGCAGACCGCCTAGAGGTCAGCCGGGCCTCGATCGGACACCTCAGCCGGACGGCGCCGGAACCGGGGCCTCCGGGGCCGGCGGTTCGGGTGCCGGGGGTTCGGGCGCGGGCGGCTCGGGAGCGGGCGGCTCCGGCGCCGGTGGCTCGGGGGCCGGCGGCGCGGGAGGAGCGGGCGGCGCGGGCGGATCGGGTGTGACGGGGCCGGGATCCACGGGACCGGTGCTGTCGTTGTTTTCGGTGTCCGTCGGCTCCGGTGCGACGGGCACCCCGGCGAACGGGTCACCACCGTACTTCGCGTTCGCGACCGACATCACGTCCGGCCACATCCGGTGCCGCGCCGTGGCGGCGGGCCCGCTGGCGAACCGGATCGCCCGCTGGTTGGCCTCACCCGTCACGGTGACGACGCCCACCACGGTGGCCACCTTGCTGCTCGCACCGCTCATCCAGGTGTTCTTCGCGTTGTCGGTCGTTCCCGTCTTGCCGAACATCGGCACCCGCGGCGAGGTGGCCGAGTTCGATTGCACAGCCGTTCCCTCGGTCATCACCCGGCTCAGGGCCGAGATCATCTGCGTCGCCGTGCCCGGGGTCACCGACGCCGTGCACTTCGGCAGCGGGATGGGGACCTCGGCGCCGTCCGAGCCGACCATCCGGTCGATCACGAGCGGGCTGCAGGTGACCCCCTGGTTGGCGATGCCCGCGAAAGCCACGGCCATGGTCAGCGGCGCGATCTCGTTGGTGCCGATCACCGATGCGGCGCTCTGGCTCAGCGGGTCGCCGTCGGCGCGGTGCACCCCGAAGGCCTCGGCCATCTTGCGGATGCCGCACAGGTCGAGGCGTTTGGCCATGCCGATGAAGCCCGTGTTGATCGATCCGATGGTGGACTCGAGCGCGCTGTAGTTGCCACCGGACTCGTCGGCGTCGTTCTTGGGGCTCCAGCCCTCCGCGTCGTAGTTCTGCGGGCCCAGGCAGCTGTCGGTGAAGGTGCCCCAGCGCGACTTGGGCGCGGAGTCGACCCGTTCGCTCAGCGAGTGGCCGGTGTTCAGCCACTCGGCGAGGGTGAAGACCTTGTAGGTCGATCCGGGTTGGAACCCGCTGGAGCCGCCGGCGTTGAAATCGGTGTTGTAGTTCACGCTGGTCCAGTTGTCGCCCGTGGCCAGCACCTCGGGGTCCTGGCTGTAGTCCTTGTTCTGCGCCATCGCGAGCACCCGGCCCGTGCCCACCTGCACGCTCGAGATGACGCTGCCCACGTCCCAGCCCGCCACCGACTTGGGCACATTGGCGTTCAGGGTCGCGACCGCCGCACTCTGCAGGTCGAGGTCGAGGGTCGTGTAGACGTCGAAGCCGCCGCGACGGATGTTGGTGATGCGGGCATCCGCGTCGTCACCGAAGACGGGGTCGTTCGCCAGCACATAGATGACGTAGTCGCAGAAGTAGGCGTTGGCCAGGGCGGTCTGGCAGCCGGTGCTTGGCTCGTGGATCGTGGGCTCGATGGGCGCCGCGACGGCCTCGTCGTAGGCGGCCTGGGTGATCTTCTGGTACTTGAGCATCGCCCCGAGGATGTAGTCACGCCGTTGCCGGTTGTCGCTGTAGCCGTTCGCGGCCCCGTTGGTCTCGCTCTCCGGCTTGTCCAGGCGGAACTTGTCCGGGTTGTTCACGATGGCCACGAGGCTGGCCGCCTGGGAGAGGGTGAGGGTGGCCGCCGTGCTGCTGTAGTAGTAGTCGGCCGCCGCCTCGATGCCGTAGACCCGGCCGCCGAAGCCCGCGATGTTCAGGTACTGCCGCAGGATGTCATTCTTCGCGTACTTCTTCTCCACCCCGATGGCCAGCCGCATCTCCTTGAGTTTGCGCGCTACCGACGTGACCGTGGCCTCGTCGTAGCAGCTCTGGATCTCGTCGTCGGTGGGCAGCATCTCGCACTTCTGCACGAGCACGTTCTTGACGTACTGCTGCGTGATCGAGGAGCCGCCCTGCACGTTCCCGTGCAGGGTCGTCGTGACCGCGCCGCGCACCGTGCCCTGAAGGTCGACACCGCCGTGTTCGTAGAACCGGGGATCCTCTCCGGCGACCGCGGCGTCTTTGACGTTCTGGCCGATGTCGTCCCAGCCCACCTCGACCCGGTTTTGGTCGTAGAGAGTGGCCAGCAGCACGGGGCTGCCGTCGGAGTTGGTGGCGTAGATGTTGCTGCGCTGGGCGAGCGGTTCGATGTCCAGGTAGTCGGGCAGGGTCTCGAAGACGCCGATGGTGTTGGTCGCGGTCATTCCGGTCAACGCCACCACCGGGGTCAGACCCACCGTGACCAGCAGACCGGCTATCGCACTCGTCGCGATGAGCCCCACGAATCCGCCGAACACTCCCCCGACCGTGCGTGGCGGGGTCACCCCGGTTCCATTGGTTCCGTCCGTCCCATTCGACACCATAGCCGTCGAGTCCTGCCCTTCCGCCTGCCACGTCTTACGCCTGCAACGGCTCACGCCGCTGAACCTGCCCGAACCACCACCCAACCGGGCCGGAGAGCCAGCGAGCACCGGTAGCCCCACTCAAAGCCGAGCGTCGTCCGGGCGCTAGGGGCTTGCCGAACCCCCCTGAACGGGGCACCATACGGCTCCGCACAATCGGATGTCGACGACGTGCGGCAGGCCCACCGGCACGACCGGGATGCGCCCCGCGAGTTAGAGTGGCGTGTCAGGTTCTCAGGAGGAAAAATGGCCGGTCCCGCTATGCCCAATGTGCCCACCAGGCGAAACGTCAAGCTGCTCACCGACGCGATCGCCACTCTGGAGTCGGGCAGCTCGGTCAGCGCGATGTTCCTGACCAAGCGGTACGGCGCCTTCACGATCGAGGGAACGGCCTTCATCTCCGCCTCGGTCAAGACCCTCACCATCGGTGGTCGCTCCATCGAGCAGAACCTCAAGCCGCACAAGTCCCTGCAGGCCCTGACGGCGACGCCGGAGGCCGACTCCCCCGAACCTGTGGACGGTGAGTCGGAACCCGATGCGACCGGTGCAGAGGCGCCCGCCGCCGAGTCAGGCGAAAGCCCGGCCGTGCAGCACGGCGACCTCATCTCGGCCCGATTCGTGGACCCGGCCTACGGGCAGTTCACGGTCACCGGCGTGGGCGTGGCATCCACGGTCAGCGATGTGGTTCTCGTGGGCGGCTGGTTCGTGAGCCAGGCCGGCACGACCGCTCCCCGCCTGGTGGATCTCGAGATCCTCGCGGAGAACGGCACCCACGAATATCCGCTTCCGCCGCGGATCGCGAGCTGGGGCGACGACTCAGAGGGCGCCACCGAGTACTAGTCCCGACAGCACCGCTCGGCACCCACCCGGACGGTCCTGGCTAGCCGGTCGTCACCACTATCGGGTCGTCACCGTGAGCACGGGTGAGACCGGAGCGGCGCCGGCGGCCACCTGCACCCCGACGCGTGCCGTCTGGCCCGCAGGGACCGCTGCTGCCCAGTCGGAGCCGGTGCAGGTTATCGAGGTCTTGGCCTTGAGCGTGCAGGTCATGCCCCAGGCGTTGACGATGCTGGTGGCCTTGGTGTCTGGCCAGGTCGCCGTCCAGCCCTTCACCCCGGTGGTGCCGGTGACGAGGAGCTCGGTGACGTAGCCGGCGCTCCAGGAATTCTGCAATTGCCACGCCACGGTGGCTCCGGCAGCGGCGGTCGGCGCGGTCGTGGGCTTCGGCGTCGCCGTCGCCGTCGCCGTCGCCGTCGCCGTCGCCGTCGCCGTCGGGGTAGCTGAGGGCTTCGGGGTGACGGTGGGCTTCGGCGTCGCTGTGGGCTTCGGGGTGACAATGGGCTTCGGCGTCGCCGTCGGCGTGACGGTGGGCTTCGGCGTGGCTGTGGGCGTCGGGGTGACGGTGGGCTTCGGCGTCGCGGTGGGCGTGGCGCTGGCGGTCGGAGTGGGTGCCGGTGCCGGGATCGGCGTGGTGGCGCCACTCGTCAAGAGCGGCGCGAGGGCGGCGAGCTTTGTGGCCTGCGGGGTGACCCAGTCGTCGGCGACGATACCGCCGGTGTCGCCGCTGTTGGGATTGAACGACCAGTAGGCGAAACTCGTCTTGTTCGCGGCCAGATAGCCCACGATCGCGCTCATCCACTGTGTGTCTGAGGTGGTCTCCAGCTTGCTGCCGAACTCCCCCACCAGCACGGGCGCGATGCCGTTCTTGCTGATGTAGCCCCAGTTCGCGTCCCAGACCGAGGTGAGGTTGGCCGGGTAGGTGCTGGCGCTGAACCACTTCTGGGCGTAGACGGATGCCGGGTAGTCGTGGGGCGAGTACACCACGCGGTTCGGCACCGTGAGGGTGACGGGTTTCGCAGCGACGCCGCTCAGGCCACCGCCCCACCAGGTGGAGGTGCCGGACGCCTGGTTCTCGATTCCTTCGACCAGGATCAGCAGGTTGGGGTTCACGGCCAGCACGGCGTTGCCGCCGCGAGTCGCCGCGGCCTGCCAGTCGGTGTCGGGGTTGCCGCAGCCCCAGCAGGCAGGTCCGTGCGGCTCGTTGTGCAGGTCGACGCCGATCACGGTCGGGTCGTTCCGGTACCGGGTGGCCAGCGCCTGCCAATCGGCGATCCAGCGTGCCTCGCTGTACTGCGCGGTGTACCAGAGCTCCGACTGGGCGCCGGAATCAGGCCGGTGCCGGTCGAGGATGACGGTGAGTCCGGCGGCCGCGGCTTTGCTCACGACGATGTCGAGCAGCTCCTGCGGCGTCTTGTCCACCAAGTCGGGATTGACCGCGTAGTTGATCGAGCTCGTGGCGGGCGCCGCAAGGCACTCATTCGAGAACGGCAGCCGCAGGGTCGTGAATCCCATCGCCTTGATCTGCGCCAGTCCGGACGCGAGCGAAATGGTCCAGAGGCCGTGCGGGGCGCAGTTCGACGTCTCCATGCCGAACCAGGACACGCCCTTGATCACGTAGGGAACGCCGGAGGCGGTCAGGATGGTGCCACCGGACGTGTGCAGCCAACCGGACGTCGTGGGGGCGGCCGCCGCAGAAGCGACCGACGTGGAGATCGCGGAGGACGCCGCATCGATGACACGCGCCGCTGCCGGCGAGGCTGCTGCGGGTGAAGCTGTGACGGGTGAAACGGATGCGGCCGCCGTACCGGCCAGCAGGACGGCGCCGAGAACCAGCGCGACCAGACCGGTTCGCGCGCGTGAGTGAAGGTTCTCGCTCATGGGTCCCCCAAAAGTGATGCCCAGGTAGTGGTGCCGAGGATCGGGGGTGTCCCCTCGCTCACACTAGGGGCTCGAACCGCCCCACGGCAACGGCCGGCGCCGGTCGTTGCGGGCGGAAACGACGAACGACCCGGCAGCCGAGGCTGCCGGGTCGTTGACGAGGTGTGACGACTACGCGCGAACGCCCGTGGCCGTGGTCTTCTTGGGCCAGGCCGGAGCGAGGGTCAGGATGGCCCAGCCGAAGAGGCCGGACAGGAGGCCCATGCCCATGGCGAAGGCCGAGACGCCGAACGAGACGACCGAGGTGAACAGCGAGGTCCGCAGGAACGAGGCGTTCATGACCGTCGCGCGCAGCGGGTCATCCTGCTCGAGCTCGGCGTACGTCTTGTTGTCGGCCATCGCGAGGGCGTGGTGGTTGATGATGGTCGCCTGCGCGTAAGCGGAGAACGGGCCGACCACGGGTGCGCCGGCGAGGAACTCGGCGTCCTCGGAGACGGTGATGTTCTCGGCGGCGAGCTGCGAGCTCACGACGCCCCAGACGACGCCGCCGCCGACGATCATGACGATTGCACCGAGAATTCCGGCCCAACCAATGAGCTTGACGACCTTGGTCTTGGTGGCGCTCAGGGCCGTGGCCGGAACTGTTGCTGTTGACACGATGTTGCCTTTCGTTGTGAATCTGAAGATATCCACAGTCTGGCAGCAACCTGTTTTCCCAGTCAGGGTACAAAGTCCCTGGCTTCAAATTCGTAACACTATTTGTGCTGGTCAAAGGCAAATCGGCTTCACGCATTTATATGCGTAAAGCCGATATTCGCCGTGTGTCGCGGGCGCCGGGCCCGTGTCGCCTGGCAGAAGAGCGCAGAAGCGGAAGCCTAGAAGACGGTCAGTCCCCGGGCTTCGAACTGGCCACGCACGCGGTTCAACAGCTCGTTCTCCGGCGGGTGCACGCCGTGCAGGGGGTACGGGATGCTCAGGCGGTCCCACTTGTCCTCGCCCATCTGGTGGAAGGGCAGCACCTCCACACGCTGCACATTGGGCCAGCTCTTCACGATGTCCACGACGGCTTCGACGTTGTCGACGGCGTCGGTGAGTCCGGGCACCAGGACGAAGCGCACCCAGACCGGGATGCCCCGCTCGGCGAGCCGGTCGCCGAAGGCGATGGTGGGCGCGAGTTCGCGGCCGGTGACGGTCTTGTAGGTGTCGGGCAGGCCCGACTTCACGTCGAGCAGAACCAGGTCGACGTTGTCGAGGAGTTCGTCCGAGGCGCTCTTGCCGAGGTAGCCGGAGGTGTCCAGGGTGGTGTGCACGCCCAGGGCGTGCGCTTCCTTGAACATCCGCTTCACGAAGGCGGGCTGCATGAGCGGCTCGCCGCCCGAGATGGTGAGGCCGCCGTTGGTGGCCTTGAAAACGCCGAGGTAGCGGGTCATCCGGGCGACGAGTTCGTCGATGGGCGTGACCAGGCCGTCGCGCATCTTCCAGGTGTCCGGGTTGTGGCAGTACTGGCAGCGCAGCAGGCAGCCGGAGAGGAACAGGGTCATGCGGGTGCCGGGGCCGTCGACGGCGGTCACCAGCTCCCAGGAGTGCACACTGGCGACGGTGCCTTCCCGGATCGCCTTCATTTCGAGGGTGTGCAGTTCGGCCTTGCGGTCGGCGTCGTTGAGGGCGCTGACGTCGTCGGAGACGGGCGCCGACAGGTCGACGTGCTCTCCGGAAAGTTCTACAACAGGACAGGCAACGCTAGGGAAGCCGAGGTTGATCGCGGTCATGGTCTCGTCCTACCTAGCGTTGCCGGTCATGTGTTAAGGGTGTTCTTTAGTGCGAGTGGAACGTGCGGCTGATGACATCCATCTGCTGCTCGCGGGTGAGGCGGACGAAGTTCACGGCGTAACCGGAAACACGGATCGTCAGCTGCGGGTAGTTCTCCGGGTGCAGCATGGCGTCTTCGAGGGTCTCTTTGTTGAGCACGTTGACGTTCAGGTGGTAGCCGGTGGCCGACGTGAACGCGTCGAGCAGGCCGACCAGGCTGGTGATCTGCTCGTCCTTGGTGTGGCCGAGGCCGCTCGGAACGACAGTGTTGGTCAGCGAGATGCCGTCCTGCGCTTCACTGTACGGAAGCTTGGCGACACTGAGTGCCGACGCGAGCATACCGTGTGTGTCGCGGCCGTTCATCGGGTTGGCGCCCGGTGCGAACGGCTCACCCTTGCGGCGACCATCGGGCGTGTTGCCGGTGGCCTTGCCGTAGACCACGTTGGACGTGATCGTCAGGATCGACTGGGTGTGGATCGCGTCGCGGTAGGTCGGGTGCTTGCGGATCATCGTCATGAAGCGTTCCATGACGTCCACCGCAATGACGTCGACGCGGTCGTCGTCGTTGCCGAAGGTGGGGAATTCGCCCTCAACGGTGTAGTCGACAACCAGGCCGGTCTCGTCGCGGACCGGACGGACCGTGGCGTACTTGATGGCGGACAGCGAGTCGGCGACCACGCTCAGGCCGGCGATGCCGCAGGCCAGGGTGCGGATGATCTCCTTGTCGTGCAGTGCCATCTCGAGGCGCTCATACGCGTACTTGTCGTGCATGTAGTGGATGCAGTTCAGCGCGGTGACGTAGGTCTCGGCGAGCCACTCGAGGGTCTCGAGGTAGGCCGGGAAGACGGTGTCGTAGTCGAGGATCTCGTCGGTGTTCGGCGCGGTGGCCGGGGCGATCTGCTTGCCGGACACCTCGTCCTTGCCGCCGTTGATCGAGTACAGCAGCGCCTTGACGGCGTTGACGCGGGCCCCGAAGAACTGCATCTGCTTACCGACCCGCATCGGGGAGACGCAGCACGCGATCGCGGCGTCGTCACCCATCTCGTTGCGGATGAGTTCGTCGGACTCGTACTGGATGGCCGACGTGTCGATCGAGACCTGGGCGCAAAAGCGCTTGAAGCCCTCGGGCAGCTTGTCGCTCCACAGAACGGTCAGGTTCGGCTCGGGTGCGGGGCCCACGTTGTACAGGGTCTGCAGGAAGCGGAACGCGGTCTTGGTGACGAGCGGGCGACCGTCTTCACCGATGCCGGCGAGCGACTCGGTGACCCAGGTGGGGTCTCCGGCGAAGATCTCGTCGTACTCCGGGGTGCGGAGGAACCGCACGATGCGCAGCTTGATGACGAGGTCGTCGATGAGTTCCTGGGCACCGGACTCGGTCAGGGTTCCGGCGGCGAGGTCGCGCTCGATGTAGGCGTCGAGGAAGGCCGCGTTGCGGCCGAACGACATTGCCGCACCGTTCTGCTCCTTGACCGCACCGAGGTACGCGAAGTACAGCCACTGAACGGCTTCCTTGGCGGTGGTGGCGGGCTTGGAGATGTCCGAGCCGTAGCTGGCTGCCATCTGGGCGAGTTCCTTGAGAGCCCGGATCTGCTCCGAGTTCTCCTCGCGGGCACGGATGATGTCCTCGGTCGAGGGCTCCATGTCCAGCTCGGCGCGGTCGTTCTTCTTGCCGGCGACCAGGGCGTCGATGCCGTACAGGGCCACACGACGGTAGTCACCGATGATGCGGCCGCGGCCGTAGGCATCCGGCAGGCCCGTGATCAGGTGGCTGCTGCGCGCACGACGCACACCGGGAGGGTAGACGTCGAAGACCGCGGTGTTGTGGGTCTTGCGGTAGTCGGTGAAGATCGTCTCGAGCTCGGGCGACACGGGGTAGCCGTAGGTCTCGAGCGAGGTGGCGACCATGCGCCAGCCACCGAAGGGCATGATCGCGCGCTTGAGCGGCGCGTCGGTCTGGAGGCCGACGATGACCTCGTTGTCCTTGTCGATGTAGCCGGGCTTGTGCGCGGTGATGGACGAGGGCGTCGTGGCGTCGATGTCATAGACGCCCTTCTCGCGCTCGACAGGGAACATCGCGGACAGCTTGGCCCAGATGCCTGTGGTGCGCTCGGTGGGGCCTTCGAGGAAGCTTGCGTCGCCGGTGTACGGCGTGTAGTTGCGCTGGATGAAGTCGCGCAGATTGATCGAGTCCTGCCACGGGCCGCTGACGAATTCAGCCGGGCCTGCTTCTGCGAGACCGCGCTGGTCGCTTCTGATGCCATCTGTAACGGTCATATGGATTGCTCTCCTTGTAGGATCGAGGCTTTCCCGCTGACTGGGTGTTTATCCCACCAGTCGGGCCACGAGAGCAGGACCACGAGGTACCAGCTAGTGCCACGGTGCCGGTGGTTCGCCCTCTGTTGTGAACATTACTCTCCGGTTCGGCGCCTGAACCGGGACCTTGGTCCCGTATTCACCTCCCCTTGGGGGGTGCCGCCAGCGGGTATGCGCGCGGTCGCGCGCGCGACCATGCGGGCCCGTCGGAGCAGCCGTCGGGCTACTCGACGGGTGGTTCCACCGGCGTCTCCAGGGGCGGCTCGGGTGCCGGCACGGCACGGTCGATGGAGTCCAGCCGGAACTGGCGCACCGGGCGCGCCGTGGTCGCGGCGCAGGTGCTGAGGAGCGGCTCGGAGAGGGTCTCGACGACGCGGACGGTGACCGGCTGGACGGCCGACGCGGGTGCGGGCCCTGCGGATGCGTGATCGAAGTAGACACTGTGCACTCCGGCCGACTCCGTCCAGGACCTGTAGGCGAAGGCGTCTACACGGTCGTCACCGAATTCCCGGGCGGCGAAGGCGGCCGCGGCCTGCACGACGTTCGGCAGCGAGCTGCGCCCGCGGAAGCGGCCGGGTTCGATCAGTCCGGCCCGATACCGGTCGATGAGTGCTGGCGCCTCCTGGGCGCTCATCCGGCCGTAGTACAGGCCGTGCGGGAAGAGGATGAGCGTGGCCGCGAACCTGTCGCCGCCCAGGTGGGAGCATTCCCAGGTGGCGTCCGGGTGGGCCAGGGCGAGGGCTGTGACCACCGGGCGCCCGCGCACGGCGCAGCACTGGTCGTGGCGTGCGTGCGTGCACACGCAGATGAGCGGCTCGGTCGACGGCTCACCGCCGGCCCCGTCCAGCGGCACCGTGAGGAGCTCCGCGGGGTCGGACACCGCGCCCCAGCGGATCTGCTCGTGGCCGGGCCGGGCATCCACCGCGGCCCACCGCCAACTGGCCTGGGCCCGCCGCTCGTGGGCGGTGCGGCCGGTGCGGCGGATGGCCAGTGGCCGGATACCGGCGGACTCGATCCGGGTGACCAAGGCCCGGCCGAGCGCCGGTTCGAGCGGGGACTGCAGGAACGCATGGGTGCCCCACGCACCGTCGATCTCCACGAGGAACCACCGCTCACCGTAACCGGCGGTGCCGGGCAGCGGGTCGTCGCGTTCGAGGGACCTGTCGCTGCAGGGCAGCCAGCCACGGGCCGGTTCGATCACCCGGGCCGCGTCGACCGGTTCGGTCGGCCCTCCCGCCGGCTGGCTCACCGCACGACCAGAACGCCCTCGCGCACGAGGCGCCGGGCGACGACCAGGGACGACGCCGAGTCCAGCCCGGCCAGACCGCCGGCCTGCGTGGTCTGGCCCGTGAGCACCTGGGCCAGGGCGTCGCTGGCCTCCGCCGGCAGCGTCACGCGTTTGTCCGGCAGCACCAGCGACACGGTGCCGGCATCCGTCCCGTGATCGAGCCTGGCATCGAGCTGGCGGCGCAGGCTCACCGTCGTGGCCTCGTGCAATGCGGCCGCAGCAGCGCTCGTGGCGAGCGGGGCGATCGGTTCGGGCCTGGCCGAGTCACGCACCCTCGTGTGCAGGCGCCGCCCGACGGTGTCGCCCAGGTCGTGGTGCTCACCGTGGGCGTAGCGGGTCAGGTCGTCGACGGCGGCGCTCACCAGCGCGGCGACCGTCGCGGCATCCGTCAGGTCGACGCCCACCGGCAGCGCCGCGCGCAGCGTCTCGTCGGCGGTCGCGCTGGCCAGGGCCTCGCGCAGCACGTCGTGCCGGGTGAGGGCGGCAACCCCGATGGTCAGGTGGATGGAGGTGCCGCCCAGAGCCGTCGCGGAGTGGATCCAGCCGCGCGGGAGGTAGAGCACGTCACCGGGCCGGAAGACCTCGTCAATGGCCGGCACCTTCTCTGCCGCACCCTCGACCGCGGCGCGATACCCGGTCCACGGCTGATCGCGAAGGGGCCGGGCATGAACGGGCGGGTGGATGCGCCAGCGCTTCTCCCCCTGCACCTGGATCACGAAGACGTCGTGCACGTCGTAGTGGGGATCGAATCCCCGCTCGGCGGCCGGGGTGATGTAGGCGTTCACCTGCACCGGATGGCCCAGGTCGGCGGCGAGGGCGCGGGCGAATTCGGCCAGCGGCGGCCACGTGCGATGCAGCCCCTGCAGGACCAGGGTGGCGCCGCCGCTAAGTTCGTCGAGCACCTTGTCGGCGCTCACCTGGTCGGCGATCTCGGCGCCCAGCCCGCCGGGCGCCGTGTAGCGCGCGGGGTCGAGCAGCACGCCGGCCCTGGCCATCCGGGCGAACGGGGTGCGAAGGCCCCTGCGGGTGACGAGGTCATCGACGGCGTCGGCGCTGAACAGGTCGCCGAGCCCGTCGCCCAGTTCGGCGGCGCGGGTGAACAACGCCGTCTGGTCCCAGTACTCGGCCGCGAACGCGTCCGGCGAGATGGGCAGCAACCGCGCAAGCGCGGGCCGATCGCTCGGCCCGCGCTGCCCGGCGCTCATCAGGCGGATCCGTCGGCGCCGCCGTCGTGCCCTTCCGGGTTGGCCCCGCCGTCGGCAGTGCCCTCTCCCGATGCGGAGCCGTCGGCTCCGCCGTCGTGACCGGAGGGGTTTGCTCCCCCGTCCGCGGTGCCTTCGCCGGCGTCCGCCGAACCGTCGGCGCCGCCGTCGTGGCCCTCAGGGTTGGCCCCGCCGTCGGCGGTGCCCTCGTTCGGGTCCAGGCCAGATGTCGTGATGTCGTCGTCGTTGATGCCCACTGCAAACCTCCATAGCCAGTGCAGGGCGCCGGCTGACGCCCACTCGCGATAGTACGTCGCCGACCGGGCCTACGGCTAAGAAACTTCGAAGAATCCCGCGGGAGTGTTGTGGTGTGCCCGAGATCGCCACGAGCGTGTTGCCCACCGAAACGAGAAGAGCCATGACCGTTCACCAGTCCAGTGCCGACACCGGCGCACCGACGACCCGCGTGCCGGACGGCGCCAGGGGGGCCGGCCGGGGCGCTCCGGCGCCGGTGGCACGGGCGCGCCGGATCCGCACCCGGCGCCGGCTTCGCGCCGCGGACATCCTGGTCACGGCCCTGGTCACCTCGGTCGCGCTTGCCGTGGCGCTGTACCTGGCGTACGGCGGTCTGAACGACGTGACGGATGTGGCATCCGCCGTGACCGCACTGGGCATCGTGACCGGGCTCGTCGGCACCGACCTCATCCTGATCATGCTGGTGCTGGCCGCGCGCATCCCGCTGATCGACCGCACGGTCGGTCAGGACGTGGCGATGGCGCTGCACCGGCGGCTGGGCAAGCCGGCGCTGTACCTGATCCTCGCGCACGGTGCGCTGCTCACGCTGGGGTATGCGCTCAGCAGCGGTGTCGACGTGGTCGCCGAGACGGTCACCCTCTTCACCACTCCCGATATGGCCTTCGCCTACCTGGGCGTGGGGCTGCTCGTGGCCGTGGTGATCTCGTCCCTCGTCGCGGTGCGCCGGCGCTTCCCGTACGAGGTCTGGCACGCCATCCACCTGCTCAGCTACGCCGCGGTGCTGGTGGCACTCCCCCACCAGCTCAGTGCCGGCGGGGTCCTGGCCGACGGCACCGTGCAGCGGGTCTACTGGCTGGCGCTCTACGTCCTCGCCTTCGGGGCGATCGGCTGGTACCGCTTCGTGCTGCCGGTCATCCGCTCGTACCGGCACGGGATCACGGTCTCCGGCATCGAGACAATCGCTCCCGGTGTGGTGTCGATCCACCTGACCGGCCGCGACCTCGACCGGCTGCAGACGGCGGGCGGCCAGTACGCCATCTGGCGGTTCTGGACGGCCGGCACCTGGTGGCACGCGCACCCGATCTCGTTCTCAGCGGTGCCCACGCGCACCAGCGCCCGCATCACCGTGCGGGACCTGGGCCGCGGCAGCCGGGAACTCGGACGGGTGCCGGTGGGCACGCGGGTGTCGATCGAGGGCCCGTACGGCCTGTTCACGGATGCCGCCCGCACCTCCCCGCACCTCGCGGTCGTGGCGGCCGGCATCGGCATCACGCCCATCCGTTCGTTGCTCGAGCACTCCCCCCTCAGTCGGGGCGAGGCGACGGTGCTGCTGCGCGGAACCGACGAGTCGCAGAGCTACCTGTGGAACGAGGTCGGCGCGCTGTCCCGCACGGCGGGCTCGGCCATCTACTCGATGATCGGACCCCGGCCGCGTGGCGTGGACACCTGGATGAGCGCCGAGGCGATCAGTGCCGGGGTCACCATCTCGAGTGTGTTCCCGCGGCTGACCGACTCCGACCTCTACGTCTGCGGCCCGCAGGCCTGGACCGATCTGGTGGTGCGGGACGCCAAGGCGGCCGGGCTCGCCGACCGTCAGATCCACGTGGAAAGGTTCGACTGGTGAGAAAACGCGCTATTGCCGCAAGCATCCTGTCGTCGGCTGCCGTGCTCGTGGTGGGCTGGCAACTCGGCGCTCCCAGCGCCTTGATGACGTCGGTTCCGTCCGCCTCCTCCGGCGGCGGCACCAGCGCCGGACCGTCCACCGCCGGCTCGTCGACGGCGACCGGTCCGTCGTCCGGCGGCACGTCGAACGGTTCGGCGCCCGCGGCCACCGCCGCGCCCGCTGCGCCCGCCGCGCCTTCCGGCACGTTCACGGGCAGCAGCACCTCCACCCGGTTCGGGTCGGTGCAAGTGCAGATCACCGTGGCCGGGGGCGCCATCACCGACGTCGCCGCCCTCAAGCTCACGGATGCCGACGGCAGGTCCGTGCAGATCAGCAACCGGGCCGCACCGGTGCTGCGCCAGGAGGTGCTCGCGGCCCAGTCCGCCCAGGTCTCCACGGTCTCCGGCGCCACCTACACGAGCGAGGCCTATCTCACCTCGTTGCAGTCGGCCCTCGACCAGGCCGGGCTCTGACCGTGTCCACGGTGGTGTTTCCCACCATGGGGACCATGGCGAGCCTGCGCTTCCGGGATGCGCCGCCCGCACCGGATCGCTCCGGCGGTGACGTGTTGCAGGCCGTGCGCGACAATTTCGAGGAACTCGAACAGCGGTTCAGCCTCTACCGGGCCGATTCGGAGATCAGCCGGATCAATGACGGGTCGGAGCGCCTGACCCGGGCCAGCGCCCCGATGCTCGCCGCCTACGAACTCGCCCTGCGCTGGCGGGACGACACCGCGGGCGTCTTCACCCCGCACCGCCCGGACGGTCTCCTCGACCTTTCCGGCGTGGTCAAGGCCCTGGCCATCGAGGACGCCGGTCGGCTCCTGCACGAGGCCGGCGTGCGGGACTGGCTGGTCACCGTGGGCGGCGACACGCTCTCGGACGGGCAGGAAGCCGAGGCGAACCTGCCCGACGGGACGCCGGGGGCGGGGACGGCGGGGCTGTGGACGGCGGGGATCGTCGACCCGCTCGACCGCAGCGCCCTGCTCTGCGTCGTGCCCTTCACCGGCGGCTGGCGGGCCATAGCCACCTCGGGCACCTCGGAGCGCGGCGAGCACATCTGGCGCCGGCCGGAGTCCGGCGACCTCGTGCAGGTCAGCGTCCTGGCTGCGGGAATCGTCACGGCCGACGTCCTGGCGACAGCGATCCTGGCCGGCGGATCGGAGACGCTCAACCTGGTCACCGAGCGCTGGGACATCGACGTGCTGACGGTCGACGCCTCCGGAGGCCTCGCGATGACTCCCCGGCTGAGGGAACGCTACCTCTCCCCCGCCCGCTGATCCCTAGAGCTTCTTGCCGGGGTTGAGGATCCCCAGGGGGTCGAAGGCCGCCTTGACCCGCAGCTGCAGGTCGCGCAGCACCGGGCCGAGCTCGTCGTCGAGGTGCGCACGCTTGAGCACGCCGATGCCGTGCTCCCCGGAGGCCGAGCCGTCCAGCGAGATCGCCAGGCCGATCACCCGGGCGAACGCGACGTGGGCCGCCTCGAGCTCGGCGGGGGCGGCGGGGTCGTAGCCGATGACGGGATGCAGGTTGCCGTCCCCGATGTGGCCTCCGGTGCTGATCGGCACGTCGAGCTCCCGGGAGATCTCGGCCAGGCCGGCCAGGAGCGCCGGCAGCTGGGAACGCGGCACCGTGATGTCTTCGTTCAGGCATCCCCCGCGTACAGCCTGCACGGCCGGGTGCAACAAGCGCCTGGCGCTCATCAGCCGGTCGAGGGATTCGGCGTCATGGGCGATCACCACGTCGTCGGCTCCCGCGGCCCGCAGCACGTCGGCGTAGGCCTCGACGTCGTCGTGCGCCTGGCCGATCTGGTCGGACTGCACGAGCAAGAGGGCGCCGGCGCCCCGAGGCAGCGCGGAGGCGGGATCGAACGCGTTGATCGCTTCGATGCAGGCGCCGTCGAGGAACTCCAGCACGCTCGGCCGGCGGCTGCCGGCAACGATGGTGTTGGCCGCGGCCAACGCATCCGTCGCGGTGGAGAACGTCGCTGACACGCCGGAGGGACTGGCCGGGGCGGGCAGCAGGCCCACCGTGATTTCGGTGATGATGCCCAGGGTGCCCTCAGACCCCACCAGCAGCGCGGTGAGGTTGTAGCCGGCCACACCCTTGATGGTGCGTTGCCCGGTCTTCACGATCGACCCGTCGGCGAGCACCACCGTGAGCTGGCGCACGAAGTTGCCCGTGACGCCGTACTTGACGCAAAGCATGCCGCCGGCGTTCGTGGCCACGTTGCCGCCGATGGTGGAGGCCCGCCAGGAGCCGGGGTCGGGCGGGTAGAACAGGTTGACGGCCTCGGCGGCGCGGGCGAGGGCGATGGTGCGCACGCCGGCCTGCACTGTGGCGGTCTGGTTGGCGGCGTCGACCGAGAGGATCTTCTTGAGCCGGGTGGTGCTGAGCACGATGGCGCCGGCGATGGCGTTGGCCCCGCCGGCGAGGCCGGTTCGGGCTCCCTGCGGCACGATCGGGATGCGATGCGCGGCGGCGATGGTGACGACGGCCGCGACCTCCTCGGTGCTGGCCGGGAAGACCACCGCGAGCGGTTCGCCGCTGAGCGTGCCCTCGGACTGGTCGCGACGATTGCTCTCGGTGCGCGGGCCGGTGACGATCTGGGCGGCTGTGAGCACCGCTGCGAGTTCGTCGAGAACGGGAGACGCGACGTCGGTCATGGTCATGGACACCTCTGCTGGACATGCACCCGATCGGGTGCCTCATCGACGCGGTGACTCGTCAGACCGCGTCCGGGGCCACAATTCTATGCAGGCAGATGGGGCGTGACCGGCTGTTTGGCGAGCTCGCCCGGCCGATAATCGGCTGGTATGCCGGTTTGCATATCCCACCTCCGGTCCGCGCGCTAGGGGCATTGTGCGGGGTTTCTGTCCTCCTGCTCACCAACGCTCAGACTCCCACCAGGTCCCGCAGGGTCCAGGCGTTCCGCACCGCGTTGCCGTCGCCGTCGTTGTTGAAATAGGCGAACACCTCCCGGCCGCCGGCCTGCCACTCGCGGATGCGGTCGGCCCACCAGCGCAGATCCGTCTCCGAATACGACCCGGCATAGAGCGCGTCGTGGGCGGGCCCGTGCAGGCGCACGTAGACGAACGGCGCGGTGGCGCGGAGCACACAGGGCAGCCCGGCTCCGCTCATCACACAGTAGGCGGCCCCGTGCCGCTCGAGGATGGCGAACACCTCCTCGACGTGCCAGCTGTCGTGCCGGAATTCGACGGCCACCCGGACCCACGGCGGCAGGGCGCCGAGGAAGTAGTCCAGCCGGGCGTCGTCGCGCTCGTGCCGGGGCGCCAGCTGCACCAGCAGGACGGCGCGACGCTCACCGAGTTCGTGCCAGCCCGCCTCGATGCGGCCGGCCCACACCTCGGGTTCGTAGAGCTTCCGCGCATGGGTCAGCCCGCGGGGCGCCTTCACCGACATGAGGAATCCGGCCGGCAGGCGCCGGTTCCACCCGGCGAACACGTCCGGGCGTGGCCACCGGTAGAAACTGGCGTTGAGCTCGACGGTGTCGAAGGCGCCCACATAGTGGGCCAGTCGCTTCGCCGGCGGCAGGCCGACGGGGTAGAGCACGTTCTCCCAGTGGTCGTAGCTCCACCCCGAGGTCCCGATATGGATCGCCGGTGTCGTCATCGACGACATACTGCCCGAGTCGACTGCCGGAGGGTACGGGCGGGAGCACGGAAGTTTCCCCGCCCGTAACATGCTCCCGATAAACTGGCCACCGGAAACCGGCGACCGGCCGGCCAGGCGAAGCGGGTGGGGCGAATTCCAGGGGACGAGCGGCAGGAAGCAGCCGGGTCGGCGCGCGCCCCGCAGAACGGTGGCCGTGTCCGCGGCCTCCGGATGCGGGGCAGCCGCCGCACCGGCATCCGCACCGGCATGCTGGTGGCCGCCGGAACCCTCGCGCTGCTGCTTGTCGCCGGATTCGTCGTTCGCACCATTTCGGTGTCCGAGGCCCAGAACGCCTACGACGCCGCGGCCCAGGCCTTCCGTGCCGAGCAGTCCACGGCCGTGGACACCGTGAGCACCGGCGAGAGCGCCCTCGACGACGCGATCGCCCTGCTCGACGAGAGCGCGGGCAAGGTGCTCGACGAGCAGCCGCGCGCGGACCTCGCCGCCGCCATCGACACCGTGACCCTGCGCCTGAGCTCGGCCGCTCAGGAGCTCACGGCCGCGGAAGTCGCTGCTGATGCCTCGACGACCCGGAGCGCCGTGTTCGAGCTGGGTCCGGGCATCCGTGACGACGCGAAGGCACTCGCGGCATTCGACTTCACGGCGGCGTCGGGCGTGCAGGGCGTGGCCGACGACCTGGCCGCTCCGGTGGCCGCCGTCGTGCAGGCCATGGCCGACTGGCAGGCCGAACAGGACCGGATCCTGCGCGAGCGGTACACCAACACCGTGCACGCCACCGGGTGGACGCCGGAACTCGACGAGTGCATCGGGTCGGTGGACGTGACCGCGCACTACCAGAACGTGCCCACCATCGCCGAGCACTGGTCGTGCGGCGGCAAGGATTTCCCCGACGACGCGGGCACCGTGATCACGCTCGCCGGCGTGCACGCCGGCACCTACCGGGTCGACGGGATCGTGGCCATGCTCAACGCCGACCGGGACAGCACCGCGGACATCCCGCGCGGCTACGACCTGCTCTACCAGACCTGCCAGAACGGCTACTCGGGGACCATGTCCTTCACGGCCCTCACGCGCATCTCCTGACGGGGATCACCGCGCCCTGGCCGCCCGTCGTGCCTGCGACAACTGGACCCGCTGCGGGCTAGGAGGCGTGGTCCTGCGGCAGCAGGTCGGTGGCGACCATATCGGCGCTGCGTTCCCACAGGGCCGTCGCGAGCCCCGCATCCGCGGCCTGCCTGTTGGCGGTCTGCACGCGGCGCTTCTCGTAGAACTCGCCGGACTGCCAATCGACTCCGGCCGCCGTGCTGGCCAGCCAGATCAGGGTGTCGGCGCCCTTCTCCGGCGTGATCAGCATGCGCTTGAGGGCGGTCTGGTAGATGAAACGCATGACACTGGTCGAGCCGGTGGAGAAACTCGTGGCGACCACGCCGGGGTGGAAGGCCGCAGTGACCAGGCCGAGCGCGTTGTAGCGCCGGTGCAGCTCGCGGGTGAAGAGGATGTTGGCGAGCTTGGCATCGCCGTAGGCCTTGTTGGCCGAGTACTTGCGTTCGTTGTCGAGGTCGTCGAGGTTGATGCGACCGAACCGGTTGGCGGCACTCGAGGTGTTGATCACCGCGGCCCGGCTCGCGAGGAGGCGGTCCATCAGCAGCGTGGTGAGCAGGAACGGGGCCAGGTGATTGACCTGCATGGTCTTCTCGTGACCGTCGACCGTGAGCTCCCGGTCCCCCATGATGCCGCCGGCGTTGTTGGCCAGGACATCGATGCGCGGGTACCGCTTGAGCAGATCGGAGGCCAGGGTGCGTACCTCGGCGAGCCTGCTGAAGTCGGCGATGAAATGGTCGGCTCCGAGTTCGGCCGCGATGGCCTGGGTCCGCTCCGGCGAGCGCCCCACGATGACCACCCGGTTGCCCGAGCCGCTGAGCGCTCGAGCCGCAGCAGCGCCGATTCCGTCGCTGGCCCCGGTGATCACAATCGTTCGTTCGCTCATCAGTCGTTCTTCCACTCAGGCCGGATCCGGCTCTGGCCGTCTCCGGCGGATTCCGGGGCGAGGCATCGTCGGCTCACGGTGACTGCACTCTACTGCCGGGTCGCCGTACCTCCCCGCTGATCACACCGCCGAGCCCTGTTGAGGTTATTGATGCATTTATCAGCGCTACGATGAGAACATGCAGTCGTCGACTTCCGCCCGCCCCCTTTCCAACGGGCCGTCCGCGGTCGATCGCGCGTACTCCCACGTGGCCGACGCCATCATCTCGGGCACGCTCGCGGCGAGCGCCCTCATCACCGAGGGCGACGTGGCCCACACCCTCGGACTCAGCCGCACCCCCGTGCGCGAGGCCTTCCTCATGCTCGAGTCCGCCGGCCTGTTGCGTCTCTTCCCCAAGAAGGGCGCCGTGGTCACGGCCGTCGACGACGCGGAGACCGCAGACCTGCTCCAGGTGCGCATGCTCCTGGAGACCAAGGCCGTGCAGTTGATCGGTGGGCGTCCCCACCAGATCGAGGCCGTCGACGCCGAGCTGCGCGCCCTCATCCAAGCCCAGACGGATGCCGCCGTGGCGGGCGACCTCCTCGCCTACGCCCGCGCAGACCACAGGTTCCACTCCCGCATCGTCGACGAGACCGGCAACCGGATCATCGACGACATCTACGCCCGCCTGGGCCCCCGGCTCGAACGGCTTGTACACCGGGTGGCGGCCCGCGACCCCGACAGCATCACCGTGCTCATCGACGAGCACACCGTGTTGGCTGACCACCTGCGCGCCGGCGACACCCTCGCCTATGACGCGGCCTTGCGCCTGCACCTGGAAACCGGGCACCGCGTGCACCGGTCGCTCTAGCCCGGCGCCCCGCCCGCTCTCCCCGGACCTTCTACCCCACCCGTCCCCACCCGTCCTCGCCTCGTCCGCCCTCCCGACCGAAAAGACCCATGTCTCCCCGCACTCCCCGCGTCATTCCCCCGTGGCAGCTTGCCGCCCCCGCACTCTTCGTGATGGCCTGGGGCGGCAACCACTTCACCCCTCTGCTGCACATGTACGAGACCCTCGGCCACTACTCCACCGTGACGGCGGATCTCTTCCTCGGGCTCTACGTGGTCGGCCTGGTCCCAGGCCTCCTGCTCGCGGGTGCGCTCTCCGACCGGTACGGACGCAAGCCCCTCGTGATCGCGGGCGTGGTCGCCGGCATCACGGCCAGCGTCCTGTTGGGCCTGGGCTTTTCCAGCGAGGTGATCATCTGCCTGGGCCGGTTCCTCGCCGGTCTGAGTGTGGGCGTGGCCATGTCGGTGGGAACAGCCTGGCTCAAGGAGCTCTCCAGCGCCCCGTTCGACCTGGTCGCCCGCCCCACGGCCGGCGCGCGGCGGCCGGCGCTCACCCTGACGATCGGTTTCGGACTGGGCGCCGGGGTGTCCGGGGTTCTCGCTCAGTGGGGGCCGCTGCCGACTCTGCTGCCCTACGCTGTGCACATCCTGCTCAGCCTGGCGATCCTGCCCGCCCTACTCCGCACCCCGGAGTCCGTGCCCCGCAGCCGGGTGCACGGCTCCCTCTGGCTCGACCTGCAGGTGCCCCTCGCCGGGCACCGCCGCTTCCTCCGCGTGGTGCTGCCCACGGCGCCCTGGGTGTTCGGCGCCGCCGGCATCGCGTACGCCATGATGCCCAAGCTCGTGGAGGCGCAGCTCGGCGAGCTGAACCTCGCCTTCGCCACCCTCCTGACCGTGGTGACCCTCGGCACCGGCGCCCTCGTGCAACCGCAGGTGTCGCGCCTCAACTCGATCACCCACGGCCGGGCGCTCCTGGTGGGGATGGGACTCATGGTGGTGGGCGTGCTCAGCGCCGTGGCCACGTCGCTCACGCTCTCCCCCGCGCTGGCCCTGGGAACCGGGATCCTGCTCGGCGCCGCCTACGGCATCACGGTGGTCGCCGGGCTGGTCGAGATCCAACGCATCTCCACGCCGACCGACCTCGCCGGCATCACGGGCGTCTACTACAGCCTCACCTACGTGGGCTTCCTGCTGCCCGTCGCCTTCGCGAGCCTGAGCGGCTTCGTCGGTTACCCGCTGATGCTCTCGCTGCTCGCAGTCGCCTGCGCCGGCTGCCTGGCCCTGACCGCCGTGGGCCTGCGGCGCACCTGATCGGGCAGGAACGAGACCCCGCGACCTGCGGCACCTCACCCCGGTCGTACCTCTACGGCGTGCGACCGGCCGCGTCGGTGCGCTTGTTCTTCGCCTCGCGCAGGAGCAACAACGGCAGCAGCAGGGTCGCCAGGGCCGTGACCAGCCACACCACCAGAGCGGCGAGGATCCAGGTCTGCCAGCCCACGATGGTGAGTCCGCCGGGAAACAGCGACGCGATCCACAGCGCAACGAAGGTCGACACCAGCCCGATCCCGCCCAGGAAGGCGGGCGCGCCCCGGGCGATGACCTTGGCCAGGAACGGCGAGAGCACGCTCTGCGTCACGGCGAAGACCACGACGGCCGTGATGAAGCCACTCGGAGTGACCGTGAGGTCGGGCAGCAGAAGCGAGGCCACCCACAGTCCCAGCGCCGCCGACAGCAGGAAGATCAACGCGCGCAACAGGATGCGAATCATGCCGCGATGGTAGCGCCGGGCAGGTGCCCCGTCATCCCCCGCCGCGGGCTTCCCGTCCGGTCGCAGCGTGTGAACAGCGTCACAGCGGGCGAAAATGCTCGCAGCGGGTGAAAAGGGGGTCATTTTCACCCGCTGCGAGCATCTTCACGAGCTACGAGCATCCCGGGGAACCGGTTAGCGCGGGCCGCCTCCGCCGCCGCCCATCGTTCCCGTTGCCGCCACACCGGCGGTGACGGTTGTCGCGTTCGTCGCCGCCGAGTAGTCGCCGTCGGCGTAGACCCCGTCCGCGATCTCGCCCGAGGCCGATCCGCCCACGTAGACGGTGTACGTCTCGCCGTCGGTCAGCTCGTCGGAAGAGAGCACCACGGACTGGAAGTCCTTGATCGATTCGAAGGCCATCACCACGTCGCCAGAGCCGTCCACGAGCTGCACCGTGCTGCCGGCGTCCTGCACCGAATCGAGCGAGATCGCCACGAAGGTCTGGCCGGAGCCGGTTTCGGGCGACACCGCCATCCCGGCGCTTCCGGCGGCCACCAGAGTGCCGCCGGTCATGGTGAAGGTTCCGTTCACGTCGAGCGCACCGTTGCCGTCGTTGGTGGGACCGTTCACCACGAGGGTGCCGCCGCTCATGGTCGCCGACCCGTTGGAGTCGAAGCCGTCTCCCCCCGCGTCGATGACCGTGCTGCCGCCGGTGATGGTGATGGTCTCCCCACCGTCGGAGTCCATGCCGCCACCGCCGCCCTGGGCGGTCGTGGTGCTGCCGCTGGAGGCGTTGAGGCCGTCGTCGCTGGCGGTGACCGAGACGGTACCGTCCCCGATGCTGATGGCCGTGCTCTCGAGTCCCTCGTAGGAGGTGGTCACTGTGGTGCTGCCGCCGATGATGTCGAGCGCCGTGTCGGCGTGCACCCCGTCGTCGCCGGCTGCGAGGGTGACCTCGCCCGAGGCGATCCGCACGGTTCCGTCGGAGTGCAACGCGTCATCCGCCGCATCGACGGAGAGGGTGCCGCCGTCGACGACCGTCACCACCCCGGACTTGAGGCCTTTGGCCGAGACGTCGTCTGCGCCCGTGGCCGTGTGGCCGCCGCCAGACCGCACGGTGACATCGGCGCCGGAGAGCACCACGTCCGTGACGGCCTGCATGCCGTCTCCCGCGGCCGTCACGTCGATGGTGCCGCCGGTCAGTGAGATGTAGCCGCGGGTGACGTCCTCGGCGTTGTCGGACTTCAGGCCGTCGCCGCCGGCGGTGACAGTGACCGTGCCGCCGTCCACCACCACGTAGTCCTTGCCGCGGATGCCGTCGTCCACCGCCGTCACCGTGACGGTGCCTGAGTTGATGATCAGGCCATCCGTGCTGGTGATGCCGTCGTTGCCGTTGCCGGTCACGTCGAGCGAGCCCGTGCCCGTGATGGTCAGGTCGGCCGCACTGTAGAGCGCCGCGTTGGCGTCGGCGTCCTCGGCGTAGCTGTCGGTGTCGGAGAGGGAGTTGCTCGAGCCGTCGGCCAGCACGATCATCGCCTCGTCGGCCTCGGAGACGACCAGGGCGGCCCCGGTGGAGTTGCTCACCTCGACGCCGTTGAGGATCAGGCGCACGGTGCCCTCACCCGCGGAGGCGACGACGATCTGGCCGTCGTCGAGGGTGCCGCTGAGCTCGTAGGTACCTGCGGCCGTGATGGTCACGGTGCTGCCGGAGACGGTCACGGCCCCGGTGTCTTCGGAGGGGCTGTCTTCGGTTTCCGTGTCGATTGAGGCGCCGTCGCCGTCGAGGGTGATCGCCACCACGTCGGCGTCGTCCCACTCGTAGTCGGTGGCGTCGTCGTGGGTCTGCTGGTTCGCGGCCAGCACCTCGGCGGCGGTGGTGGACGTGTCCACGGCGACGGCGGCCGTGGCGGAGGCGCTGGTGCCGCTGGTGCCGGTCGACTCGGCGGCCCCGGCGACGGCGGTGCATCCGGTCAGCAGGGCCGCGGTGACGAGGAACGGCAGCACTCGGTAGGTACAGGCCTGCACACCGAAGCGGCGGGTGCCGGGCGCGGATGGCGCGGCGGGTGATTTCTTCATGGGGGTACTCACAATCGATGGGTGTCCGCGCTGGGGCGGAGGTCAGGAGGTGGGGAGTGCCGGCGCGAGGGGCGCCTAGCGGAAGTACCGGCGCAGGACGGGGGCCCACTTGTTGCCGGGGAGATCGGTGCGAAGAGCCGCCATGCCGGTGCCGTACTTCGAGATGCTGGCCGGCCGGTGCCCGTGCGCCCAGAGGATCCGGTCGACCGCGGAGGCACGCGAGCCGGACTTGGTCTCCACGATCGCCAGGTGCGGCCGGTCCAGCCGGAGCGGCCCGGTACCGGTGGGCACCGCGGTCCAGGACAGGCCCGTGTCGATCGTGGCCCGGCTGCTGGACTCCGGAACGAACAGGGTCGTGCGCAGGTAGCGGGTGGTGAGAGTGGGCACGAGTTCCTGCCCCTCCGCACCGCGGATCTCAGCCTCGTCCAGCACCGTGTCGGTGTACCGGCGGCCCTCGCTGGTGAGGGTGTCCCGGTCGTCGATCCCGTACGGCAGGCGGTCCTTGACGGTCACGCCCCGGCCACCGCGGGTCTTCACCTCGAGGTAGCTCTGGGCGGAGTCGACGTAGGTGCGGGTGCGGATCTTGAATCGCCGCCGACGCGGATGCGCCGCCATGAGGAAGCTGGTGAGCTCCGGGGTGTCGAAATACACCGATTCGTACGCCGACGACCGCACCCCGTCGATGTCCAGCACCCGCACGCCGGGGTCGAGGTCGGCCAGGACCTCGCCGAGCTCGCTCCGCGGCAACACGTACTTGCGGTCGACCCGGGTGAGCAGTCCCGCGCGGTCGGTCAGTTCGGCCAGGTCGATGGTGCCGAGGCCGTCGAGCGGCAGGTCGAGCACGGTGCTCATCGGTTCGCCTCCTGCAGGAGCGTGACACCGGTGCTGGGCCGCGGAGCCAGGGTGGGAGCCGAGGAACGCTGGGCGCCCACCTGGTACCGCACGTCGACGACAGTGGTGTCGTTGACCAGGTCGAGGCTGCGCACGTGCACGCCGTGCACCCGGGCGCCGAGCAGTCCCTCGAGATGGGCGATGAGGGCGGACTCGTCGGGCATCGCCGCATCCAGCACCACGGTCTGCTGTCGGTAGCTGCGGAACAGCCGGGGGTTGTCGCCGAAGTAGACGACGGCCACGATGAGGGCCATCAGCACGACGGTGAGCAAAGAGGGCTCGGTGCTCAGGCCGGCGAGCAGTCCCATGGCGAGGGCGGCGAAATAGTAGGCCACTTCGTGCTGCTCGATCTCGCTGGAGCGCAACCGGATGATCGAGAGCACACCGAAGAGGCCGAGGCCCAGGCCCACACCCACGGTGCTCGACGCGAGCACCTGGGCCACGGCCAGTACTCCGACATTGACGATGAGGTACGCGACGACGAGGTCTCGACGGCGGTGACGCGGAAAATACAGCCCGAACGTGAGCAGGCTGATGAAGAGCAGATCGATCAGGATGATCGCGGCCTGCAACATGGTGTCCTCCAAATGAACTATCGGTAACGCAACGATGTCCATTGAGCCGGAGGCGCCTATCAGCCGGCTATGCCCGGGTTATGAGCCGCTGCTGAGCCGGCCGGCCGGGCCCGGGCACCCCGATCACGGCATCCGGGTCTCGTAATGTCGGCGGGCGTGCAGTAAACTTCGAACATATGTTCTACAAGTCGAGGTGATGCCCCATGAGTGTGATCAATGAGACCGTTGCGGTCTGGGTGACCCCGGAGGGCTCCCCCGTGCGACTGGTCTGGCGAGCCCGCCGGTTCCGGGTGACCGACACCCCCACGCCGTTGACGGCATCGGCGTCGCTCCCCGACGAATTGCTGCATTTCCTCACCCATCCGCCCAAACCCGTGGCGGCCTGGCGGTGCCAGGGCACCGCCGATGACGGCACCTCGCTGGTCTTCGACATCCAGCACGACGACGGCCGGGGTCGCTGGCAGCTCTTGCGCACCTTCGAGTAATGGGCGTGGGCGTCGCCGGCGCCTCCATTCCGCCCGGCCGGATGCGGCGCTAGGCTCCCACCGACAAGGGAGGCGCCGTGAACGTCGAGAGCAATGACACCGGCAGCAGCAACACCAGCAGTACCGGCACGGGCAGCGCCGGGCCGGGCAGCACCGGGCACGCGGATACCGCCGGCATCGGGCACAGCGTGCAGCCGGTTCCGCCACCGCCGCCGAACCCCCGCCAGCAGTGGGAGGCGCGGATCACGTTCCTGCGCAGCCGGGCCGCTGTCGCGCGGGCGGAGGTCGCGGCCATCGAGGCCCTGCACCGCGACCCCGACACCCTGGAGGACCTGTTGTCCAATGCCTCTCCCGAGGAGGTGGCCATGGCCGAGGCCGTGGAGCACCGCATCAGTGAGCGCGTCATCGCCGCCCGACAGGTGGCCGACGCCGCCGAGGTGGACTACGAGCGAGCCCTGCTCGACGGAGCAGACCAGAGCACGGACGACTCGGCCTAGGAGTCACCCGCAGCGGGGTCCCGGCCGCGGGGTCCCGGCCGCGGGGTCCCGGCCGCGTCGACCTGCCGGCCGGGCCCGCGGCGCCGGTTACGTCGTCACGCGCGTGAGCGTCGGCCAGGTGCCCGCCGCCGCCGCTGTCTCGGCCTCCTTGATCAGGTGCACGGTCTTCAGGAAGGAATCCGGGTTGAGCGAGATCGAGTCGATCCCCTCCCCGACGAGGAACTGGGCGAAATCCGGGTAGTTGCTGGGCCCCTGCCCGCAGATGCCGATCTTGATGCCCGCGGCGTGCGCCTTCTCGATGGCCTCGCTGATCATCCGGGTCACGGCCTCGTTGCGTTCGTCGAAGAGGGCCGCCAGGTCGCCGGAGTCCCGGTCGACACCGAGCACCAGCTGGGTGAGGTCGTTGGAGCCGATGGAGAACCCGTCGAACCGGGTGGCGAACTGCTCGGCCAGGATCACGTTGGCCGGGATCTCGCACATCATGTAGACCTGCAGGCCGTTCTGGCCGCGGACCAGGCCGTTCTCCGCCATCACCGCGAGCACCTTGTCGGCCTCGGTCGTGGTGCGGCAGAACGGCACCATCACGATCACATTGCTGAAGCCGATCTGCTCGCGCACGCGCTTGAGCGCCCGGCATTCCAGCGCGAACCCCTCGGCGTACTTCGGGTCGTAGTACCGGGAGGCACCCCGGAAGCCCAGCATCGGGTTCTCCTCGCCCTGCTCGAAGACGTCGCCGCCGATCAGGTGCGCGTACTCGTTCGATTTGAAGTCGCTCAACCGCACGATCACCGGATGCGGGTAGTACGGCGCCCCCAGCTTGGCGATGCCCAGGGCCAGGGTGTTCACGAAGTACTCGCCGAGGTCGTCGTACCCGCGGGTGAGCTCGGCGATCTGGCGCAGCACGGCCGGATCGGTCACGCGCTCCGGGTGCACGAGTGCCATGGGATGGATCTTGATGAGGTTGTTGATGATGAACTCCATCCGCGCCAGCCCCACCCCCGCCGTGGGCAGCCGCCACCATTCGAAGGCGGCGGCCGGGCTGGCGATGTTGACCATCACCTGGGTGCGGGTGATCGGCACCGCGCCCAGGTCGATCTGTTCGGTCTCCGAGGCCAGGATGCCGGCGTACACGAAGCCCTCATCACCCTCGGCGCAGGAGATCGTGATGGGCGCGTTCTCGGTGAGCACCTCGGTGGCGTTGCGGGTGCCGACCACGGCCGGCACGCCGAGTTCCCGGCTGACGATGGCGGCATGGCTGGTGGGGCCGCCGTGGTCGGTGATGATCCCGGCCGCCCGCGTCATGATGGGCACCCAATCGGGGTCGGTCATCTCGGTCACCAGGATCGCGCCGTCCCGGAACTTCTCGATGTCGGCGGGGTCGCGGATCACGCAGGCCGTGCCGGAGGCGATGCTGTCGCCGATGGCGACGCCGGACACCAGCACCGGCCCGCTCTCGATCAGGCGGCTCACCGAGAACCGGGTGAGGCTCTTCTGCGAGTGCACGGTCTCCGGCCGGGCCTGCACCAGAAACAGTTCACCGGTGATCCCGTCCTTGGCCCACTCCATGTCCATCGCCCGGCCGTAGTGGTCCTCCACGATGTGCGCCCAGCGGCCCAGCTGCACGATCTCGGCGTTGTCGAGCACGAAGGCCCGGCGTTCGCGCTCCGGGGTGTCGATGACCCGGGTGCGCGCGCTGCCGCCTTCGGCGTACGTCATCTTCCGGTCCTTCCGCCCCAGGGTCTTCTCGATGATCGGTTCGCAGTCGGGTTCGGCGAGGAGCGCCTTGAAGACCAGGTACTTGTCGGGGTCCACCGCGCCCTGCACCACGGTCTCGCCCAGCCCCCAGGCGGCGCTGATCACCGCGGCGCCCGGGAAGCCGGTGTCGGTGTCGATGGAGAACATCACGCCGGACCCGGCCAGGTCACTGCGCACCATCCGCTGCACGCCGATCGACAGGGCGACCTCGAGGTGGTCGAAGTCCTTCACCTCGCGGTAGCTGATGGCACGGTCGGTGAACAACGACGCGTAGCAACGGCGGCAGGCATCGAGCAGGTCCCGCTCGCCGCTGACGTTGAGGAAGGTCTCCTGCTGGCCGGCGAAGCTCGCATCCGGCAGGTCTTCGGCCGTGGCGCTGCTGCGCACGGCCACGGGCAGGTTGGGCACCCCGGCCTCGGTCGACAGCGTGCGGTAGTACACCCGGATGTCGTCGGCTATCGCCGCGGGGAACTCCCCGGCCAGGAACGCCTCACGCAACCACAGACCGGTCTCCCTCAGCGTGGATCGGCCGGAGTGATAGCGGTCGATCTGTTCGCGGATCACGCTCTCGAGCCCGTTGGCCGCGACGAAGGCGCGGTACGCGTCGGCCGTGGTGGCGAAGCCGTTGGGCACCCGCACACCGCGGGCAGCCAACGAGCGCACCATCTCGCCCAAGGATGCGTTCTTGCCGCCGACCTGAGGAACGTCCGTCAGTCCGATGGTGTTGAACCAGACAACTTCGCGACCACGCATGAGTCCTCCCGAATTCAGAGCCGGCGCCGAATTCGCCGGCAGCGGCAACCTACTGCGCTCCAGCGGCGGCGGCTAGGAGCGTGGCTGCGGGACGGGCCGGGGCCCATCGATTATCGTCGGAGGATGAACTCCACGCTGCCCCCGGTGTCCATTCGCCCCGTGCTCGACACGGACACCGCCCAGTTACTCGAACTCAACAGCGCCGCGGTGCCGGCCGTCAACGACCTCGACATCGACGAGCTCACGGCGATCCTCGGGGCCAGCCACAGCGCCGTCGCCGTCACGAGCGATACCGAACCGGGTACCGTGCTGGGCTTCGTGATCCTTTTCGCCGCCGGCGCCGACTACGCAAGCGAGAACTACCGGTGGTTCTCCCGCCGCACCGACTCCTTCCTCTACGTCGACCGCATCGTCGTGGCGCCGGACCACCGCGGCCTCGGCCTGGGCGCGCACCTCTATTCGGCGGTCTTCGACGCCGCGCGGGCCCTGGGCACCGACGTGGTGTTCTGCGAGGTCAACCTGCGGCCGGCCAACCCCGAGTCGTTGGCCTTCCACGACCGCCTGGGCTTCACCGAGATCGGCCAGCAGGCCACGAAAAATGATTCCGTGCTGGTGTCGCTGCTCAGCGCCGACGTCTCGCAGGTGCGTTCGGCACCGCCCGAGTAGCCGGCCGGGATACGCTGAGCCACATGAAGCACGCCAGCGCCGGCACCGGCATCGACCTTCCGCCCGGCCTCGACGGCTGGGCGGGCGGGCAGCGCTGGTTCGCAGGGAAGGGCCACAGCCCGCTGCTGACCAGCATCGGCCAGTGGGCCCTGCCCAGCACCGAGCCGGGTGTGCGCATCCGGTGCCATCTGGTGCTGGACACCGCCAGCCGGTTCTCCACGGTGTACCAGTTGCCGCTGACCGAGCGTGCGGCTCCGCTTCCCCAGACCGGACCGCGCGGAACCGGACCTCGCGAGTCCGTCTCTCCGGCCCTCATCGCGCAGGTCACCGGCCCCGACGGCCTCCCCCGGTACGTGTACGACGCCACCCACGATCCCGCCTACGCGGCGGCGCTGCTGGACTTCGTCCTGTCTGGCGGGTCGGCACCGGCCGGCGACGATTCCGGCGTGAACGCGCGGGGCGAGACGATTCGCACGCCGGCCGCCGGTGGCCTGCGCGGGCTCACGGTGGTGGCCAGCCGGGTCCTCAGCGGGGAGCAGTCGAACACCTCGATCATCGTCGAGCTCGCCGGCGCAGACGGCCGGCCCGGCCGCCCGGTGATCTGCAAGGTGTTCCGGGTGGTGGCCGACGGCCAGAACCCGGATGTGTCGGTGCAGTCCGCCCTCGCCCTGGCCGGATCCAGGTTCGTGCCCGAGCCCGTGGGCGCGGTGTGGGCCGAGTGGACGGGTCCGTTCGCGGCGACCCGGAGCAGCGGCCACCTGGCCTTCGTGCAGGAGTTCCTGCCCGGGGTCGAAGACGCGTGGCGGGTCGCTCTGGGCGCAGCGGCCGCCGGCGAGGACTTCTCCGGCCCGGCGCGGGCCCTGGGGGCGGCCACGGCGGCGGTGCACCGGGACCTGGCCCGGGTGTTCCCCACGGTCGAGTCCACGCCCGACGTCGTCGACCAGCTCTGCTCGACGATGCGGGAGCGGTACCGCCTGGCCGCGCGTGAGGTGCCGGAACTGGCCCGGCACAGCGAGGCGGTGGCGGGCGTGTTCGCCCGCGCCCAGGCGGCGTCCTGGCCACGCCTGCAGCGCATCCACGGCGACTATCACCTCGGTCAGGTCCTCGACGCGCCCGGGCGCGGCTGGGTGCTGATCGACTTCGAGGGCGAACCGCTGCGGCCGCTGTCCGAACGCACCCTGCCGGACATGCCGCTGCGGGACGTGGCCGGCATGCTGCGGTCGTTCTCCTACGTGGGCGCGACCATCGCCAGCCGCGACCCGGCGGCCGGTCCCGCAGCGCTGGCCTGGGCCACGACCGCCCGGGCCGCGTTCCTGCAGGGGTACCGTGAGCTGGACGGCGATACATTCACCGGCCAGGAGCCCTTGCTGGCCGCGTTCGAGCTCGACAAGGCCATCTACGAGAGCGTCTACGAGTCCCGGAACCGGCCGTCCTGGCTGCCCATCCCGCTGCTGGCCGTCGCCGGTCTGGTCGACGACGCCGCGGGCATGCCCCTCACCCTGGAGGGCGTGCCCCTCGAACCGCACGCCCCGCAGCAGCAAGCCACCCGCCGCACGCCCTAACGGTCGCCCTCCGACACCTCGGTGAACAGGGCGCCCTGGGCCGCGGCAGAACCGGATGCGCCGCCACCCCGGCCGCGCAGCAGGAACGCCAGGCCCACGGCGGCGACCGCTCCGGCGAGGGGGCCGGCCAGGTACACCCAGTAGTCCGTGAAGTCCCAGCCGACCAGGTCGGGTCCGAAGGTACGCGCCGGATTCATCGACGCCCCGGAGATGGGGCTCCCCCAGAGACCCGCAAGGACGATGTAGGCGCCGACGCCGAACGCGCCGAACAGGCCCACGTTCTGGGCGCCGGACGCGGTGCCGAGGATCACGCTCACCAGGCCGAGGGTGAGAATGGCTTCCATCCAGAAGGCGGCCCAGGTGGAGTAGCCGCTGGCCGGGTAGTTGGACCCGGCGGTGGCCGACACCCCGATCACGGCCTTGAGCACGAGGGCGGCGAGAGCGGCTCCGGCCAGCTGCACGACGATATAACCCGGAACCCGCCACCACGGGAAGTCACCGCGGAGCGCGAAGGCGATGCTGACGGCGGGATTGAGGTGGGCGCCGGACACCTTGCCCATGAACAGGATGACCCCGAGCACCATCAGCCCGGGTGCGGTGACGGCCGCGCTGCGATCGATCACGCCGGGGAACGCCTGGCCCATCATGCCGCCACCGGCCGCCACGAGCACGAGGAGGAAGGTGCCGTAGAGCTCGGCGAAGAGCCGGCGCCACTCCTGTCGGGGATCGGAGAAGTCCTGGATGCGGGTGAGAACGGATTTCGGAACGAGTTCGGTGGTCTGGCTCATCTGCTGCTCCCGTCAGCGGGCGGAGCGGACCTCCGCACGCTGGGGAACATACCCGCCGTGGGGCCGGAGCGCGAAGCCCCGGCCCCGCCGGATCAGGACCGCTTCTTGAGCTCCGGGAACTGGTCGTCGCGCCATTCGTCGGCCAGCCGCACGTTCGCGGCCGCCGCATCGTTCTCCCTGGCCCGCAGCTCCACCCGGCGGATCTTGCCCGAGTTGGTCTTGGGCAGCTCGAAGAACTCCACCCGGCGCACCCGCATGTACGGCGGCAGCCCGTTGCGGGCGTGCCGCAGCACGGCCAGCGCCGTCTCGGCATCCGGCGCCCACCCGGCCGCCAGCGCCACGTAGGCCTTGGCGATGTTCAGACGGGTGTCGTCGGGCGCGGGCACGACGGCGGCCTCCATCACGGCGGGGTGTTCGATCAGCACGCTCTCCACCTCGAATGGCGAGACCTTGTAGTCCGACGACTTGAAGATGTCGTCGGTGCGTCCGATGAAGGTGAGGTAGCCGTGTTCGTCGCGGTTGGCGACGTCGCCGGTGTGGAAGAACCCGTCCCGCAGTACCTCGGCGCTGCGCGCGATGTCGCCGTGATAGCCCGACATCAGGTTCACCGCCAGTGAGGTGAGGTCCAGGCAGATCTCACCCTCTTCGGTCAGCTCCCCCGTGATCGGGTCGACCAGGACGACGGCCACTCCGGGCAACGGCAGCCCCATCGACCCGGCCTTCAGGCGCGAGCCGGGCACGTTGCCCACGATCGCCGTGGTCTCGGTCTGGCCGTAGCCGTCCCGGATGGTCAGGCCCCAGGCGCGCTGGATCTGACTGATCACCTCGGGGTTGAGCGGCTCCCCGGCCGAGAGGATCTCCCGGAGGTTCGCCGGCTTGGCGCCGACATCCGACTGGATCAGCATCCGCCACACCGTCGGCGGCGCGCAGAACGTGCTCACGGCGGCGCGGTGCAGCTGGTGCGCCAGAGCGGCCGGATCGAACCGCGAGTAGTTGTAGATGAAGACCGTGGCCTCGGCGATCCACGGTGAGAAGAAACAGCTCCAGGCGTGCTTGCCCCACCCCGGCGAGCTGATCGCCAGGTGCACGTCGCCGGGACGCAGGCCCAGCCAGTACATGGTGGTGAGATGCCCGACCGGGTACGAGGTCTGGCTGTGCACGACCATCTTGGGCTTGCTCGTGGTGCCCGAGGTGAAGTAGATCAGCGACGGGTCGTCGGAGGAGACGGGGACGTGGACCTTGCCGCCGGCCGCCCGCAGGGAGTCGGCATAGTCGGTCCAGCCGTCGGCCGGCTCACCGACGCAGATGCGGGAGTACGTGCCATCGACGCCGTCGAACTTCGCGGTGTCGGCGGTGTTGGCGATGACGTGGTGCACGTCGGCGCGCAGCACCCGGTCGGCCAGGTCGGTCGTGCCCAGCACCGTGGAGGTGGGCAGGATGACCGCGCCCACCTTCATGATGGCGAGCATGGTCTCCCACAGCTCCACCTGGTTGCCGAGCATGAGCATCACGTGGTCACCCTTCTGCACCCCGTGGGTCAGGAGCCAGCTGGCGACCTGGTCGGAGCGGGTGACCATCTCGTCGAAGCTCACCTTGAGTTCGCGGCCGTCTTCTTCGACGATCCACAGAGCGGTCTTGTCGTTTCCGGTGCCGATCACGTCGAACCAGTCGACTGCCCAGTTGAAGCTGTCACCCACATCAGGCCAGACGAAGGCGGCGGATGCGCCCGGGTGATCGCTGCGCAGCTCGAGGAGCTGGTCGCGGGCGCGGCGGAAGTTGGTCGTGCTCGTGCGCTCAGTCATCCCTCCATCATCCTCACCGATGGATGCCTGCAGCGGCATGAACGACCAGGCTTCCTGAGAATTCGTGCAAGAGCTTGCATTCGGGCCCGGGCGGGTGAGACTCAGGACATGGCAGTCGCAGCCCCCGTCTCTCCCATGCTCGCCCGCGCGGTGGACACCGTGCCCGAGCCGGACAGCGTGCCCGGCGGCCTGAGCTACGAACCCAAGTGGGACGGCTTTCGCAGCATCGTGTCCTTCGACGGCTCCGTGAGTGCCATCGGCAGCCGCGGGTCCAAAATGCTGACCAGGTATTTCCCCGAACTCACCTACGCGTTCGAGGAGCTGCTGCCCGAGCCGTGCGTGCTCGACGGGGAGATCGTGCTGCGTACGGGCGAACCCGGCGCAGAGCATCTGTCCTGGGAGCAACTCTCCCAACGCATCCACCCGGCCGCGAGCCGGGTGCGGCGCCTCGCCGACGAGACCCCGGCCACGTTCGTGGCTTTCGACGTGCTCGCCCGGGGGTCCACCAGCCTGCTGGACACGCCATTCGAGCAGCGCCGCGCCATCCTTGAAGACCTGGTCGGCAGCCTGGGTGACCCGATCCACCTCACCCGCACCACGCGCGACGCGGCACTGGCCCGGCGCTGGCTGGTCGAGTTCGAGGGTGCCGGCCTGGACGGGGTGGTCGCCAAGCCCCTCGCGGCGGCGTACGCGCCGGGCAAACGGCTGATGTTCAAGGTCAAGCACCACCGCACGGCCGATGTGGTGCTGCTGGGGTACCGCACGCACGTGAGCGGCCACGGGGTGGGGTCGCTGCTGCTCGGCCTCTACGACGCCGACGGCGAGCTGCGCAACGTGGGTGGCGCATCCGCGTTCAGTGACGCCCGCCGTCTGGAGCTTGTCGAGGAGCTTGAGCCCCTGGTGCTGCACGATGAGACGGGCGAGGTGGTCGCCGGCGAGACCGAACGCAACAGGTTCTCGCAGAACAAGGACACCTCGTATGTGCGGCTGCGGCCCGACCGGGTGCTCGAGGTGCGCTACGACCACATGGAGGGCGAGCGGTTCCGGCACACCGTGCAATTCGATCGGTGGCGGCCCGACCGGGAACCGCGCTCGTGCACCTTCGACCAGTTGGAGCGTCCGATCGCCTACGACCTCGGCCAGGTCCTGGACTAGAGACCGGGGTCGTCCACGTCAGTCCAGCAGCAGCCGGCGCACCTCCGATTCGGCTGACGCCGCGCGGGCCGGGTCGATGGTCCGTCCCATGTTGTAGGCGTCCACCACGCGCGGATCCACGTAGCTCGACCGGGCGATGGTGGGCGTGTTGCCGAGGACATCGGCGGCGGCGTTCATGGCCGTCGTCAGGGCGCGACTGCGGGCTCTGGCGGCCGTTTCGGCGCCCGTTCGGGCCAGGCTCACCGCCGCGGCCACCGTACCGCGCAGGGTGCGGAAGTCCTTGGCGGAGAAGTCACCGCCCGTGCGATCCTTGATGAACTGGTTCACGTCGGAGGCTGACACCGTGCGCACAGTGTCGTCGTCGATCCAGGTGAGCAGTACCCGCTCGGGGTCATCGACGTAGTCGGGATCCACCGAACCGAGCAGACGGTCTTGGTCACGCACGTAGCCGGCCACGTCGGCATCCACCAAAATACTCGACCAGGACTGTCCACTCTTCGCGGGAAACTCGAAAACCACCGTGTCGCCGGTCACCCGCACATGCGAGCGGAGCAGCGTGGACAGCCCGTGGCTGCCGTTCTCCTCGGCGTACCGCTCGCTGCCGATCCGCAGGGCACCCTGATCGAGGATGCGGAACGCGGCGGCGAGGGCCCGGTCCCGGGACTCGTCGGCCGAGGACGGGGTGCGCCGGAGGCTCCGGGTGACGTAGCCGCGCGCCGAGGGCAGCGACTGGGCCAGCTCGAGCGCGCGGGCGAACTTCACCCGGTCCTGCCGGGTGTGCCAGTCGGGGTGGTACTGGTACTGACGGCGGCCGGCGGCATCGACGCCGGTGGCCTGGATGTGGCCGTTGGGATACGGGGCGATCCAGACATCCGTCCAGGCCGGCGGGATCACGAGCGCGGCGAACCTGGCGCGCAGTTCGGGGTCGGTCACCGTGCGGCCGTCGGCGTCCCGGTAGCTGAATCCGCGGCCTGAGCGGCGCCGGGTGTACCCCACCCCAGCTGTGTTGCTGCGCCGCAGGCGCACCAGCCGCTTCCGGCCAGAGGCGGCCTGGACAACCTGCATGTTCGACGACATCGTCAGCACCCACCCACTCCTGCCGTGCCCGGTCACGACGCCCATTCAGGCTAAGCGAGGGCGGGCCTCCGGGCAACCCGGCCGCTGTCCGTGCCCTCCGACGTAACTTCCGGTCGTATTCCGGTGCCGGCCACGGGTGCTGTCTAGGGTTGCAACACCTCGACCGAATCCCCCACCCCGTGGCGTCGACACGCTCGCAGCGGCCCCCGCCGGCCGCTTCTTCGTGGTGCCCAGGACGGGCCGGGACCGGCGAGAACACGGCACCATCACCGAACAGCACGATCACCGAACAGAAGGAGACATCATGACCCACACCGAGCAGCTCGGCGTCAGCACCGCTCCCACCGACGGCTCCTCCGCCGGCCGGTGGACCGGCTCGCCGCAACCGTCATCGGCAGAGGAGTGGCTGGCCCGGGCCAGGGAGGTCTCGGACATCCTGATCGTCGACGCGGTCGACCGTGACCGCGCCAATCTGACGCCCCATGCCGAGGTGCGCCTCCTCAAGGACTCCGGCCTGGTGACCCTGCTCGGCCCGGTCGCTCACGGCGGCGGCGGTCAGAGCTGGGAAATCGCTTACCAGGTGATCCGGGTCGTCGCGCGTGGGGACGGTTCCATCGGCCAGTTGCTCGGTTATCACTACCTGTGGGCGTGGGCCGCCCGCCTCGTCGCCACCGACGAGCAGATCGCGGCCGTCGAGGAGCTCTACACCAGGAACAACTTCCTGTTCGGCGGCGCCGTCAATCCCCGCGACTCGGACCTGTCCGTGCGGGAGGACGGCGAGGAGCTGGTCTTCTCCGGGCACAAGTCGTTCTCCACCGGGGGCGAGGTGGCCGACCTCACCGTTCTGGAAGGGGTTCTCGAGGGCACCGAGACGCACATCTTCGCGATCGTGCCCACCAGCCAGCCCGGGATCGTCTTCGGCGGAGACTGGGACAATCTGGGCCAACGCCTCACCGAGTCCGGCTCGGTGGAGATCCGCCAGGTGCGGGTGCCCTGGTCCGACGCCGCCGGGTTCGTCGGAAAGGTCTTCCAGCCGCTGGTCTACAACACGCTCAACGTGCCGGCCATCCAACTGGTCTTCACGAACTTCTACCTGGGCATCACCCAGGGCGCCCTCGAGACGGCGGCGGAATACACCCGCAGTTCCACCCGCGCGTGGCCGTACGGCGGCGACAACAAGGAGCGGGCGACCGACGAGTGGTACCTCCTCGAGGGCTACGGCCAGCTGCAGTCCAAGCTCTGGGCGGACGAGGCCATCGCGGACCGCGCGGGCGCCGAGATCAGCCGGGTGTTGCACGAGCCGCGGGAGGACCTGACCCCACGCCGTCGCGGCGAGATCGCCGTGCTCATCGCCGCGGCCAAGCTCCGCGCCATCGAAGACGGCCTGGAGACCACGAGCAAGATCTACGAGTTCACCGGCGCACGGGCGTCGGCGAACGCGGTGGGGCTGGACATCTTCTGGCGCAATCTGCGGACGCACAGCCTGCACGACCCCGCCGCCTATAAGAAGCGCGAGGTGGGCCAGTACGTGCTGCTCAACGAGGTGCCCGAACCGAGCTGGTACACCTGATCAGTCCTTGCGGCCACCGATGAAGTAGGCGATCGGGCCGGCGTAGTTGATGGCGATCACGGCCGCCCACACCCCCTTGGGCCCATTGACCTTCTTGGCCGGTCGATGGGCCAGGTCGCTCCAGGCCAGGCCGGCGAGGACCAATTGCACGATGCCCCCGGCCACCACACCGAACCGCTGGGCTCCGCTCATGTCGCTCCACTTTCGCGATGCCATGGTGCTCTCCCGTCGTCGTCGCGTCTGCCTCGGTTGGCGGCCCGCGCTCCTCGCATCATGGCACCGGCACGGCCGTCCGGCGAGGCGCGCGACGGCGCGGCCGGGACGCCGGCGTCGACGGCGACCGACGGGTGCCGGAGAGCAGGAGTGTCGTCGTCGGGCAGCCCCGCGTGCCGCCTAAGCTGGATCTCCCCACCACGCGCGAACGGACGCGGGTGCCCGTGAAAGAAAGCCACCATGCACGCCGAGATCACCACGCTTCCACCACTCGTATTTGGCGAACCGGGCGAGTTCCGCGAACTCATGGTGGCCCTGGTCATGAGCGGCGCGAAGACCGGCTCATCCAACCTGCGCGTCGCCTACGAGATGACCGGTGAGGCGCTGCCCGAAGCCGGGTCACGGTACGCGCTGGTCGATTCGGGTGATTTCAGGGTCGCCGTGATCGAGGTTCTCGAGGTGGTCGAGACCACCGCAGCCGAGGCCACCCTGGAGTTGGCCCGGCACGAATCCCCCACACTCGAACACTGGCGCACGGTGCACCGGGACTACTGGGAAACGCTGGTTCCCGCCATCCGCACGTACCTCGACGACCCGGACTGGCAGCTGACGGATGCCGAACCCGTGATCAGCAAGGTCTTCAGGGTCGTCTGATCCCGGCGGAGTCGCCGCACGACGCCTCTAGCCGGCCCGCCGGGATGCCGCGGCGATGCCGGCCACGACGAGCAGCAGACCGATACCCACCACGGCGGTGAGCAGCCAGGTGACCAGGTCGAGTTCGCCCGGCACCAGCTCGCGAGCCGCGACGAAGGCCGCCAGGGCGAGCATCAACGCGCCCCACAGCATGGTCGAGAACAACGGCCGGCGCCGGGGCGCGGATGCTGCCGCCGCAGGTGCCGCCGGCTGGGGCGCCGGAGCGGCGTCTGTGGGCGCCGTGCCGGTCGGCGTCGTGCTGGTGGAGGACGTGCCGTACGCGGCGGTGTCTGGCTCCGAGTCCGCGGATGCGTGCACATCCGGGTGGGCAGCGATGCTCGGGCTGCCGGCCGGGATGTCGTTGGGGCTGCTGTCGGGGGTGCTGTCAGGAGTGTTGTCGGGGGTGTTGTTGAGACTGGTCATGGTGTTCTCCTACCGTTCTACCGGCTGGTTGATGGTGACCTGGCCGAAGAGCGTCCAGACCCGGACCGTGGTCACGCCGGTTCCGGCGCCCTCAGCCACCACCCGCGAGTCGTGGAAGAGCACACCGCCCCGGTCGAGGTCGTTGCTGGTGCCGTAGTCGATCCCACCGGCGAGGCTGCTGGCCTCCACGGCCATGGTGCGGTTGTCGGGAAGTACGAGTTCCACGTCGCCGAACGCGGTCCAGACGTCGACCTCGCGGGAGGTGCCTGACGGCGCGGTGTCGAGGTCGGTGAGGTCGATGGTGGGTGCGCCGGCGATCATCGCGAAACCGGTGGGGCTGTCGGTGCTGTACTGCCAGGTGGGGTCACCGAAGGTGGCCACGTCGGTTCCGGCAGGAATGAATGCCGTCCAGGCCAGGGAGACCGCCAGCACGATGCTGAAGAAGGTCAGCCAGCCGCCCTCCTTGCCGCGGACTCCGGCGATCACGATTCCCAGGGCGATCACGGCGAGCGCGGCGGACGCGCCCACCAGGAAGGCGCTATTCGACCAGGAGCCGTCTGCGACGAACGAGGCGGCCACGGCGCCGACGCTGAGGGCGATTCCGCTGACGACGGCGATGTAGCCGGCGCCCAGGTGCTTGCGGCGGTGCAGCGCCCGGTACCGGTCGGGGTCGAAGGGCCGCGCGGTGTCTGCGGCACCGTAGCCGGCAGCCCCGGAGCCGGACCCGTATCCGCCGGAGCCGGACGTGGTCGCCCCGTACGGTGCGGACCCAGACGGTGCGGCTCCATAAGGTGCGGATCCGTACGCTGCCGATCCGTAGGGCGCGGTTCCACCGGACGTCGGTGCTGCCGGCACACCGCGGCCGGTCAGGTCATCCCAGAGCGAGGGGCCCGCCGGCGGCGTGCTCCCGGGGACGGGCGGCACCGGGACCGTGGGGGGCGTGGCCGAAGCGGTCGCGGCCGGTGGCTCCGGCACCGGCGGGATGGGTGGCACGAAAGACGCGGTGGGGCGGGCGGCGGGGTATGCGGAGGGCGCGGCGTCGGACGGGAATTTCTGGGCCGGCTGGGCAGTCGTTCCGGCGCCGGCGGTCGCGTCGGATGCCGCGCTGGGCTGGGGTGCGCTGCCGGGCTGCGGTGTGCCGCCGTACTGCGGTGCACTGCCGTACGGGGGTGCACTGCCGTACCGCGAGGGCTGCGGGGACGCGCTGCCGTAGCCCGTGGTGGGCCGGCCGCGCGGTGACGGCACCCGCTTGGCGATGTAGATCACCAGGAGAATGATGCCCACCGTGAGCCCGATGGCCCAGCTGGTGCGCAACAGCACCTCGAGCCATCCGGGCATGCCCCAGACCTCGGGCGGGCCCTGCCACCAGATGCCTTGCATCCAGGGGACGAAGGTGAAGAACAGGAGCACGCCGACGGCGATCATGGCCGGCTCGAACACCTGGCGTACGGCCTGCTCCACCAGGCTTCGCCCGGATTCGTCGGGCATCAGGGCCCAGCCGACGGCGTAGAGGAAGAAGATCGGCCCACCGAGGATCGCGATCACCACGGCGATGCCGCGCACGACCAGCGGGTCGAGACCGGTGCGGGACGCGATCGCCCCGCACACGCCGGCCAGCCAACGGTCCCGGCCGCGCACGAAACCGAGGCCTCGCACCCAGTCGAAGAACGCGGCGCCGCCGGGCGGCTTGGGCTGGCCGGTGTTTCCGTAGGCGGAACCCGATGTGGTGGTGGACCCTGCTTCTGTCATGGCTTCATACTCTCGCGCCCTGCGGCACGGCGGCCATGGGGGAAGACCCTGATTGCACCCTGAGCCTGCGAATCAGGGTGCGACCGGCAACTCTGGGCGTGCTTGGATGGACCTGTGACCACCGTGCGTCCCACCGGACCCCGCCTCAGCGGGCAGCTTGTGCGGCCACGCCTGCGCATCATCGCCGGCGTCTGCGCCGGGTTCGCCCGGCACTCCGGCCTGCCGGTCACCTACGTGCGCACTGTCGCCGTCGTTCTGGCCCTGTGCGGCGGCGCCGGGGTGCTGCTGTACGGCTGGCTGTGGGCCACCACCCCCGACGAGTCCGCGCACCCCCTGGGTGACGCGGGCCGCCCGGACCTGCCCAAGGCGGTCCTCACCCCGGCCGGCACGGCGACCGGCAGGGCAGACGGGGAGGCAGACGGTGAGGCCGCCGCCTCCCGGCAGGCACCGGTCACCGAGATCCTCCTGGGCCTGGCGCTGGTGACCACGGCGGGCGCGCTCATCGCCAACCGGCTGGGTGCCGCGCTGCCGGTGGATGCCATCATCCCCGCGATCGTCGCCCTGGCGGGCACCGGGCTGGCCTGGCGTCAGTTCGCCGAGCTCCGCAGCGGAGCAGGGCCGCGGAGCTCCGGCACGCTCGTGCGCGCCCTGGGCGCGCTGGTGCTGGTGGCCCTGGGCATCCTGCTGTTCTTCGTCACCAGTGACAACCCCAACATCTGGACCGTCGTCGTGGCCGCCCTGTCGGTGCTCGTGGGGGTGGCAGTCGTCGTCGCCCCGTGGGCGGTGCGCCTGATGCGCGATCTGTCCGACGAGCGTGCCCTGCGCGAGCGGGAGTCCGAACGGGCCGAGATGGCCGCTCATCTGCATGATTCGGTGCTGCAGACCCTCGCCCTCATCCAGCAGAAGGCCGGACCGCACTCCGATGCCGCGCGGCTCGCCCGCGCCCAGGAACGCGATCTGCGCGAGTGGTTGTTCACCGGCTCGGCGACCGGACCGGTGGATCTGGCCGCGGAACTGCGCGGCATCGCGACGACAGTTGAGCGCGACTTCGCCGTGCACGTGGACGTGGTCGCGGTCGGCAGCATCGACCGGGATGTGCCGGAAGCCCTCCTGGCGGCCGCGCGGGAGGCCATCCTCAACGCGGCCAGGCACGCCGGCGGCCGGGTGTCCGTCTACGTCGAGTCCTCGCCCACCGCCATCGACGTCAGTGTCACCGACCGGGGCCCGGGTTTCGCGCTCGACCAGATCCCCGCCGACCGCATGGGGGTGCGGGAGTCGATCCTGGCCCGCATGCGACGGGCCGGCGGCACCGCCGTGGTGCAGGCGGGCCCGGGCGGCACCGGTACCGAGATCCGGCTCACCCTCCCCCTCGACGGCCAGTCCGACCACGACCAGCCGGAGCAGGCCCCGGCCCCGGCCGACCAGGCTCTCCCCGACCGGAGCGCCCCGCACCCCGACCCCCAGGACGGCACCACATGACCGACCAGACCGCCCCGTCCGACACAGCGCCCGGCCCCGAGCTCACCGTGGTGATCGTGGACGACCACTCGATCTTCCGGTCGGGCCTGCGCTCCGAGCTCGACCCGGCACTGCGGGTTGTCGGCGAGGCTGCGACCGTCGACGAGGCCATCGCCGTGGTTCTGGCCACCCAGCCCCGCGTGGTTCTGCTGGACGTGCACCTGCCCGGCGGCACCGGCGGGGGCGGCGCGGAGGTCATCCGGGGCGCGGCCGCAGAGGCCCCGGCCACCGTGTTCCTGGCCCTGAGCGTGTCGGATGCGGCCGACGACGTGGTCACCGTCATCCGGGCCGGTGCCCGCGGCTACATCACCAAGAGTTCGTCGGGAGCCGAGGTCTCCGACGCCGCCCGCCGGGTGGCTGGCGGAGATGCTGTCTTTTCGCCGCGTCTGGCCGGATTCGTGCTCGACGCTTTCGGCGCCGTCACCGGCGAGACCGCGGCGACCAACGACGAACTCGATCGGCTCTCCGCCCGGGAGCAGGAGGTCATGCGCCTGATCGCACGCGGGTACGCCTACAAGGAGGTGGCGAGCGCGCTCTTCATCTCCCCCAAGACCGTGGAGACGCATGTATCCGCCGTTCTGCGCAAGCTGCAGCTCTCCAGCCGGCACGAACTGACCGCCTGGGCCACGGCCCGCAAGTTGCTCTGACCGGCGTGGGCTTGCTGCCGGCGCTTAGCGGATGCTTGAGCGCCCCATAGGGAAGCCATAGGGCGCTCTGGTGGGGTGGGAATTCCCTACCGGAAGGCCCCATCGTGCGTCAGCCCCATCCCGCCGGCCAGTCAGGCCGCTCCTCCCGATCCGCCCGATCGTCCCGTCGCTCCCGTGCAGCCGCCACACCCATCGCCGCGGTCGTGATCGGAGTTCTCGCCCTCGGCGGTCTGACCGCCTGCGACTCCACCGGGGCGGTCACCTCCTCCTCGTCCCTGACGGCTGAACAGGCGGCGGCGCTGGTCGGCGCAGACTTCTACGACACCGGCCTCGTTCATTCCGTCACGATCGACTACGACGAGGCCGACTACCAGGCGATGCTCGCCGCCTACACCGCCACCGGCGACAAGGGCTGGATCTCGGCGACGGTGACCATCGACGGCACGGTGTTCGAGCAGGTCGGGCTGCGTCTGAAGGGCAACTCGAGTCTGCGCGGGATCGGGGATACCGCGGAGTCCGACGATGACACCGCGACCGGCACCGACGCCCCGGCCGACACGAGCGACGGATCGGTGGATACCGACTCCCCGGAGAGCCTGCCCTGGCTGATCCGGCTCGACAAGTATGTCGACGGGCAGTCCTACCAGGACCGCACCGAGTTCGTGGTGCGCGGCAACACCACCGAATCCTCTCTCAACGAAGCCGTGGCCCTCGAACTGATCGGGCTCAGCGGGCTGGAGACCGAGAAGTCGGCCGCGGTGCGCCTGAGCGTCAACGGCGGCGACGATGCCCTGCGGCTGGTGATGGAGAGCATCGACGACGACCTGTGGAACGAGGACACCTTCGAGAACGACGGCATCACCTACAAGGCCGAGTCCGACGGGGACTACAGCTACCGCGGCGATGACCCGGCCGACTACGTCGACGTCTTCAACCAGAAGACCGGGGAGGACGACCTCACCCCGCTGATCGCGTTCCTCGACTTCATCAACAACTCCGACGATGCCACCTTCGCCGCCGAGCTGGGCAATTACCTCGACCTGGAGTCCTTCGCGACCTATCTGGCCGTGGAAGACCTGACCGACAACTTCGACGACATCGACGGTCCGGGCAACAACTCCTACCTGCGCTACGACAGCACAACGGGCCTGATGACCGTCGTGGCGTGGGACGCCAACCTCTCGTTCGGCACCCTGAACGGCGGCGGCGCAATGGGTGGCATGGGCGAGGGCGGCCCGGACGGCGGCGACCGCGGTACCCTGCCGGACGGCACCGCACCCACCGGTGCTGCGCCCGACGGCGCAGCCGGCGGCCAGGGCGGCGGCTTGGGCGGCTACAACATCCTCGCCACCCGGTTCCTGGCTGACAGCACCTTCTCGGCTCTTGTCGACACGGCGACGGCATCGCTCAGCACGAGCCTCTATGCCAACGGCGACGCGCAGGCGGTCCTCGATCGGTGGACCGCGCTGCTGGCCGACCAGGCGGGTGACCTCATCGACAGCGGCACCCTGCAGAGCGAGTCCGATGCCATCGCCAGTTACTTCACGGGCGACAAGTGACGGTCAGGGTGTGCCGAAGCGCTCCACGAAGGCCTTCATGATGGTGGCCGGTTCGGTCACCGCGGCGGCGGCGATGGCGGCCATGACCTCGTCGTAGGCCTCCGGTTCGAAGTAACCGTTGTCGCTGTAGACCCGCAGGCGGGTGAGGATGCCGGCCTGGGTGAGCTCCGGGTGGAACTGGGTGGCGTAGACGTTCTCGCCCACCCTGAACGCCTGCACCGGGCAGTTCTCCCCCGTCGCCAGCAACACGGCGCCGGTCGGCAGCGCCGTGCAAGCCTCCTTGTGGCCCACGAACGCCTCGAAGTCGGACGCCACCATGCCGAAGAGTTGGTCGGTGCGACCCGCCGCGGTCAGGCTCACCATGATGGGGCCGGCCGGCTCCGACCAGGTGTCATCGACGACGCCGTCGAGGTAGCTGGTGAGCAAGCCGATGCCGTAGCAGGCGCCGAGGAAGGGGAAGTCCCGGGCGACGACCTGGTCGAGCAACCCGGCGAGTTCCCGTTCGACACGGCGTTGCACCGACGACTTGGTGTCGTCGGGATCGCTGGCGTTGAACGGGCTACCGCCCACGATCACCCCGGAGTAGTCGCCGAGAGCGATCAACGGCAGAGGCGCGGCCTCCAGCCGCACTCGGTGCAGTTGGTCGGGCGTCAACCCGCCGGCGGCGAGGAAGCCCGCATACTCGTCGTCCGCGGCCTCGTCCTCGGACCGGGTCGCCAGCAGCAGAAAGGGCTTCACGGGCCCATGTTACCGATCCTGGGCGCCAGCCGGCGGGATGTGACAGGGCGCGCCCGGCCGCCATCGGCGTGAGGCGCGGAAGGCATCCCTGCACCATTGACGCCGCTGCCCGCTGTGCCCGGGGTGGCCGTTTCGGCAGTACGAAACAATGCTCCGGAGTCGGCCGGCACCGGGTAGATTTGAGCCAATGAACACTCAGCCGGACCCCAGCCTGAGCGACGCCACCGCGATCGCCACCCCGTACGAGGACCTGCTGCGCCTGGTGCTCGAAACCGGAGCGAACAAGGCCGACCGCACCGGAACCGGAACCCTGAGCGTGTTCGGCGCGCAGCTGCGCTTCGACCTCAGCCAAGGCTTCCCGCTGATCACCACGAAGCGGGTGCACTTCCCGTCGCTCGCGTACGAACTGCTCTGGTTCCTCCGCGGCGAGAGCAATGTGGGCTGGCTGCAGGAGCACGGTGTGCGCATCTGGAACGAGTGGGCCGACGAGCAGGGTGAACTCGGACCGGTCTACGGCGTACAGTGGCGCTCCTGGCCGACGCCGGACGGCGGCCACATCGACCAGATCGCCCAGGTCATCGAAACCCTCAAGACCAACCCGGACTCCCGGCGCATCATCGTGTCGGCCTGGAACGTCGCCGACATCCCCGACATGGCGTTGGCGCCGTGCCATGCCCTGTTCCAGTTCTACGTCGCCGACGGCAAGCTCTCCTGCCAGCTCTACCAGCGCAGCGCCGACCTGTTCCTCGGCGTGCCATTCAACATCGCCAGCTACGCGTTGCTCACGCACCTCGTTGCCGCCCAGACCGGTCTCGAATTGGGCGACTTCATCTGGACCGGCGGGGACTGCCACATCTACTCCAACCACATCGAGCAGGTCACCGAGCAGCTCAGCCGCACGCCGTACCCGGCACCGACGCTGAAGATCACCACCGAACGGGACAGCATCTTCGACTACGAGTTCGAGGACCTCGAAGTCGTGGACTACCAGCACCACCCCGCCATCAAGGCCCCCGTTGCCGTCTGAGAGCGGGGCGCCCGCGACAGCGCCGTCCAGTGGGACGGTCGCCGCCCGGATCGGCCTGATCTGGGCAGAGGCCCAGGGCGGGGTCATCGGCGACGCCGGCAGCATCCCCTGGCACCTGCCGGAGGACCTGGCGCACTTCAAGGAGATCACCCTCGGCGGCGCCGTGATCATGGGCCGCCGCACCTGGGACTCCCTGCCCGAACGCTTCCGACCCCTGGCCGGCCGGCACAACATCGTCATCACCCGGCAGCAGCACTGGCAAGGCGAGGGCGCCACCGTCGTGCACTCCCTCACCGAGGCGCTGTCCGCCGCGGCCCCCGACCCGGTCTGGGTCATCGGCGGCGGCGACATCTATCGGCAGGCGATGCCGCTGGCCGCCCGGCTCGAGGTCACCGAGGTTGATCTCGAGGCCAGGGGTGACACCGTCGCCCCGACCGTGGACGCGAGGTTCGCGCAGGTCGACGCGTCCGAATGGCTCACCTCACGCACGGGCCTCCGCTACCGCTTTCTGAGCTACGAGCCGAGCGCCCGCTAAACCCCGGCGGGACCCGACCCGGGCACGACCGCCGCGGCAGGGTCGATGCGCGGCCGGCGCTCCAACCTGGGCTGGATCCGGAACTGACCGGTCAGCACCAGCACGCCGATCACCACGGCCATCACGATCCAGGCCACCCAGCCCAGCGGGCCGAGCGCGGCCGGGTCGGCAGAGGTTCCGGCGGCGGCCACCAGGATCAAGAAGCCGGCCGCGGCGTTGAAGGCACCGTGGGCGAAGACCGAGGGCCAGACCGACGCGGTGCGGAGTCGCAGCCAGCCGATCAGGATGCCGTAGAACACGCATCCACTGATCATCAGGGCCACGCCCAGCAGGTTGGGTTGCGCGAAGTTGTAGCCGAGCAGGATCACGGGACTGTGCCAGAAACCCCAGACCGCGCCGCTGACCAGCAGCGCCGGCCAGGTGCCGAGGGGACGCAGGCTCGGCAGCAGCCATCCGCGCCAGCCGAGTTCTTCGCCCAGGGCGAAGAAGCCGTTGAAGATCGCCGCGACCGGGATCGTGAGCAGCTGGATCAGCACCACCAGGCCCACGGGAATCGGCGACGAGGTGGGGTTGGCGGCGTCCAGGATCTGCGCGAAGCCGGAGAAGGCGACCAGGTCCAGCTGAACGAGGCCGAGAGCCGCGGCCAGGAAGACCCCCGCGATGACCAGGAGCACGCTGCCGAAGATGCCGAAGACCGTCATCCAGATGGTCCGCTTGACGGGGCGCAGCGGCCACAGCCCGAGGTATTCGGGGATGGATGCGGGGCGCGGGCGCTGCACCATGAACACCACGAACAGGGCCGCAACAGCAGGCGTGAACGTCATGACGGGCAGGAGCAGGGCCGCGAGCGGGTTGGCCAGGCCGCTGCCGTCGAGCCAGAGCGGGAGGACCACGAGCCAGGCCAGTGCGCAGGCCATCACGACGAAGACCACGACAGCCGTCCACGGCACCCGCTCCACAAGCGGGGTGGCGGCCGGGGTGGGATGCTGGCTGGTGCTCGGTGCGCTCATGACTGCCACGTTAGCCACCCAGAGAGCGGAGGGCATCCCCCGGACGACGGACTAGTCGTCGGGGTCGTGTCGGGCGCGGCTGGGCTGCACGCGGGGCGGCTCCCCCGGCATCTTGGGATAGTCGGGTGGGAACGGCAGCTCGCCGAGGCCGGCGTCGAGGTCGCGTCGCCACCAGCCGAGCAGGGTGTCGATGCGGCCGGGCTCCGCGTTCATGCTCGCCCACGGGTCGCCGGTGGCGCGCAGCCGGGCCGGCACGGTCTCGACGGTGAACGTCGTGGGGTCGACGTCCTCCAGCTCGTCCCACCCGATCGGGCAGGAGACGGGTGCGTGGGCGAGCGCCCGGGGGCTGTAGGCGCCGGCCATGGTGCGGTCGCGGTTGGCCTGGTTGAAGTCGACGAAGATCCGGGCTCCGCGCTCTTCCTTCCACCAATTCGTGGTCACGGTCGTCGGCAACCGTCGCTCCACCTCGCGGGCGGCGGCGATCACGGCGTGCCGCACCACCTGGAATTCCTCGACGGGTTCGATGGGGGCGAACACGTGCAGGCCGCGGTTACCCGAGGTCTTCACGAAGGCTGGGAGGCCGGCCTCGGCCAGTACCGCGCGCAGCTCCTGGGCCACCGGAATGGCGTCGTCGAAATCAGTGCCGGGTTGCGGGTCGAGATCGACGCGCAGCTGGTCGGGATTGTCGGTGTTCTCCGCCCGGGAGGGCCAGGGATGGAACACCACGGTGTTCATCTGCGCGGCCCAGACGGCGCCGGCCGGTTCGTCGATCACGAGTTGCGGATGGGTGCGCCCGCTCGGGTAGACCACCGGCACCGCACGCACGAAGTCGGGCGCCCCCTTTGGCGGGTTCTTCGAGAAGAATTGTTCACCGTCGATACCGCCCGGGAAGCGTTGCAGTGACACCGGCCGGTCGCCGTTCGCGGCCACGAACGCCTCCCCCACGTCCACCAGGTACCGGGCCAGGTCCAGCTTGGTGATGCCCAGCTCCGGCCAGAGCACCCGGCTCGGGCTCGAGATGCGCAGTGTGCGGTCGCCGTGGGGCCCGGCGACAGTCAGCTCCGTCGATTCGCTCGCCATACCCCCAACCTAATCCCCCTTCCGCGAACTGTGACTAAAGCCCCACAAACGCGCGTTCCGGGACTTTTCTCACAGGTCGCGGAGGGGTCAGCCGCCTCCGACGTGGATGGCGGGGCGCCGGGCCGCGTCAGGTTCGATCTCCCGCAGGATCTCCCGCACCACGGGCGCCGTGTCACCCTGCCCGAGCAGAAGGTAGCGCAGCAGATGCCCCACCGGGTTGCCCTCCGACCATTCGAAGTACGCCTGCGGACGCACCCCGCTGGCATCCCGGAGGGCGAGCAGGATCGCCGCGATCGCGTTAGGTGCCGCCGGGCTGTGCGCGCGCAACACCCGATAGTCGCCCACCTCCACGCCGCGCACGTGCAGCACATCGCTGAACCCCGACGGATCGATCACCTCGATCTCGAGGAAGAGCACGTCGGCCGCGCCCGGAACCGGGTTCATGCCGCGTTGCTCGGACTCCTTCTCGGCGTACTCGGCCTGGTCCCCGGTCTTGCGCTTGTTGGCCACCACGTCGAGGGCGCCGTCGAAGGCCAGGGAGTCGGCGATGAACTGTCGGGCCTGCTCGTCGAATTCGACGCTCTCCACCCGCAGCTCTGTCGTGCGCGACACCCGGGATACCAGCGACACCAGGATGATCCCGGCGATGAACAGCGCCGAGATCATGATGCCGTCGGGCTTCTCGATGATGTTCGCCCCCAGGGCATAGAGCAGCACTCCCGATAGCACCCCGAACCCGATGGCAGCCCGGCGCCGGCGCCTCCGCCCCGCCGAGATCGTCACGGCCACGGCGCCCGAGACCATCATCACCAGGATGCCGGTGGCATACGCTCCGGCTTGAGCGTCGACGCTCGCCTTGAACCCGATGGTGATCAGGATGCTCACCCCCGTGTACACGAGCACGACCGGCCGCACCGCCCGGCTCCATTCCGGCGCCATCCCGTAACCGGGCAGGTACCGCGGCACGATGTTGATCAGGCCGGCCATGGCGGATGCGCCGGCGAACCAGAGGATGAAGATGCTGCTGATGTCGTAGAGATTGCCGAACCCGTTGCCGAGATACTCGTGCGCCAGGTACGACAGCGCCCGGCCGTTCGCCGGTGCGCCGTCGTCGAAGGCGTCGGCCGGGATCAGGACCGTGGTGACGATACTGCTGGCGATCAGGTAGACGCTCATGATGCCCGCGGCAAAGGTGAGCAGCTTGCGGGTGTTGCGCACCCGAGATACCAGGCGGTCCTCGGCCGTCCGTCCGGTCGAGGCCACGAGCGGCATCATGCTCACCCCCGTCTCGAAGCCGGACAGCCCGAGCACCAGCAGCGGGAACGCCAGCAGCACCGGCACCAGGATGTCGCCCGGCCCCGCCCCGACGTTGGCGACGGCGGACAGCCACCCGGTCAGCGCATCCGGTTGGGTGAAGACCTCGAACAGTCCGACCACGATGACGGTGCCGTTGAGCAGCAGGAACAGGGCCACGAGCGGGATCGCGACGGACACCGCCTCCCGGAAGCCGAGCAGGAACACCCCGCCGAGCACGAGCAGGAAGAGCACGGTGACCGGCACCGCCTGGTCTTCCAGGAAGTCGGGCGCGGCCGGGTTCTCCAGGAGGTGCACCGTCGCATCCGCCGAGGAGAGCGTGATCGTGATGATCCAGGAGGTCGCGACGAAGCCGAGCAGCACGAGCACGAACACCTTGCCGCGCCAGAACGGCAGCAGTCGTTCGAGCATGGCCACGGAGCCCTGCCCGTTCGGGCTCTCCACGGCCACCCGGCGATACATCGGCAACATCCCCAGCAGGGTCAGGAGCACGATGAGCACGGTGGCCAGAGGCGAGAGCACCCCGGCGGCGACCACGGCGATGCTGGGCAGGTAGGACAGGGTGGAGAAGTAGTCCACGCCGGTCAGGCACATCACCTTCCACCACGCGTGCGTCGAAACGCCCAGGTCGGCGGATTCCGGTCCCACCGGCTGCACGCGGTCGCGCATCAGCCAGGCGCCGAAGCGTCCGGATGGCGGCGGCACGGTGAGCGGGCGGGTCACCCGCGCCGGGATTCCGGATGGGTCCGCTCGGTCCACCGGGACTGCCTCCTCCTTCGCCGGGGCTCGTCGAATGCCCGGGTCCACACGTCCCGGTCTATCCCTCCGGTGGGGGCTCGGCTAGGGGTACCAGCCGGAACGCGCCCGTCAGTTCTCGAAGTTGGGCGACGGTGCCCGGAACTCGTTGAGCTCACCCGACGGATCCGGTGCGATCAGCCAGACGCTGAAGGTCAGTTCCCCGGCCTCCACACTGTCCCGGGCCGGCAGACCGACGGTGTCGACGTTCACGTCCAGGCGTTCCGGCCCGCCACCCACACTGATCCGGGTCGCGCCGTCGGGATAAGCGGCTTCGAGCGCCGGTGCCGAGTCGCCCACCTGAATGCCGTCCACGGTCTGCAGATCCACGTTATTGAGCGATGCGGCCGTGACGGCAATCCAATATTCGCTTTCGAAGGGCGCATTCCCCTCCGTGTCGGGATCGGTGATGACCACCCCCGGCCAGGTATAGGTTGTGCCCGGCCCGGTCTCCCGCTCCGGCACGACATCCTCCACAACTGGATCCGAGCCGAACGCTACGGTGAGGGCATCGATCGTCGTCTGCGTGTCATCGAAATAGCCGTAGGTCTCGCTTGAGCCGTCCGTGCGGCCCAGGTCAATTCCCTCCGACCTCACCACAAGGCTGTCCACCGTCACCGCGGGGGCCGGAGCCGGCGTCTCGCTGGCCGGCGGCCGCGTGGCGGAGGGTGTGGCGGCGACGGCCGTGGACCCGCCGGCGCCGGGGTCAGCGGCCCCGGCACATCCGGTCAGAAGCACAGCCGCAAACATGAAGATTACTGATGAAGCCCGATAATTCCCCCGAGTCTGGCGCATGCATCGAGGCTACTCCCCGGCGGTCTGCATCTGGGGAGCCCCGGCGATGTTGACCAGCCAGGCCACCCCGAACTTGTCGACGCACATGCCGAATTTGTCTCCCCAGGGCGCGACCTCCAGCGGCATGGTCACAGACCCGCCGTCGATGAGTTTTGTCCAGTAGCCGGTCAACTCCACGTCGTCCACGTTCTCACCACTGAGCGAGACCGAGTAGTTGTTGCCGGGGGTGTATTCCATCGCGTTCGGAGTGTCGGCCGCCATCAGCGACAGGCCAGAGGGCGTGGTCAGCGCCGCGTGCATGGTCTTCTCCTGCTCACTCGGATCTTCGCTGGCGTGGAATTCGGCGAACGTGCTCCGGGTCAGCTCGCCGCCGAAGACCGACTGGTAGAACTCCATGGCTTCCTTGGCGTTGTCGCGGAAGCCGAGGTAGGGATTCAGGCGGATGCTCATGGTGTTCTCCTCGCTGCACGGACCGCACTGCCCGCGCCGTCGGTTGTGGAAGGTTCGTCTGCGTGCCTGGTGCGATTATCGACCGGTTGCGGCGGATGCGCGAGGGGCGCGGCGAGCCGCGACCGGTCGATCAGGTCCAGTGTGTGACGGCCAGTTCCAGGCTGGCCTGATCGCCCACCAGCCGCGCGGCCACGTTGGGCAGTGGAATGACCGGGTGCCAGCTGCCGTCGGCGCTCCGCCCCGATTGCCAGTCCAGGGTGTTGGAGAGTTCCGCCACCCCGGGGCGCTCGGTGAGGGTGCTGTTCCACTCCCACAGGATCCGGGTGAGCGCGCCGTCTTCGCTGAGAACCACCTCCACGATCAGCGAGTCCTGCCAGTCGCCGATCTGTTCCAGATGTTCGCCGAACCCGAAGATGCCGCCGCGTTCCACCAGCGACAACAACGTCACATCCAGGGCGTAGCGCGCCACATTGTCCGGGTTGGGGATCAGGAAGGCCGTGATCAGCGGCACCGGAGACATCGGGGTGGGGATGCGCTTCGCCTCGGCGTTCAGGTCGACCGGGCAATAGTGCGCGGCGGTCTGCTCGTGGATGAGGACGGGCAGTTGCCGGATCGCCAGCCGCACCTCGGCCTGCCAGACCCTGGCCTCCTCGAAGGCCAACCCGCGCAGGCCGATCTCCACCCGCAGAGTGCCGAAGAGGAACCGTTTCAGGTTCTGATACACCTCCTCCGAGTTGACCAGGCCGTACCGGCCCGAGTGCGACCGGTGCACATAGGCGCGCGCCGAGCCCACGACGTAGGCATTGCGGATGGCCACCAGTCCGTCCGACTGCACGCCCATGATCGCGCTGGACAGGCCCAATGCCACGTCGTAGTCGCGGGCGTCGGTGCCCACGATGCTGAGCACCCGGTCGGCAGTGAAGGCACCGCTCAGCCGCCGCGTGTCCCCGTTGGCCGGGCCGGGCGCATCCGCCGGGTAGAGGTACTCGCGCATGTATTCCGGAGCGAAGATGCGTGAGCCCTGCGGCCCGAAGGTGTTGAGGATCCACCCGCCGATCGGGCCGCCCAGTTGCGGGTCGATGCCGCCGTGCGGGGTGCCGATCGTGCACAGTTTCGAGACGGATGCGCGCGGGTCGGGGAGGTTCACCTGCAGCGCGGTGCGGCAGATCAGGCCGCCCATCGAGTGCGCCACCAGGTACACCGGCGGGTGCCCGGCCGATTTCTCCCGCACCAGGGCGATGAAATCGGCCAGGCCCTGGGCGGCCGTGACGATGTCGTAGGCCTGGGCGGGCGTGCCGAAGGTACCGGCCGCGGCATCGTAGAACCGGTAGATCCACACCGAGTCGGCGCGCAGGGTGTTCGGTTCGGCGTCGAGCAGAACCCGCTGCTGACTGCCCTCGATGCGCACGTCGTAGCCCTGTTCCTTGACCAACCGGATCAGCGGCCCCTCGTACTGGTAGAACTGCGGGGTGCCGTTGGCGCCCACCCGCACGTGCACGGATCCCTCGTTGAGACCGTAGAACGGGTCGTCTGCGGCGGCATCGATGGCACCCTGGCCGCCGGCGAATCCCCGCACGTAGATGATCGGCAATCTCTCGCCCATGCTCTGCTCCCGTCTGCCCTGACGTGCTCTGCTGTGCCACCTGGATCTGTGGCACCTGGATCAGTCCACCGGTGCCCGGTCGAAGCGTTGCACGAAGGCGAGAGCCGGCTCGGCCACGTCGCGCCATCCGCTGTCGATGACCAGGGAGTGGCCGCGGCCGGGGATCTCGGTGATCTCGGTGATGCCCGCGTTCTTCGCCTGCAACTTGTAGCTCGCCCGGGTGATGGCAAGGGGCACGGTGTTGTCGTTCTCGCCGGCGAGCACCAGCAGGGCACCGCGATCAGGGTTTTTCGTGTCGACCCTGGTCTCACCGCCGAAGGGATTGAAATTAGCCACGGCGGCCTGGAACAAGGGTGCGCCGGATGCCGGCACGTGGTACTCGGTGTAGAGATGCCGTGCCTCGGACTCGTCCAGGTTGTTCGCCCAGCCGTACTGGAACTGCTCGAAGGTGAGCGAGATCGCCTTGCCTCGGTTGCCCGGGTTGCCCAGCACCGGTGCCGCCGACTTGAGCGCGGACGCCGGGAGCGGGAGCACGCCCTTGAACGGCGCGTTGTCGATCGAGACCGTGGCGAAGGCCACCCCCTCCCCGGCCAGTTTCTGGGCGATCAGCCCGCCGAACGAGTGGCCGATCAGCGCGGGCCGACGGGTGAGCCGGGAGATCGCTTCGAGGTAGTGGTCGGTGACCTGTTGCACCATCTTGTGCGCGAAGGCCTCCGGTGCCTCGTAGGCGTCGGCCACGGTGCGGGGGTCGTCGGGCCAGCCGGGCGCGATGGTGGTGAACCCGTTCGCCTCGAACAGGTCCCGCCACGGCTTCCAACTGCTGGAGAGCAACCAGAGTCCATGCACGAAGACGACGGGGGTGAGCCCGGATGCATTGGCTCGGTCGATCTCGTCGACCTCCCACTGCGCGAGAGTGGGCGCTTCGGTGTCGGCCATGTCGCAGGTCCTTTCTGTTCCTGAGTGCGCGGTCGTGTGAGGGTCGGTCGTTCACAGGCGCGGCGGTATCCGCTGAGGTTGTGAATAGCCGGGTCCGGCGGTGCGCGCAAGGCCCGGTTCCGCAGCGGGCCGGGCTCGGCTGCGAGGGTGGAGGTCAGGTGTTGATCGGCTACGCTGGCGCTCACCCGCGCCCTGCCCCTGCCATCGAAGGACACCCATGGACCATGTCGCCACCATCGTCGCCGACGTGCACCTCACCAAGCCGGAGGCGTTGACCGTGATCGCCGCGACGCTGGATGCGGAGGTGGTGGGCGCCCACACCGCTCACGCCTTCGTCGCCCTGCCGAACGGCGGCCGGGTCGAGGTCGAGATCCCCAAGTTCGGCGAGGCGCCGCCGCTGGCCGTCGACGTGTACGACTCCCGCGGTGACGCCGAGGCCCTGGCTGCCGCCCAACGCCTGCTCGAGCTGCTCGCCGGCACCGCGGGCTGGCCGGTGCATCACCTGCACGAGTGACCGATGCCGTGCCGCCCAGGCGCGGAACCGGCTGATTCCATGCGTACGCACGGGTTTTTCCCGTAGCGTGGACGCATGAGCAATGTGACCCCCAGCGCCGCCGACAGCGCCCTGACTCCCAGCTACGTGGAGCCCGGCAAGGACTTCAACCGTGACACGAACTACATCGAGGACCGCATCACGCGTGACGGCCGCGACGGTTGGCCGGTCGAGGCCGGCCGCTACCGCCTGGTGGCGGCTCGTGCCTGCCCGTGGGCGAACCGCACCGCGATCGTGCGCCGCCTCCTCGGGCTCGAGGGCGTCATCTCCCTGGGCCTGCCCGGTCCCACCCACGACAAGAACAGCTGGACCTTCGACCTCGACCCGAATGGCGTCGACCCGGTCCTGGGCATCGAACGCATCCAGGAGGCCTACTTCGCCCGGTTCCCCGACTACCCGCGCGGCATCACCGTGCCGGTGATCGTGGATGTGCCCTCCGGCAAGGTCGTCACGAACAACTACCCGCAGATCACCCTCGACTTCGAGACCGAGTGGGTGGAGCACCACCGGCCCGGCGCCCCCGACCTCTACCCTGAGGCGCTGCGCGCGGAGATCGACGAGGTTGCCGAGCTGATCTTCCACGACGTCAACAACGGCGTGTACAAGTGCGGCTTCGCCGGCAGCCAGAAGTCCTACGAGCGGGCCTACGACACCCTCTTCGCCCGGCTCGACTGGCTCGAAGAACGCCTGGCCGGCCAGCGCTACCTGGTCGGCGACACCATCACCGAGGCCGACGTGCGGCTCTTCACCACCCTGGCCCGCTTCGACGCGGTCTACCACGGCCACTTCAAGTGCAACCGCAACAAGCTCAGCGAGATGCCGGTGCTGTGGGCGTACGCCCGCGATCTGTTCCAGACGCCGGGCTTCGGGGACACCATCGACTTCGACCAGATCAAGAAGCACTACTACGTGACGCACAGCGACATCAACCCCACCGGCATCGTGCCGAAGGGTCCGGATGCGTCGGTCTGGCTCACCCCGCACGGACGCGAGGCCCTGGGCGGCCGCCCGTTCGGCGACGGCACCGCCCCGGACGCGCCGCTCGAGAGCGAACGGGTGCCCGCGCTCTAATCCACGCAGGGCTAGGCTGTCTAGTGGAACTTAGTTCCACTAGACGGCACGCCTGAGGCGTGTCAGAGAGAAGACCGATCATGCAGGTGCGGCACTCCACCAACCCGGCCCAGATCCGCTCATTCGACACGCAGGCGCTCCGCGAGAACTATCTCGTTGACGACCTCTTCGCCGACGACGAATTCCGTGCCACGTACAGCCACGAGGACCGCGTGGTACTCGGCGGCGCACGGCCGGTGACCGGCAGCATCCGCCTGCCCAGTTTCGACGTGCTGCGCACCGAGAACTTCTTCGGCAACCGCGAAGCCGGCATCGTGAACGTGGGCGCTCCAGGCACCATCACCGTCGACGGTGTCGACCACGCCATGGATACCGGATCCTGCCTGTACGTGGGTCGCGGTGCGGTCGAGGTCACCTTCGCCAGCGCGGCGGCGGCCGCACCCGCCGCCTTCTACCTCTTCTCGGCGACGGCGCACCGGAGCTATCCCACCACCCTGGTGCCGCACGGTCAGGGCACCGTGCGCCGGCTCGGCGCCCAGGAGACCTCGAACGAGCGCACCATCAACCAGTACATCCACCAGGACGGCGTGCGCAGCTGCCAGGTGGTGATGGGCGTCACCGAGCTCGGCTTGGGCAGCATGTGGAACACCATGCCCGCGCACACCCACGACCGCCGCACCGAGTGCTACCTCTATTTCGACCTGGCGCCCGAGCACCGCGTCGTGCACCTGCTCGGCGAGCCCACCGAGACCCGCCACCTGATCGTGGCGAACCAGGAGGCCGTGATCTCGCCCAGCTGGTCGCTGCACAGCGGCTTCGGCACCGGCAGCTACTCCTTCGTCTGGGCCATGGCGGGCGAGAACCAGCCGTTCGACGACATGGACCACGTGCAGGCGGCCGAGCTGCGCTGAGCCCGGGTCGCGGGCCGGCGCGCTGCCGCGTTGTGGGCGCGCGGCTACCGGCCGAGCCAGCCGCCGTCGACGGGCAGCGTGATGCCGTTCACGTAGTCCGAGGCGCTGCTGGCCAGGAAGACCGCGGCGCCGGCCAGGTCGGACGCCTCGCCCCACCGGCCCGCCGGGATGCGCCCCAGGATCGCGGCCGAGCGGACCGCGTCATCGCGGAGGGCCCGGGTGTTCGCGGTGGCGATGTACCCCGGCGCGATCGCGTTCACGTTCACGCCCGACCCGGCCCACTCGTTCGACAGGGCCTTGACCAGGCCGACGATGCCGGACTTGGCCGCCGTGTAGCCGGGCACGTTCACCCCGCCCTGAAAGCTGAGCAGGGACGCCGTGAAGATGATCTTGCCGCGGCCTCGGGTCACCATCCCGGCGCCGACCGCCCGGCTGAGCACGAACTGCGACGACAGGTTCACCGCGATCACCTCGTCCCAGAAGTCGTCCGAGTGCTCGAGGGCCGGCGCCCGACGGATGGTGCCGGCATTGTTGACCAGGATGTCCGGTCGACGCCCGGCCAACTCGGCACCGAGGGCGGTGACCGCCGCACGGTCGGCGAAGTCCGTCCGAAACGGCGTGAACCGGCGGCCCAGGTCCTCCACCCGGCGAGCGACCTCGCTGCCGGTGTCGGGCAGGTGGCCGCTGACCCCGATGATGTCGGCGCCGGCGGCCGCCAGCCCCTCGGCCATCGCCAGGCCGATGCCGCTGCTCGCCCCCGTCACGACCGCGAGGCGTCCGGTGAGATCGAAGGCGGTAGTGGGCATGGTGGGACTCCCCTGCATCAACATGTTCTGCTGGGCGGAATCCTGTTCCGCTCCGGTTCCAGCCTAGACCGTGCCGGACGGTGGCAGGGCGTCGGGTCGCCGAGTACTCTCGTGGGGTGCCCGGATACCCAGCGTCGACAGCGTTCGACGGCGCAGTGTTCGACACCGCGGACTGGCAGGCCCGCGAGGCACTGCACCAGGACCGTGCCGACGCCCTCTCCCTGGAGCGGAGGGAACGCGCCGCCGGCGGTCGCACACATCCGGTCGACGACTTCCTGTTCACCTACTATCCGTTCCGCCCCGGGCTGCTGCGCCGCTGGCACCCGGGCTCCGGGGCGCGCCTGCGCGGAGCGGCCGGCGCCGAACGTGCCGGGTGGAAGTGGTACCGCACGGAGGGGGACGACGTTCTCGTGGACGACGCGGCCTTCCGCGACAGGAATGCGCGCAGCATCCGGTTCATCGTGACCCTGCTCGACAAGACAGCTGCGCGACCGGCCAACTTCAGCTGCTTCGGACTGCACGAGTGGGCGATGGTCTACCGGCAGGACGAACACCGGCATGTGGCCCCGCTGCGCCTGGGCCAGGGCGATACGGATGACGTCGTCGACGCCCACAACATCTCCTGCAGTCACTTCGACGCGTTCCGCTTCTTCACCCCGGCGGCGCTCACGCACAACGCGCTCCAGCCGACCCGCGAGAACCAGCCGCGCCTCGAGCAGCCCGGTTGCCTGCATGCGGGCATGGATGTCTACAAGTGGGTGATCAAACTGGGGCCGCTGATTCCCGGGGAGCTGCTGCTGGACAGCTTCGAGCTGGCGCGCGACATCCGCCGTCTCGACATGCAGGCCTCGCCGTATGACCTCTCCGAGTGGGGGTATGCCCCGGTCGCCATCGAGACGCCGGCGGGCAAGGCCGAATACGTACGCCGCCAGCGCGACCTGGCCGAGCGCAGCAACGCGCTGCGGGCCCGAGCGGTCACGGCCGTCGGCTCGCTGCCGCCGGAGGTGCCGCGGGTGTAGTTTCCCCCTAGCCGAGGAAGGGCGAGGGAAGGAGGGCCTTGTGACACGGGCGTCCGGGCTCAGCTCGGAGGAAGCCGCCCGCCGGCTCGCCGCGGACGGACCCAATGTGCTGCCGCGCCTGGCCCGGCCGTCCGCGCTGCGGGCCCTCGTGCGGCAATTCACCCACCTGCTCGCCCTGCTGCTGTGGGTGGCCGCCGGGCTCGCGCTGCTGGCCGGCACGCCCGCTCTGGCGATCGCCATCGTGGTGGTGATCGTGCTCAACGCGTTGTTCGCGTTCTGGCAGGAACACCGGGCCGACCGGTCGGCCGAACGCCTGCGCGACCTGTTGCCCACCGAGACCCGGGTGCGCCGGGACGGCGCCCAGCGCACCATCGACGCGGCCGAACTCGTGCGCGGGGATGTCGTGCTCCTGCGCCTGGGCGATCGCATCGCGGCGGATATGCGTCTCCTCGAGGCGCACGCACTCACGGTGGACGAATCGATGGTGACCGGGGAGAGCGAGGCCGTGCACCACGAGGCCGGGCAGACGGCCCGCGCAGGCACCTTCGTGGTGCAGGGTGACGCAGAGGCCGAAGTGACGGCCACCGGATCGGGAACGACCCTCGCCGAGATCAGCGCGCTCGCCCGCGCGGCGACCCGGCCGACCAGCCCGCTCACCCTCCAGCTCAACCGGGTGGTGCGCGTCGTGGCGATCATCGCCGTCGCGACAGGGGTGGGTCTCGGTCTGGCGGGGCTCGGCATCGGGCTGCGGCCGGCCGAGGCATTCCTGTTCGGTGTGGGGGTGGCGGTGGCACTGGTTCCGGAAGGCCTGCTGCCCACGGTCACGCTCTCTCTGGCGCGGGGCGCTCAGACCATGGCGGAGCAGCAGGCCCTGGTGCGCCGCCTCGATGCCGTCGAGACGCTCGGCGCCACGACTTTCATCTGCACCGACAAGACCGGAACCCTCACGCAGAACAAGATGTCGGTGGTCGAGGCCTGGACGCCTCGGGGCGTGGTCACCATCGACGGGGCCGGCTACGGGCCCACCGCCACGGTTTCCGGGCCGCCGGACGCGACCGCTCTGCTTCCGGAGCTGGCCGAGGCGGCCGTGTCCTGTGTGACCGGGCGGGCCGTGCTGCGTGACGGACAATGGCGGCCGGAGGGTGGTCCGTTGGATGCGGCGATCACGGCGCTCGCCCACCGCAGCGGTTGGACCGAGGACCTGCACCAGTCCATTCGGCGGCTGCCGTACACCGCCGACCGGATGATGAGCTCCGCCGTGGCGGCCGGTCGACTGAGCACGCTCGGGGCGCCGGAGAGCGTCTTCGCCCGGTGCACCGACGTGCCGGAGGCGGCCCATCGCGAGTTGGCCAGGATGACCGCCCGCGGTCAGCGGGTGATGGCGGTCGCCGCCCGGGACTGGCCGGCCGACACGGTGACCCTGGGGGCCGAGTCCGGCCTCCGTCTCTGGGGACTGCTCGGGCTCGAGGACCCGCCCCGGCCCGACGTGCACGAGGCCCTCGAGGATTGCCGCACCGCCGACATCCGGGTGATCATGGTCACCGGCGATCACCCCAACACCGCCGAGGCGATCGCCCGGCAGGTGGGCCTCCTCGGGCCGGGCGGCACCGTGCTGGGGCCCGGGCTGCCGGAATCCGACGCCGAACTCGGCGCGCTGCTCGACCATCCGGATGGCGCGGTCGTGGCCAGGGTGACGCCGGCCGACAAGCTGCGGATCACCCATGTTCTGCAGGCCCGCGGCCACGTCGTGGCGATGACCGGCGACGGGGTGAACGACGCGCCAGCGCTGCGGGAGGCAGACGTGGGCGTGGCCATGGGCCTGAGCGGCAGCGACGTGGCGCGCGAGGCCGCCGACCTGGTGCTGCTGGATGACCACTTCGGCACGATTGTCGCGGCCGTGCGGCTCGGGCGGGCGACCTTCGCGAACGCGCGCCGGTTTCTCACCTATCACCTCACCGACAATGTGGCCGAGCTTGCACCCTTCGCCGCGTGGGCGCTCACCGGCGGCCAGTTCCCGCTCGCCATCGGCGTGCTGCAGGTGCTCGCCCTCGATATCGGCACCGACCTGCTGCCCGCCATCGCGCTCGGTGTCGAGCCGCCCAGCGCCCGGGTGATGCAGGGCCGCACCCGCACCCGCACCCTGATCGATCGGGTCCTGCTCTGGAGGGCCTTCGGCGTGCTCGGTCCGGTCGAGGCCGTGGTGTCGCTGGCGGGATTCGCGGCGGTCCTCGTGGCGGGCGGCTGGACCTGGGGGGCGTCGGTGCCGCCGGGGCTCCTCGCGGCCGCCTCCGGCACGGCATTCGCCACGATCGCGGTGGCCCAGATGGCCAATGCCTTCGCCTGCCGCAGCGAGACGGTTCCGGCGTGGCGGCTGCGCCTGGGCGGCAACCGGGCGCTCCTGGCCGCCGTCGGTGCCGAGCTGGTGCTGCTGGTCGCGTTCCTCGGCATCCCGTTCGTCAGTGCATTGCTCGGCGGCAGCTGGCCGCCGCTGGCCGCGTGGGCCTTCCCGCTGCTGGCCGCGGTGCTTCTCGTGCTGGCCGACGCCGGGCTCAAGCTGCTGCGCAGCAGCCTGCGGCGTCGCGCCCAGCCGAGCCCGCAGCCCGCCTAGGAGCAGGCCGGGGGCAACTCAGACGAGGTCCCGGCGGCGGATACGCTCCAGTTCGGCGCCGATACCGATGTCGGCCACGACGACCCGGCCCGCGTAGCCGGACGCGGGGCGGGTGAGCAGCCCCGCCTTGCACCCGCCGAAGGTCACCGTGAGATCGGCCGGCAAGACCGTGGGGTCGGGCACGCTGCCATCATCGACGCCGATACCGCTGGGCAGGTCCACGGCGACCACCAGAGGCGGATGCTCGCCGGAACGCACCGGAAGAATCGCCGCGACGACGCTCCGGGCCGCACCGCGCAACGCGGGCGCACTGCTGGTCCCGGTGCCCAGGATGCCATCGAGGATCAGGTCGGCTGCCGCCGCGAGCCCGGCGATGACCTCGGCGGGCTCGTCGGTGGGCCGCAGGTCGGCGCCCTGCGCGAGAGCCGCTTCGAGCGCCTCCCGGTGCAGGTGCTCACTCGTCGGCAGGATGCACAGAAGCGCGCCTCGGTGCGCCAGACGTTCCGCGGCGTAGAGCGCATCCGCTCCGTTGTTGCCCGAGCCGGCCAGGACCAGCACCCGGGCACCCGCCACTCCCCCGCGCCGCGCCTCCAGGAGAGCACCCGCCTCGTGCGCCAGGGACTCGGCCGCCCGCTGCATCAGCGGCACGCCGCGCTCGAGGAACGGGACCTCGGCCTCGCGCACCTGGGCGGCCGTGTACGTCTGCGGTGGATTGTTCGGCACGCGGCCACCTTACGCCGCACCGGCCAGCCGGCCCAGCTCGCTCCCTCGGCGCAGGTTGACTCTCGCGGCAGGTGAAAATGCACCATTTTTCACACGCAGCGAAACACTTCACACGCAGCGACACCGATCCCCCGCCGTGAGGCCACACCGCCGATCCGTCACGCCCAGCATCCGGTCAGACTCAGCTATACCCCATGGGGTATCCTGAGGACTTCAGGGAAGCTAATCCAGCCACCCTCAACCTGATCCAAGGAGACCCCATGTGCCGAGCCGTGACCTGCCGAACCTGCGGCAAGACAACCTGGGCCGGCTGCGGCCAGCACGTCGACCAGGTGATGCGCGGGGTGCCCCGCGCGGACCGGTGCGCCGGGCACGAGAACGAGCCCTCGACGGGCGGCGGCTTCTTCTCGCGGCTGTTCTCCGGACGCTGACACCACCGCCCAGACCCGCATCCCCCGGCGGAGCGCCCGGGAGTCCTACGCTGGGTCCATGGATGCCTCCAGACCGACAGCGCTGCGGCCGATACTCACACTCACCGTCAATCCCGCCCTCGACGTCAGCACCTCGACACCGAACGTGGTCGGTGAGCACAAGCTGCGGTGCGGGCGCTCCCGCCTCGATCCGGGTGGCGGCGGCATCAACGTGTCGCGCGTCATCCAGCGGCTCGGCGGTCAGACCCTCGCGATCTACGCCGCCGGCGGACCGACCGGTGACGCCTACCGCAGGCTGATCGAGGCAGAGGGCATCCCCACCCTGGTCGTCCCCATCGCCGGCAGCACCCGCGAGAGCTTCACGGTCGACGAGACGGCAACGGGGAAGCAGTTCCGCTTCGTGCTGCAGGGCCCCGAGCTCACTGAGCGCGAATGGCGCGCCTGCCTCGACCGGGTGGCGGAGTCCATCCCCCAGCACGGCTATGTCGTGGCGAGTGGAAGCTTGCCTCCGGGGGTGCCCGACGATTTCTACGCCCGGGTGGCACGTTTGGCCCGCGAGCACGAGGCACGCTGCATAGTGGATGCGTCGGGTGACGCCCTGGCCGAAGCCCTCACCGAGGGCGTCTTCCTGGTCAAGCCCAGCGCCCGCGAGCTCGGGGAACTGCTCGGGCAATCGCTCGACAGCGAGGAGAGCCAGATCGACGCGGCGAGCACCTTGGTGGATCGCGGCTCCGCGGAGCATGTGGCGCTCACCCTCGGCGGTGCCGGAGCGGTGCTCGCCTCCTCCGGAGAGGTCCTGCGCCTGCCGGTCCCCCGGGTCCTGGTGCAGAGCACCGTGGGAGCCGGGGACAGCTTCCTCGGAGCCTTCGTATTGCGCATCGCCCAGGGCCTGGACACTCGGGCGGCGTTCCGCGCCGCGGTGGCCGCCGGCAGCGCCACCGCCATGACGCCGGCCACCGAGCTCTGCCACCGCGTCGACGTGGAGCGACTGGAGGCCGAACTCGCCCTGCTTCCGGCCTGAGCCGAAGTTAGGCTGGTTCTCATGAAGCTGACCAAGATCGACCCGCCCGGTCGGAGCTTTTCGCGCTGGCTCACCGATGACGAGGTGGGCCAGGTGCTGGCCGCGAGCCGCGGCTGGCGGCTGGGCGGCGACGGCAGCGTCGTCGCCGGCACACTGCGAAAGTCCACCATCGCCCCCTCGCTGGCCGCCCTGGGCGCCGCAGCGGCGGCCAACCGCTGGATCAGCCGCCCGGCCGTGGCCGGCAGCGACGGCAGCGGACCGACCCACATCATGTGGGGCGTCTTCGACGCACGAACGGATGCCGAGGTGGCGACCCTGGTGGCCGCCGCAGGCTGAACGGGTCCCAGACCCTATTGACCGAGTGGTCATTGACCGGGTGATCAATATAGGCTGAACGTATCGAGCTCGACCCGTCCCCCACGAAAGCCGCACCATGAGCAGCCGCACCGCGCCCAAGGCCCACCCGCACACCCCGCTGCCGACCTGGTCCCGGGTTCTCCGGACCACCTTCCGGATCGTGCTCGGCGTGTTCCTCCTCCTGGCCGGGATCAGCCACCTCACCGTGAACCGGGAGGCCTTCCTCGCCCAAGTGCCCACCTGGTTACCGGTGGACGGCGACTTCGTCGTCCTCGCATCCGGTGTCGTCGAGATCATTCTCGGTGCGTCCCTGGTGGCCTTGGGCCGATACCGGGTCTACGTCGGCTGGATCGTCGCCGCGTTCTTCGTCGCGATCTTCCCCGGCAACATCTCCCAGCTGGTCACCCACACCGACTCGTTCGGGCTGGACACCGATCTCCAGCGCACCATCCGGCTGCTCTTCCAGCCGGTCCTGGTGCTCTGGGCCCTGTGGTCCACGGGCGCCTGGCGGGCCTGGCGCGGCTACCGCGCCCAAAAGCGTGCCGAGCAGAGCGCCGCGCCGCGCTCAGGGACGATCGGCTGACCGATGGGTGGACCCAAACGACCCGAGCAGGAACGCGTCGAGGAGATCCTCGCGACCGCGTACGGGATCGCCCTGGCCGACGGCCTCGATGCGGTCACCGCCCGGCGGGTCGCCACGGCCGCGGGCATCTCCCCCGGCCTGGTCTTCTTCCACTTCCAGTCGAAGGACGGCCTGCTCCTGGCCCTGCTCGACGTGCTGCTGGACGGCACACTCGACGCCCTGACCGCCCCCGGCCTCGCCGCGCTTGCGCCGTGGGACCGCCTCGAGCGGATGGTGCGGGGCGAGCTCGAACGCCTCGCCGAGTACCACGCCGGCGTGGAGTTGCTCTTCGCGTTCTACTTCTCCCGCCGCGACGACCTCTTCCGCAGTCGCATCGAGAGCTCGTTCGGCAGGTACCTGGAGGCCTTCCTGCCCGTGTGCCGCGAGGTCGCCGCCGCGGGCAGCGGCCAGGACGGCATCCAAGGATCGGCGTCGGGCAGCGGCGGCATCCAGGGTCGGGCGACGGGCGACGACCTTGCCGCCACCATCGTCGCGCTCATCCAGGGCGCCTCTATCCAGGCGATCCGCGCGCCGGCCGCCTTCGACCCCGAGGCGCTCCTCGCCACCATGCAGGCCTTCCGGCCGCCCTCCGACTAACACAGACCGCCCGCCGCCGCGCCCGTCACCGACTTGCGCCGAACTGCCCCCTCAGCACCCCCGAGAGAGCACTTTGCCCGAAGTCGCGAGGGTCAGGCCCGGTCGTCGAGTCCGGCCGGCAGCGGGCCGCCGCTCACGAGGTAGAGCCGCTGGGTGGCGCGGGTCATCGCCACATAGAGGGCCCCTGCGCCGCGTTCGGATGCGGCCACCACGCCAGCGGGGTCGACGACGACCACGGCGTCGAACTCCAGCCCCTTGGAGTCCTGCGGGGTGAGCAGCGCCACATCGCGCAGCAGGCCGAGCGCTCCCCGGCCGACGATGTCACCGAACTCCGCCTCCAGCTCCGCGGCGAGGGCCTCGATGTGCTCCTCCACCACGATGACCGCGACGGTGCCGCCCACACCCAGCGCGCGTTCGCGGCGCACGGCGTCGAGCGCATCCGTGAGCACCTCGACGGGCCAGTCGCTGGCCCGCACCGTGCGGGATGCGGTGATCGGCAGGCCGTGCGCCACCGCCATCTTCTCGGCCGCCTCGGCGATCTGGCTGGGCGTGCGGTAGTTCACCGTGAGCTCCTCCAGGCGCCAGCGGTTGGCCTCGAAGGAGGCCTCCAGCACTGGCGCGAGGGCCTCCCGCCAGCTGTCTGCCGCCGCCGCGGCGGCGGCCTGGGCGATGTCGCCGACGATGGTGAACGAGCGGCGCGGGCCGCGGCGCATGAGCAACCGCCACTGCATCGGCGAGAGCTCCTGCGCCTCGTCGACGATCACGTGCCCGTAGGTCCAGCTGCGGTCCAGCGCTGCCCGTTCGGCCGTCGTGGCCCGGTCGCCGAGCTCGGCGAAGTTGTCGGCGAGGGCCTTCGCGTTCACGAGGCCCTTGACGTCCATGTTCTTAATGGCCAGTTCGGCGTTCTCGATGTCGCGCTTCCGCTGCTCCTTGGCCTCGCGCTTCTGGGCGGCGTCGACCGCGCTGTACTCGCCGAGGTACTCAGCCGCCTCGTCGAGCAGCGGGATGTCGGCGATCGTGAACTCGGCGTCCCGGGTGCGGTAGAGCAGGGCACGCTGGGCCGCCCGCCAGCGCGGGGTCAGCTCTTCCAGCCACTGCGGCCGGGCGTAGAGGTCCTGCACGAGCTTCTGCGGGGTCAGCGGCAGCCAGGCCGTGTTGAGCGCCACCCGCACGTCGTCGGCCAGGCGCAGGTCTTCGCGCAGCATGGGCAGATCGGTGTCGTCCATCGACCGGCCCTGCTTCTGCAACTGCTCGAGCCATTCCCGGGCCAGGGAGTTGAGGGCGTGCTTGACGAAGACCACTCGGGCCTCGTTGTGCGGCTTGCCGCCCGCGCGCGCCCGGTGGATGGCGGACTCGATCAACTGCGGCTTGAGCAGGAGCGTGTCGCCGTTCACGAGCAGCTTCTGGTTGCCGGCCGGCACCTTCTGCCGGCTCTTCACGGCGCGCGCGATGAGGTCGGCCATGAACGTCTGGCCCTTGAGCGCGGCGACGGCCGGCGCATCCTCGTGGCTGGCCTCGACGCCGGGGAACAGCTGGCCCACCGACGCGAGCACCACGCCGGTCTCACCGAGCGACGGCAGCACCGCCTCGATGTACTGCAGAAACGAGGTGGACGGGCCCACGATGAGCACTCCGGCGTTCTGCAGCCGGTCGCGGTGCGTGTAGAGCAGGTAGGCGGCGCGGTGCAGAGCCACGGCGGTCTTGCCGGTTCCGGGCCCGCCCTGCACGACGAGCACGCCGTTCAGCTCCGAGCGGATGATGCGGTCCTGCTCGGCCTGGATCGTCGAGACGATGTCATTCATGTGGCCGGTGCGCTGGGCGGTGAGGGCCGAGAGCAGCGCTCCTTCGCCCTGGTGCAGGCCGGCGGTGTCGCCCTCGAGCAGCGCGGCATCCAGGATCTCGTCTTCGATGCGGATGATGCGGCGGCCGCTGGAGAGCAGGTGCCGGCGGGACCTGGCGCCGAGCGGGGTGGCGGCGGTGGCCTGGTAGAAGGCGCTGGCCTGCGGCACCCGCCAGTCGAGCAGGATCGGCTGCAGGTTCTCGTCCCGCAGGCCCACCCGGCCGATGTACCGGTACACGGGGGTACCGTCGTCGTCCTCCGGGGCGGTCTCCAGGCGGCCGAACGCGAGCCGGTCGTCCACCTCGCGCAGCTGCACGATGCGGTCCTCGTAGGTGCGGGCGAAGGTGTCGCGCTCAGACCGGGACTGGTGGTTGCCGCCGACGTCGAGCATCCGCACGGCCTTCAGCTGGGCCTCGGCCTCGCGCTGCAGCGCGTCGAGTCGCGCGTACAGCGTGGCGACATAGTCCTGTTCCCGCGCGAGCTCCTGGTCGACCACTCAAACACCCCTCAAATCAAACGACCAGTTTAGCCGCTGGCGGTGCGCGTCGGTTTCGTTCCCCGATCGGGAGAGGGCGGAGACCGAGTCCGTCATGCGTCCGAAATGTGACCGGCATAGAAGCTCCCTACATTTGGAGCACCGGATTCCGTAACTAGTCGCGGAAAGAGCCCGAATCAAAGGGGTATTAAATGAGTGGAAATGCCATGCGCCTGCAGGCGATCAGGGACGTTGAGGCCTATGTGCCTCCGGCCGTCAGCTTCACCGACACCGAAACGCCCGGCCAGATCTTCGGCGAGAACGTGTTCAGCAGCGTCGTCATGCAGAAGCGGCTGCCGAAACTGGTCTACAAGTCGGTCATGGCCACCATCGAACACGGCGCCATGCTCGACCCCCTGGTTGCGGATGCCGTCGCCAGCGCCATGAAGGACTGGGCGATGGAGAAGGGCGCGTCGCACTACGCGCACGTGTTCTACCCGTTGACCGGTCTGACGGCCGAGAAGCACGACAGCTTCCTCGAACCGGTCGGCGACGGCACGGCCCTGGCCGAGTTCGCGGGCAAGACCCTGGTGCAGGGCGAACCCGACGCGTCCAGCTTCCCCAACGGGGGCCTCCGCAACACCTTCGAGGCCCGCGGCTACACCGGCTGGGATGTCACCAGCCCCGCCTACGTGCTGGAGAACCCGAACGGCAACACCCTGTGCATCCCCACGGTCTTCGTCTCGATGACCGGAGAGGCCCTCGACCACAAGACCCCGCTGCTGCGCTCACAGCAGGCGATGGGCGAGCACGCCGAACGCATCCTGCGCCTGTTCGGCCACGACAAGCCAGCGAAGGTCGTCTCGTTCTGCGGTCCTGAGCAGGAGTACTTCCTGGTGGACCGGCACTTCTTCCTGGCCCGCCCCGACCTGCTGAACTCCGGCCGCACCCTGTTCGGCGCCAAGCCGCCCAAGGGCCAGGAGTTCGACGACCACTACTTCGGCGCCATCCCCGAGCGGGTGCTCGGCTTCATGATGGACACCGAGCGGGAGCTGTTCAAGCTCGGCATCCCCGCCAAGACCCGGCACAACGAGGTGGCGCCCGGCCAGTTCGAGATCGCTCCGATGTTCGAACGCGGCAACATCGCGGCCGACCACCAGCAGCTGCTGATGACGACGTTCAAGGCCATCGCCAAGAAGCACGGCATGGAGTGCCTGTTCCACGAGAAGCCGTTCCAGGGCGTCAACGGGTCGGGCAAGCACGTCAACTTCTCGCTCGGCAACAACCAGCTGGGCAGCCTGCTCGTTCCCGGCGACACCCCGCACGACAACGCCCAGTTCCTGGTCTTCTGCGCCGCGGTCATCCGGGCCGTGCACAAGTACGCGGGCCTCCTGCGGGTCTCCGTGGCCTCGGCCACCAACGACCACCGGCTCGGCGCCAACGAGGCCCCGCCGGCGATCATCTCGATCTTCCTCGGCGACCAGCTGGCGGATGTCTTCGAACAGATCAAGAACGGCGCCGCCACCTCCTCCAAGGGCAAGGGCAGCATGATCATCGGCGTCGACACTCTCCCGGTGCTGCCGACCGATCCTGGAGACCGCAACCGCACCAGCCCGTTCGCGTTCACCGGCAACCGGTTCGAGTTCCGCGCCCCGGGCTCGATGCAGACCGTAAGCGGCCCGATGGTCACCATCAACACGATCATGGCCGAGTCGCTGGACTACATCGCCACCGACCTCGAGGCCGCCGTCGCGGCGGGCACCGACTTCGACGAGGCCGTGCAGTCGCTGCTCACGCAGATCATCACCGATCACGGCGCCGTCGTGTTCAACGGCGACGGGTACTCGGATGCCTGGCCGATCGAGGCCGAGAAGCGGGGACTCGCGAACCTGCGCACCACGCTCGACGCCCTGCCCGAGCTCATCACCGAGCCGGCCATGGACCTGTTCGAGAAGTACAAGGTCTTCAATCACCGGGAGATGCACAGCCGGTACGAGATCGGCCTGGAGCAGTACGCACTCACGATCGGCGTGGAGGCCCGCCTCACCCTGGAAATGGGCACCACGCAGATCCTCCCGGCGGCCGTGCGGTACCAGACCGAGCTGGCCGTCAACGTCGGGGCGCTGTCGGCCGCCGGAGTGGACGCCGACACCGCGCCGCTCCTGGCCGTGACGGGCCCGGTCGGCGAGCTGCGGAGCGCCCTGGCCGGCCTGAAGGCCGCGCTGGATGCCGAGACCGGCCATGAGGCGCTGGCCGAGGCCGAGCACGCCCGGGATGCGCTGCTGCCGGCCATGGCCGCCGTACGCACGGCCGCGGACGCGCTCGAGGACCTCGTCGCGGACGACCTGTGGCCGCTGCCGACCTACCAGGAGATGCTCTTTATCCTGTAGCCCTCGACGGAGGACACGACAGAGCCCCCAGCCGGAACCCGTGTGGGTTCCGGCTGGGGGCTCTCGTGTGCCGTTTAGGCGGCCAGCGGCATCCGGGCCGGCTCGCCCGCCACTCGGAGGGCGCCGTCCTGCACGCTCACCGCGACTATGCCGCCGGTCCCGAGGGCCGAGGCCACCAGCAGGTCGGCGATCCGGTCGTCGACCTCGCGCTGGATCACCCGGCGGAGCGGCCGGGCGCCGTACTCGGGCTCGTAACCGTGCTCGGCGATCCAATCGATCGCCTCGTCGGTCACCGTGAGGGTGTGGCCCTGGGCGTGCACCCGGTTCTCGGTCTGGCCGAGCAGGAGCCGCACGATGCGGCGCAGCTGGGTCTGTTCGAGCTTGCGGAACAGCACGACCTCGTCGATCCGGTTGAGGAACTCGGGCCGCATCGCCTCACGGAGCTTGGCCATCACCCGGTCGCGCAACGCCTTCTCCGAACCGAAGCCGTTGCCGGCGCCGTCCAGATCGGCGGTGAAGCCGAGCGCGCCGCTGCGGCTGGCCAGCACCTCGGAGCCGATGTTCGACGTCATGATCACCACGGTGTTGCGGAAGTCCACCGTGCGACCCTGACCATCGGTGAGCCGGCCGTCGTCGAGCACCTGCAGGAGCAGGTTGAACACGTCCGGGTGCGCCTTCTCGATCTCGTCGAGCAGCACCACCGAGTAGGGGTTCCGCCGCACGTGTTCGGTCAGCTGACCGGCCTCGTCGTAACCGACGTAGCCGGGAGGGGCGCCGACCAAGCGGCTCACGGTGTGACGCTCGCTGAACTCGCTCATATCGAAGCGCAGCATGGCCTTCTCGTCGCCGAAGAGCGACTCGGCCAGCGACTTGGCCAGTTCGGTCTTTCCCACCCCGGTGGGGCCGAGGAAGAGGAAGCTGCCGACCGGACGGTTCGCGTCGCCCATGCCGGTGCGGTTGCGCCGCACGGCCTTGGCGATCACGGTCACGGCGTCGTCCTGTCCGATGACCCGCTCGTGCAGGTCGTCCTCGAGCCGGGCCAGGCGCTCCCGGTCACCGGCCGTGAGGCGGCTGGCCGGGATGCCGGTGGCCCTGGCGATGATCGCGGCGATCTCGGCCTCGTCCACCACGGCGGACGGACCGGAGTCCTCGCCGCCCTGGCTGATGACGGCCGCATCGATGGTCGCCGCGATCGTCTCAGCCTCGTCGCGCAAGCGGGACGCCTCCTCGTACTGCTCGGCGGCGACCGCGTCGGCCTTCGCCGACTCGAGTGCCGCCTGCTTCTCGCGCAGCCCGTCGACGTCCACGCGGGAGCCGAGAGCCAGGCGAGCCCGGGCGCCGGCCTGGTCGATCAGATCGATGGCCTTGTCCGGCAGGAACCGGTCGGGGATGTACCGGGCGCTCATCTCCACGGCGGCGCGGATCGCGGCATCCGTGTAGCGCACCGAGTGGTGCTCGGCGTACCGCTCCTGCAGGCCGGCGAGGATCTGCACGGCATCCTCGATGCCGGGTTCCCCCACCCGCACGGGCTGGAAGCGTCGTTCGAGGGCCGGGTCCTTCTCGACCTTGCGGTACTCGTTCAGGGTGGTGGCGCCCACGACGTGCAGCTCACCGCGCGCCAGGCGCGGCTTGAGGATGTTGCCGGCGTCCATGCCGCCCTCGCCGGAGCCGCCGGCGCCGACGACGGTGTGCAGCTCGTCGAGGAACACGATGATCTCGTCGCTATGAAGGCTGATCTCATCCATGGTCTTGGTGAGGCGCTCCTCGAAGTCGCCGCGGTAACGGGTTCCGGCGAGCATGGCGGGCAGGTCGAGCGCGATGACCCGCTTGCCCCGCAACTGCTCGGGCACGAGGCCGTCGACGATGGCCTGCGCAAGGCCCTCGACCACCGCGGTCTTGCCCACGCCGGCCTCGCCGATCAGCACCGGGTTGTTCTTGGTGCGCCGGGAGAGGATCTCGACGGTCTGCTCGATCTCGTCGCTGCGGCCGATCACCGGGTCGAGCTTGCCGGAGCGGGCGCGCTCGGTGAGGTCGACGCCATAGGTGTCGAGCATCGGGGTGTCGGAGGTGCCGTCGCCGACCGGGTTGCCGGCTGCGGCCTGGGCCTCGTCGGCCTCGGCCTGCTGGGCTCCGGCCTGCAGGGACTCGGCGGTAACGCCGGCGGCGGCCAGCACCTGGGCGGCCGGGGCGTCCTGGTTCACGACGAACGCGAAGAACAGGTGCTCGGGGTCGATGTAGGTGGAGCCGAAGGCGCGGGCGACCTGGTGGGCGTCGAGCAGGGCGCGCTGGGCCGACGGAGTTAGCGCGGGCGCCGAGGTGGCCTGCTGGTCACTCGACTCCGGCAGTCGCTGATCGGCGGCCGTCACGATCGCGGCCGGGTCGCCACCGGCCCGGCGGATGGCCGACGCGGCGGGTTCCTGCTCCACCATGACGCGCAGCAGGTGCAGGGCGTCGACGTGGGCGTGGTCGTGGTCGACGGCGAACTGCGCGGCCTGCACGAGGAGCTCGTGGGTGCGCCGGCTGAGCAGTCGGGTGATCTCAATGGGTCGACCGGACTGCGCGGAGCGCTGGCCCTGCAGGTAGCGGGCCAGGAACTCGTCGAAGGAACCGTTCTCGGATCCGGCCGGGCCGAAGTATGTAGGCAATGCAACCTCCTGGGAGTCAAAACGAGGAGGGATCCCGAAAGTTGAGCGCCCTCGACTCAAGTCAACGCCTGGGGGCGTTTTTCATTCCCGTCCGAAGCTGGGACTCCCCTGAGTCCGCCGAGATCGCCGACCACGACGGTCGAGCCCCTCAACGGCGGTCGAGCTTGTCGAGACCCGGTGAGACGGCCTGCGCTCGCGCCCACCTCGGCGGTCGAGCTTGTCGAGACCCTGTGAGTAACGTCGCCAACGCGTTCGGCTCACGGGATCTCGACAAGCTCGATCAACGCACGGGTGACGACCATCCCAGGCCTCGCGTCGGTCGAGCTTGTCGACACCCGGTGAGACGGCCTGCACTCGCGCCCACCTCGGCGGTCGAGCGTGTCGAGACCCTGTGAGTAACGTCGCCAACGCGTTCGGCGCACGGGATCTCGACAAGCTCGATCAACGTATGGGTCACGACCACCCCAGACCTCGCGTCGGTCGAACCCGTCGAGACACCGTGAGACGGCCTGCGCTCGCGCCTACCTCGGCGGTCGAGCTCGTCGAGACCCGGTGAGACGGCCTGCGCTCGCGCCCACCTCGGCGGTCGAGCTTGTCGAGACCCGGTGAGACCGTCTGCGCTCGCGCCCACCTCGGCGGTCGAGCTTGTCGAGACCCGGTGAGTGACGTCGCCAACGCGTTCGGCTCACGGGATCTCGACAAGCTCGATCAACGTATGGGTCACGACCAGCGGACGGGTTTCGATCAGCGGACGGGTCGCCACAGCGGACGGGTTTCGATCAGCGGATTGGTCGCGACCGGGGGGCGGGCTAGGAGGTGAGGTCGGCGCACTCCGGGGCCGCCCGGAAGGCCTGGCCGAGGGTGCTCGACGTGTCGTTGATGGCCGTGGTGACGGTCTGCACGGTGCCGGCGACACTGTTGAGCACGTCTCCGGTGTCGCCGACCACTGTGGCCAACGCGTCTACAAGGGCGGCCCCCGTCGTGCCCTGCACCTGGCTGGCGCTCGCCTCCAAGGTCTTCAGGGACTGGTCGACCTTGTCGATCGAGTCCTGCACGGCGAGGAGTTCCGGATCGTCGCCCAGGTTCTCCGGCGGCGACTTCACGGTGTCGACCAGGTCCGTGGCCGACGCCGAGACCGTGTCCATCTGCTTGGAGATGGCCGTTCCCACCGAGTCCCCACCGGTGGCCGCGGCGGCGGCCAGGCCCTGGACATCCGTCTTGAGCGTGGTGATGTCGCTGCAGACCGTGCCCGCCCAGGTCACCTGGGCCGCGGTCGGCGGGGAGGCCGTGGACCCGGCCGTGGCAGTCGGCGAACCTGTCGCCGTCGGGCTCGGCGACGCGGAATCGCCGCCGGCCGTGCAGCCGGTGAGAAGCACCAGCAGCACCATGAACACGATGGGCTTCTTCACGGGGGTGCTCCTCACTCGGTTGTCGGTCACTGACTACTGCGTGTCGTCTTCGCTTCCCAGCTCGATGGCCAGGTCGAGGGCTTCCGCGATCTTGCGCGCCGAGGACATCAATCGCGGGGTACCCACGATGGGAGCCACGGCGACGAGAACATCCTGGACGTCATCGACCGTCAGCCCTACCTCCGCGGCCGGTCCCACGTGGAGGAGGTACGAGGCGACGGGTGCATCGACCGCCGCGAGGGCGGCGATCCTGGCGATCATCAGGGTGCGTGGGTCGAGCTCGGTGCGGGCCAGCGACACCGCGTTGATCTCGGCCGCCGCATCGAGCACCGGGGTTGTTCCTCTAGCCATGGGTATCACTCCAATTCCAGGGCATCGCCCTGCTGTCGTCGATTCCTACCGATGCCGGAGCCACGCTGTCGGGTTCAGCTCTCTCGCCCGGCAGACGCGACTCATCGGCCTGTCGCCCCAGACGGTAGCAACCTATGTCGCCGAGGCCGATGGCCGGGCCGTGGAATCCTCCGAAACGGATGACACCGGATGGGCGCCGGCCGGCGCCTGGATCAGCCGCGCTCGATCTCCCGGGCCAGTGAATCCAGCTCGGCGCCGCCGGCCATCAACCGGGTGAGTTCCTCGATGGTGATGCCGGCCTTGTCGAATTCGCCCAGGCTGGCGCCGCGGTTGAGCACCAGGAACCGGTCGCCGACCGGGTAGGCGTGGTGCGGGTTGTGGGTGACGAACACGACGCCGAGCCCGTTGTCGCGGGCCTGTGCGACGTAGCGCAGCACCACCCCGGCCTGCTTGACGCCGAGCGCGGAGGTGGGTTCGTCGAGGATGACCACCCTGGCGCCGAAGTAGATGGCGCGGGCGATCGCCACCGACTGCCGCTCGCCCCCGGAGAGGGTGCCGATGGGTTGATCGACGTCACGCAGGTCGATGCCCATCCGGTCCAGTTGTTCCAGGGTGATCGCCCGCATCTCGGCGACCCTGAGCCGGGAGAACGGGCCGACGCCGGCGCTCAGCTCGGCGCCGAGGAAGAAATTGCGCCAGACCGGCATCAGGGGCACGATCGCCAGGTCCTGGTAGACGGTGGCGATCCCGGCGTCGAGGGCCTGACGTGGGCCGGCGAAACGCACATTGGTTCCGTCGAGGAGGAGTTCGCCCGAGGAATGCGGGTGCACTCCGGCGAGGATCTTGAGCAGTGTCGACTTGCCCGCGCCGTTGTCGCCCAGGACACAGAGCACCTCGCCCGCCGCCACCGAGGTGGAGATGTCGCTGAGCGCGATGACCGAGCCGTAGACCTTGCCCACCCCGCGCACCTGCAGGATGGCCGTCTCCACAGTGCTCATTGGCGCACCCCGGCCTGGCGGCGGACCGAGAGGTTGACCAGCACGGCGAGCAGCAGCATCCCGCCCAGGAACGCCTTGAGCCAGTTGTTGTCCCACTGGGCGAAGACGATGCCCTGCAGGATCATGCCGTAGATGAGCGCGCCCAGTGCCGCGCCGACGGCGGACCCGTAGCCTCCCGTGAGCAGGCAGCCGCCCACGACGGCGCAAATGATGTACACGAACTCCTGGCCGATGCCCGTGGTGGCCTGCACGGTCGCCACGTCGAAGAGCGAGAGCATGCCGACGAGCCAGCCGGCCGCGGCCGTGCCCATGAACAGGCCGATCCGGGTGCGTCGCACGGGAACCCCGGTCTGCACGGCGCTCTGCAACGCCCCGCCGATGGCGAAGATCCAGTTGCCGTAGCGGGTGCGGAGCAGGATCCAACTGGCGACGAGGGTGAGTCCGAGCCACCAGAAGACCGACACCTTGAGGTTCAGTCCGGCGACCGGGATCGTCGACCCGAAGATCACCTTGCCGGCGTCGAAGCCGGGCACCAAGCTCATGCCCTGGATGGCGACCTGGCCGGTCACGAGCTTGGTGCCGGCGAGGTTGAGGCCTTGCAGGATGAAGAAGGTGCCAAGCGTGACGATGAAGCTCGGGATGCCGGTACGCACGACGAGGAACCCGTTGAAGGCGCCGACCGCGAGGGCGATGAGCAGGGCGAGCACCATGGCCAGCCAGAGGTTCATCCCCCACTGGGTGGTGAAGGCGCCGACGAGCAGTCCGGTGGTGCCGGTCATGGCACCGGCCGACAGGTCGAACTCGCCGCCGATCATGAGCATCGCCACGGCGACGGCCATGATGCCGAACAGCGACGCCGAGTAGAGCCAGGTGGCTGCGCCGGCCGGGGTGAGGAACGAGGTCGTGGCCAGGGAGAAGTAGCCGAAGATCGCGGCGGCGGCGACCAGCGCGCCCATCTCGGGGCGGCGCAGCAGGCGCACCACGGGGTGCGTCGCGGCGAGCCTCTCGTCCCGGCGGGGTGGCGCGGCCAGCTGCGTCATCGCGTGCCGTTGCCGGCGAACCCGGCCACCTGGTCGGCGTTCTCCTGGGTGACGAAGCCCGGCCCGGAGTAGACCGGCAGGTTGCCGCCGACCACGTTGCCGTTCGTGTAGAACAGCTCGAAGAAGCTCACCGGCAGGTAGCCCTGCAGGTAGGGCTGCTGATCGACGGCGAAGAGGATACTGCCGTCGCTGATCAGCCCGGTGACATCGGCCGAGACATCGAACGTGCCGATCTGGGCGTCGCTGCCGGCCTCGGTCACGGCCTGTGCCGCGGCGACTCCCACCGCGGAGTTGAGGGTGAGGACACCGTCGATGGTGGGGTCGGCCAGCAGCGCGCTCTTGATGGTGTTCTGGGCATCCGCGACGTTGGCGATGTCGACCTGCAGATTGGTCATGCTGCCGTCGAGGGTGTCCGCGGCGCCGCGGCACCGGTCTTCGAGTCCGGCATTGCCGGCCTCGTGGATGACGCAGATGACCTTGCCGGCGCCGGCCTCGGTGAGTTTGGTGCCCGCCCCCTGCCCGGCCAGGTACTCGCTCTGCCCCACGTGGGTGAGGGCGCCGACCGACGCGGACTCCTCGGCGCCGGAGTTGATGGTGATCACCGGGATGTCGGCTGCGGCGGCATCCGCGAGGGCGCCGCGCAGGCCGTCCGGGTTGGCCATCGACACGATGATGCCGTCGACCTGGGCGGCGATGGCCGTTTCGATCAGTTGGCTCTGCTTCTGCACATCGGGGTCGCCCTGATACGTGATCGTGGCCCCGTAGAGCGAGCCGGCCGCCTCAGCGCCGGACTTGACGACATCCCAGAACGCGTCGCCCGGAACGGAGTGCACCACGAGGGCGTAGGTGCGGTCGGATGCGCCGGCGGCGGCACCGGCCGTCCCCGCGGACGTGATCGGCTGCCCGGTGCAGGCGGCGAGACCGGTGACGGTGAGCAGGGCGAGGGCGGCAGCCGCGCCGGAGCGGGCCCAGCGGGCAGGGATTCTCGACACGGTGCTTTCGTCCTTCGGTGTGTGCTGGCGGTGCGGTCTACCGGAGTGTTCCCCTGGGGAGAGTCCGGGTGTTTGCGTTGAGGGGCGTCGTTACGGGGCGCAGTCCACTTTAGGCCGCGGGCGGCGCAGGTCACAGCCGGGGCGTCAAGCCTGACGGGCGGTCTGCTCCAGACCGGCCCGGTAATCTGCCCACCACGCAGGGCCGCCCGACGGCAGGTTGTCGTTGAGGGCACGCAGCCCGGCCGCCCCGTCGATCAGCTCGCGCACGATGTCGGCATGACCGGCGTGCCGGTGAGTCTCGCTGATCAGGTGCACCAGGATGCGGTGAAGGGTCACCGTGTTGCGCTCGGCCGGCCACCACGCCACCCGGCCGGTTCCGTGCAGCGGCACGTCGGCGATGGTGGCGTCGGAGTGCGCCCACACCCGCCGGTACAGGTCCACCAGGCCGTCCCGCGTTTCGTCGAGGGTGGCCCACATGTCGGCGTTGTCCTCGGCGCCGTCGTCCATCCACGGCATCGGCTCGGGGAACGGCCGGCCGAAGGTCGCGCCGAGGTATCCGGCCTCCACGCCGGCCATGTGCTTCACCAGACCCAGCAGGTTGGTGCCGGTCGGCACCAGGGGCCGGCGCATGTCGTAGGGGCTGAGCCCGTCGAGCTTGAAGACCAGGGCCTCCCTGGCCTCCTGGAGATAACGGCGCAGGTCTCCGGCGTAAGCGTCTTCGGTCATGCGCTCCAGCCTTCCAGATCACCGCGCTGCGCGACAGTCAGGGAGAACAGGCAGGGAGAATAGAACCATGACTGCAGCGGGCGAGTTCGTGGACGCCACCCTGCAACGCGAGAGCTCCTGGGAACGCGCGGAGGCCGAACGGGCCCGCCTGGGCGGGACCCTGGCCTTCTACGGCGCATCCGTCGGCGCGGTCCGCGGCACGGTGCGCGACGCCGGCCGGCGCTACCCCGCCCTTGACCACGACGACATCACGGCCCTGAGCAGCGAGCTCTGGGCCCTGCCCGTGTTCGAGAGACGCCTCGCAGCCGTCGTGCTTCTGCAAACCCATGTGCGGATGCTGCGTGCTTCCGACCTCACCCGCATCGAGGGGTTCCTACGCGAGGCCCGGCTGCCCGCCCTGGTGGATCCTCTCGCGGTCGACGTGGTGCGCCCCCTCGTCGCCGGCCTCACCGGAGCGGCCAGGGGCCGCGCTCAGGTGGTGCTCGACCGGTGGGCCGCGGACCCCAGCGACAGCCTTCGCCGCGCCGCCGGGCTGCTCGCCGCCGCCGACTAGATCGTGACCACGAGCTTGCCGCGGGGGCTGCCATCCGTGAGCCGGCGCATCGCGGTGGCGGCCTCGGCGAGGGGGTAGACGCCGTCGATCACCGGGGTGATCGCTCCGCTCTCGAGTAGCCCCGCAAGGATGTGCAGGTCGCCATGCCGCACGACCGACGTGAGGCCGGTGAGCTTCTGCGGCACCAGGGGCGAGAGGATGAGCGCCCGGAGGGCCCGTTCGAACCCGCCGGTGAGCCTGCCGCCGCCTTCGCCGCCCACGATCACCAGGGTGCCACGTGGCGCGAGCAGCCGGCGCAGGGACGAAACCGACCGGTTGCCCGCAGTGTCGAGCACGAGGTCATAACGCTCACCCGACCGGGTGATGTCCCCGCGCGTGTAGTCCACGATCACGTCTGCCCCGAGCGAGCGCACGTAGTCGGCCTTGCCCGGGCTGCAGACTCCCGTGACGTGGGCGTCGAAGGCGTGCGCCAGCTGCACGGCGAAGCCGCCGACCGCGCCGGATGCGCCGATCACGAGAACCCGCTCCCCCGCGCCGGCCGCGCGCACCGAAGCCAGTCCCTGCAGGGCCGTGACGGCCGAGACGGGCACCGCGGCCGCCTGTTCGAAGCTCAGGCCGGCCGGCTTGGGCTCGAGGGTGCCGGCCCGGGCCACGGCGTACTCGGCCAGTGACCCGTCGCAGACCCCGAAGACCTCGTCGCCGGGCTGGAACCGGGTGACTTGGGTGCCGACGGCCTCGACCCGACCCGCGACATCCATGCCCCGCACCCGGTTCTTCGGGCCGCGCCGCCCCGCGGCGAGGCGCAGCAGCAGGGGGAGCCCCGTCATCATGTGCCAGTCGCCGATGTTGAGACTGGCGGCCCGCACCGCGATGAGAACCTCGTCGTCGCCGGGCGAGGGCCGGTCGATCTGGGCGGGGTGGAGCACGTCGGCCGAGCCGTAACGATCCTGCACGATGGCTCTCATGAGCGTCCTCCGGGTGTTGGCGGTGCGGGGCTGGCGGGCGGCGTGGGGCCGGCGGGGTACTGGAATACCTCGTCGAGTGGTCGATTGAACACCCGCGCGATCTGGAACGCCACCTCGAGCGAGGGCGAATACCGGCCCTGTTCGATGGCGATGATGGTCTGCCGGGTCACGCCGACCTGCCGGGCCAGGTCGGCCTGGGTCATCTCGCCGTGTTCGAATCGCAGCCCGCGGATGCTGTTGGTGATACTGGTGGCCTTCACCATGACTGGAACCCGCGACGGTACGCGACGATCCGGGCCACGGAGGCCAGGACCGCCGAGAGCACGAAGCCCAGGTAGATCACGTTGGCGATCCAGAACGGATCGAGCTCGGCCAGGGCGAACAGCAGGGCCAGCACGGCGCCGAGGATCACGAAGGACTGCCCGATGTACTGACCGGTCCGGTGGATCTCGGTGTCACGCTGGTCGGTCACGGTCGCCTCGCGGGGCGAGATCAGGCCCGCGCCGATATTGAGCACGATGGTGCCCAGAATGGCGCCACCGATGCTCCAGAGCATGAGTGCGGCGTACGGCACCTCGGTGAGGGGTCCCGTCCGGGTGCCCCCGAGCAACAGACCCAGGTAGATGCCGTACGCCAGGATCGTGACGCCAGCCATGATCCAGGCGCGTTTCTCTTCGTGTGCCACGTGGGCCGCCCGTCTAAGAGTAAAGAATTATTGACATCAACAATGTATGCCGAAGCAGACACCGTGTCAAACTTTTTTTACTCCGTGGGTCAGTGCCCAGTGGGTCAGAATGTCGTGGCTGAGATCTGCTGCAGTGCCCAGCTGTTGCCGTGCGGGTCGCTGAAGTACGCGTAGCGGACGCCGCCCATGTCACTGACCGTCGAGACGTCCACATCGTTGTGCAGCAGGGTCGCGCGAACGGCGTCGAGATCGTCCACAACGAGGTGCAGGTTCAGCACCGGCGCGGCATCGGGAGCGCTGATGCCCACCCCGATCACGATGGAGCAGGCCGATCCGGGTGGTGTCAGCTGCACCACGCGCATCCCGTTGCCGGGTGACACATCGTGATCGAGGTGAAACCCCATCTGGTCGACGTAGAACGCCAGGCTGCGGTCAACGTCACTCGCCGGCAACGGCACCAATTCCAGTCGCATCTCCATAGTGGTCCCATCTTGGCACCCAGGAGCTCAGGAGTGAGCCAGCAGCCAGTCCAGAACGGCAGGGCACTCGTCGAGGATCGAGATGTGGCCGTCGTCCGGGTACTCCCAGAATTCGGCCTGGGTGCAGGTGCGGGCCAGCCACGCTCCGTGAGCGGGCGGAACCACCCGGTCCCGGCCCCCCTGCACGATCAGCACGGGCACCATTACAGCGGCCGGGTCGAAGCCCCAGGGCGTCACGAACGCCAGGTCGTCGTCGATGAGGCCGTCCGGGCCTGCCGCCGACGCCTCCCCCACGTCGTCGCCCAATGAGGCCCAGTCCCCGGCCAGCGTGGCGTAGTCGCGTTCCACGAAGCTAGCCGGGTCGAACTCGGCTGTGGCCTCGTAGTGTTCACGGGCGGCGCGGCCGGCCAGCGCCGACCGCAGCGCGCCGTCCGACGCCATCCCGGCGAAGAAATCCAGGTCCTCGGCGTCGATGGGAGCGAGCGAGGCCAGGCAGGCGGCGCCGATCACACGGTCGGGCAGCAGTGCCGCGCAGGCCAGGGCGTGCGGGCCGCCGCCCGAGGCGCCCATCACCGCGAACCGGTCGAGGCCGAGGGTGTCGGCGATGGCCGCCACATCCGTCGCCGCGGAGGCAACCGAGCGGCCGGGCCTGGGCATCGACCCTCCGTAGCTAGGCCGGCCGTACGAGACCAGGCGGATGTCCCGCTGGGCGGCAGCCGTCAGCAGCGGAGCGAGCAGCGCTCCGGTCTGCGGCGAACCGTGGTGCCACAGCACCGTGAGCCGGGGCCGGGCCGCGTCGCCGCCGGGGCTCTCGGCGCTGTCGTGCACCCTGAGCACCCGCCCATCGGGCAGTCGCAGATCGTGCACGGACACCATCGGGCCAGCGTAAGCCGGATTGCCCCGCCCGGCCAGAGCGGCGCCTCAGCCGAGCGCCGGTTCCGCCTCTCGCGACTGGGCCGGGGCCTGGGTCGGCTCGGGCGACATCGACTCGGGCGTCATCAGCGGGGTGATGTAGGAGAAGCCGGTGGCGCTGTTCTTCGTCATCGAGAGCACCAGGTCCATGTACGGCTCGAGCGCGGTGACCTTGTCGAGCGGAGACCCCACGATCAGCTGGAACCCGAGGCCCTTCCACGCTGCGACGGCCCGGCCGGCGAACTCGGAGTCGGACTTCACGAACCCCTCGTCGAGGAATACGGGCGCGAACCTCGGCCGGGTGCGGCTCTCGTCGCCGAGCTGGAACCGCAGGGCGGCGCCGACCACGAAGGCCACTAGTTCCTGCGATTCGCCGCCGCTCTTGCCGCCGAGGGAGGAGTACGTGCTCACTTCGACGCCGTCCGGGGTGGTGCGCACCGCGGTGATCTCCACGTGCCGGCGCACGTCCAACAGCAGGTCGCGGTCGGACTCGCCCTTCATCGCCGAACGGCCGCCCGCGCGCCCCGCAGCTGCGCCGTCGAGGTCGTCTGGCCGGCGGATCAGGTTCATGAACGCCTGCAGCCGGGTGAACCGGCTCTCGGTCTGTTCGTCGGTGAATTCCTCGGTCGACCCGGACGAGAGCAGCTTGAGTTCCTTACGGAACGCCGTGGCGTCGTCGCGGTGCAGACGGCGCAGGGAAATCTGCAGACGGTCCCGACCGGCGCCGAACGGCAGGGTCCTGAGGATCTCGTTGATGGGCCGCAGGCGGTCCTCGATCTCCTCGATCGATGTGGTGAACGCGCCGACGAGCGGCACCAGGTCCTGGCCGCTCCACGCGGAGAGGCGACGCTTCCACTCCTGCCGGCGCTCGTAGAGGCCCAGCGTGTACACGGCGTCGAGAATGTCGTTGTAGCTGGAGTACGACTCCATCCCCACGCCGATGTTCGGGTCGGGCCACCGGCTCTGGAAGGTCTCGAAGATCCCGATCAGGGTGTCCCTGGCGTTGCGGGCGGTCTCGCGGTCCTGGCTCGACTGCTCGGTGAGACGCTCGCGCAGCCGCTTCACCCCGCCGGCGAAGCTGGCGAGGTCGGCGCTGTCGCCCACTGCCGCGAACTGCGCGTCCAGGTGGGCGGAGTGCTCGTCGGTCAGGGTGACGGTCTCGTCGGCCTGGATGCGCTCGAGCCGCACGTTGACGATGTCCTGGCGGTCCACGATCGCGGCGTGCTCGTCGCCGAGTTCGGCGGCCGCCCGCTCGGTCTCGTGCTTGCGCTTCTGGGTGTCCTCCAGCTCGCTCGACAGGCGCGCCTCCTCGTCCTGCAACCCGCGCAAGACATCGCTGCCGGCGAGCAGGCGTTCCCGCTCGGCTTCCTTGGCGCCGATCCGGGCCTGGGCCCCGGCCACGTCGATGGTCGCCCAGACGGTGTCGATCAGGTGCTGATGGGCATCCTTCAACCGGCGGAGCGTCATGATGCGGCCCGCCATGGTGGAGGCCTGCTGGGCCAGGTCGTCGGCACGCGCCTTGAGCGCGGCCAGTTCGTCGGTGATCTCGGCCAGGCGCACCCCGCTGGAGAAGCCGATGATGGAACGCTGGTCCTTGTTCCAGCCGTGCGCGCCGCGCTTGCCGTTGCGGATCTGCCCGCTCTGAGTGACCCGGGAACCGTCCCCGGCCAGCTCGGCCGGTCCGGCCACGCAGAGCGCGTCGATGGCGGGAGCCTGCACGCGGTCCTGCACCCAGCGGCTGAACGGCGAGTCCTTGAAGACGAGCTTGCCGGAGACGTACCGCGGGTCGGGTCGCACCTCCTGGTGCGGGTGCAGGGCGACACCCTCGAAGTGGATGCGCACCGGGATGTGCAGCGGGTCGATGGCCTCACCGAGCGCGCGCAGTCGGGTCTCGTCGACGAGCAGCACCCGCACGACCGATGAGAGGGTGACCTCGGCGGCCTGGCGCCAGGCGTCTTCCCCGGGCGCGATGTCGATGAGCTCGGCCACGAACGGCAGCTCGTCGGCGGGGATGCCCGCGGCCTCGGCGATCATCAGGCGGGCGTTGTGCAGGTGCTGCGGCACCAGACTGGCGCGGCCGGTGAGGAAGCCGTGCTCCTGCTTGAGGGTGCGGATCTTCTCTTCGATCGGGTACGCGGTGCGCTGCAGGCCCACCCGTTCGAGGTCGAGCTCCTGCTCGGTCGCGGCGAAGCCGGCCACGAACTCCTCGGCGCGCAGCTGGGCGGCGGCGAAGTCGTCGGCCGAATCGATGGTCGCGTCGACCAGGCTGATCCGGTCGCCGAACCGGGCGCGTTCGGCGGCGACGTCGTCGCGGCGGGCGGTGAGCACGTCGAGTTCGTTCTGCAGGCCGGCGAGGACGTCGCCGCCGTTGTCGCGCTGCTGGTGCTGCAGGTCGGCGACCCGGCCCTTCAGCTCGGTTTCGGCATCCCGGGCGGCGCTGAAGGCGGCCTGGTTCTCGCGCCGGCGGGCGCGGTTGGTGTCGGCGGCGGCGTCGAGCAGGCCGTGCTCGGTGAGCAGCTGCCAGAGCACGAACGGGGTGTCGCCCTCGCGGTGCACCCCGAACCGGTCGATCAGGTCGGCCTTCTCGGTGGCGGACTCGTAGTCCCGGTGCAGCTCGGGCAGGCGCTCGAGCACCTTGGCCTTCTGCGCCTCGGTGACCATGGCGCCGTAGGAACGCTCCAGGTCTTCGAAGTGGTCGACGGCCTTGTCGGCCGCGGCGTAGGTGGCGGGCTCTTCGAGCACCATGGACTTGTAGAGACCGTCGACGGTCTTCACCTGCTGGCCGGCCTGGATGCGGGCGAGCAGGCGCAGGGCCTTGCCGCCTTCGCCGTTGGCGCCGATGCCGAGCCGCGTGTACAGGGTCTGGGAGAACGCGGCGTAGGTGTCGAACACGTCGAGGTCGCTGAACCGGTTCTTCAGGGCACGCTTGTCGAAGCGGGCCTCGGTCACGTCGGCGAGGTCGCGCAGGTCGAGCCGGCCGTCGCGGGTGGCCATCTTCATGGTGACGTCGGCGAACTTCGTGGCGCCGCGCGGCACGAAGTAGGCCCGCAGCACGGTGAAGCGGCGCTTGTTGTCGTCGATGAAGGTCATCGCCACGGCGCCCCAGGTGGCTTCGTCGGCGCCGCGGAGAACCTGGTCGTGCATTTGGCCGGTGTCGGCCTCTCGCGTGGAGTCGGTCTTGCCGCGCAGGTACGTCATCAGGTTGCGCTGGTCGACGCTGCGGGCCCGGCCGGAACCGGCGTCGTTGGAGGCGCCGTTGAAGGGGGTGTCCGAGGGCATCATCAAGGCCAGGTAGGCGTCGAGCAGGCTGGACTTTCCGGTTCCGGACGCGCCGGAGACCAGGGTGGCCGATGCGGCGAAGTCGACGGTGTGGTGGCCCTGGAAGCCACCCCAGTTGACCATCTGGAAGGACTCGGCGCGCCACTGGGTGGTTCCCTCGGTGGCTCCGTCCATGTGGAAGAGCGGGGAATCGGTCATGAGACGGCCTCCAGGTCGGGGTCGGCAGCGGCGGATTCGGTGGGTTCGGCAGATTCGCCGGAGGCAGCGGAGGAAGCGGATGCGGCGGGCTCGAAGGCCTCGATGGTGTCCGTTTCGAGCTCGTCAGCGTGGGCCGTGCCGGCGGCGGGCAGTTCCCTGCCGTTCTGTTCGACCAACCATTCCCACAGTTCGCCGAGCCGTTCGATGGGCAGCAGCACCTCGATCACGGCCGAGATGCGGAAGCGGTCGGGGTCGCTGGTCTTCAGCAGCACCCGGGCCTTGGCCAGGCTGTCAACGGCGGCGGCGGCCCGGCGGGCGTCGCCGAACCGGTCCGTGGCGTGCTCGGGCCGGAAGTGCGCCACGTTGTCGACCAGGTTCTCCCGGTCGACGATGACGATGTCGACGCCGCTGGCGCGTTCACTGCGGAAGCGCTGGCGCAGCAGCACCAGCAGGATGGTCTCCTCGCGGGTGTACGCCACGTCGTGCAGCAGGGTCGGGAACCTGTCGCCGCCCTCCCCCACGGCCTGGCGTTTGAAGGCCACCTCGTAGTGCAGGTCCACGTGCAGGTCGAGGAACAGGTCGTTCAGCCGCGACTTGAGCAGGGACTGGGAGGCGAGCAGGGTGCGCCATTCGGCAGGCTGCAGCGCGGCGGAGATGTAGCGGTGCTTGAGCAGCAGCACGAGGGTGCGGCGCTGCTCCACCGTGAGGCCGCCCTCGTCGCCCTCGAAGAGCGAGAAGCTCTCGGAGCCGTCCTCGTCGGCCGGGGATTCCGCAGTGCGGTCCCCCGTCGGCTCGGCCGTGTCGTCCTGCTCGGTCGGCTCGGTCACGTCGGTCACGTCGTCAGTCATGATCAGGTCCATAGTTCAGGGCGGCCAGGGCCGCGGTGGCGTCATCGGTGAGCGTGATCCGGGGAACCCGGAAGGTGCGCCGGGTGCCGTCGGGACGCACGGTTTCGAAGTCCTCGGTCAGCGCATCCGCGGCATCGGTGTGCCGCACGGCGTCTACCTGGGTGGCGATCTGCATCAGCCCCAGGATCTCGACCGGCCGGCGCATGGCCGGCTCCAGGCTGTTGAAGGCGTCGCCCACGGATGCGGCACCTCGGTCGGTGAACGCGGTCACCATGGCGTCGCGCAGCTCCTCGAGCAGCGGGCCGCCCTGGGTGCGCATGGCGTCGAGGCTCGGCGGTTCGGGAGCGAACGCCGACACGTCCTCGAGGGGCGGGGGCGCCTTGTGCGCGCCGGGGTCGTAGAAGCGTTCGCGCAGGTGCTCGAGTTCGAGGGTGCCCGGCATGAGTTCGGCGGTCACCGTTGACCGCGGGCCGGCGGTCTGCATCCACACGGCGAGTTCCTTGTTGATCTCGCGCAGCAGCCGCTCCAGTTCGCGGTCCTTGACCACGTCGTGGTTCACGATGTGCTCGCGCAGCGTCGTGGTCAGGCCGTTGCGCTGCGTGAGCACGTCGTCGACGCCCTTGCGGATGAGGCTCACGGTGCCCATGAAGCTGCGCCGGTCCGCGGCGCTCAGTTCGAGCGCGAACGGGTGCAGCAGGATCGACTCGAGGTCGTTCTTGAGTTCGGAGAGCAGGTCGTCGTTGCGCAGCAGCACGAAGGCGCCCTCGAAGGCGCGTCCCTCCGCGGTCGACGACATCAGCGCATCCGTCTTGGACAGGTACTCGTCGAGGACCTCGCTGATCGGGCGTTCCTCGGCGCGGAAGTCGTTGACGATCTGCCGGTGCATGCCGGCGACGGATTCCTCGACACGCTTGAAGTCGCTGGGCAGCTGGGTGATCAGGTCGATGAGGTTGGCGTAGCCCTCGTGCATCTGGTCGTTCGATGCCGCGGCGATCTCGCCGCCGGCGGCCAGGCGGTCCCGCTCGGCGGCCTTCTCAGCGATCTCCAGATCGAGTCGGCGGATGCGTTCGTCGCGGTCGGGGTTGGCCTGGGTGGCGCGGTGGCGCACGGTGTCGACGATGGTGGTGAGGCGGGATTCGCTGATCAGCGCCCGGTCACGGGAGAGCCCGTCGACCAGGAGCAGGGCCTCGAGGGCGTGCGAGGTGAGCGAGTACTGCTCTTCGTCGTCCTCGCCGGTCTCCCGGTAGAGCCACTGGTCGTTCATCCACTGCACGCAGAGCGCACGACCGTTCTTGCCCGGCACCTCACTGCCGATGGAGCGGAGGTCGGCCAGGTAGGCGTCCACCTGGGTGTGCAGACGGTCGGCCTGCACGCTGCGGCGGTCGCGGCTGAAGGAGGCCTTGAACACCGCGAGCACGAACGGTGCCCACTTGCGGTCGAGCAGACGCAGGGTGGGCCGGTCGAAGGCTTCGCGCACCCGCGCCAATTCACCCGCAATGTCACTCACTCGCGCACGTTCCTTTCTCGACGACCCGCTCAGGGCCTCCTCAACCGTAGTCGCCCGAACGCCGCGCTCCGGGCGGCGGGCGTCAGGCTGTGTAGTGCGGCCCGGCCGCACTCGGCCGGGCTAGTAGTCGCTGGGCCCGTTTCCCGCGGCTTCGTCGGCCCGGAGCTTCAGCAGAGCGAGGTCCACGAGCAGGAACATTTCGGTGCGTTCGGCGCGGTGCCGCTGGTAGTCCGGGTCGCGCGGATCGATCGAGAGTCGCATCAGCCGGGTGTGCATCGCGTCCTGGATCTCGTCGCTGGCGAGGTTCTGCGCGTCGCGTACGATCCGCGACACGTGCTCCTCGTCGTCGGCCACGGCCGTGAGAGCCGCCGCCAGCAGCTTGTGCACCCGTCGGCGAAGCTTCAGCTGGCGGATGTCGGTGAGCTGGTCCTGGCTGAGGTCGACCCGCCAGGTCATCGAGGTGAGCTGTTTGCGTTGGCGACGCACTCGCTCTGCGGAATCCTGGTTCTCCCGGGCGAGGGCGAGTAGTTCCCGGCGGGTGGTGTCGGCGAACCTGTCCAGGTCGTAGTCGGCGTGCTCGGCGATTCCGGCCACGATGATGTCGTTTTTCACCGCCATCCGCACGGCGGACAGCGCGATGAGCAACCCCTCGTCGACGATGCGCGAGATCGGCGCACGGCCGTGCCTCGTCGCATCCGTCACCATTTCATTTTAGGTGTCGCGGATGCACCGTTCATCCCGCCAACCGTGAGCAAAGCCCCGAAATCCGGAAGATTTCGGGGCTTGAGTCTCAGCTCGCGAGGCTAGTGGGCGGACTCCTGGTCGAGGGCGTCGAAGTCGCGCACGAAGCTCTCCCGCAGGAGCATCTTCTCGGGCTCGCTCAGCCAGGACGCCTCGACGCCGGCCAGCGACATCGCGCGCAGCGTCGTGTTGTCCAGCTGCAGCGCGGTCGAGGCGATCCGGTACTCCGCGGCGAGCGTGGTGGGGAACATGCCCGGGTCGTCGGAGGAGAGGATCACATTGAGGCCCGCATCCACCATGGCCTTGATGGATGCCTGACGCCACGGCCGCCAGGACCGGCGCGAGGTGGTGAACGCCACGATGAACGGCGTCTGGTCGGCGCGCACCCGCTCCACCACGGCGTCGTCTTCGAGCACGAAGTAGCCGTGGTCGATGCGGTCGCAGCCGAGGCGGTCCAGGCAGGTGATGGTGTTGGCCGCGATGGGCGCATGCTCCGAGGAGTGCGCGGTGCGCTTGAGCCCGGCCGCGCCGGCGAGGGCATAGGCATCGACGAACCGTTCGGGCGGGCCGGCGGTCTCGAGGTTGTCCAGGCCGATCCCCACGACGTACTCGTGCGGGTTGTCCACGATCTGCTGCACCAGGTGCAGGGCGTGCTCGCCGCTCTTGCTGCGGTCGATGCCGGCGATCATGCGGCCGGTCATGCCGAAATCGCGTTCGGCCATCCGGATGCCGTCGGCATAGGCCTCGACCGCGCCGCGGTAGCCGAGTGGCTCCAGGTGCGGCGGCAGGTGGTCGAAGAACAACTCGAGGTGCCGGGTGCCGCTCTGGTGAGCACTCTCGAACGCCTCGTAGGTGATGCGGGTGAGGTCCTCGGCGCTGCGCAGCACCGACACGACCCATTCGGATGCCTTGAACAGCGAGTAGGAGGTGTCGGGTTCGTCCGCGCTGCGGCCCATCGGCACCGGGATGCGGGTGTCGGCGTAGAGCGCCGGGTCCGGCGGGAGGGAGTTGATGTCGCGAAAGATCGCCTCGGCGCTGTCGGGCAGCTCGAGCTTCTCCCGGCGGGCCAGCTCGCCGAAGGTGGACGCCCGCACGGTCCCGATGAGGTGGCAGTGCAGGTCGGTCTTGGGCATGCGGTCTAGGTAACTGGCAGTGGAGGGGGTGTCGATGAGCGTCATGGCTTTCACGGGTGTTGGCTGAATAGGTAGGGGTGAGGCGGCGACCGCCCGAGGGGGGGAATCGGGCGGCCGCCGCGGCTGGGGATGCCGCGCTCGGGCTACTTCGAGGAGACCTCGCGGGCGAACCGGTCAACCCAGTCGGTGCGGTTCTTCACGATGGTGTCGATGTCGAGGGTGCTGTAGCCGGCGCCGATCGGGTCGGTCGCGGCCTCTCCGGCGATCGCGGTGAGCTCGGTCGGAACCGTGGCGCCCGGGTTGACGGGCAGGTCGCCGACGATGGCCGCGGAGGAGGTCTGAGCCTCGACCGACAGGAGGTAATCGATGAACGCGTTGGCGGCGGGGGTGTTCGGCGCGCCGACGGGGATCATGGCCCGGTTGGTGGCCATGAAGGTGCCCTCGGTGGGTGCGGTCCAGGCGATCGGGGCGCCGGAGGCGACGAGGCTGGTCGCGAAGCCGCTCAGCGCCGGCGCGGCGGCGATCTCACCCTGGCTGAGCAGGCTGGAGACCTCGGTCGAGGACGTGTAGTACTGCAGCACGTTGTCGTTCCAGGACGCCAGGGTGCTGAAGGCCTCGTCGACGTCGTAGGGGTCGGAGCCGAAGACATCCGCGATGCCGGAGACCGTGAGCTGGCCGGCGGTGACGGAGATGTCGGGCATGGCGATCTTGCCCTTGTACTCGGGGTCGCCGAAGGTATTCCAGTCGGCGGCCTGGGCGGCAGTCATCTGGTCGGTGCGGTACAGCGTGCCGTTCAGCTGGTAGCTGTAGGCCGGGCCGTCGTACTGGTCTTCCTTGGCGAAGTCGCTGATCTCGGCGAGGTTGGGCACCTCGTCTTCGTCGACCTCGGCGAAGAGGTCCTTGGACTGGCCGAGGGCGGCGTAGTAGTCGGAGATGAGCATGACGTCGATGCCGGAGCTGTCACCGTTGAGTTCGAGCTTGGACAGGCGGTCGGCGTTGCTGCCCGTGTCGAGTTCGACGGTGATGCCGGTGGCCGCTTCGAACGGGTCGACGACGGCCTTCTGGAACTCTTCGACGCCGAACGGGAAGGTGCTCACCACGATGGTGCCGCTGGCAGTCTCGCCCGGCTCGAGAGTGGCAGTGGGAGCGGGCGTGGCGGAGCAACCGGCCAGCAGGGCGGCCGTGGCGACGAAGGCGAGACCGAGAACCGCGGTGCGCCGGCGAGGGGATGCGTGGGACATGGGGATTCCTTTGGGTGGGTGACGGGGAGCTGTGGTGCGGGGATGAGGTGAGAGGGTGAGCCGGCTCGGGTCAGGCGGCCAGGTGCACGATTTCGTGGTCGCGGGCCTGGGCCAGCACGAGGTCGCCGGGGCGCACCCCGTCCCGGTCGCTCGTGAGGGTGTCACGGCGGGTGGTGGAGATGAGGTGGACGTCGCCGCCCGCGGCATCCGTTGCCCGCAGCGTGACGATGTTGTCGACGCCGCGGTAGACGGAGTCGACCACGCGGGCGGGCAGGTTGAGCCCGCCCACCGGTGCGGCGTCGGGGCGGCCCACCAGCAGGTGCTCGGGCCGCACGGTGAGCAGGGTGCCGTCCGGCTGGGTCAGGAAGTTCTCGTAGCCGAGGAAGTCGGCCACGAACCGGTTGGCCGGCGCCGAGAACACGGTGGCCGGTGCTCCGGTCTGCATGACCTTACCGGCGCGCATCACGACCATGACGTCGCTCATCTCCAGGGCTTCCTCCTGGTCGTGCGTGACGAGCACGACGGTGAGGCCGGTCTCGGACTGGATGCGGCGGATCTCGCTGCGCATCTGCACCCGGAGCCGGGCGTCGAGGTTGGACAGCGGCTCGTCGAGCAGCAGCAGCGACGGGCTGATGGCGATGGCCCGGGCCAGGGCCACCCGCTGCTGCTGGCCGCCGGAGAGGGCCTTGGGCTTGCGGTCGGCCAGGTGGGCGAGGCCCACGAGGTCGAGGTTGGCCAGCACCTGTGTGCGGCGCTGGGCCGCGGGGACCTTGCGCAGCTTGAGCCCGAAGCCCACGTTCTCCGCCACGGTGAGGTGCGGGAAGAGCGCGTAGGACTGGAAGACCATGCCGAGGTTGCGCTTCTCCGGGGGCAGCCGGGTGGCGTCGGCGCCGTTGATGGTGATGGTGCCGGCGCTCGGGGTGATGTACCCGGCCAGCATCCGCAGGGTGGTGGTCTTGCCGCAGCCGCTGGGGCCGAGCAGCGTGGTGAGCTTGCCCTCCGCGATCTGCAGGTTGAGGTTCTCGACGGCGACGGTGTCGCCGTAGGACTGGGTGACCCCGGTGAATTCGGCTGCACTGGTCATTTGTTGATACCTCCGAAGATCTTGGCGAATCCGAGTGTTTTCTCGGCCACGATCGCGATGACGACGGTGCCGGCGAGGATGAGGGTGGACATGGCCGCGATCATCGGGTCATAGGACTGCTGCACGTAGTCGAGCATCGTGACGGGCAGGGTGCGGAACTGGCGGCTCTGCAACAGCAGCGAGAGCGGCACGTTGTTGAACGAGGTGACGAAGCTGAGCAGGCCGGCCGAGAAGATGCCCGGTCGCAGCAGCGGCAGCGTCACCGAGAAGAAGGTGCGCAGCGGTGAGGCGCCCAGCCCCCTGGCGGCCTCCTCGATCGCCGGGTCGGCGAGGGCGAGGGAGGCGCCGGTGACCCGCACCGCATACGGGAGCAGGAGCACAGTGTGTCCCACGAGCAGCGCCACGAACGAGGTCTGGTGCAGGCCGATCATGATCTGCTGGTAGAGCGCCAGGCCGACGACGAGTTCGGGGACGACCAGCGGCGAGAGGAAGAGCCCCTCGACGAGGGACTTGCCCGGGATCTTGCCGCGTTGGATGGCGAGGGTGACGGGCACGCCAAGCAGCAGTGCGAGCGCGGTGGAGACCACGGCCAGCTGCAGGCTCGACAGCAGCGCGCCGAGGAAGGGCTGGTAGGCCAGCGCCTCCCCGAACCAGCGCAGCGAGAGCCCCTGCGGTGGGAAGGTCAAGGCGTCGCCGGCGGTGAACGCCGTGGAGACGACGAACAGGATCGGCACGATCATGATGATGTAGCCGAGCACCGCCAGGGAGCCGAGGATCGGACGACCTCTCATGCGGTCACCCCCGCCTTGCGGGAGACCAGCGACGACAGGCCTGAGACAAGGAAGACCAGCACGGTCATGATGAGGGCCGTTGCGGATGCCGCGGCCCAGTCGACGCTGACGCTGGCGTAGGAGAACAGCTGGGTGGACAGCATCCGCTGGCTGGACCCGCCGAGCAGGTAGGGCGTGGTGTACGCCGTGGTCGCGCCGGCGAAGACCAGGGTGCCGGCGATGAGGATGCCCGGGCGGGACAGCGGGATGACGATCTGCCAGAGGGTCTGGGACTTGGTGGCCCCCAGGCCGCGGGCGGCGTGGTCGAGGCCGGCGTCGACCTGGGCCACCGCCGAGTAGCAGGAGATGACGGCCAGCGGCAGGAACAGCTGGATGAGGCCGAGCACGATGGCGAGCTCGGTGTAGAGCAACTGCGGCGGCTGGTCGGTGATGCCGAGCACCACGAGAAGCTGCCCGAAGGCGCCCTGGCTGCCGAGGATCACGAGCCAGCCGAAGGTGCGCACGACGTTGCTGAGCAGCAGCGGGAAGATCGCCAGTGCCAGCCACATGCCGGCGAACCGGGAGGTGGACCTGGCCAGGAGGTACGCGATCGGGAAACCGAGCACGACGCAGGCGACCGTGACGATGAGCCCGATGCGCACCGTGCGCCAGATGATCGCCAGGTCATACGGGTCGGTCAGCATCCGCCCCAATCGGGCGAAAACGTCAAGGGTGTCGGTGGACGGCGGCGCGAGCAGCATGATTGCCGAGGGGATCGCAAAACCGAACAAAATGAACACCAGGCCCGGTATCAGCAGAAGTGCTGGTTTTCGAGACATACAGAGATAACCTTCGGCATACTTGGGGGGAATGAAACCGGTTGTGCAACCGGTTTCATTCCAACCTAAGGCAGTCGGCACCCCCATTTGGGCCGCCAATGTTACGACCACGTAAACCTTGCGCGGTCGCCCACCCCCAGAAAGGTCGGTCGTAAGTGGCAACTCTGGACCACGTCGCGCAGCACGCGGGAGTCTCCAAGGCCACGGCATCCCGTGCGCTGAGCAAGCCCTCACTGGTGTCGCCGGCGACGGTGGCACGGGTGCTCGACTCGGCGCGCGAGTTGGGTTTTGTGCCCAACCGCACCGCCCAGGCGCTGGCCGGCGGCCGCACCGGCCTCGTTGCCATCGTGGTGCCGACCCTGGAGAACAGCTTCTTCACCCCGATCATTCGCGGGGCGCAAGAACAGGCTGCGGCCTCCGGCCTGCACCTGACCATCGCGGTGCACGGACTGGACTCCCCCACCGACATCGCCGCCCTCGAGACCCTGTCCCGCCAGGTCGACGGTTTCCTCATCGCCGCCCCGCGCGGCGACGACGACGTAGTCACCGCCGCCGCGACAGGCATCCCGAGCGTGCTGATCGACCGCGAGATCGACGGCCTTCCTTCGGTCTCCGCCGACACCGCAACGGCATTCGGCGAGCTGGCCCGCGGTTTCATCGACCGCGGGCACACCTCGATCGCCTTCGTCGGCGGCCCCGACCGCTCCTGGCAGAACGCCCAGCGCATCACGGCGGTGCAGGATGCGGCAGCCGGCCACTGCGCTCTCACCGTGCTCGGCCCGTACCCGGCCACGGTGGCCTCCGGCGTGCAGGCCACCGAGGCGGTCGTCGCTTCGGGGGCCACCGCCGTGATCTCCTACGCCGCCTCGATCTCGCTCGGCCTGATCTTCGGGCTCAACGCCCGCGGCCTCTCCGTGCCCGGCGACGTGGTCGTGAGCGCCGACGAGGGTGTCGTGGCGGCGCTCGGACTGCGCGGAGCCCCGTCGATCGAGGTCGACGGCGAGGAGTTGGGCCGCCTGGCCATGCAGCGCCTGATCGAGCAGATCGGCGCCCCCGGCGACGACGAGCCGGCCAAGCTGCGGGTGCCGGTGCGCTGGTCCCCCGCGGGCTGACCGCCCGCCCGCCAGACGCCCACCTGCACGTCGGTGCTGTGCAGCGCGCTGAAGGGGCCTCAGCGGGCAAGCCACCGGGGCGCCGCCCGGGGCGCGCGCCTCGCCGAGTTGCGGCAAAGTGCCCGTTCGAGGGCCCGGAAGGGTGCATCCGCCGCAAGTCACTGACGCGCCCCTCGCCGAGTTGCCGCCAAGTGCCCCTTGAAGAGCAGGGAAGGGGAACTATGCGGCAGGTGGATGCGGCGCTAGGGGCAGGTGCACCGCTGGGCGGGCGGCACATCGGCCATCACGCTGGCGACGTGCTCGCCGCAGCCGGCCCAGGTGATCTTGCCGCAGGTGTTGCATCGGACTGCACTGCACATGACTGTCTCCTTGACGTGATTCTGTCGGGGTGGGGTGAACTGTCGAACGGGCCGGGCGCTCAGGCCGAGATCAGCGCTGCGGCGGCGCGGTCGCGGTCGCTCTGCGCCGCATCCGTGCCGGCGGCCCAGGTGAGGTAGCCGCCGTCGAGGTTGACGGCGTCGCGGCCCAGCTGGGCGAGCAGCCGCACGGCGGTGTGGCCGCGCTGGCCCACCTTGCAGTGCACGATCAGGCGCCCATCGGGCAGCTCGGCCTGGCGGGCGCGGATGTCGTCGAGCGGGATGTTGACCGAGCCGGGGATGGCGGCCTCCGCATACTCCCCCGCCGTGCGCACATCCACCAGCGTGGCGCCGGCCGCGCGGGCGGCCTCGAGTTCGTGCCACTGCACCGACGGGGTCAGGCCCTCCGCGGCGTTCAGGGCCACATAACCGAGCATGTTCACCGGGTCTTTGGCCGAGGAGAACTGCGGCGCGTAGGCCAGTTCGAGATCGGCGAGTTCGGATGCCGTGATGCCGCCGGCCATGGCCGTCGCGATCACGTCGATGCGCTTGTCCACGCCGTCGCCGCCCACACCCTGGGCGCCGAGGATGGCGTCGGTCTCGGCGTCGACGACGAGCTTGAGCGCCATCGACTCTGCGCCTGGGTAGTAGCCGGTGTGCGAGGCGGGATGCGTGTGGAACACCCGGATGGCGCGGCCCCGCGCACGCAGCAGCTTCTCGTTCCAGCCGGTGGCGGCGATGGTGAGGCCCATCATGCCCACCACGGCGGTGCCGAGGGCCGGGCGCACCCGGATGGTCTTGCCGGTGATGACGTCGGCGACCAGGCGGCCGTGGCGGTTGGCCAGGCCGGCGAGGGCCACGAGGCGCTGCTCGCCGGAGATCGCGTCGGTCTTCTCGACGGCGTCGCCGATGGCGTAGATGTCGGGGGCGCTGGTGCGCAGCTGGTCGTCCACCGCGATGCCGCCGCGTTCGCCGATGGTGAGGCCGGCGGCCTTGGCGAGGGCGGTGTCGGGCCGCACCCCGATGGCGGCCAGCACGAAGTCGGCCGCGACGACGCTGCCGTCGCTGAGGGTGGCGGTGTCCTCGCCGATTTCGGCTACCTGGGTGCCCAGGCGCACGCTGACGCCGGCGGCCCGGAGCCGCTCGGCGACGGGGCCGGCCATCTCGGGGTCGAGCGGCGGCAGCACCTGGTCGCCGAGCTCGACGAGGGTGACCTCGAGGCCACGGTGCACGAGGTTCTCCACCATCTCGAGTCCGATGAAACCGGCGCCGATCACGAGGGCGCTCTGGGGCGCCACCTCGAGGGCGCGCATGGCGGCGTCGACGTCATCGATGTCGCGCAGGGTGAGCATCCGCTCGCCACCGGGCAGCGGAGGGCGCACGGGCGAGGCGCCGGGTGAGAGCACCAGCGCGTCGTAGGCCTCGGTGGACTCCCGGCCGGTGCCGAGCTCGCGCACCGTGACGGTCTTGGCCGCGCTGTCGATGCCGATCACTTCGGTGCGCACGCGCACGTCGAGGTTGAATCGGGCGCTGAGCGAGTCCGGCGTCTGCAGCAGCAGGCTGGAGCGCTCCTCGATGACACCGCCGAGGTAGTACGGCAGGCCGCAGTTGGCGAACGAGACGTGGCCGCCGCGTTCGAACACCGTGATCCGGGCGTTCTCGTCGAGCCGACGAAGGCGGGTGGCGGCCGACATTCCCCCGGCGACGCCCCCGACGATGATGTACCGATTCTGAGTCATGACTCCATCCTGCTATACCCCATGGGGTATCCGCAAGTCGGCGTGGGCTCGCCCGAATGCGTCGACGTGCCGCATAGTGCCCCCCTCGGGAGCCCGGAGAGGGTCTTGTGCGGCAACTCGGCGGCACCGCGGCGCAGCGGCAACGGGGCATCCGCCGGCAGGACTGCACTCAGCAGACGCTCGGGCCCACCGACTGTTCCTGCGGAGACGCGGTGCCTATGCTGGATGGACCATGCGACTTCTCCTGATCCGTCACGGCCAGACTCCTGCCAATGTGCTCGGGCAGCTCGACACCGCTCACCCGGGCCCGGGCCTCACCGAGCTCGGTGAGCGTCAGGCCGCCGTCATTCCCGACGCCCTCCGGTTCGACTCGATCGACACCATTTTCGCGTCCACGCTGCATCGCACCCAGCTCACGGCCCGCCCGCTCGCCGTCGACCGTGGCCTCGACATCCAGGTGGCCGATGGCCTGCACGAGATCGAGGCCGGCACCCTCGAACGGCGCAGCGACCATGCTTCCATCCGCACCTATATGGAGACCGTGTTCGCCTGGGGCGCCGGCAACCTCGATGTGGGGATGCCGGGCGGCACGGATGGCCATGCCTTCTTCGCCCGGTTCGACGCCGACATCGCCGTGGCCGCGGCGAGCGGGGCGACGGCGGCGGTGTTCAGCCACGGTGCGGCGATCCGGGTCTGGGCCGCCGCCCGGGCCACCAACGTGCCGCCGATGTTCGCAGGGCTGCACGACCTGGACAACACCGGCGTTGTCGAGCTGTCCGGCTCCCCGGACGAGGGCTGGACGCTGCTGTCGTGGGCCGGCGTGCCGCTGGGCGGCATGCCGCTGGTCGACGCGGATGCGGTCGACCCCACCGGCGAGGCGCTCGACGCGTCCTAGGACCACCCAACCGACCAGGCGGTGACTAGCCGGCACTCCCCCGGGGCGCCCGCGGCACCTTCGGGCGCACCAGCGCGTGACTGTCGCGCAGCAGGTTCTCCACGAGTTCGTCGGGCACGAAGCCGTCGAGAACGATGGTGATCCAGTGCTTCTTGTTCAGGTGGTAGCCCGGGATGATGTGCGCGGGGAACTCCTCCCGCAGCGCCCGGCCCTCCTCGGGGTCGCACTTGAGCGACACCGAGAAAGGCTCCCCGTCCAGGGCACTGAGGGCGAAGATCTTGCCGTTGCCGCTGGTCTTGAAGACGCTGGTCTCCTCGCCGAACGGGAACGTCTCGGTGGCCTGCGGCAGGCTCAGGCAGAACTCGACGAGGGCATCCGGGGTCATGCCTTGCACTTTACCGACTCTGCCGTGCCGGTCGTACCCCGCCTGCGGCGCCTCAGGCCAGGGCGCCGGCCATGGCCCCTGCGGTCAGCTCGACGGAGCGCAGCCGGTCACCGATCTGCTGCGAGGCGTGGGCCAGGATGAGTTCGTCGGCCCCGGTGGATGCGACGAGGTCGTCGAGGAACGTCCGCACATCGGCGGGGGTGCCCACGGCGGAGTAGCGCATCATGTCGGCGAGGCGGCGTCCTTCCGTGGTGGTGAGGAACGCGTCGATCTGCTCGTCGGAGTAGTCCGGCGTCGCCGGTCCGCGGGAGATCATGCTGCGCACCCGGGAGCGGCGCATGAGCGTGAACTGCTCGGTCGCATCCGCCGCATCGTCGGCCGCGATCACGTTGGCGGCCACCATCAGGTAGGGCTCGGCCAGCTGAGCCGACGGCGTGAAATCGCGGCGGTAGGTGGCGATGGCCTCGAAGAGCGAGTCGGGGGCGAAGTGCGACGCGAAAGCGTAGGGCAGGCCGAGCGCCGCGGCCAGGCCGGCGCCGAAGAGGGACGAGCCGAGGATGTACAGGGGCACGTTGGTTCCCGCGCCCGGCACGGCGCGCACGCCCGGGATGATCGATTCGTCGCGGAGGTAAGCGCCCAGCTCCATCACGTCCTGCGGGAACTGGTCGGACGCGCGCGGGTCGCGGCGCATGGCCCGCGCCGTGGTCTGGTCGCTGCCGGGCGCGCGGCCCAGGCCCAGGTCGATACGACCGGGGTAGAGCTCCGCGAGGGTGCCGTACTGCTCGGCGATGGTCAGCGGCGAGTGGTTGGGCAGCATGACGCCGCCGGAGCCCAGGCGAATGGTGGACGTCTGCGAGGCCACATGCCCGATCAGCACGCTCGTCGCGGAGGACGCGATGGTGGGCATGTTGTGGTGCTCTGCGTACCAGACCCGCTCGTACCCGTTCTTCTCGGCGGTCTGGGCGAGCGCGACACTGGCCGCGAAGCTCTCCCGAATGGTCTGGCCGGGAGCGATGGGGGCAAGGTCGAGAATGGAAAGCGGTGTCGTCATGGTGGGGGTAACGGTTTTGCCGCCCGAATCCTTACCCGGCTCACCGAATTCGGCCCACGCCGGGCAGAAACCGGCCGACTCTGGCCGCGTATTCGGAGTAATCCGGATGCTCGGTCACGAGCATCCGCTCCTCCCACCGGGCCTTTCCGGAGAACAGCCCGATCAGGGCGAGCCACACCACCACGTGCAGGGCGGATGACCCGATCACGGTCAACCCGAGGCCGGCCGTCATGAGCCCGGTGTAGATCGGGTTGCGCACCACCCCGTACACCCCGGTCGTAGCGAGCGGAGCGTTGTCGCGCGGAATCGGGCTGGCGGTCATCGCCGGGCCGAGAGAGGTGGATCCCTGCACGGCCAGCGTCACACCGATCGCCACGAGGGCAATCGACGTGGCGATGACAAAGCCGTTCACGGGCCACAGCGTGCCGTGCGGCAATACCAGCAGCCCGGCGAGCAGCAGTATCTGAGCGACGACCAGAGCGAACGCAAGCGCACGTTTCATGCCCCGAGAGTACGCCCGCCCGCCATCCTGCGCGTGTGGTCGGTTCGAATGGACCGGCCGGATACAGAGACCGGTCGGCCGACACCGGTTTCCCGGTGCCGACCGACCGGCCGGTGGTTCTGTACGTGCGAGCGGCGGCTAGTACCAGCCCACCGACTGCGACTTCGACCAGGCGGCGCACGGCGTGCCGTAGCTGCCCGAGATGTAGCCGAGGCCCCAGGAGATCTGGGTCGCCGGGTTGGTGGCCCAGTCGGAGCCGGCCGAAGCCATCTTGCTGCCGGGCAGCGCCTGTGGGATGCCGGTGGCTCCGCTCGAGGCGTTGTAGGCATTCACGTTCCAGCCGGACTCCTTGTTCCACAGGCTGACGAGGCAGGCGAACTGGTCCGAACCCCAACCGTACTTGGACGCCATCATGTCGCGGGCGATGGCCTGGGCCCCGCTCGGGTTGGTCGGAGCCGACGCCGCCGGAGCACTGCTGGCCTTCGGTGCGGCCTGAGCGGACTGAGCGGCCTGGGCGGCCTGGGCCGCCTTGGCTTCGGCCGCCTTCTGGGCGGCGGCCTGCTCGGCGGCAGCCTGCGCAGCGGCCGCCGCGGCGGCCTGCTCGGCGGCGATGCGATCGGCCTCGGCGGTGGCAGCCTGCACGGGAGCGACCTCGGCATTGGTGGCGTCGACGAGATCGTAGATGCGCTCGGGCGCCAGCTGCTGGTAGTTGCTGAGCATGGCGACGTTGGTGGCGAGCTTGGTGGCGTCAGCCTTGTTCTGCGCGGCCGAGATCACCCCGTTCGCGCCGGCGAGGGTGCCTTCGGCGGCCTTTTCGGCATGGGCATCGACGATGTTGCTGTAGGCGCTGAGCTGTTCGGCGTGCCGTCCAGTGCTGGCGGTGAGGGCGGCAGTCTCGGCGACCCGGTCATTCTGGGCGGCCATGGCCGGCTCAAGCACCAGACCGGTGCCGACCATCGCACCGATCGACAGCACGGCCAGTGCGGCGGCGGATCGACGCGTCACCCGGGTCCGGTGACTCTTCGCAGCTCGGGCATCACCTCGGCCGACCAGGTCGGTGGAGGTGGCACGGAGAGAGGTATCGGAGGCGGGGGGACGGGAAGCTGGGTTGCGGGGTAAGCGGAATATCAAGGTTACGTATGACTTTCACAAGATGAATCGCGGATGCTGGGGTGCCGAAGCGATTCTGGTCCGGCGGCTCTCGGGCGGGACCTGCCCGGGCGAAGTGACCACCATGCAGGACGTTTCTGGACGGATGCTCACCTTTTGCCAGCAAGGTCCTCCGAATGCGGCGCACCCTCTTGCGTCAGCGCTGTGCGGCTGGAAGTCTTCTCAATCCCTGGTCAATCCGGTAATCCCCGTGACATTTACGCTGAATATCGGCCGCCGCCGTTCAATTCGGATGCATAAAATTAGTGAAATCATTTTTGCGATTGCCGCTACCCCCTTGCCAAAATCCGTTTTGTCACTTCTTCTGAAGGCGGTCCCGACCGTCCCCCGGGGCGACTCGGCGACGGGCCGGAGCAGGAACAACCGCACCGTTCGACCCGAGTTGCGTTCGTAGGCGCGGTACCCGGGCCACTGTTTCTCGATCAGGAACCAGGCCCGCTCGCGCTGTCCCCGATTCATCAGGCTGGCGACCACCGTGAGGCGTCGGCCGCGCACGTCGACGACCGCCCGCGGATTCCGGATGAGGTTGTAGGTCCAGGCCGGATGCCGGGCCCGCGCGAAGCTGGTGCCGGCCACGATCGCCCGGCCGTGGCCGTCCGGCGTGTACATCAACCGGGTCGTGCGTGCGGCCCCGGTCCTGGCGCCCGTCGAGTGCAGCACCAGCGAGTGCACGAGCAGCGCGCTCAGTTGCAACCGGCCTCCGCTGACGACTCCGAGGAAATCCTCGATCGGAGGCAGGGCCACCGGTGCCGCCCGGCGAAAGAGCCGGGTGCGGGTCAGCGGCGCGACCGCGGAACGAACGAGGTTCAGGACCAGGGTCATGCGGCCATTGTCGCCCTCCGGCCAACACCGTGGCAACAGATTCTTCTCCAACAGGGCAACGTTCGGCCAATGGCGCCGCTCCCCCGGCGGCCGGGCCGGGAAACCGGCCCGGCCGCCCGGCCGGTCAGTCCGCGAGGATGAGGTAGAGCGCTCGGCGCACCTCATCGAGCTTGGCCGTCGCGGCGGCACGCTGGGCATCCGTGGCCGAGGCACGGAACTGGTGCACGACCCCGAACAGCTTGCCGACACTCTCGTGGAAGGCGGCATCGGCATCGGACTGCCCGGGAGTAGCATCCCAGGCCTTCTTCAGATCGTCAGCGTGCTCGGCGAGGTAGGCACGCCCAGCCTCGGTGAGCTCATAATCGGTGCGCCGGCCATCACCGGTCGGCGCGATGAGTTCCTCGTCGACGAGTTGCTGCAGCGTCGGGTAGATGGAGCCCGGGCTGGGGCGCCACGCGCCGCCGGTCTTCTCCTCGATGGCGCGGATGAGACCATAGCCATTCGATGGACCATCGGCCAGGAGCGACAGGATGGCGGAGCGGACATCGCCGCGGTTGGCGCGACGGGATCCGCGGGGTCCGCCGGGACCGAATCCGGGGCCGAAACCGCCGAAGCCCGGTCCGCCGGGGCCGAAGCCGCGGCCGAAACCCCTGCCCCGCTCCTGGGGTGAATCATGATGGGCCCGGTGCAGGTCGGGAGTGAACTCCGACGGACCGAATCCCGGGTTGCCTGTGTGGTGGAAGCGCTTCATGCTCGCATCGTCCTTTCACGTAGTCATCGCCAGTCGGCGAAGACTTCTCGTGGGATTTCCACGATACTCAACGATATATCGCTGATTGTCGCAAAGTCAACGGTTTGGATTTCTCCAGAATTTTTCTCCAGTTTTTTCAGCCCTCTCCGACAGCGACGGCGATCGCCGCCACGACAGCGATCTCGGCCTGAGTCAGGCTGCGCACGCCGGTGCCGAGCGGCCGGATTACCGCCCCGCTCCGCCCACAGGACCAATCCGGGCAGGCTCGCGCTCCGGACCACCACTGCGGCCCGGATTACTCCGAGGCCGGAGCAGAACTAACGAATTGGAGTTCATTGTGAAGAACATCACCAAGCGAATCGGCATCTTCGGGGCAACCGGAGCTGCAGCAGCCCTCATCGTGGGCGGACTCGTCGCCCCCGCCCAGGCTGCGGAGATCGAGAACGTCAGCTCCCCCGCACAGACCGACAGCTCGTCGTCCTCGACGAGCACCCAGCTCATTGACGACATCCTGCGCGATGCCATCACGGGCAACACCGGAACCGGCATCCTGGCACCGGTCGTTTCCGGCGCCGACGTTTCGGGCACCGACGTCTCCGGCACGGATGTCTCCGGCACTGACACGTCCGTCAACGACGGTGGAGTGGCCAATGGCGGCCTGGTCAACGGCCCCCTCGTGAGCGGCCCGGTCGTTGAGGATTCACTCAACAGCGACATCGGCGATGTGGCCTCAGGCAACAACGTCGCCAATGGCATCGACGCACCGGTCGCCTCGGGCAACGACACGCCCATCGCCTCGGGCAACGACACCTCGGTCGACGCACCGGTTGACGCACCGGTCGACGTACCGGTCGACGCACCGGTCGTCTCGGGCAACGGCACCGACATCGGTGATGTGACCGGTGGCGACGTCACCGGAGGCGACCTCGGCGCCGAGATCAACGACGCCGTCGACTCCGCCGTCAACGACACCCTGGGCGGCATCTCCCTGGACGCGCTCCTCGGCGACTGACCTCTACGGCTCTCACCGTTCGTAACTGAACACTGAGGCTGGGCGGCTCCCTTCGGGGAGCCGCCCTTTTCGTGCGTTCCGCCTGACCGCGCCGTCGCGACGGACGATAGTACTGACTACTACGCCGCCCACCGCATGCACGCAGAGGACACACCGTGAACGAGTCACCCTTCCGCCGGCTTCGCCCGATCGCGATCGCCGCCGGCACCGCCATGCTCCTCACCCTCGGACTCGCCGCCGGAACCGCGGTTCCGGCCCTGGCCGCGGCACCCGCGGCGATCGCGGTGACGTGGACGAACACCAACGTCTGGACGACCGGATTTCAGTCCGAGGTCAGCGTGCGCAACAGCTCGGGCACCAAACTCAGCCCGTGGCAGCTCACGTTCAGCTACAGCCACACGGTGAACACCCTGTGGAACGGTGTCGTTGCCCCGGCCACCGGCGGGTTCTCGGTGACAGGTCCGTCCTGGGCTCCCGCGCTCGCCGCCGGCGCCGCCACCTCGTTCGGCCTGACCTCCCTCAAGGTCGGCACGGCACCGCTCGTTCCCTCCGGATGCACCGTGATCGGCCTGCCTGCGGGAGCCGCCACCATCCCCTGCAGCATCAACGGCTCACTCGGCGCCACCACGCCCACGCCGACAGCCAGTGCCACGCCGACGGCGACGGCGACGGCCACACCGACACCGACACCCACGCCCACGCCCACGCCCACGCCCACGCCCACGCCGAAGCCCACCGCAACGGCCACGCCCACGCCGACCGCAACGCCGACGACCGTCCCCTCCACGACGCCCACAGCGACACCCGCTCCCACGGCGACAGCGACGCCGGCAGTACCGGCACCGACCGGCAGCCTCCTGGTCGCTCCCTACGTGGACCTCGGACTCTGGCCCACCGCCGACCTACCGGCCTTCGCGGCCAAGGCCGGCGTCAACGCGGTGACCGGGGCATTCATCGTGGCCGATCGCGGCGCCCCCTGCAGCCCCACCTGGGCCGGGTACACCGACTATGCCGTGGGCTCTACCGGGGACTCGCTGGCCACCATCGCGGCCTTCCAGTCCGGCGGCGGCCGGTTCGTCGCCTCCTTCGGCGGCGCGATCAATGACGAACTCGCGCGGGTCTGCACCAGCCCGAGCACCCTCCTCGCCGCCTATACGAAGGTGGTCACCCGGTTCTCCCTCGACCGGATCGACTTCGACATCGAGGGCGCGGACGTCTCGGACTCCGTTGCCAACCAGAGACGCGCTACGGCCGTGGCCGCCCTCCAGGCCCAGCGCGCCGCCGCCGGGCATCCGCTGCAGGTCACACTGACCCTGCCGGTGATGCCCACCGGACTGCTGCAGAACGGCCTGCGCACCATCACCGAATTCACCACGGCGGGCGTCACGCTCTCCGCGGTCAACGTGATGGCCATGGACTACGGCGACGGCACCCGGAACATGGGCGCTGCCGCCATCGCCGCCGCGACGTCGACGGCCGCCCAGCTCGGCATCGTCCCGGCCTTCGCGGGACTCACCGCTGCACAACGACTGTCCCTCGTGGCCGTCACCCCGATGGTCGGGCAGAACGACGTGGCCGGCGAGGTGTTCGGCCTGGCCGACGCCACCACGGTCGGTGCCTTCGCACGCACCAACGGGCTGGCCGGCCTCGGCTGGTGGGAGATGACTCGAGATCAGCCCTGCACCGGCGGTATCCCCGCCTATATGTGCTCAGGGGTGAGCAGCCCGCGCTGGGCGTTCGCCACGGCCTTCGTGGCCGCGGCCCGCTAGCGAGATCGGCGCGAGACCCACCCGCGCCGCTGCCGGCTCAGCGCCGCTCGCGCCGTTCTTCCCTGCGGTCGCCGCGCCGACGCACCCCGTGCGCCACGACGGCCGCCGTGCCCACGGTCGCGGCGGTGCGCACGACGGGTGCGCCGATCACCCGGGGCCGTCCTACCCTCCGCGCAGCGATGGGCATCTCAGGCCTCCTGCGTTTCGTCGGCCTCGATGGCGGCCGCCAGCGCCTGCACCGGGATGCGTCCACTCGCCACAAGCTGCCCGCCGGCCTTGCGCACGACCGACCCGAACGGGGCCGCCCAGAGGTTCTCCCAGACCAGGAGCGCGGCGCTGCTTCCCGGCTCGATGGCCTGGGCCGCGGCGATCACGTCTTCCTCGCTGAGCAGGGTCGCCAGTTCGGTCTCGAACGCCCGCAGCTCGCCGAGTTCACCGTCCTCGACGTCGGAGAGTTCCGCGATGTCCAGCCCGCCGGCGGCATCCTTCTTGAGGATCAACAGGTCCAGGATCTTGATCAGGCCCCGGTCGACGAGCGAGGTGAGCTCCGGGGCGATCGATCCGTTGAAGCTGCTGCCCGGAAACTCCACCACGATCCAGTCCACGGGTCCGAGTTCGTCGACGGTGTCGGTCATCATCCACTCCACTTCGCTAGGGGGCGCAAAGTGCCAGTGTTCAACCAGAGCGGCCTGGCCGCGTCACCCGCTCAGGGTGAAGCAGCCAGGCCAGGCACCGGAGCCCGTGGCTCAAAGGGCGGGCAACACCTGTTCACGGACCTTGCGGCGCAGCACCTTGCCCAGCATCGAGCGTGGGGTCTCGGTGATCTGCACGATGCGGCGCGGGATCTTGTAGGCGGCCAGGTGCTCCCGGCAGTGGTCCTGCAGGGCCTTCTCGTCCAGGGTGGCGCCGGGTTCGAGCTCCACCGCGGCCACGACCAGCTCGCCGCCGCGTTCGAGCGGCTTGCCGAACACGGCCGCGTCCATCACCGACGCGTGCAGCCGCAGCACGGTCTCCACCTCGGTGGGAGAGACATTGAACCCGCCCGTGATGATCAGGTCCTTGGCCCGGTCCACGATGGTGGCGAAGCCGTCGTCGTCCTGGGTGACGATGTCACCCGAGCGCAGCCACCCGTCCGGCGTGAGGGTCTTGGCGGTCTCTTCGGGGTTGTTCCAGTAGCCCTGGAACACCTGCGGCCCCTTGATCAGCAGCTCTCCCGGCTGTCCGTGGGGCACCTCGACGGTGGGGTCGTCGATGTCGGTGACCTTCATCAGGGTGGACGGGAACGGAATGCCGACGGTGCCGGGCTTGCGGGTGGGGTAGAACGGGTTGCCGAGCGCCACCGGTGATGCCTCGGTCATACCGAAACCCTCCACGAGCAGCCCGCCGGACACCGATTCCCACAGTTCGACCACGTGGTCGGGCAGGTTCATGGCGCCGGAGATGCAGAAGCGGCAGGACCGCAGCGAGACGCCGCGCTCCTTCGCGGCGAGCGCGGTGCGTTCGTAGATCGGCGGCACGGCGCAGTACACGGTGGCCGGCGATTTCTTCATGGCGTCGAGCACGAGCTTGGGATCGAATTTCGGGAACAGCACGAGCAGCGCCTGCTTGTGGATGCCGTAGGTGAGGTACAGGGTGAGGCCGAACGAGTGGAACATCGGCAGGATCGCGTAGAAGATCTCCTTGCGGTACTCGGCACCGTGCATCCAGGCCTCACCCTGCAGCGCATTGCAGTGCAGGTTGTAGTGCGTGAGCATGGCGCCCTTGGGCCGGCCGGTGGTGCCCGAGGTGTACTGGATGGCCGCCAGGTCGTGCAGGCCTGGTCGCGGATGCGTCGGGTCGATGGCACCGTGCGTGAGCAGTTCCTTCCACGGCGTCGTACCAGGGGCCGCGCCACTGAGCGCCTCCCGGGACTCGCGCAGGCTCTTCACCGGCAGGTACAGGGCCAGGCGCTTCAGGGTGGGGAATTCCTGCAGCAGGCTCACCGAGATGACGTGGTCGATCTCGATGTCGGCGGGGAATGCGCGCACGGTGGGGGCGACCTTGTCCCAGGCGATCACGATGCGGGCCTGGTGATCTTCGAACTGGTGCCGCAACTCCGGGGAGGTGTACAGCGGGTTGTGCTCCACGACCACGCCGCCCAGGCGCAACACCGCGTAGAACGCCACGACGTGCTGCGGGCAGTTGGGCAGGATCAGCGCCACGCGGTCGCCGGCCCGCACGCCCAGCAGACGCAGGCCCTCCGCGGCCCGGTCGACCTGGTCGCCGAGTTCCGTGTACGTGGTGCGGCGCCCGAAGAACTCCAGCGCCGGCAGGTCGCCGGCCTCGGCCACCGCGTGCTCGAGCATTTCCACGAGCGAGGTGGTGGGCAGATCGATCTCGGCGGGCACGCCCGGTTGGTAGTGCTTCACCCAGGGCTGCTGCTCAGTATTGGCCATGGGGACATCCTCCCGCGATCCGAGCCTCGCCGGGTCACGACACGGCGCGCCCGGTGGTGCCGGTCAGTCGGTGTCCGCCGGGGAGACGGCCGAGTTGCGGGTCTCCCGGGCGAGGAAGGTGCCCAGTTCACTGATGGTGCTCATCAGCGGGGCGGGGAAGACCACGATGGTGTTCTTGTCGACGCCGATCTCCACCAGGGTCTGCAGGTTCCGCAGCTGCAGGGCGATCGGATGCTTCATCATCGTGTCGGCCGCGTCGCCGAGCTTGGCGGCGGCGAGCTGCTCGCCCTCGGCGTTGATGATCTTGGCGCGCTTCTCCCGCTCGGCCTCGGCCTGCTTGGCCATCGACCGTTTCATGCTCTCCGGCAGCAGGATGTCCTTGAGCTCCACGAGGGTGACCTCGACTCCCCAGCCCAGCGTCTGCGCGTCCAGGATCTCGCGCACGTTCACGTTGAGCACCGCGGTGTTCGAGAGCGTCTCGTCGAGGGCGTGCTGGCCCACCACCTTGCGCAGGGTGGTCTGGGCGATCTGCTCGATCGCCGCCTGCACGTTCTCGATCTCCACGACAGACTTCACGGAGTCCACAACCCGGTAGTACGCCACCGCGGACACCCCGACGCTCACGTTGTCGCGCGTGATGATGCCCTGCGACTCGATGGGCAGCGTCACGATACGTAAGGACACCCGAGTCATGACATCCACGAAGGGGATGATGAGGTGCACCCCGGGCTTGAGCACCCCGACGAGCCGGCCGAACCGCAGCAGCACACCCTGTTCGTACTGGGTGACCACCCGGATCGAGAACGACAGGAGCACGATCAGGAGGATCAGGGCGAGCACCAGAAGCACCCAGAACCACACCATGAGCACGACCTCCCTCGCCCAGTAACGCCTCTCTCGCGTCATTCTGCGCCCGGGACGCGGCCTCCGCCAGTGCGGCGGCCGTTCTACAGCGCCGGAGCCACCGCCGCCGATGCCGCGCAGCCGGGCGTGAGCACCCGGGTCGTCGACGCCGGAGCCGACAGGAGTTTGTGTGCGGCACGGCTCGGCCGCCGCACCAGCACGCCGCCGCAGTTCGGGCAGGCCCCGTCGGGGAACGAGCGCACGCAGTCGGCACACCAGGTGCATTCGAAGGAGCAGATGAGGGCGTCATCGCCCGACGGGGACAGGTCCCGGTCACAGCACTCGCAATTCGGTCGCATCTCAAGCATCCGCTGTCCCCTTGTCTGTGAGCGTCAGGATCGAATCGTACCGGTGTACCCGGCCAGGAAGTCGGCGAAGCTGCGGGGGCGCAGACCGAACACGGCGCTGTGCTCGGGGCGGGCCCGATGGTTGATCTCCTCGTACCAGACCTGCTTGGCCACCCAGGCCGGATGGTGGCCCCGGTCGATGAGCACCTCGGCCGGCACTTGCTCGTAGCGGAGCGTGCGGCCGAGGGCGTGGGAGAGCATGCGGCTGATCTGTGGGAAGGTCAGCACGTCGCCGGCGAGTTCGACCTCGGCCCGGTCGAACACCTCGGGGTCCAGGAACGCCGTGGCAGCGGCCTCGCCGATGTCGTCGACGGCGACGAGGGGCAGTTCGATGTGATCGGCGGTCGCCCCGGCGAGCACGCCCTCCGCCTGTTCCCGGAACATTCCGGCCAGCCGGGGCGGCACGAAGTTGTCCATGAAGATCGCCGGCTTGAGCAGGGTGACGATCGGGATGCTGGACTCCCGGGCGAGCCGTTTCACGGCCTCCTTGTCGTTCCAGTAGGCCTCGTCGTACTCGCGGTCCGCGCGGGTGTGCCCTGGCGTCCAGCCCGAGACCGACGAGTGCACCAGGTGGTGCACACCGGCAAGTTCCGCGGCGGCGACGAGCGCGGCGCCGTGGCGAACCTCGCTCGCCGCATCGCTGGAGGGGGCGGAGAGCACGACGGAGAACAGTCCCCTGGCGCCCTGCAGCAACCGGTCCAACGATTCGGGCACGTCGAGGTCGCCCTCGCTCAGCAGCACCCCCATCGACTCCAGGTCGCGGGCCGCGGCGCTCCGGGTGTCGCGCACCAGCGCCACCACGGGCAGCCCGCGGCGCCGCAGTGCCCGGGCCACCGCACCGCCCTGGGAACCCGTTGCGCCCACGATGGCGAATGGTCCGGACGGTGTGCTGGTGCTCATGGGTGGGACTCGTTCCTGGAGAAAAGGGGCGTGGGAGAATCCTTCCAGACGAGGGCCGTTCCCGGCTCGAGCACCCGGCTCACGGCGGACGGAGAGAAATTTCCGAGCGGATCGGCCCAAAACCAGGCAAAATGGCCGCACACGAACGGGGGGCTCAGCCCGACCGACTACCGTAGTAGTATGACGCCTCCTGATTCAACTGCACCGACCGAGGCAGACACTGCCCGCGCGACGATCACCTTCTCCGAGCTTGGGCTCAGCGACTCCGTTCTCAAGGCCCTGAAGGACGTCGGCTACGAAACCCCGTCGGCCATCCAGGCCGCAACCATTCCCCCGCTGCTCGACGGCCGCGACGTCGTGGGCCTGGCCCAGACGGGCACCGGCAAGACGGCCGCCTTCGCGCTGCCGATCCTCTCCCGCCTCGACCTGTCCCAGAAGAGCCCGCAGGCCCTGGTGCTCGCGCCCACCCGCGAGCTCGCCCTGCAGGTCTGCGAGGCGTTCGAGAAGTACGCCGCCCACATGAAGGGCGTGCACGTGCTGCCCGTCTACGGCGGACAGGGTTACGGCATCCAGCTGTCTGCGCTGCGTCGCGGCGTGCACGTTGTCGTCGGTACGCCCGGCCGCATCATGGACCACCTCGAAAAGGGCACCCTCGACCTCACCCAGCTCAAGTACCTGGTCCTCGACGAGGCCGACGAGATGCTCAAGATGGGCTTCGCCGAGGACGTCGAGACGATCCTCGCCGACACCCCGGACGACAAGCAGGTGGCGCTGTTCTCGGCCACCATGCCGGCCGCGATCCGCCGCATCTCCAAGCAGTACCTCAACGACCCCGAAGAGATCACGGTCAAGAACAAGACCACGACCTCGGCGAACACCACCCAGCGTTACCTGCTGGTCTCCTACCCGCAGAAGGTCGACGCGCTCACCCGCATCCTCGAGGTCGAGAACTTCGAGGGCATGATCGTCTTCACCCGCACCAAGAACGAGACCGAGACCCTCGCCGAGAAGCTGCGCGCGCGCGGCTACTCCGCCACGGCCATCAACGGCGACGTGCCCCAGGTGCAGCGTGAGCGCACGGTGGAGCAGCTCAAGAACGGCAAGCTCGACATTCTTGTCGCCACGGATGTTGCCGCCCGCGGTCTGGATGTGGAGCGCATCAGCCACGTCATCAACTACGACATCCCGATCGACACCGAGTCGTACGTGCACCGCATCGGCCGCACGGGCCGGGCCGGCCGCAGCGGCGCCGCGATCAGCTTCGTAACTCCGCGCGAGCGCCACCTGCTCAACGCCATCGAGCGGGCCACCCGCCAGCCGCTCACCCAGATGCAGCTGCCGAGCGTGGAGGACGTCAACTCCACCCGCCTCACCCGCTTCGACGACGCCATCACGGCGGCGCTGGGCGAGACTGCGCGCATCGCCGCGTTCCGCGACATCGTGGGCCACTACGTGGAGCACCACGACGTGCCGGAGGCCGATGTGGCCGCCGCCCTCGCCGTGGTCGCCCAGGGCGAGACCCCCCTGCTGCTCAACGCCGACGACGTGCGGGCTGCGGCCCGTTTCGACCGGGAGCGCACCGAACACCGCGACCGCGACCGCGGCGACCGCCCCGTGCGCGAGCGCCGCGACGACCGTGGCAGCCGGGACGACCGCGGTAGCCGCGACGACCGTCCGCTGCGCAGCGAGCGCCCCGAGCGCCGTTCACGCGACAGCAACCGGGCCATGGCCTCGTTCCGCATCGAGGTGGGCAAGCGCCACAAGGTCGAGCCGCGCCAGATCGTCGGTGCGCTGGCCAACGAGGGCGGCCTGAGCCGCGAGGACTTCGGCGCGATCCAGATCCTGCCCGAGTACTCCCTGGTGGATCTGCCCGCCGACCTGTCCGGCGACGTGCTGGGCCGCCTCTCGGCGACCCGCATCAGCGGCAAGCTCATCGAGATCCACGCCGACAACGGCGCCTCGGCCGGCCGCAACGACCGCCCGCAGCAGGGCGACCGCTCCGAGCGCCCGCCGCGCCGCTACTAATCAGAATCGTTTGACCCCTGCGCGGGTCAGGCGCCGTTTCGCGGGGTGCGTGCCACCTGCGTAGCGGCGCCTGACCCGCGCTGCGTGTTTTTGGCAACCCGGGCAACGAGCCGGATTCGCCATCTGGGGCCGCGTGGGGCGACATCTCAGCAAAAGTCCTCTACTGTTGATCAAGCAAGGGGAGTACTCCCACGCGGCGCACCCGTCAGTACGGACTTAACGAAGAGTCCCGGGACGCCGGCTCGATTGCCTCAGAGGCCGCCGGGTGGAAGAGACCTTGATCTCCGTCCATTACGCATGCCCTGGAGCTCTCCTTGAACATCACTCCCACCATCTGGATCATCACCATCGCCGTGACGATCGCCTTCTTCGCTTACGAGTTCTTCGCGCACGTGCGCAAGCCCCACGAGCCCACCGTCGGTGAGTCCGCCCGCTGGTCGGCGTTCTACATCGGCCTTGCCCTGCTCTTCGGTGTCGGTATCGGAATCGTGTCCGGCTGGCGCTACGGCGGCGAATACTTCGCCGGCTACCTCACCGAGAAGGCGCTGTCGATCGACAACCTCTTCGTCTTCCTCATCGTGATGGCGGCGTTCTCGGTGCCCAAGGCCTATCAGCAGAAGGTGCTGATGTTCGGCATCATCATCGCCCTGATCATGCGCGGTGGCTTCATCGCGGTGGGCGCGGCCCTGATCGAGAACTTCTCCTGGGTCTTCTACCTCTTCGGCGCCCTGCTGTTCGTGCTCGCCTACATGCAGGTGCGCGGCCACGAGGGCAACCCGGCCGACAACCTCTTCGTGCGCCTGGCCCGCCGGGTGCTGCCGGTCAGCGAGGAATACGACCGCGACAAGCTCACCACCAAGATCAATGGCAAGCGCTTCGTCACCCCGATGCTGCTCACCATCATCGCGATCGGCTTCATCGACCTGGTCTTCGCCATCGACTCGATCCCCGCGATCTACGGGCTCACCTCCGAGGCTTACATCGTCTTCACCGCCAACGCGTTCGCCCTGATGGGTCTGCGCCAGCTGTTCTTCCTGATCGGCGGGCTGCTCGAACGTCTGGTCTACCTCTCCCAGGGCCTGGCCGTCATCCTCGGCTTCATCGGCCTCAAGCTGGTCTTCCACGCCCTGCACGTCAACGAGGTCCCGTTCATCAACGGCGGCGAACCCATCCTGTGGGTGCCCGAGATCCCGATCTGGTTCTCCCTGGTCTTCATTGCCGCCACCGTGGCCGTGGCCACCATCGCCAGCCTCGCAAAGACCCGCGGGGACGCCGCCAAGGCCGACCGCGGCCAGGTCGAAGGCGAGCCGATCGCTAAGGCGAAGGACTCGCACTAACCGACGCACACCAGTCGAGCATCACTGAGCGATGAGGGTGGTCTCGAGGTTGTCGACGCTCACACTGCGATAGTCGCGGTACGCGTCGGGAACCTCGATCACCGTGACCCACGGCTTTGACTGCGCGGTGCAGCCGTCCGAGCCGACGGGCACGATCTCTTCACTCACGATCTCGAGCCTCCCCGCGGGTGCGGTGTCGCGATACAGCATCGGCCGTGTCGCGCATCCCGAACCGAAGATCACCAGAGTCAGGTCGTCGATGCCTGGACCGGCCACGGCATACGAGTCGGCCAGCTGCGCGCTTGTATCGAAGACGGGCATGCCTACGTCGGTGCTTACGGTCCGCACCGCGGCGAGGGTCTCTGGCGCAAACTGCGCCGTGAAGCTCGCTCCTGGAAAATAGCAGTCGTCGGGTGTGCCGGCGGCGATGGCGGCCTCGGTGCAGTCAGACTCGGCGGGCGGGATTGCGGTGACCTGCACCTGACCGAGGCGAATGTCGAGCGGCACCGTCAGCGTCGCCTCGAAGGAACCGTCGGCGGCTACGGTCGCCGGCGCAGTCTGCCGGGCCGCATCGTTCACGAAACTTGAGCGCAGCTCGATTGTCTGGATCGCGCCCGGAGCCAGTGTGGTGCAGACGTCCCCCGGCGAGACGGGCGCCCGCGAAACGACCACATCCTGGCCGACCACGACCACGGCCGGCGTAACGGTGATCCCGCAGCCGAACGGGTCGGTGCCCGGGGCGGGAGGAAGGCCGGTGGCTGTCCCGTCGACGCTGCCGGCGTCCGGGTGTGCCGCTCCCCCGGCGCAGGCGACCAGCGGCAGGGCGAGAAGCATCAACACTCCGCCGGCCGCGCCCACTCGTCGGCGTCTCATGGGAGGAGCCGGGACGAATCGACGTACCCAAGGAGAGTGACGCCGTCGGCCAGGTAGATCGGTATCTGGCCGGTGGGCACAGCATCGAGAAAGCCTGCGTCGGCGTCGAGAAGCACGTTGGTGCGGGCCAAGTCGATGTCGCTGGGATACGCGTACCCGGTCTCGCCGTTCAGCGCCAGCACCGGAATGAGGTCGGCTGCGGTCCTTGGTGGCAGGTCACTGTCATCGGCGGAGCCGCTGGTGGCAGCGACGTCCTGGCTCTGAGCGCTGACACCCTGCAGACTCTGGACCCCGTAGCTCTCACCGCTCGCCGGCTCGACGGACTCCGCCGCGCCACTGGCATCCTGAGCCACAAGAGGGTCGGTGAACCGGTCGATGGCCACCATCGTCCCGGCGCCCACACCGCCGGCGAACAGCAGCGCTACGGTCGCGGCCAGGGCGAAGGCCGGGCGGGACAGCGTGCCCGGCGCGGGCGCGGGGTGCCGGCCACCGTGCGGATCAGCAGGGCGCGAATCTCGGCGCTGCGCCGGGGGTCGAATTCCGGGTTGTCGGTGGGGCGGTCGCGCGGATCGTCGGTCGGTTCCGGGGTCATCACAGGCTCCATCCCTCTCTCACGTCGGGTGCGTTCTGCAGCATCAGTTCGGCCATGCGGTTCTTGGCCCGGTACAGCCGGGATTTCACGGTTCCGATCGGGATCCGCAGGGCCACGGCCGCCTCGGCGGTGGTCAGTTCCTCGAGCACGCAGAGCGTGAGGATGTCTTGGTCACGGGCGTTGAGTTGCGCGAACACCTCGCGGACCCCTGGCGCGGTGCGGGCGCGATCCAGCTCTGCGCCGAGCTCGTCCGATGGGTCCGGATGCGAGCGCTCCGCCGAGAGCTTCGACAGGGCCAAGCGGTAGCGACGGTTTGATCGGGCCTGGTTGCGGCAGACGTTGTTCGTGGTCACCAGCAACCAGCCGATCACCGACCCGTTCACCACCCGAATTCGGCGCCGGTGCCGCCAGAGTTCCAGGAACACGATCGCGGTGGCGTCCTCGGCGTCGTGTCTGGAGGCGAGGGCGCGCAGGGCGTGACCGAAAACCCGGTCACGATGCTCATCGAAGAGTTCCCCGAACGCCCCCGCATCCCCCTCGACGGCGCGAGCCCACACCTCGTACTCGTTGGTCCCCCGGGCTGCCGTCATACCTAATAATGTCCGCACCCAGCGGATGGTTCCCGCCACCGGCACATCCGTTCGCTGAGGTCCCTCCAACGTGACGATCACCGCGCGGGCGGAGACCCTCTCACCCGGCCTCGACAAGCTCGACCGACGAGAGGGGCGCGAACACAGACCCTCTCACGGGGTCTCCTGACGAGTGCATTTCCTTAGGGGACCTCGTGACGTGCCTGCATGTCGCGCCCCCGTCGCTGGTCGAGCCTGTCGAGACCTCGTGACGTGCCTCGAGATCCGCGCACCGGGTCTCGACAAGCTCGACCGACGCGACGGGCGCGAACACAGACGCTCTCACGGGGTCTCCACGAGCTCGACCGACGAGAGGTTGGGTCTATCACCGCTCAGAGGTCGGGGCGCACCACCCGGTCGGGGTCCCACGGCACCGACCAGCCGAGCTCGTCGAACATACGCGAGAGCACGATCGCAGTGAAGCCCCACACCAACCGGCCGTCCACGGTGAACGCCGGCGCCCGGTAGCTGGTGCCACCCACGGAGTGCTCGGTGTTCGCCCGGCTCGCCGGGTCGAGCAGGTCGGCCACCGGAACCCGGAACACCTCGACGGTTTCGGCGTGGTCCACAGCGGCAACCTGCGACGGCCGGGTCCACCAGGCCGGCACCGGGCTGACCAGGTGGTTGCTCACCGGCACGGGCAGCGACGGCAGGGTGCCCAGGGGTTCGATGCCGTCCGGATCCAGCCCGGTCTCTTCGACCGCCTCGCGGAGCGCGGCCGCTATGGGCCCGGCGTCGGATGCTTCGAGCCGGCCTCCCGGGAACGCGATCTGGCCCGGATGGCTGCCGAGCGTCGGCGCGCGCCGGAGCAGCAGGACATCGAGGTCGAGGGGCACCCCGCCGCGCAGGGTGCCGGGCCCCGGTGTCCCGGCCGATGGCAGGTGCGCCGGCACGGCGTCGAGCACGCCGAAGAGCACCAGCACAGCGGCGTGCCGGGCATTCTGGGCGGACGGGAGCGCCCGGGTGCCGCCGGTGTGCCAGTCCAGGCCGCGCTCGCACAGTGCCGCCAGTTCGGCGCGTGGGTCTCGGGGCCGAAGCATGGCTCCAGCCTACGCACCGCGCTCGCCGGCCCAGATCAACCGGCGGCGCCGTGGGCCAGGTTCTCGACCGCGTGATGCAGGTGCAGCGCCTTCTCATCGGCGTGACCCATCGGCATGAGGTCGAAGACCACCCGATGTACTCGTCCGGTGAACGCGTACGGCGCCTGGTCTTCATAGTCCCGATCCACGACGAGTCCGTTGTCCCGGCCGATATCCATGCCCGAGTAGCTGGTGAACGCGATCGGCACGGTGTGCGGCAGGTCGCCGTCACCGACGGGTTCGTCGTTCACGAACAGCGTCACGTGGCCGCCGGTGCCGGGCGTGTTCTCAGCGGCCTCGAACAGCATCCGCACCCGCACATCGCCGGCGGCCAACGGCGCATCCGCTTTCTGCCGATAGGTTTCCACGCCGAGGAACGAGTACGTGTGGGTGAGGATCCCGGCCGCATCGACCCACAGGGCGAACCCGCCGATGAAGTCGGCGTGCGCCACCAGCACACCCTGCGCTCCCCCGTCCGGAACGGTGAGGTGCGCTTCGATGGCATACGACCGGCCGTAGATGCGCGGGATCATGCCGCGTTGCACATTCTGCACGTCGCCGGCAAAGGTGAACTTGGTCACGGTGGGCATGGGCGGCAGGATGCCGTAGACCACGGACATACCGCCCATCAGCGGGAGCACGCGATTCTCCTTGGCCGCCGCCCACCACAGCTCCTGCAGCTCGCGCACCTTGTCGGGATGCTCGGCGGCGAGGTCGTGGCTCTGGGAGAAGTCGTCGGGCAGGTAGTACAGCTCCCAGCCCACGTCTCGGTCCGGATCCCAGTCGGCGCCCGGGCCGAACTGTGCCAGCGTCGCCGGCGACACATCCCAGGGGATGCGGTCGGGCCGTGAGGCGGCCCACCAGCCGTCCTGGTACATCGCCCGGCTGCCGAACATCTCGAAATACTGCGCTCGGTGACGTTCGGGAGCGGCGGCATCGTCGAAGCTGAACAAGAAGCTGGTGCCGTCCATGGGCTCCTGAGCGATGCCATCCACTGTCTTCGCCTCCGGAATGCCGGCCGCCTCGAGAACCGTGGGGGCGATGTCGATCACATGGGTGAACTGGGTACGCAGCGCGTCTCCGGGCCGCAGGCGCGTGGGCCAGGACACCACCATCGGGTCACGGGTTCCGCCCAGGTGGCTGGCGTCCTGCTTGCCCCACTGAAACGGGGTATTGCTGGCATGAGCCCACGCGGCGGCGATATGCGGGGCGGTGTGGATGCCGCCCAGCGCGTCGATGCCGCCGTACTGTTCGATGAGATCGGTCTGTTGGTCGGCGTCGAGCACGAGACCGTTGAGGAAGGTCAGCTCGTTGAACGACCCGGTGGTGGTGCCCTCCAGGCTCGCGCCGTTGTCGCCCCAGATGTAGAAGATCAGGGTGTTGTCCAGCTCGTTCATCTCGTCGAGGGAGTCCAGCAGCCGTCCCACATTCCAGTCGGCATTCTCCTGATACCCGCAGTACACCTCCATCTGCCGGGCGTAGAGCCGGCGTTGCGCGTCGGTCAGCGAGTCCCAGGCGGGGAACAGGTCGGGTCGCGCGGTGAGTTCAGTCTCCGAGGGCACGATCCCGAGCTCCTTCTGCCGCGCCAGGGTCTTCTCCCGCAGCACGTCCCAGCCGTCGTCGAACTGGCCGGCGTACTTGTCGGCCCACTCCTTGGCCACGTGGTGCGGCGCGTGCGCACAGCCCGTCGAGTAGTACATCATCCAGGGCTTCACGGGGTCCTGCGCCCGCACGGCGTGCAACCACTCGGTGGCTTTGTCGGTGAGGTCATCCGGGAAGTAGTATTGCCGGCCGTCCTGACCGGTGGGCACCCCGATGACGCTGTCGTCGAGGGTGACGATGGGGTCGTACTGACCCGCGGCGCCGGACAGAAACCCCCACCAGCGGTCGAAGCCCCAGCCCTTCGGCCAGTGGTCGAACGGCCCGGCCGCGCCCTGCACGTTGTCGGGAGTGAGATGCCACTTGCCGAAGGCGCCGGTCACGTAGCCGTTCTCCGAGAGGATGCGCGGCAGCGCCGCACAGCTGCGAGGCTTGGCGGCCGTGTAGCCCGGGAACGGCCCGGGATACTCGGCGATGGACCCGAACCCGACCCGGTGCTGGTTACGACCCGTGAGCAACGCAGCTCGGGTGGGCGAGCAGACCGCGGTGACGTGGAAGCGGTTGTACGTGGCGCCGCGTTCCTGCACCCGGGTGAAGTTGGGGGTGCGCACCGGCCCGCCGAAGGTGTCGGGGGCGCCGAACCCGGCGTCGTCGATGAGCACGATGAGCACGTTCGGGGCACCCGCGGGCGCTCGCGGGCCGGGAATCATCGACCAGTCCGCGACCGAGTCGGCGAGGGTACGGCCGGCCGTGCCGCCGAAGGAGCGGTCGGGCATCGGCAGGACTGTGCGGTCGGGAACGAACTTGCCCATCGCCTGGTCCAGCTCGGCCTCCAGCTCGGCCAGGTCGGTGGGGCCGGACTCCACCAAGGAGAACATGAACGCACCAGCCAGGTGCAACTCCACCGCCAGCCGGTGCTCGGCGGCGAACACCCCGATCACCACCGCGGACCCCGCCACGAGCGCGGAGCCGATCTCGTCGTGCACCGCCCGGCGCAGTCGATGCCCGGTGAAGGCGTCCACCAGCGCACCGCCGGCGGCCCCGACCACCACGGTGCCCAGCATCACCGGGGCGAACAGCCCGACCACTACGCCCACTCCGGTGCCCCAGCCCAGGCCGGTGTGGCCGTGGTCGTCGCCGGTGTGCTCCAGGCGCACCTCGCCCTGCTCGTTCTTGGTCACCAGGATCATGCCGTGCGTGGAGAGCTCTCCCGCCCGCACGAGCGCCGCCGTGGCGAGGAATTCCCGCCGGGCCGTGTCGATGTCCTGGTACCCCGCCACCACGAGAACCGTGTCGTTGTCGCCCATCCGTTTCACCCTTCGATCTCTCGTCGGAACCTCAGTCGTGCAGGCACCATAGCCCGACCGCCGTCTCCGTTGACAGTGGCTCGACGGCAACGGTGAGCTAGCCGAAAAGGCCGAGAGTGGCGGCCCGACGCACTGCGCCCATCCGTGACGTCGCCTCGAGCTTGGTGAAGATGTTGGAGACGTGCCGTTTCACGGTTCCCTCGGCGAGAGTGAGCTGGAGTCCGATCTCCCGGTTGGAGAAAGCCAGGGCCACCAGACGCAGGACCTCGAGCTCCCGTGCGGTGAGCAGCGGGCTGGATTCACGGTCTGACACATCGGTCGCCAGGGCATCCGGGGTCAGCGGCCGTGCTGTCTTCACGGCGTGGAGGAGGTCGGCCGAGGCGGCGGTCTTCTGGAGATAATCGGTGGCTCCGGCCGCACGCAGCTGCGCCTCGAGCACTCGGTCTGCGTGCATCGTGAGTATCACAACCGCCGTGTTGGGATGAGTTCGTCGCACCCAACGCACCGTGGTTCCCGCGGGCGCACCGGGGATGTCCACGTCGAGAAGCAACACGTCGGGGTGCAGCTCGGAGACGAGTGACCTGACATCGTCACTCGTCGCGCCCTCGCCTATGACGTGCAGCGCAGGATCTCGGGTCAGGATGCTGTGCACCCCCTCCCGGAAGAGTCCGTGGTCGTCGATGACGACAACAGACCGGGCGCGGGTCATTCGACGTCCGGGTTGAGGGGGATGTCCAGGGTCACGGTGGTGCCGGAACCTGGCGCCGAGGAGATTGACAGTTCGGCGCCGATAGCGTCACAGCGCTCGCGCGAGCCGATCAATCCGAGCGCGCCCGGGCGCACGTCCGTACGATGGAATCCGCGCCCATCGTCCCGCACAGTTACCTGGACAGACCGTTCCCTCCAACTCATGTCGATGTGGATTGTGGTGGCCGCCGCATGCCGGCGGGCGTTGTGCACCAGCTCGCGGACGACGATGAAGGTCTCCTCCTGCACACCTGTCGGGAGCCGCCGCACGCGGCCGGCGTTGGAGACGACGATCGGGGTCATTCCGGCATCACTGTCGCTGACGAAGTCGGCGATGGCATCACTCAGCAGCCCCGATCCCACTTGGTAGCGCAGCTCGGTTGCGATCGCCTGCGTCTCCCGGAGAGTCGATTCAAGTAGGGCCAACGCTGCTCTGACGCTGACGGCGCCGTCATCGTCTGGGCCGCCCTCGGTGAGTCCCGAGAGTTGCAGGCGTTGGTGCGCGACCGCAATTCCATGGGACACCCGGTCGTGCAAGTCCCGCGAGATTCGCAGTCGTTCCTCGGAATGCGCGATCGACAAGCGGTCGAGGAGCACGTTGACGTAGCTGGTGGCGGCCGGGACCACGTTCTCCATGATCGCGTGGTGCACGCTGAGCGCGACCGCGGCCGTGGCCCACCGTCCTGGCATGAGCTCCGTGATGGCTGTCAAGGCAACTTCAAACAGCACATTGGCGGCCGCGAGGCTCTCCGCAGGGTGAATATGCTGATCCGCGCGCCGTCGGCCGATCTCAGCGCCGGCCGTTGCCGTGATGACGGCGTCTCGTCCCGGATCTGAACCGGGCATGTCGGCGGCCCCGAGCCTGTCGAAGACTCGCGTGAGGATCCCGCGTACCTGCGTCTCCAGCTCGCCACTTACCGCATTGTCGGTCACCAGCGGGCTGGACTGCCCGGCAAGGCGACCCGTCAACTCGTCCACGATGCGGACGACGACGGAGTCGACATCGGCGGTCATCTGCTCGGTCGGTGGCGTTTCAGCGCGCACGTGCCCTCCCCCTCGGCAGGTCCCAGAAGCCATGGCAACGAACCGTCGCGACAGGACCGCTCAGTGAAGGTTAGGGCAGGCGCCGCCGGCGCAGGAGCCACACGGCTCCTGCGCACGCAGCGCCCACGAGCAGCCCCCCAGCTTTTCCTCGTGAGCAAGTTCCCCCTGCGCTATCGACGGTATCGGCGCGGTCGCAGCGGAGGCAATGTGTCGAAGGACACATTCCAGCCGATGTTGACACGGTCACCGGCCGGGGCAACTGTGGTGCGCATACGCTCCGCCACCCGGCACCATCGCCCACACCGGAGGTTCACCCGCTCATGAGATTCCCGCCGATCGCCGACTATGCCTTCCTCTCCGACTGCGAGGTGAGCACCCTGGTCGCCCCCGACGGCGCGGTCGAGTGGTTGTGCCTGCCGCGGCCCGACAGCCCCAGCGTCTTCGCCGCGCTCCTGGATCGCACCGCCGGCTTCTTCCGGTTCGGCCCCACCAACACCAACGTTCCCCAGCAGCGCCGGTATCTGCCCGGCACCATGGTGCTGGAGACCACCTGGCACACCCCCTCCGGCTGGATGAGGGTGCAGGACGTGCTGGTGATGGGTCCGCTCGCGGAGCACCGCAGGGAGGGCTACCGACGCTCCCCCGGCAATGCGATCGCCCAGCGCACCCTCCTGCGCATCGCCACCTGTTTTGACGGACGGGTCGAACTGGAGGTCAACTGCCTGCCGCTCTTCGACTACGCCCGCAACCAGGGCCGGTGGGAATTCGACGGGTCCGGCTACGACCGGGCGAAGATCGCCGGCAGCGGCGTGGAACTCACGCTGGGCGGCAGCGTCCCCCTGGGCGTGGTCGGTGCGCGGTGCACCGGGCGCACCACGCTCGAGGCGGGCGAGTCCGCGTTCGTGGCGCTCGCCTGGGACGGCGTGGTGCCCGAGACCGTGGCAGAAGCACAGGAGCAGCTCGCCGGCACCGAGAAGTACTGGCGCAACTGGATGAGCATGGCCACCTTCCCCGACCACAGGTTCCGCCCGCACATCGAACGCAGCGCCCTCGCACTCAAGGGCCTCAGCTACGCGCCGACCGGGGCGATCATGGCCGCGGCGACCACGTCGCTGCCCGAGACACCCGGCGGCGAACGCAACTGGGACTACCGGTACACCTGGATCCGGGACACCTCGTTCATGCTGAGGGCGCTGCACGGCCTCGGCTTCAACGGCGAAGCCTTCGACTACTTCGCGTTCGTCCTGGATGCCGTGGCCACCGACAAAGTGGACGCGCCCTGGGACCTGCAGATCATGTACGGCATCGGCGGGGAACGTGACCTTCCGGAGCACACCCTCGACCACCTCTCCGGATACCGCGGGTCGCGTCCGGTGCGCACCGGCAACGGCGCGTTCGACCAGCACCAGCACGATGTCTGGGGCATGCTGCTCGACTCGGTCGAAGAGCATCTGCGCGGCGGCGGTCAGATCGCGCCGATGGCGTGGAAACACCTGTCCGAATTGGTCGACACCGCCATTGAACGCAGCGCCGAACCCGATCAGGGCATCTGGGAGATGCGCGGGGAACCGCAACACTTCACGGCGTCCAAGGTGCTGTGCTGGGTGGCCGCTGACCGCGGTGCCCGCATTGCCGAGAGCCGTGGGGATGCGCAACAGGCCGCCTCCTGGCAGGCATCCGCCGACCGCATCAAAGCGGAGATCTGCGAGAAGGGCCTGAGCGAACGGGGCGTGTTCACCCAGCACTACGGCACCACAGATCTGGATGCGTCCCTGCTCCTGCTGCCGATCATGGGGTTCCTGCCGCCGGACGACAAGCGGGTGCGGGCCACGGTGCTCGCCATCGCCGACGAGCTCACCCAGGACGGCCTGGTGCTGCGGTACCGGGTCGATCGCACCGACGACGGGCTCAGCGGTGAGGAGGGCACCTTCACCATCTGTTCCTTCTGGCTGGTGTCGGCCCTGGTGATGATCGGTGAGCATGACGCCGCCGAGGCCCTGTTCGAGAAGCTGCTCTCCTTCGCCGGGCCGATGCTGCTCTACGCCGAAGAGATTGACGCGACCACCGGGCAACACCTGGGCAACTTCCCGCAGGCGTTCACCCATCTGGCGCTAATCGATGCTGCTACCCGGCTCATCGCCGCCGAACATCAGGAGGAGGAGGCCTCGACCGGTCTCGGGTGACGGTTTCGCGCCGGCCGTTCACGGCTGGGAAGCGCCGCGTCGCTGAGCGACGGGTTCACCGCGCCTGCTGTGGCCGACCGCGCCCGCTATGGCGGGCGCGGTCGCCGGTCAGAGGCGCAGTGGCCGGTTGCGGTGAGGAGACCGACCGCGGCCTCTGACGATGATTACTTACGCAGCTCCAGGTACTTCGCGATCAATGCCTTGGTCGACGAGTCCTGAGCCTCGAGCGCAGCACTGTCGCCTTGCACCGCGGGGGTGACCTGCAGCGCCAGCTGCTTGCCCAGCTCCACGCCCCACTGGTCGAAGGAGTCGATGCCCCAGATGGTGCCCTCGACGAACACGATGTGCTCGTAGAGCGCGATGAGCTGGCCGACCACGCTCGGGGTGAGCGCGGGCGCGAGGATCGACGTGGTGGGGCGGTTGCCGCTGAACACGCGGGCCGGGACGATCGACTCGGCGACGCCGTCGGCGCGCACCTCGTCGGCGGTCTTTCCGAAGGCCAGCGCCTTGGTCTGGGCGAAGTAGTTGGCCATGAACAACGTGTGCACGTCCTGGCCGGGCTCGACGCCCGCGCCGTCGCCGGTCTCGTCCTTCAGCGGATGCGCGGGGTTGGCTACGGCGATGAAGTCCGCCGGGACCAGCCGGGTGCCCTGGTGGATGAGCTGGTAGAACGCGTGCTGGCCGTTGGTGCCCGGTTCGCCCCAGAAGACTTCGCCGGTGTCGGTCGTGACCGGGCTGCCGTCCCAGCGCACGCTCTTGCCGTTGGACTCCATGGTGAGCTGCTGCAGGTAGGCCGGGAATCGGTGCAGGTACTGCGCGTACGGGAGCACCGCGTGGCTCTGGGCGTTGAGGAAGTTGGTGTACCAGACATTGAGCAGGCCCATGAGAACCGGCACGTTCTGCTCGAGCGGCGTGGTGCGCGTGTGCTCGTCGATGGCGTGGAAGCCGGCGAGGAACTCGCGCCAGTTGTCGGGTCCGATGGCGATGACCACCGAGGTGCCGATGGCGGAGTCGACCGAGTAGCGGCCTCCCACCCAGTCCCAGAAGCCGAACGCGTTCTCGGGGTCGATGCCGAAGGCCTTGACCTTGTCGAGGGCCGTGGAGACGGCGACGAAGTGCTTGGCGACGGCGTCCGTGCGTGCCGCATCCGTATCGTCGAGAACTCCGGCGGAGGCCAGCTCGGCCCAGAGCCACTCGCGCGCGAGGCGGGCGTTGGTGAGGGTTTCGAGAGTGCCGAAGGTCTTGGATGCGACGATGAACAGCGTGGTCTCGGGGTCGAGGCCGGCGGTCTTCTCGTAGACGTCGGTCGGGTCGATGTTCGAGACGAAGCGCACCTCGAGGCCCGGCTTCACGTAGGGCTTGAGGGCTTCGTAGACCATCACCGGGCCGAGGTCGGACCCGCCGATGCCGATGTTGACGACGGTGCTGATCGGCTTGCCGGTCACGCCGGTCCACTCGCCGGAGCGCACCTTGTCGGCGAACGCGTAGACCTTGTCGAGGGTGGCGTGCACGTCGGCGTCGACGTCCTGGCCGTCGACGATGAAACCGGCCGGCGGCACCAGGCCGGCGGCGCCCTTGGGACGGCGGAGCGCCGTGTGCAGCACCGCGCGGTCTTCGGTGGCGTTGATGTGCTCGCCGGCGATCATCGCCTGGTAGCGCCCCGCGACGTCGACGTCCTGTGCGAGCCGCACGAGGTGGCCGAGGATCTCCTCGGTGATGAGGCCCTTGGACAGGTCGACGGTGAGGTCGGCCGCCTGGAAGGTGTAACGATCGGCGCGACCGGCATCGGCGTCGAACCATCCGCGCAGGTCGGGCGAGAAGCCGTCGGCGATGCCGCCGAGCTGCTTCCACGCGTCGGTCGAAGTGGGATCAACGGGGGTATTTTCGGCCACGAGGCCCTCCTGGATGCGTCAGAACACGGTCCACAACTCCCGCAGCACTGCGAGGCGGTCCGGGTGCAAGCCTATTGCCACGCTGTGCCTCACCGCACATCGTGACGCAGGTCGGCGGGCTGCCGACGGCAGGGCGGGTGCAGACTATCGGAATGACCACACGTAGTGCGCGAACCCTCATCGTGCTCCGGCACGCCAAGTCCGACTGGTCGGGCGGCGAAGCAGACATCGACCGCACGCTCAACGCCCGCGGGCAGACCCAGGCGCCGGATGCCGGCAGCTGGCTGGCCGAACACCACCCCGGCATCGACCTGGCCATCGTCTCCCCCGCCACCCGGGCCCGGACCACCTGGGTGCTGGCCTCGGCGGAGTTCAGCGAGAGCCCGGAGGCCCGCATCGACGAGCGGGCGTATGCGGCATCCGTCACCGACCTGCTCGAGATCCTGCGGGAGCTGCCCGACGAGCTGGAGAGCGTGATTCTCGTGGCTCACAATCCCGGGCTGGAGGAGCTGATCTCCGTGCTCAGCGGCGAGAACGTCAGGCTGTCGACGTCGTCCCTGGCCGTGCTCGGTGTGCCGGGCCCGTGGGCGCAGCTCGGCGACTCGACCGCGGTTCTCGTGACCTCCGGCCGGGCCGGGACGGCCGGCCTCGAGTAGCCGGGTGCGAGGGGCCGCCGCGGCGCCCTGACCGCTCCTTAGTGCGCCCCGACGGTCTCCCCGAACAGTGGCAGCCGGCGCACGCTCTCGAACCATCGGGGCGTGCCGTCGACCGGGTCGGTGAAGGACACCTCGCTGGCCAGGAGTTGGAGCGGCCGGGTGAAGTCGTGCACCGACACATCCTGCACCACCGGGTAGATCGGGTCGTCGGTGATGGGGATGCCCAGGCCCAGCATGTGCAGGCGCAGCTGGTGGGTGCGCCCGGTCGTGGGCGTCAGCCGGTACTCCCCCGACTCCCCGTGTGCGCCAGTCAGCTCGATGCGTGACTCGGCGTTGACCGGGGCGCCGGGCACCACCTCGCCCTGCCACTGACCGGGCCGGGTCGCCAGATGGTTGCGCACGGTGACGGGCAGGTCGAGCTCGGGGCGGAGCGCCGCCAGGGCCCGGTACACCTTGTGCACTTCGCCGCGTTGGAAGAGGGTCTGGTAGGCCCCGCGCCAGCGGCGCTCGGTGGCCAGGACCAGCAGTCCGCTGGTCACCCGGTCCAGGCGGTGCAATGGCGAGAGTTCGGGCAGCCCCAGCTCGGCGCGCAGCCGAACGACGACGCTCTGCACGACGTGCCGTCCTCGCGGGATGCTGGAGAGGAACGGGGGCTTGTCGATCACCACGATCCGCTCGTCCCGGTAGACCAGGTGCAGCACGCCGGGCACCACCGGTTCGTCGGCCAAGTCGCGGTGGAACCAGACGAAGGTGGTGGGCCGGTACGGGTCGGTCCCGGCGACCGGCGTGCCGTTCTCGTAGACGAATCGGCCATCGGCCAGGAACCCGGCCACCTCCACGAACTCGCTCAGCCGTTCCTGCAGCCAGGCGCCCATGGTCGGCCAGGTCGGCTGCGGTGCACCCGGTCGGTCGCGCTCGGGGGTGCACACCCACGCTGCTTCGAGCCCGTGTCGTTGTGGCAGGGGCGAACGTGGGGGCATCCCCCGATCGTATGCGCTAGCCGTGCACGCCGCGGCGGTCAGGCGGCGGGGAGCGCCGCCCCGATGATCGCGTCGAGCTCGATCTCCACGAGGAGGTCGGGGGCGGCCAGCGCGCCCACTTCCACGGCGACCAGTGCCGGGCGGATGCTGCCGAAGATCTCCCCGTGCACGGCGCCGACGGTGTCGAAGTTGGCGATGTCCTTCAAGTACACCCGGGTGCGCACCACCTCGTCGAAGCTCGCGCCGGCCTGCTCGAGGGCCGCGCCGATGCGCACGAAGATCTCGCGGGCCTGCGCCGCGGCATCCGCCCCGCCGACGGCCCCCTCGGGCGAACTGGCGGTGGTGCCGGCGACGAACACGAACGCGCCCGCCTTCACAGCCCGGGAGTAGCCGACGACGGGCTCCCAGGCGGAGCCGGACGAGACGTTCTGGCGGGTGTATTCGGTCATGGTGTCCTCACTGGGGCCGGCTTCGGGCGTCACCGAGGGGGTGACGAAGCTCTGACATTACCGGGTCGCGCGGAGTGCGCAGGATGCCGGGGCGGCCGGCGCTGGCAGCCGAGTGCCGCGAGTCGGTGCCGGCGCGGTCGGTGCCGGCGCGGTCGGTGTCGGCGCGGTCGGTCAGCTGACCAGGACGACGGCCGGAGCGCCTCTCTCGGGCGGGGTCGCCGTTTCGGGGGCCGCCCGGCCGGCAAGTTCACGCCGGGACCGCAGGCCCAGCTTGGCGAGCGCGTTCGCGAGGTGTTTCTCGACCGTCTTGACGGACACGTGCATCGACGACGCGATCTCCCGGTTCAGCTGCCCTCCCGAGGCGAGCAGCACGGTGTCGCGTTCCCGGGGGGTGAGCGTCGGCCAGCCGGCCAGGGCCGGCAGGGCGGCGGCGGTTGCGGCGGCGACGGGCAAATAGGCCGCAGCGCCCAGCCGGCCGAACAGCCGGTCGGCCTCACGCTTCGCGGCGGCTCCGTCGTCGACGTTGCCCCGCGCCAGGAGGCTGCCTGCCAGCGCCCGCAGGGCGAGGGCATGGGCGAACGGGGTGACCGTTTCGACGCCGGTGCTGACGGCTGCGGCGAAGTGCCGGGCGGCGATCATCCGTTGGCCGCGGGCCTCGGCGAGAAGGCCGCGCAACCAGTCCGGGTAGCCGAAGGCGCGACTGCCGCTCTCCGTCTCGAGGCGGTCGATCACGGCCTGGGCCTGGTCGAGCGAGCCCAGCGTGATGAGGGCTTCGGCCTGCATGGCCCGCCAGCCGGTGTATCCGGTGGCGGTGGTGGCGATGTCGAGACTGCCACCGAGGAGCGGCGCGAGCGCTTGGATGACGGCGTGCGGATGCCCGCCCGCCCGTTCAACGACCGCGGCGGCGACCGCGGCCCCCACATGGTGTTGCGGCAGCGGGCGCTCGACCGCAAGTCGGGCCCCGACGCGCACGGCTCGCTGGGCCTCGTCGAGCTGGCCGGCCTGAGCGGCCAGCATGGCGATCACCCCGTGGGCGATGCCGTCGTGGTTGCCGTTGCGGCTTGCCGTGGTGTGCGCGAGCACGGCCTGGGCGTCGAGCATCGCCGAATCCCACTGGCCGAGCGAGTAATGCACCTGCGCGCGCAGGGCGAGTCCGAGCGGCAGCACGTGCAGCGCCTGACTGGCCCGCGCCGACTCGATGGCCAGGTCGAAGGTGTGCAGGGCCGCCCGGTCCAGGCCGCCGTAGAACTGTTGCTGACCCACGATCACCAGCGCGTCGGCGCGCTCGGGCCGGTTCAGCGGCAACCCGATCAGCGGATTCAGGACCAGCATGGCCTGATCCCGATCGCCCGAGATCCACAGGGCGAACCCCCAGGCCAGGCGCAGCCGGGCGTCGGCGGGCGACACTGCCCCAGGTTCGGATGGTGCGGCCGCCAGGGCAGCAGCGCTCGCGGCGATGGTTCCACCGATGTCCAGGGTGGCCAGCCGGATGCTCGCGACGACCCCGGCCACAAAGAGCACCTCGTCCCTGGTCGGCCTCCGGGCGTCGGCGGGAGCGCCCTGCGCCAGGCCCTCCTGTACGAGGGCGAGGGTCTCAGGAAAGTTGCCAAGCAGGTAGCCGAGTCCGCCGAGGACGATGGTGCGACCGGGGCCGGGGGAACACCGGGCGACGCTCTCGGCGAGGGTGCCGGCGAGTTCCGCGTCATCCGCGAAGAAGGCGTAGGCGCCGGCGCGCAGCAGCCGGCGTTCCCGGTCCGCGCTCGAGGAGGTCACCCCGCTCGCCCGGCTGTAGATGCGGGCCGCGCTGGGGTAACGCCCTGTGGCCGCGTTGCGGTCGCCCTCGACCTCGAGGTCGGCGGCGAGCTCATCATCGGTGTGCTCGGTGGCCGCCAGCCGGTGCTCGAGCTGCGCCCATCCGCTCATCGACCGGGCGATGGCGGCGTTCAGTTCGCGGGCCCGGGGCGCGTCGATGCCGCGACGGATGCCCGTGCGTGCGCGCTCCGAGGTGAAGCCCAGTTCTCGCTGGCCTTCCTCGTCGAGCATCTCGACGAGCCCGGACGCCAGGGCCCCGTCCACGGAGACCGGGAGGGAGAGCCGGGCGGCGATCTCGACCAGGATGGATACGGCCAGTGGTCGTCCCGTCACCGACAACAGCTCGAGCAGGGCGCGGGTCGGCTCTTCCAAGACAGTCAGCTGCGCAGCCAGGTGGTCGGCGTAGCCGTCAGGCACGGGCAGGTCTCGGGGAATCGAGGCATGCAACCGCCGGCCCAGCTGTTCGAACATGGTCACCAGGTGGTGCGGGTTGCCGTCGGTGAGCTCGGTGATCAAGTTGGCGCGCGCCGGGTCGAGTTGAACGATGCCGTGTTCGGCGGCCAGCTCGATGCACTGCTGCGCGGTGAAGCCGGGCAGCCGGATGACCCGGCCGCGGCCATCCCGACTGCTTGCCACCCGCAACCGGGCGATGAGGCTCGACTGCCCGGTGTGACCGGCCACGATCACCAGTAGCGGCACGGAGCGCAGCGAACCGATGAGGCCGGCGGCCCAGTCGGCCTGCTCGGGCTCCAGTTCCTGGGCGTCATCGATCAAGACGATCGTGGGCTCGTCGACGGCGCCGACCAGAGCGGACAGTGCCGCGGCCCCGCGCACAACCGTGAAGTCGGGAACCGTGTGAAGCAGGTCGCGCACCAGCCAGGTCACCCCGGCGCCCGGCTCACCCTCGAGCGTGACCACGGTGGTCACACCGTCCAGCGCCTGCACCGCAGCAGAGAGGAGCTTCGACTGCTCCGCCAGACGCACCACCATGACGACTCCTAGGTTTCGGTCGCCTTCGAGGGCCGACGCCCAACTGTAGCGAGAGGCAGCCGGTAACCCGCCAAAAAGGAAGGGTTTTACCCTTCCATGGCCGCAGCCAGGGTGCGGGAAGCTGAAATCTACTGTCCGTTTGACGTCGGAGAACCCGTGACCACCCGCCACATTGCCCGCCATCGTTCGCTCGATTTCGCCCGCCCGGTGTGGAGAGCTGTCGCCCGCGCCGCGGTCCTCGGCCTCGCCGCAACGCTGGCCGTCGCGCCATCACTACTCTCGACATCGGCGGCGTCGGCGTCCACGATCGACGGCAACGAGACTATAAACAACACTCTTGAGATGACGGCGTACTTCTTCACAATTGCCCCGTTCCAGTCCTTCACTCCGGATTACTCAGGCGTCCTCGAGTCCGTTTCCGTTGTCGGCACTTGGGATCCGGAAAACGGAGCACTTTCTGTTACGGCGGACCTCCAAGCTGTCGATGGCTTAGGCAACCCAACTGGACCCGTCCTGGAGCAATACTCGCTCACCCAAACCGGCCTCCAGCCGTTTGGCTGGCTGAACAAAGCTACCTTTGTCAGCGACGGTGCCGTGGTCCAGGGCGGACACACATACGCCTTGACCCTGCGTGGCGCGACGAGCGCGGTAGGCCTGCCCTTCACCCAGGGCTACTCAGGGGGTGCGGCAGGGGGGAAGGGTAGTTACTACAACCAGCAGTTTCTTAATGGTGGATTTGATTTCTACTTCTCGACCCGGATCTCCGGCATTGCGGAACCGGGGGCTCCCACCGTCACGTCGGCGACTGCGCTGAGTAAGACAACTGCGGAGGTCACCCTCACCCCATCAACGGTTCTCGGGGACGTGCCCATCACCGGCTATACAGTCACCGCGGATCCCAGCGGCCAGTCCTGCACCATCGACCCCTCGGCGGTGCCGTTGAGTTGCACGATCACCAACCTGACGGCCGGGGACACCAACACGTTCACCGCGACCACCAACACCATCGGCGGACCGGCCTCGGCCACGGCCACCTCCAACGCGGTCACCCAGCCCGCCGATGCCCCGGGCCCGCCCGCCGGCGTCGCGGCGGCTCGCACCGCCAAGACCGTCGCCACGGTCACCGTTACGCCGCCCACTCAGAGCGACATGCCCGTGACGGCCTACCGGGTGACGTCCGCCGACGCGGCGCACAGCTGCGACATCGCCGATACCGCGGCGGTCCCACTCGCCTGCGATGTCACCGGCCTCACCATCGGCGATACCTACTCCTTCGCCGCCACTGCGACGAGTGGAGCCGGCACGAGCGTGGCATCGGCCGCCTCAGCCCCAGTGAGCTTCGATCCGGCCGTGCCGGACGCCCCGACCCCGCCGACCGCTCAGATGGACGGCAAGACCGCCGCCGTGGTGACCTTCGCCGCGCCGGACAGCGATCGAGCCATCACCGGCTACACCGTCACGTCTGCCCCCGACGGCAAGACCTGCGCCACCACCACAGCCCTCACCTGTACCGTCACCGGCCTGACCATGGGCACCGACTACACCTTCACGGCCACGGCCACCAGCAAAATCGGCACCAGCGTTGCGTCTGCGGCATCCAACGCTGTCTCGTATCAGCCCCTCGTTCCCGGTGCCCCGGCCAGCGTGGTCGCGGTTTCTTCGGGCAAGACCGTGGCGACGGTCACCGTCACTGCGCCCCAGACGGGCAGCGACCTGCCGATCACGAAGTACACGGTCATGTCAGCCTCCACGCCGGACTCCTGCGAGATCACCGATCTGACCGGCAGCGAGCTGTCCTGCGACGTCACGGGTCTCACTATCGGCACGACCTACACCTTCACCGCGACGGCCACCAGCGCCGCCGGTACCAGCGCAGCCTCGGCAGCGTCGAACCCGGTACGCCGTGCGCCCGTCGTGCCGGATGCCCCGGCCGCGCCGACCGCTCACATGGACGGCAAGACTTCCGCCGTGGTGACCTTCGCGGCGCCGGACAGCGACCGAGCGATCACGGGCTACACGGTCACCTCTACCCCCGGCGGCAAGACCTGCACCACCACCGCGCTCACCTGCACAGTGACCGGCCTGACCATCGGCACCGATTACACCTTCACCGTCACCGCTACCAGCACGGTCGGGGACAGCACGTCGTCCCCTGCGTCGAATCCGGTGGTCTACCGGCCGGTCGCCCCCGACGCGCCCGCCGCCGTCACCGCCGTGTCCAGCGCCAAGAGCGTGGCCGCCGTCGCCGTGACACCTCCAGCCGACCCCAGCGACCGCCCGATCACCCAGTACACGGTGACGTCCACCACCACAGCAGATTCCTGCACGATCACCGACGTCACCGCGACTCCGCTGACCTGCGACATCACGGGTCTCTCCATCGGCACGCCCTACGCCTTCACCGCGACCGCCACCAGTGCCGCCGGCACCAGTGTTGCCTCGATCGTGTCGAACAGCATCCTGCGCACGCCGGTGGCCCCCGACCTGCCCGCGAGCGTGACCGCCACGAGCACCGGCGCCACCACAGCGGATGTCGTCCTCACGCCCCCGGCCGCGCCCAGCGACCGGCCGATCACCTCCTACACCGTCACGGCGTCACCCGGTGGCCTGACCTGCACGACCACCGACGTGACCGCCACCGTGATCGGCTGCACCATCACCGGCCTCACCCGCGGAGAGAGCTACACCTTCACCGCCACCGCCACCAGCTCCGCCGGCACCAGCGCTGCGCTGCCCGGGTCCACTCCGCCCGCCTCGGACCCGGTCATCCCCAGCACCCTGCCATCGGCGCCGCTGAATGTCGCGGTCGTGCCCAGCGAAACCAGCGTCACCCTGAGCTGGGCCGCACCTGTCGACGACGGCGGCCAGCCCCTGGACGACTACCAGGTGAGCTACCGCGCCACCGGCGACACCACCTGGAGCCGCGCCGTACCCGTCGTGGGTCTCTCCACGCGACTGCTCGGGCTCGCCGACGGTACGGAGTACGAGCTGCGCGTCGCCGCGTCGACCGCCGTGGGAACAGGACCGGACGTGATCGTGACCGCCACACCGTTCACCTTCTCCCCCGCCCTCACCCTCGCCGACGGCAGCGCCCTGGCCGGTGCGACCGTGAAACGAGGGGACACCCTGACCATCACCGGCAGTGACCTCCCCATCGGCGCCGCCGTCACGGTCGAGCTGCACTCCACCCCGGTCACCCTCGGCACGGCCACCGTCGGAGGCAACGGCAGGTTCTCCCTGCCGGTCACGATCCCCGCGGATGCCCCGGCCGGCGCCCACACCGTCGTTCTGGGCCTGCGCGGCACCGGCGCGCCCCTCGTGGAGAGCAGAACCGCCATCACGGTCTTCGTTCCCGCCGCGGTCGAGCCCATTCCGACCGCCGCACCGACAGGCGAACCCACGCCCACTCCGGCACCCGTGGCACCGGCACCCGCCACGCCGACACCGACCGCGACGCCACCTGCGACCCCCGCCACGACCCCGGCGGCCGCCGCCACCGCCGCCGCACCGACCGCGACCGCAACCGCGCCCGCCCGCCCGAAGGCCACCCTCGCCGCCACCGGTGTCGATACCGGCTGGCTGCTCTGGTGCGCGGGCACGCTGCTGCTGGGCGGCTCCGTCTTGGCGTTGCGGGCGCGACGCCGAGCGCGCGGCTAAGCGGTCGGGCGCGCGGCGGCGAGCAGCCGTCGCGCCTCGTCGACCACCGCGAGAACCGCGATGGTGTCGGCGAGCGGATGCCGGGGGTGCTCGGTGAGGCCGGCGGCGAGGGCTTCGCCCACGGCCCGGAACATCGGCACGTAGCCGGCGCCCTCGATCGGCACCGTCGTCGTCTGCGCCGTGTAGTCCGGCGCAGAGTAGCAATGGATGGCGCCGCCCGCGAAGAACGTCGGATCCATCACGATGGTGCCCGCGGTGCCGCCCACGACGGCGAACGCCATGATGACCTCCGTGAGGGAGCTGGTGACGGTGGCGAACCTGTCGTCGGAGTAGCCCAGGGTGAGCGTCGAACGGAGGTCAACGCCATCCGCTTGCATCACGCCGTGCGCGGCGACGCTTAGCGGCGTGCCCAGCAGCAGCTGCGCGAACGCCGCGGGGTACACGCCCAGGTCGAGCAGCGCACCGCCGCCGAGTTCCGCGTTCCAGAGCCGACTGGTCTCGGTGCGGGGGAAGTTATAGCCCATGCTGGATTCGACGGAGCGCACCTCGCCGATGGCGCCGGACCGGATCAGCTCCTGCACCTGCAGCACAGCCGGCGTGAATTTCATCCACATGGCCTCCATGAGGAACAGCCCCCGGGCGGCGGCGAGGTCGGCCAGCTCCCGACTCTGCGAGGCCGTGAGGGTGAGGGGCTTCTCGCAGAGCACATGCTTGCCGGTGAGCAGGGCCTGCCTGGCCAGCTCGAAGTGGCTGCTGTGCGGTGTGCAGATGTACACGGCATCGATATCGGCACTGCCGAGCGCGTCCTCCACCGACGCGAACACGCGTGGGATGCCGTGACGGGCAGCGAAGTCCTCGGCTGTGGCCGCCGTGCGAGACGCCACGGCCACGATGTCGATGTTGCCCGCCAGCCTGATGTCGCCGATGGTCTGCTCGGCGATGGCGCCGGTTCCGATGATCGCCCACCGGGGCGTCGCGGCACCGCCGGTCATGCGGAGGCCACCCGTACGGACTCGAGGGCCCAAACGGCGAGGTCGTGGTCGATGCTCTCGTGCAGCCCGGAAACCCCGAGCATCCCGATCAGCGACCCGTTCACCCGCAGCGGGAAGGCGCCACCGGCCGCCGCGTACAGGTTGATGGGCAGGCCGGTGGCGTCGTTGAAGTCCTGGCCTCTGGCCCGGTACTTGGTGCTGACCAGGAACGACGGCACGTTGTACCGGGAGACGACCCGGAACTTGCGGGCCAGCCAGTCGTCGTTGTCCGCTGTGGTGCCCGGGCGGGCGGCGTGGAAGACGCGCTGCTCGCCGAACACGATGGACACCGTGATCGCCAGGCCCTCCGCCACGGCACGCTGCACCAGGGCGGAGCCGAGCGCGAAGGCATCGTCGTGGTCGAAGGAGACGAAGCCGATCCTGTCGTTCTGTTCCTGAAGAATCGGGAGCAGGTCGCGGGCGGCGGGGTCTGGGGTGGTCGACATCGAGGGTCCGTATCCGTTGGGGTGGGCCTCTGCGCCGCACTAGTCTGCACGCTATCGGTGCCTGCGGCACTCCGCAAATGGATCCGACCGCACGGCGGCACCGCCTAGCATTGAGCAGATGACGACGCCACGCCACCCGGAGGTCGCGGCCCAACCGCGAGCGAAACGGGTCTCCCGCTGGTGGCCGGTCCTGAGCGGCGCCATCGCCCTCGGCCTCGCTGTGGGCCTCGGCGCCCTGATCCTGGTGCGTGAGCAGGGCATGCCCCTGGCCATCGACACCGCATGGTTCAACGACCTCACCGAGAACCGCGCGCCCGTGTGGGATGCGGTGGCCCTGGTGATGGATGCCCTCGGCGGCGGGTTGGTCGCGACCCTGCTGATCCCGGCCGTGATCTGCGCCGCACTTCTCCTGGCCCGGCGCCCCTGGGCTGCCGGCTACTTCCTGGCCGCCAGCCTTGCCACCGGTGGAGTCGTGCAGGTGCTCAAACACTTCTTCGGCCGAGCACGCCCAGAGAACGTGCTCACCAACCTCGACTTCGGCTCGTTCCCGTCCGGGCATGTGGCCAATGCGGCGGTGACCTCCGCGGTGCTGGTGCTGCTCTTTCCGCGCCTCTGGGTCTGGCTGGCCGCGGCCGCCTACACGGTGGTCATGATGCTCAGTCGCACCTATCTGGGCGCGCACTGGCTCACCGACACCGTGGGCGCGCTGCTGCTCGGCATCGGGGTGGCGGTGCTGCTGTGGGCGCCCGTGGCGGCCAAGCTCGACGGTGAGCACACGGTGGCCATGACCCGGCGGGCGCGCGTGAGGGCGGCCGCCGACGCATCCGAGGGACGCGACGCAGGCTAAGGAGCGCCGCGCTCGCGCTTGGCTCGGCGGCGTTCGCGCCAGGACATGGCGGCCAGTTCGGCCTCCTCGCGGGCCCGCGCCTCCTCGCGCTCCTGCTGCGCGGCGCGGCGGCGCTCACGCCAACTGGCGAGTTCAGCGTCCACGTCCCGCAGGGCCGTGACGACGGGCGGGCCGCCGCGGAGCTGCCGGCGTGCCTCGATCACCCGCCGGTTGAAGTCCTCGAGCAACTCGCGCACCTGCTGCTCGGCGAACACGGTGTCGAGGCGGTCGTCGAGTCCGGCATCCTCGGTGCGGAGGGTCAGCGCGGGTGGCCCGAGGCCGGTGATCTGCTCGCGCTCGATCTTGCGTTTGATCCACCAGTCCGGGTCGTACCGGTCGGTGAGCCCGGGGATCGGCTTGCCCGATCCGGGCAGGTTGTCGAAGTCACCACGGCGGATCGCCTGCTGGATGGAGATCTCGACGTACTGCGCCCGCGCTTCCATCATCGACTGGCCGGCCTCGTTCGTGTCCGGCTCGCCCTCCTCTGGGCGTTCGGCCTCGGGGATCTCGCGATTGATCTTGTACCGCGCCACGTTGAGCGGCGTATCGCTGGGTTCGCGCTTGCCTGCCATGAATCCAGCCTAGATTCTTATGCTGTGACTGTGGGTGGACCGGCCGACCTCGCGGGGTTGCGGCCCGTGGAAGATGCTCCGGCGGAGGAGGGTGATGAACGTCCCAACGACAGCGCAGCGCGCGGAGCCGACGCTACTGGATCGCACGTTCCGGGTCAGCCTGATCCTGAAGGGCCTGGACGGCGTGCTGGAACTGGTGGGCGGCGTGCTGCTGCTGGTCGTCACGCCCGCACAGATTGGCGCCGTGGCTCGGGTGCTCACCCAGCACGAACTTGCCGAAGACCCGCATGACCAGATCGCCACGAGCCTGCTGCGGCTGGCGAGCGGGCTCAGCGTCTCGGCGACGCTGTTCGGCGCCATCTACCTGCTGGCGCACGGAGCGGTGAAGGTGGTGCTGGTGTGGGCGGTGTTGGCGAACCGGCTCTGGGCCTACCCGTGGATGATCGGGTTCCTCATCGTCTTCATCGGTTACCAGACCTACCAGCTTGCCATCGGCTTCTCCTGGGGCATGCTGCTGTTGACCGCATTCGACCTCTTCATCGTGGTGCTCACCTGGCGTGAGTACACGATCCGGCGACGGTGAGGTCAGGCCGCCTGCTGGGACGGAGCGTGGAACGCTCCGGCGACGGTCTCCTCCAGGATGGGATGCGCCGGGCCGGCGGCCAACTGCGCCCACGGGTCGCCGAGGTCGAAGCGCCAGGCCAGCCGGCCGGTGCTGTGCTCGAAGACCTTTACGGGGTCGATCGACACGAAGAGCCCGCGCGTTGCCGCCAGGGAACGTGCGTTCGCGTGGTGGATCGAGGAGTAGAGCGGAACCGCGTGGGCGCGCGCCGCGACGATCGTCGCCCGTTTGACCGCGGTGTTGAGCCCGGTGCCCCGCACCGAGGGGACGAGATAGGTGGACGTCTGCTGCGTGCCGGGCAACTCGAGGTACGGCACCACGGCGAACGCCCCCACAGGTTCATCGCCGCGGAACAGCGCCCAGGCCCGGTCGGGCGCACGCCGCAGGTAGGACTCAATGAGCAGGTGCCCAGTGGCCACGCCCGCCACGGGGTAGTCCAGCGCACCGAGAGCGGTGGCCAGCCCGTCGCGCTCGGACTCATCCAACGACGTGAGCAAACGGATGTCCGGGAGAACCTGATGGAGCGGCGTGCGCGGGTGCATGCGGATATTTTCACCGCGGCCGGTAGCGCCCGAGTGAACGTCGAGTGACCGTGGCATTTCCGGCCCGGAACTCGGTGGCGCTGCGCGCTTCAGTCCGTGTCTGTGGACGCGGCGGCGGCATCCGCCTGCGCCGTCTTGGTGTCGGCGGGGTCGTTCTGCCGGCGGCTCGCGAGCATCAGCGGAATGCCGATCAGCTCCACCAGACCGCCGATCAGCAGCGAGGCGCCGTACCCGCCCACGTCCGCGGCGCGGCCGAGCGCCGGCTGGATGAACACGCCGCCGAGGCTGCCGAAGAGGGAGTCGAACGAGAGCACGGTGGCGCGTTGCTTCGAGGGGATCATGTCGTTGAGGTAGGCCTGCCGCACGGGCTCGGCGACGGCGAAGACGAACCCCCACACGGTGAGGAACACGACCGCCAGCCAGAACAGGCTGTTGAGGCCGAGCACCATGAGCGAGACCACGCTGAGCAGGGACGCCACGATGACGGTGCTCGTGCGCTTGGCGAAGACGCCGCGGATGCGGGGCGCCAGAACGCCGCCGACAACCTGCGCCAGCGACAGGATCGCCGCGGCCAGACCCGCGATGGAATACGCCGACGGGTCACCGTAAAGCTCGAGCAGATACGGCTGCAGCGCATAGAAGGCATAGATCCCGACCCCGGAGGCAAACGGCGCGGAGAGGATCATGTAACGCACCGACCGCTTCCTGAGCCCGTGCTCCACCGATTCGCTCAGCACGAGCCTGGTCGCCTTCCACGGTCCCCGGGACCGGTCCGGGGTGAAGCCGAGGTCTTTCATCACGACGAACGCGTAAACGAACATCACCACCAACACCCCGGCGCGCAGCAGGAACGGCACACCGAGGTTGGTGGCCTGGGCGATCACCCCACCGAGTACCGACCCGGCGAACATGGCGATCCCGGTCACCACGAGCCCGCGGCCGAAGACGGCCTCTAGGCTGCCGGTGTACCCGGTCGACGTCAGCGCGTCGACCAGCCAGGCCTCCACCGCGCCGGAGAAGAAGGTGAACCCCAGCCCCAGCAGCACCGAGACGATGGCCCACCAGACGAACGGCGCCTGCCAGACCCACAGCATCCAGTACAGCCCGGTGGTCACCGAGAGGGTGATGGTGCCCAGCAGGTAGGAGGCCTTGCGTCCTACGGTGTCGGCGACGACGCCGGTGGGGATCTCGAAGATCACCATGCCCGCGGTGAAGAACGCGTTCGCGGCGAAGGCCTCGAAGTTGCTCAACCCGGCGTCGAGCAGGAACAGCGTGTTGATGCCCCAGATGAAAGAGGCCGCCAGGGTGTTGCCGAGCTGGAGGATCAGGTAGGTGCGTTGCACGCGCCGGGCCGCCGGGTTCACGACCCGCCGCCGATCCGCACCTGACCCTTCGTCATGCACCCATCATCAACCCGGGTGCAGCGGATGGCCACCCGGCGACCCGCCTCGGCCGGGCAATTTCTCGCTTCCGGTGCCGGGCGCGCGGTGCCGGCCTACGCTGTGGGTGTTCCCGGCGGTGCACCGAGAAGCCGGCGGATGCCCAACTCGCCACCTATCGAAAGGAACTCACGTGAAAGTCCTGATCGTCACGGAATCGTATTTCGGAAACACGGCCAGGGTCGGTGAAGCGATCGCGGCCGGACTGCACTCACGCGGGGCCGACGTCACTGTCGTGGATGCCGCGTCGGCACCCCCGCCGGGTGCGCAGGACCTGGTGATGGTCGGCGCGCCCACCCACTACCGCGGGCTTCCCTCGCCCACCTCACGCGATCAGGCGGAAACCCGGGGCGGCCGACGGGTCACCGCCGGCGTGGCCGAATGGCTGGAGAAGATCCCGCGCAGCGCGGGCACCCACGCCTGGGCCTTCGACACGGTGTCCAGCACGGGATTCTTTGCCGGTTCGGCGGCGAAGGCAATCAGCAAGCTGCTGCGAGGCAAGTCCTTCGACGTTGTCGGCCGCATGAGCTTTGTCATCACCGGCACCGGCACTCCGCCGCCTGGCACGGAGTTGGCCCGGGCTCAGCAGTGGGGCGCGACCCTGGCCGGGTAGCGGCTACTCCCCCACGGTGCTCACGAGCGGCACCTGCCCCTTGGCCGGTTCGGTCAGCCAGACCGACACGATCGCGCCCACCACTGCCAGACCGATGAGCACCCAGCCCACCACGTGGAAGGAATCGATGGTGGCCGCGAGCGTGGTGCCGCCGGCCACGAGGGAGCCGAGGATGCTCACTCCGATCGAGCCGCCCAGCCGCTGAGTGATGTTGAAGAGGGTGTTGCCGTCGGCGAGCTGGTCCTCCGGCAGCGGCGCGAGCATGGCCACGAGCAGCGGGGTGGTGACGAAGCCGATGGCGATCGCGCGGCCCGAAAGCATCAGCGCGGTGCCCCACAGCGGTGTGTCCTGCTCCAGGAAGAGCAGGAAGACGCTGGAGATCGCCAGCACCACGAAGCCGAACGCCACGAGCATCCGCAGCGGGATGCGTGCGGAGAGTTTCTGCCCCACGACGGTTCCGACGCCCATGATGATGCCCTGCGGCAGCAGTGCCAGCCCGGTCTCCACCGCGGAGTACCCCTGCACGGACTGGGTGAAGATCGGCATCAGGAACACGGTGCCGAACGCGATCACCGAGCAGAGCACCTGCAGCAGCAGGGCCGACGCCGAGTTCTTGTGCCGGATCATCTGCACGTCCACGGCCGGATGCGCGTGCCGCAGCGCCCAGAACGTGTACAGCACCAGCAGCACCAGGCCACCGGCGAGCGGCAGGTAGGAGATCGGGCTGTCCCAGCCCTCTGACGTGCCCTCGGTGGCCCCGAGCAGCGCGGCAGTGAGACCCACCGCGAGCAGGGCGAAGCCCACCGGGTCGAACCGGATGCCGGAGTTCGGCGCCGCCCCGATTCCCTTCGGGATGCGCACCAGCAGCAACAGGCCGATGATGCCGACGGGCACATTGACGAGGAAGATCCAGCGCCAGCCGCCGGCGCCGATGAGGAGGCCGCCCAGGGTGGGGCCAAGGGCCGGGGCCAGGAAGAGCACCAGCGCGGCGGAGATCGGGATCTTGCCGCCGCCGATGCCGTCCTTGCCGAGCAGGATGCTCAACGCCAGCGGCACCAGCGGCGCCCCGACAAAGCCCTGCAATGCACGGGCCGCGATGAGGAACTCGATGTTCGGCGCGATCGCACAGCCGGCCGACACCACGACGAACAGGATCATGCTCACCGTGTAGACCCGCATGGTGCCGAACCGCTTGGCCAGATAGGCGGTGACCGAGAGGGAGACGCCCAGGGCGAGGAGGTAACCGCTGACCACCCACTGCACGGCCTTGAGATCGGCGCCGAGCTCGGTGGCGATGTCGGGCACCGCCACGTTGACGATGCTGGAGTCGATCATGCTCAGCAACGGCCCGATCAGCAGGCCGTAACGGGCGACCGCGCCGAGCGGGCTCGAGGTGCCGCGAGTGCGTGCGGCGGAGCGGGTGGTGGTCATCGGGTGCCTTCGGTGTCGGGGTTGCCGGACGGAGTCGTGGGGGTGGGCACGCGCATCCCGCGCAGTTCGTCCACCCAGCGGCGTTCGGTCTCGAGGGTCGCCACGAGATGCTCCATGGCGAGTGACCGCCAGGCGCCGGTGGGCGAGGCAACCGCGTCGGCCAGAACGGCGTGCGCTTGCTCGAGCCGCGCATCCAGGGCCGCCGCACGGGCGTCGAGGATGCTCTGCCGGGCGGCGGGAGTGATCTCGGCGAAGAAGTTCAGCCGGGCCAGGAACTCCTCCTCGTTTCCGGCGAGCGCGGCCGGGAGAGTGGAGATGAGCTCGGTGAGCAGGACCCGGCCGTGATCGGTGATGGCGTAGATGGTGCGCGCGGGCCGGCCTTCCTGGGCCTCGTGCACGCTCGAGACGGCACCGGACTCCTCGAACCGGCGCAGGATCGGGTACAGCGAGTTGTTGCTCAGCCGGGTGGTGGTGGGGCGCTGCACCCGTTGCTTGAGCTCGTAACCGTGCACCGGACCGGCCCGCAGGTTGCTGAGAATGAGGATGTCGAGAAGCGCCATGTCGTCCACTATGACATAGGTCAAACTGGACTAGGTGCGTTGACCGCCCGGCTGAGCCGGGCAACACTGTGCAGCGTGGACCACCAATGGGGGTGGTTGACGAGGAGGTGCCCGTGGGCGACAAGAAGAACGCCGGCAGCGACAAGATGCGACGCAAGGACTACGAGGCCGAGCTGGCCATCCTGCAGGGTCGGCTCGTGTCCATGCAGGAGTGGGTGAAGCGCAGCGGCGCCAAGGTCTGCATCGTCTTCGAGGGTCGCGACACCGCCGGCAAGGGCGGCACGATCAAGCGCATCGTGGAGCGGGTCAGCCCCCGGGTGTTCCGGGTGGTGGCGCTGCCCTCCCCCACCGAGCGGGAGAAGACCCAGATGTATATCCAGCGTTACCTGGCACATTTCCCCGCCGCCGGCGAGGTCGTCATCTTCGACCGCAGCTGGTACAACCGGGCCGGCGTGGAACGCGTGATGGGCTTCTGCACGCCGCAGCAGACCGAGGACTTTCTGCGGATGGCGCCGCTGGTCGAGCGGGCCATGGTCGACTCCGGAATCATCCTCCTCAAGTACTGGCTCGAGGTCAGTGAGGACGAGCAGACCCGGCGTCTGGAGAGCCGGATCAACGATCCCCGCAAGACCTGGAAACTCTCCGCGATGGACATCGAGTCCTACGGACGCTGGTACGACTACTCCCGGGCCAGGGACGCCATGTTCCAGGCCACGGATGTGGGCGCCGCACCCTGGTACATCGCCCACACCGACGACAAGAAACGTGGCCGCCTCAACATCATCAGTCACTTGCTCAGCCAGGTGCCCTACGAAGCCGAGCCGACGCCCGACGTGAAACTGCCGCACCGGCAGAAACCCGGCGACTACCAGGAGCCCACCCTCACCCTGCGGCAGATCCCCACCCCGTTCTAGGCCGCATCCGCTCTCTGACGCCCGAGGAGGACACCATGACCGACAAAGCCCGAACCATGCCGGCGGCGCCGACCGTGAGTTGGTTCGCGGTGCCGGGCGCGGAGGCGGCGGAGCGGTTGGGGGTGCGCCCGGACGAGGGGCTCAGCAGTGCGGAGGCGCAGCAGCGCCTGAAGCAGTACGGGTCGAATGTGCTCGCCGAGGTGAAGCCCGAATCCGTGTGGACCAAGTTCTTCAAGCACTACCGGGACTACATGCAGATCGTGCTGGTGGGCGCCGCCTTGGTCAGCCTGCTCATCGGCGAGTTCCGCACGGCCGTGGGGCTGACCGTGCTCACGCTCTTCAACGCCTGGCTCGGCTACCGGCAGGAGAACAAGGCCGAGGCGGCCGCGGCGTCGCTGGGCAGCATGATGAAGGCCGTGGCCAAGGTGCGGCGCGACGGCGATGTCACCGAGGTACCCGCCGATCAGCTCGTGCCCGGCGACATCGTGGTGGTGGATGCCGGCGACCGGGTACCGGCCGACGGCCGGGTTCTCGTCGCGGCCACTCTGCAGGTCGAGGAGGGCGCCCTCACCGGCGAGAGTGTGGCGGTGGAGAAGGACAGCGCGGTCATCGATCGGCCGGATGTCGCGCTCGGCGACCGGGTCAACCTGGTCTTCATGAACACCAACGTCACCCGGGGGCACGGCGAGATCCTCGTCACCACCACCGGAATGGGCTCCGAGGTGGGGCACATCGCCAACCTGCTCGCCGAGCAGACCGTGGAGAAGACCCCGCTGACCAAGCAGGTCGACCGGCTCACCCTGTTCATCATCTTCGCGGCCCTGTTCGCGTTCCTGGTGATCGTGATCACGGGCCTGATCCAGGGCGAGTCGTTCACGGTGCTGTTCGGCATCGGGGTGGCGCTCGCCGTGGGCTCGATCCCCGACGCCCTGCCCGCGGTGGTCACCACGATCCTCAGCGTGGGGTCGGTGAACATGGCTAAGAAGAACGCCATCATGAAGGTGCTGCCCGCGGTCGAGACCCTCGGCTCCACCTCGGCGATCAACTCCGACAAGACCGGCACCCTCACCCTCAACCAGATGACGGTGCGGGAGATCAGCACCGTGCAGCACCGCTACACCGTCACCGGAGAGGGCTACGACTTCGACGGGCAGGTGCAGCGCACGGTCGGCGACGCCGAACGCGACCTGGACTACGTGATGTTCTCCTGCGCCCTGTGCAACGACTCCGACATCCAGAACGGCCAGGTGATCGGCGACCCCACCGAGGCGGCGCTCTACGTGCTCGCGCAGAAGGGCGGCGTCGATGTGCGGGAGTTCCGCCGCAGTCACCCGCGGGTGGCGTCTGTGCCGTTCGACTCCGACTACAAGTTCATGGCCACTTTCCACCGGATGCCCGGCTCCGATGGCAGCCCGGTCATCCGGGCCTACGTGAAGGGGGCGCCGGATGTGCTCCTGGCCCGGTCGACGAGCGGCCGGATGCCCGGCGGCCGGGGCGCGCCGCTCACCGAGGAGGGGCGCGGCCTGGTGCTCGCCGAGAACGAGCGCATCGCCAGCCAGGGCCGCCGCGTGCTGGCCCTGGCGCAGCGGGAGTTCGACCCGGCCACCTTCGACCCCATGGGCGACCTGATGGCCCTGATGCAGAACCTGGAGCTGTGCGCACTGATCGGGGAGGTCGACCCTCCCCGTGCTGAGGCCGTCGCCGCGATCGCCGAGGCCAAGCGTGCGGGCATCCGGGTGCGGATGATCACCGGCGACCACGCCGTGACGGCGGCGGCGATCGCCACCGAGCTGGGCATCCCGGGTGACGCGGTGACCGGAGCGGAATTCGCCGCCATGAGCGACGCCGAGGCGGACAACCGGGTCGAGTCGATCGGCGTGATCGCCCGCGTGGCGCCCGAGCACAAGGTACGCCTGGTGGAGGTGCTGCGCCGCCGCGGCAACATCGTGGCCATGACCGGGGACGGCGTGAACGACGCGCCCGCCATCGCTGCGGCTGACATCGGCATCGCCATGGGTATCACCGGCACCGATGTGGCCAAGGGGGCGGCCAAGATGATCCTGGCCGACGACAACTTCGCCACCATCATCGCTGCGGTGGGAGAGGGCCGCCTGGTCTACGACAACCTGCAGAAGTTCATCCGTATCCAGGTCGCCAACCTGTTCATGTTCATCCTCGCGTTCATCGGGTCGTCGCTGTTCGCCATCGCCGGCACCGCACTTCTCAGCCCCGCCCAGGTGCTCTGGATCCATCTGGCCGTCGTCGCGCCGATCGGCGCCGTGATGGGCCTGGACCTCTCCACCCCGGGCATCATGGACAAGAAACCCCGCCCGTTCAACCAGCCGATCATCGTGCGCTCCATGATGATCCGCCTGCTCATCACGGGCCTGTACATGGCCGCGGCCGCCCTGGTGCTGGTGCAGATCGGCAAGACCAGCTACGACTCCCTGGTGCTCGGCCAGACCATGGCGCTGGTGGCGCTCAGTCTCATGAACATCGCCGTGGCACTCAACCTGCGCTACCCCACCGAGAGCGCGTTCGGCCCGTCCACCCTCGCCAACCCCAAGCTGCTCTGGGCGTTCGCCTGGGCCGTCGTCGGCTCGCTGCTGATCACCCAGATCCGGGTGCTGCAGGATGCGTTCGCCACCGTCGCCCTCACCGGTGCGCAATGGCTGCTCTGCCTGGCACCCGCCGTGCTGCTCCTACTGCTCGGCGAGCTGGGCAAGCTCATCATCCGGGCCCGCCGCCCGCGCCCCTAGCATCCACCCCAGCAGGCACAACCCAGGAGGAAATCATGACGGTACTCGTCGGATATTCGAGCAAGTACGGCGCCACCGAGGGCATCGCCGAGCGCATCGCCGCCGCCCTGCAATCGGCAGGCGTCGACGCGGAAGTGCACCCGGTTCGAGATGTGCACGACCCGTCCCGCTTCGACGCGTTCGTGATCGGCGCATCCGCGTACATGGGGTCGTGGCGCAAGGACGCCACCCGGTTCGTGCAGCACCACCGGGACCTGCTAGCCCAACGACCCCTGTGGCTGTTCAGCAGCGGCCCGCTCGGCACCGAGAAGACGGATGACCAGGGTCGCGACATGCTGACCCAGGCGGTGCCGAAGCAGTTCGCCGAGTTCACGGACTCCCTCACGCCGCGGGGCACGCAGGTGTTCTACGGGGCGATGAACATCGCCGGGCTCCGCGGCCGGGACCGGCTGGTCAGCAAGATGCCGGCCGTGGAGAAGATCCTGCCGGACGGCGACTTCCGGGACTGGTCGGCCATCGACGCCTGGGCGAACACCATCGCCCAAGACCTGTCCCCCAGTTCGCGAACCGTGAGCTAACCCCCGAAAATCCCGGGGCTTTGCTCACAGTTCGCGGATGTGGACGGGGCTACTCGGCGGCGGGGCGGCGGCGGTTCTGCTTGGTGGCCGAGCGCTGCTGCTTCGCGGCGAGGTGACGCCGCCCAGAGCCACGGGTGGGCTTGGTCGCCCGGCGGCTGGGCCCGTCCGGCGCCAGCGCTGCGTCCACGAGCTCGGCGAGCTTCACCAACGCGATCTCCCGGTTGCGCAGCTGGGAGCGCTGCTCGGAGGCGGCGATGGTGACCACCCCGCCGACCAGACGCCGGTCCAGGCGGTCGAGCAGCAGCATCCGCTGGTCGTCGGTGAGCACGTCTGACTCGGCGATGTTCCAGGACACCTGCACCCGACTGTCCGAGGTGTTCACGTGCTGGCCGCCGGGGCCCGACGACCGGGAAAACCGCCAACCGAGTTCCGTCGCCGGAATCGTCAGCGTGGGCGACACCTCGAGATCCATGTGTCTAGCGTGACACGAACCGGCGTCGGCCGGTGCCAGCGGGCGTCAGAGCATCCACCCGGACCCGGTGCAGGCGGCAGGTCAGAACAGCGGCCAGGGCACCGCAGGCATCTCGCCCTCCGGTTCGGGGAAGCGGGCACGGGTGCGCAACCGGTCGCAGCGGGCGGCCAGGGCGGCCAGCTCGGCCGGGGTGAGCAGGCCGGCCAGGATGTCGCCGAGGTCGCCGTCCAGGGCCGCGCTGACCCGGTCGATGCCGGCGAGTTCGTCGGCGCTGAGCTCGTCGCCGATCCAGCCCCAGAGCACGGTGCGTAGCTTGTGGTCGGTGTGGAAGGTAAGACCGTGGTCGACGCCGTGCCGGTGCCCGTCGCTCATCGGCAGGATGTGCGCACCCTTGCGGTCGGCGTTGTTCACCACGATGTCAAAGACGGCCATCCGGCGCAGCGCCGTCGTGTCTTCGTGGATGAGCGAGACCAGCCGGTCGTTTTCGTCCCGGCCCTCGAGCACCCGGCGCCAATCGTCGGGCACGGCGTCGGACGACACAAGGTCGACGGCGTCCTGCTCAGGATCGGCGTCCTGCCACAGCTGCACCATGCCCGGACCCATCGGTCCGTCGCGGAGCCAGGTGCGCGGCACGACGTTCCAGCCGAACGTCTGCGAGACCAGGTAGGCCGCCACCTCGCGGCTGGCCAGGTCGCCATCGGGGAAGTCCCAGAGCGGGCTCTCCCCGGCCACGGGTTTGTACACCACGGCGACTCCGTCGATGGTGCCGAAGAAGGTGGCGTTGGACGCCGTCGTGATCCGGCCGGTGAGGTCGAGGGCACCGGCGAGCAGATCGTCCTCCGGCGGCATCAGTCGCCGGGCAGCGGGCAGATATGACCGTCGGGGTCGATCGGGTTGCCACAGAGCGGGCACATGGGCCGGCCGGCACCCACGACCTCGCGGGTGCGTTTGGCGAACGCGCGGGCGGTTCCCACAGGCATCCGCACCATCAGGGTCTCCCCCGGTTCGAGAGCCTCCGGGTCGAGTTCGGGGGTGCCCTCGTCGTCGAACCGGTACGCCTCGAGCACGATCTGCACCGTCGACGGGTCCCAGCCCAGGCTCATGGCGGCCGTGCGGAACTCTTCCTCAACAGGCTGCTCCAGCGGATCGTTGTCGACAAGTTCGACCGGGGTGCTGGTGGGGATGCTGAACGGGTTGCCCTCGTGGGCCATCAGCTGGTCGAGGATCTCGTCGATCTTCTCGGCGACCAGTGCCGACTGCTGTTTCTCCAGCGCGATGCTGACGATGCGCGGCCCGGTGCGCACCTGCAGGTAGAAGGTGCGGAAGCCGGGCGGACCGACCGTACCGATGACGACCCGATCCGGCCAGGCGAACTCATGGACGATTGTAGGCATGGAGATATTTTAGGCGCGTGAGGCCGGCGGCGTCTGGTGTCCGGCCCCGCCGCCGACCGGCGCGTCGCCCGCGGACGTGCTCGCGGCCAGCCAGGAGAGGTCGCCGGCATCCGTGTTGGTGGCGATCACGCTCGGCCGGTTGGCGCCGTACCGCACGATCGAGACGGATGCCGGGCCCACGTTGATGCGCTGGAACAGGTCCAGGTGCATACCCAGTGCGTCGGCCAGGATCGACTTGATGATGTCGCCGTGACTCACCGCCACCCACACCGCGCCGGGGCCGTGCTCGGCCTCGAAGGCCGCGTCGAGGCGGCGGATCGCGGCGACCGAGCGGGACTGCATGGTGGCCATCGCCTCGCCGTTGGGGAAGGTGACGGCGGAGGGCTGCGTCTGCACCACCGACCACAGTTTCTCGGTGGAGAGATCGCTGAGCGAGCGGCCCTGCCAGTCGCCGTAGTCGCACTCCGTGAGGTCGTCCTCCACAGGCGTCACGGGAGTTCCGGTCTGCTCGTTGAGAATCCACTCCGCGGTCTCCCGGCAGCGCTCCAGCGGACTGGACACCACACCCACGACCGGCACCACGGCCAGCCGGGTCCCGGTCAGGCGCGCCTGCTCCCTCCCGATGTCGTCGAGCAGCACTCCGGCGGTGCGGCCGGCCAGCATGCCGGTGGCGTTGGCGGTGGTGCGTCCGTGCCGCACGAGGATGACTGTGGCCATGGGTACAGCCTAGACAGCGCTCCTGGCCCATCCGCACCCGGCGGTCTCTCGACCCGCACACCGTGCGGAACGGGCCCACCGGCGGCGCGTAGAATCCGGTAGCGAACCCTCCGATGGAAGAGGTGACGACCTTGACAGTCACAGAACGACGACAGTGCGGCCCGCGACCGCAGACGCTCGCGCGCCGCAAGGAGATCCTGCAGGCTGCCGTCGAGAACCTCGGAAGCAAGGGCTACACCGCCCCCAAGCCCTCGGTTCTGGCAACGGAGGCCCCGTGAACCAGAACGTGCACGTCATCACCTTCGCCACGGCGGACCTGGCCGCGGCGCGGAGCTTCTACTCCACGGCGCTGGGCTGGACTCCACTGGTCGATGTGCCGGGCGAGATCATCTTCTACCAGGTCGCCCCCGGCACGGTGCTCGGCCTCTTCGACGCCGAGAAGTTCAACCGGGACCTCGCCACCGGAACTGACCACTCCGTCGTATCGGGCGTGACCCTCTCGCACAACGTCGGGGGTCCAGACGAGGTGCACGCCGTGGTCACGGCGATGACCGCCGCGGGCGGCCGGGTGATCAAGGCCCCGCAGGACGGTGCGTTCGGCGGCATCTTCCACGCCCACGTGCAGGACCCCAACGGCATCATCTGGGAGATCGCACACAACCCCGGCTGGCACGTCGCGGCAGACGGAGCCGTCAGCTTCGGCTGAATGGCCGGGCACGGCCGTGAGCGGACGGGTGCCCGATCCGGGCATGGATCCGCAGGCTTACGTGATCGCCCCCCAGGTAAAGCCGTGGCCGCGGCAAGTGGACTGGTGTAGGTCCCGGCCGACCCTCCCGAACGTTCACGACAGTTTTCATTGACAGCGCCCGGAACCGGCCAGAGGATGAGCGACGATGACGTCGCGTGTCCCGTGGCCGGTCCGCGACGCCGCAGATTGACCGCCGGGTCGTGTCCCGACGAATCGGCCGGTACTCCATTCCCTGACGAAAGGCACACACCATGACCAACATTGCCATCTACGGTTTCGGGCGCATCGGGCGCCAGCTGCTGCGCAGCGCCGTGCGCAACGACCTCTTCTTTCCGACCGTCGTGTGCGACATCGCACCGGCCGGCACCCTCGCGGCCCTGCTCGAGGTCGACACCAACTACGGTCGCTGGCCGGGAGTCGCCTCCGAGGACGACGCGTCCATCTCCATCGACGGCCGGAAGATCAGCTACGTGAATTCCCGGGAGGCCCTGCCCGACTGGCGCGCCCTGGGCGTCGACCTGGTCATCGACTGCAGCGGCCGCGGCGTCACCCGGGAAGCGGCGACCCGCCACCTGGAGAACGGCGCGACGCGGGTGCTGATCAGCGGCCCGAGTAAGACCGCCGCCGACTGCGACGCGGTGCTGCTGCCGGGCATCAACCTCGACGACTTCGACGCCGACACCCACAAGATCATCAGCATGGCCAGCTGCACCACGAACGCCCTCGCGGCGGTCGTGAAGGTTCTGCTGGAGAACACCGGCATCAAGTACGGTGTCTTCTCGACCGTGCACGCGTACACGAACACGCAGTCGCTGACCGACCAGCCCATGGCGAGCCGGCGCGATTCCTGGGCGGGCGCGGAGAACATCATCCCGTCCTCCTCCGGTGCCGCCAAGGCGCTGGGCTTCATCTGGCCCGACCTCAAGATCACCGGGAAGGCCTACCGCGTGCCGGTGCGCACCGGAAGCATCGTGGAACTCAACGTGCTGCCGGACCGCGAGATCTCCACCGAAGCGCTCCGCGACCTGTTCCGGGCTGCCGCGACGACCGGCCCGTTGGCCGGCATCCTCGACGTCTTCGAGGACGAGTGGACCTCCGCGCGGATCGTGGGCGACCCGCACTCCTCGATCGTGGATCTGCCGCTCACCCAGTCGTTCAACGGCATGGTCTCCGTCGCCGCCTGGTACGACAACGAGGCCGGCTTCTCCATGCGGCTTGCCGAGACGGCGGCACGCCTGGCCCGGTAAGGTCCGGGTCGCGCCGGACCGGCCAGGCGGGTGCCGATCACCCCCGCCTGGCCGTCGGCCCGGCTACGCGGCCGAGTTGAGCGCGGCGACGGCGGCCGGGTAACGCCCCTCCACCTCGGCGAAGCGGAGGAACTTCACGGTGTCGACCAGGATCTCCCGCGCATCCGGCTGGGACTCCAGCAAGCCCATGACCTCGTCGGCGAAGGCGTCGAGAGGCATGAAGTGGGCGTTCGCCGAGTTGCCGGCCATGAGTTCGGTCTGTACCGCCGGCGGCACCAGCTCGATGACCTGCACCGAGGTGCCCGCGAGTTGCAGACGGACGGACTCGCTGTACCGGTGGATGAAGGCCTTCGTCCCGTTGTACGTGGGGGTGTACGCGAGCGGCGTGTGGGCGAGACCCGAGGAGACCGTCATCAGGGTGGCGTGCGGCCGGGTTTGCAGGTGGTCGATGAAGGCCGCGATCAAACGCAACGGTCCATTGATGTTGGTGTCGACGATGCGCTCGGCCTCCGCCAAGAAGGTCCCGCCCCGCACGTCTTCAGCGTTCATTACCCCGGCCATGGCCACGAGCACGTTCAGGTCGGGATGCTGGGCCAGCACCTGGTCGCGGGCGGCGAGCACCGAGGCCGGGTCGGTGGTGTCGATGCTGACACTGGCGAGTCCGTGCTCGGCGGCGAGGCGCTCCAGCACGTCGGTGCGGCGGCCGCCGATCACGACGGTGTTGCCGGCCGCCTGCAAGCGCAGGGCTAGGGCGAGTCCGATGCCCGACGTGGCGCCGGGAATGAAGATGGTGTTTCCGGTGATGTTCATGAGTCGAGTGTGCGGCGCGGGCGCCGTGGGCGGGAGAGGAGCCGTTGTCGTAGGACTGCCGGTCCCTGTCCTGCCCGGCGCCGATGACGGATGATGGAGGCATGGATCAACCAGCCCTCGCCGCGTTTCTCCGCACCCGCCGCGCCGGGCTGCGCCCCGAAGACGTGGGGCTCTCCACCGGAGCACGACGGCTGGTACCGGGGTTGCGCCGCGAAGAGGTCGCCGCACTGGCCGGGATGTCCGCGGACTACTACGTGCGGATGGAGCAGGCGCGCAGCCCACAACCCTCCGAGCAGATGCTGTCAGCGCTGGCCCGGGCCATCCGGCTCAGCAGCGACGAGCGCGACTACCTGTACCGGCTGGCCGGGCACAATGTGCCCGCGCGCACCCCGCAGGACAACCACGTCTCCCCCGCGCTGCTGCGGGTGTTCGACCGGCTCGAGCACACCCCGGCCCTCATCCTCTCCAGCCTGGGCGAGACCCTGGCGCAGAACCGGCTGGGTGCGGCGCTGCTCGGCGATCACTCCCGGCACACCGGGCTGGCCCGGAGCAGCGTCTACCGCTGGTTCACGGAGCCCGCCGAGCGGGAGATCTATCCGGTTGCCGACCGGCACCGGCAGGGCAGGGCCCAGACGTCCAGTCTCCGGGTGGCGCTGGGAGCCGCCGGGCCGCGCTCCCGCGCCGGCGTGTTGGTGCGGGAACTGCACAAGGTGAGCCCCGAGTTCACCGAGATTTGGGAGCTGCACGAGGTCGCGACCCGGTTCGAGGATCACAAGACCCTGATTCACGCCGAGTTGGGCCCGATCGACCTGGATTGCCAGGCCCTGTTCACCGAGGACCAGGGGCAGGCCCTGCTCATCCTCACGGCGGCTCCGCGCAGCGAGGCGGCAGAGAAACTGGAGCTCCTGGCTGTGCTCGGTCAGCAGACGTTCAGCCCGGCGCACGACTCCCGCTGAGGAGGGTCACGGCGTCTCGGCGACCGCCACCGTCGAGTCATCCAACGATAGGATCACGAGTCTCGCGTGCCCGTCTACGACCGGCCGGGGTGCTCCCGGCGCCACGATCAGCGCCGACTCGCTCGGGACGGCGTCTCCGGCGAGATCGAGAGCGCCCTCCAGCACGATGACCGCCCGGGTGTCGGCCGGGAGACTGGCCGTCCCGGAGAGCGTGTCGAAGCTGAAGGTGGGGTCCGGCCCGTCGCTGACGAAGGTGAGGACGAGCACCCGGCTCGCCCCCGCCATGCGCAACCGCGGCCGGCGGAAGACGGTGGTCGGTGAGCGAACGAGCATCGCCTGGTCGCGGCGCAACGGCAGCTGACGCTTCACGGGGCCGGCCAGCACCTGCGGGCCGGACATCCCCACCGCGAGCTGGTGCATATGGGACGGGGCGCGCAGGGTGGCGGTGGGGCCACGCAGCTCCAGCAGCTTCAACTGCCAGATGAAGTCGAGCCCCGGTACCGACGCGGTCCAGATCTCTCTCGTACCGCCCTCGCCCTCCTCGAGCGGTAGGCGTGGCAGGCGGCCGAAATGCACGATCTGGTGCGGATGCGGCGGCTGGGATGCGCTGGTCGTAGTCATTTCACTCGATCGGCGTGCTCCGCTGGGATCACGGCCGGGAAAACGGCTGTGCAGGGCGGTCATCCGCCCTGCACAGCTCGATGGTGGTGGTGGTCAGGCCTGACGGTCGGCGAGGACGTAGCCCTCTTCGCCGTGCACGACGGTGTCGATGCCGGCGATCTCGTCTTCGTTCTTGACGCGGAAGCCGACGGTCTTCTCGATCGCGAAGCCGATGACGTAGGCGAGCACGAAGGAGTAGATCAGCACGGAGAACGCGGCGATGGCCTGCACCAGCAGCTGGGTACCGTCACCGCCGACGAAGAGGCCGGTGCCGTTGGCGAAGAAGCCCAGGTACAGGGTTCCGAGCAAACCGCCGACGAGGTGAATGCCCACGACGTCGAGCGAGTCGTCGAAGCCGAGCTTGAACTTCAGCTCGATCGCCAGGGCGCAGACGGCGCCGGCGAGAAGGCCGAGCAGGATGGCCCAGATCGGCTGCAGCGAGGCGCAGGCCGGGGTGATCGCGACGAGGCCGGCGACGGCACCGGAGGCGGCACCGACGGAGGTCGGCTTGCCGTCCTTGATCTTCTCCACAACGAGCCAGGCAAGCAGGGCGGCGGCCGGGGCGGCGATCGTGTTGACGAAGGCCAGCGCGGCGGTGCCGTCGGCGGCGAGCTCGGAGCCGGCGTTGAAGCCGAACCAGCCGAACCAGAGCAGGCCGGCGCCGAGCAGCACGAACGGCGGGTTGTGCGGAACGCTGACGCCCTTCTGGAAGCCGACTCGTTTGCCGAGGACCAGGGCCAGGGCCAGGGCGGCCGCACCGGCGTTGATGTGCACGGCGGTTCCACCGGCGAAGTCGATCGCGCCGACGCCGAACCACTCCTGCATGCCGTAGGTGATCCAGCCGCCGTAAGCGAAGCTGCCGTCGTCGGCGAGGCCGAAGTTGAACACCCAGCTGGCCACGGGGAAGTAGACGACGGTCGCCCAGATGGTGGCGAAGATCATCCAGGAGCCGAACTTGGCCCGGTCGGCGATCGCACCGGAGACCAGGGCCACCGTGATGATGGCGAAGGTGGCCTGGAAGGCGACGAACGCGAGCGGCGGGTAGGCGGCGCCCTCTGGCACCTCGACCAGGCTGGACAGGCCCAGCGCCGACGAGTCGATCGACCAGGGGAAGATGAGTCCTTCAGACCCCGGGAATGCGATCGCGTAGCCGTACAGCACCCAGAGCACTCCGATGAGACCCATCGCGCCGAAGCTCAGCATCATCATGCTGATGACGCTCTTGGCTTTGACGAGTCCGCCGTAGAAGAACGCGAGTCCCGGCGTCATGAGCAAGACGAGAGCAGCACATATGAGGAGGAAAGCTGTATTACCTTGATCCATTTCGAAGGACCTCTCTGCAAGAGACGCTGGGCGTAGCGTCGGATACGCCACAGCTTGGCCCGCGTTCGTTTCGTCTGACTGGCTGTTTTGTTTCCGGCATGTTTCGAGATGGGCCCGTTGGGTAAACAACATGTGACACCACCGCTCGCACGGCCGTCCTAGGCTGGATTGCACACACGAGCGACAGGAGACGGCGATGGCTCAGGTGACTGCCGGCACGACCACCGACGACGTGCTGGGTGAGGTGCTGGCCGAGTTGGCGCAGCTTGACGACCCGAAGGTCCGTGCGGTGAACGCCAATCACGGCGACGACCACGGCGTGAATCTCACCCGGTTGCGCGGGGTCGCCAAGCGCCTCAAGACCCAACCGGAGCTGGCCCGCGACCTGTGGGCGACCGGCGACACCGCCGCGCGACTGCTGGCGGTGCTCATCTGCCGGCCGAAGGCGTTCGAGCAGGGCGAGCTGGACGGCATGCTGCGCGACGCGGGAACGCCCAAGGTGCAGGACTGGCTGGTCAACTACGTCGTGAAGAAGAACCCGCACGTGGAAGCCCTGCGGGTGCTCTGGTTCGACGACGGCGACCCGGTGGTCGCGAGCGCCGGCTGGGCCCTCACCACGGACCGGGTGGCGAAGACTCCCGACGGCCTCGACCTGCCCGGGCTACTCGACCGCATCGAGGCCGAGATGAAGGATGCCCCGGACCGCCTGCAATGGGCGATGAACCACTGCCTGGCCCAGATCGGCATCGAACACGCTGAGTATCGTGCCCGGGCCCTGGCCATCGGCGAACGCCTGCAGGTGCTCAAGGACTACCCGACTCCCCCGGGCTGCACCTCGCCGTACGCACCGATCTGGATCACCGAGATGGTGAGCCGGCAGCAGCCCCAGTAGCCGCCCCGCCAGCCCGCCGCGGATGCCGGTGGGCCGTAGCCAGCCGTGGCGAACGGGCGTACCGTTCGGCCCATGGCAAACCTCATCGAGAAACTGGCGGAATCAGTGCCCTCCTGGGGCGCGAAATTGGCGTACGGCGAGAAGACCACGGTGGGTGGGCAGGAACTCGTTCCCGTCGCACTCGTCGGCTTCGGTTTCGGCGCCGGCGAGGGCTCCAGCGAGATGCCCGAGGGCGGCATCGGCCCGGCGGGCATGAGCGTCGGCGAGGGGCGCGGCGGCGGCGGCGGCGGCTACTCGGTGCCGATCGGAGCGTACGTCAACGGACGGAACGGACTGATGTTCCGGCCCAATCTGATCGCACTGCTGGTGGTGGCGGTGCCCGTGGTGACCGCCGGCGGGTTGGCGTTGGCACAGATCATCCGTGCAGTGCGCGGTGGCGCCCCGAGCTGAGCCAGCACGGTCGTCAGCGACCGACGCGCCCCGAGAAGAGGGCGTGCAACAGGGGCAGGACCGACCCGATCATCAGCACGGCGCCGAGCACGGCGTCGTCGGCGCGGAGAACCGCCCCGGCGATGAGCAGCGCCCCGAACAGCAGCGCCGAGACCGCCCGCGTCACGGTGCGTTCGAGCCGGACGACGCGCCGCTCCAGGCCCGGACTCGACACCGCCACGGTGCCGTCTTCGAACCGGGTGACGAGGCCGTCCAGCCGTTTGGGCAGTCGCCAGGCGATCCCGGCGTTCTCCAGGGCCTGCTTGCCGAAGTCCTGCACCACGTTGCCACCCTCGTCGCGGATCAACTGCGACGCGTAGGGCTCCACCGAGTCCCAGAGGTTGAACGCGGGGTTGAGCGAGCTGCACACCCCGGAGGTGAGCGACATGGCGCGGATGATGAGCAGGAAGTTCTCGGGCAGCTGGAACGGCAAAGCCCGCACGACGTCACCGAACTGGATCGCGAAGTCGCGGAACTCCCGCGGGTCCACCTCGCGCAGCTCCGCGAAGCCCATGCCACCGAACCGGGCGAAGAGCTGTTTCATCGCCTTCTCCAGCTCGGTCGTCTCCGCCGAGGGCAGCAACACGCCCAGGTCGCGGGCGGCATTGACCATGCCGCTGCCGTCGCGCGAGGCGGCGGCGATGAGCATCTTCCGCAGGCCCGCCCGGGTGGTCGGCGGCACCTCCCCCATCATGCCGAAGTCGATGAAGGTGAGTTTCCACCCGCGACCGCTCGGGTCATCCGGCACCGGGGTGACGAAGATGTTGCCCGGGTGCGGGTCGGCGTGGAAGAAGCCGCTGCTGAACAGCTGGTCGAACATCACCGCGGCGAAGACCGGGGCCACGTCGTTCGGGTCGATCCCGGCGAGCGCGAGCGCATCGGTGTCGGTGATCTTGATCGCTGTCACGTCCTCGAGGGTGAGCACCCGCCGGGTGGACCGTTCCCAGACCACGTCGGGCACACTCACCCGGTCGTCGCCCGCAAATTCCTCCGCAAAGCGCACCGAGCTGGCCGCCTCGTGCAGGTAGTCGATCTCCTCGAGGCTGGTCTGGGCGAACTCCTCCACCAGGGCGGGCGCATCCACCCGGTCGGACACGAGCCGCACGTGGCTGAGCCAGCCGCCCACCTTGCGCAGCGCCGCCAGGTCCACGTCGACGATCGTGTCGATGCCGGGCCTCTGCACCTTGATCACCACGCCATGCAGGCCGGTGTCGGCGGCGTCGAGCGGTGCGAGCGTGGCGCGATGCGCTTGGCCGAGGGATGCCGCGGCCACCGGGGTCTCATCCACCCAGGAGAACGCCCGCTCCAGCGTCATGCCCAGCTCGGCCTCGGCGAGAACCCGGATCGCCGCGAACGGCACCGGCGGTACCTCGTCCTGCAGCCCCTCGAGCTCGGAGGTGATCTCCGGCGGCAGCACGTCCAGGCGCGACGACAGGAACTGGCCGACCTTGATCATCAGCCCGCCCAGGTCCACCGCGAGCACGTGGAAACGCTGAGCGAAGCGGGTCATCCGTTTCGCCCGGGTGCGCTCGGCGACCTTCGCCAGCCCGATGCGGGGCAGCAGCAACTCGTAGAACCAGGTGACAGCCAGATTCCAGCCGGCGAAGCGCAGGATGCGACGGTACCGGGCCCGGGTGTCCCCCGCGCCGGGATTCACGCTCGGTGAATCCCGACGAACCGATGGCACCCGTCAGTCCTGGGCGAGGATCGAGTAAATCCGCCGACGTGCTTCGTCGATAGCGGCCACGGCCTGCTTGATCTGCTCCGGCGACCCGGTGCGGCCCACCTGCGCGGCGGCCTGGGCCAGCTCGATGCCGGCCTTGGGCAGGGCGGTGAACTTGGCGTCCTCGGTCGCGCCCTCCGGCGCCCACGGCGTCGATCCGGCCGAACCGGCGACCTCCTCGCGGCCCGCGTCTGTGAGGGAGTAGGTCTTGCGACCGTTGGACTCCTCGGCGCTGATGAGCCCCTCGTCAGCCAGCAGCTGCAGGGTCGGGTAGACGGAGCCGGCGCTGGGCTTCCAGGTTCCGCCGCTGCGCTCCTCGATCTCGTGGATGATCTGGTAGCCGTGCATCGGCTGCTCGGCGAGCAGGCTCAGCACCGCTTCGCGCACGTCGCCGCGGCCCATGCGGGTGCCGACGCGCTTCTCGAACTTGGAGCGCAACTGCTCCATCGCCTGCCACATGCCATCGGCGTTCATGCCGGCGCCGAACCCACTGCTGGGAAAGGAAGTGCCCATGATGATCTCCTTCGTGAATCGCTAACGATACTCAACGATATAGTCTGGCGGGGCCGATCGACAGGGCAAACGGGAGCCCAGGGCCGGACTCTCAGCGAACTCCCGCACTCGCCCGGAAACTAGGATGAGCGGATGCAGTTTTCCCTCTGGGTGGCCCTGGTCGGCGCGGGCACCCTGATCAGTTTCACGCCGGGCGCCGGGGCCATCAACACCATGAGCAACGCCCTCAATGCCGGGTTCCGCCGGTCCATTTGGGGCATCCTCGGCCAGCAGGCCGCGTTGCTCATCCACATCGTGATCGTGGCACTGGGGGTCGGCCTGCTCGTGGCCAGTTCGCCGCTCGCGTTCAACGTCATCCGCTACGCGGGCGCCGCCTACCTCGTCTATCTGGGCATCCGGCAGTTCCTGGCCACACCCGACCTCGACGCCGAGCAGGTCCGGGCCCTGAGCCATGAGCCGCGCTGGTCGATGTTCCGGCGCGGGCTGTGGGTGAACATGCTCAACCCCAAGGCCATCGTGTTCTTCCTCGCGTTCCTGCCCCAGTTCATCCGCGTCGACCGCCCCCTGCCGGCGCAGTACCTGATCGTGGCCGGCACGGTCGTGGTGATCGACATTCTCGTGATGTGGTTCTTCTTCGCCGGCACAGCGCGCTCGTTCCAGCGCTTCACCCGCGACGCCCGAGGCCAACAGGCGCTGAACCGTGTCTTCGGGGTGCTCTTCGTGGCCGTCGGCGTGCTGCTCGCGGTCATCCACTGATCCCCCGGGGCGCCATGCAGCACCGTTAGGGTGAGCAGATGGGGTGGGGACGCACGTATTTCGCCGGACAAGCGATCGCCGGAGCGCTCTGGTGGGTGGCGGTCTTCGCCTCCCCCGCCGTGCGCGAGATGACGCTCGGGGCCCTCAACCCCGTTGCCGTCGCCGTCCTCGACATCCCCCTCTTCGTCGTGGCGTCGGCGCTGGCCGCGGCGGGCGTGCGCGGGGCCGCGATTGTGAGCACCGGCTGGACCGTCCTGGTCGCCGTCAGCCTGGCCGGATACGCCACCGTCACCGCGGAGGCCGGCTGGGGTGTCGTCGCCATGGTGGCCGCGAGCGCGGGATCGATCGTCGCGCTCTGCCTCGTGTTGCTCGGCCGGATCCCCACGGAATGGCTTCTCCGCGGTCCGTTCGCTTTTCGCCCGGCGAACGCTCGGCCGTCCCATGCCGCCCACCTGGCCGCCACCTTCGGTCAGATCGCCGTCTTCTGGGCGCTCTTCCTCGCCGTGATTCCGTTTGTCGCTGCGTCCCTCGAGCAGCGCTGGGCGATCGCGCTGCCGTTCCCGGCCGTCGCCGGCGCCATCGGCGGTGTCGTGCTCGTGGCCGCGAGCCTGCTGGGGATCTGGTCGGCACTGGTCATGTCGACGCTCGGCAACGGCACCCCGTTGCCCGCGGCGATGCCCACCACCCTTGTGATCGCCGGCCCGTACCGGTGGGTGCGCAACCCGATGGCCGTCGCCAGCATCGTGCAGGGGGTGGCCGTCGGCCTGATCCTGTCGTCCTGGGTGGTCGTCGTCTACGCAATCATCGGTGCGGTGCTCTGGAACTACGCCATCCGGCCACACGAAGAGGCCGACCTCGAGCGCCGGTTCGGCGCCGACTTCCGGCGTTACCGGGAGTCGGTGCGGTGCTGGATCCCACGCCTGCCGGTCGCGGCGTCCCTGACTTAGTCCGGCGAGCCGGGCCGGGCCGAGAGCACGCAGAACTCGTTGCCCTCGGGGTCGGTGAGCACCACCCAGGACACGTCGTCCTGGCCGATCTCCGCTCGCCTGGCGCCCATTGCGACCAAGCGGTCCACCTCAGCGGCCTGATCGTCGGGCACGAAGTCGAGGTGCAGCCGGTTCTTCACGGTCTTCTCGTCGGGTACGGCGACGAACAACACGGTCGGATGCGCCCCCTCCGCGGGTGCGATCTCCAGCTCGTCGTCGCTCTCATGCAGCAGGGCCCAGCCCAGGGCATCCCGCCACCACAACCCGAGCGTTCGAGGGTCACGGCTGTCTACGACGACTTCTTCCCACTTCAGCGACATGCGCCATAGAGTAGCGCCGACACGGCTCGCTACGCCAGCGACACGGGCGCGTTCACGATTCGTATCCGATCAACCAAAGCAACCCGTGGCGGTCGACGACCTGGCCATCGGAGGCACCCCAGGGTTTCGGTGCGAGGGGATCGACGACGGATCCGCCAACCGCGAGTTTGTCGAACCACTCGTGCAGAACGGCCGGGTCGGCTGCCCCCAATAGCGAGAGTCTGACTCCTTCCATCCGAACGCCCGCCTCCCCCTCTGCCGCGTCCGATCCGGCAAGCCCCACCGGGCCGCTCAGCACTCCGTGGGCGATCGAATCCGGCGGGCCGTCGGTCCGGCAGAACTCTCCATAGGTGTGCAGCTGGAGATCTCCGCCGAACACGTCCGCGTAGAAGACCAACGCCTCACGCGCGGTGCCGGGAAAGGTCACGTAGAGCTGCGGCGCTGTCATAGGCCAAGCCTACAAAAAACCGCACCCGCCGGGCTGTACTGTAGACCCCATTGCCGTCGCCGAATCAGGACGACGACCCACCCGAGGAGAACCACATGTCGGTCGGCCTGCTCGCCGTTGTCGATGACATTCTGACCGCCGCCCTCAAGGCCAGTGCGAAGACGGCCGGAGTCGTCATCGACGACGCGGCCGTCACCCCGCAGTACGTGCAGGGCTTGACGCCGGCGCGTGAGCTGCACGTCGTGGGGCGCATCGCCCTGGGCAGCCTATTCAACAAGTTCATCATCATCATCCCGCTCGCCCTCCTACTCTCCGCGTTCGCCCCCGGGGTGCTGCCATTCCTGTTGATCCTCGGCGGCGGCTACCTCTGCTTCGAGGGGGCGGAGAAGGTGACCGAGTGGTTCGGTGTGCACCACGCCGCGGCCGAGACCGACTCACGGGACGAGAAGAAGCTGGTGTTCGGCGCCATCCGCACCGACCTCATCCTGAGCACCGAGATCATGCTCATCGCCTTGGCGAGCCTCGATCCCGACTTCGGCATCTGGATGACGCTCGGCGCCCTGCTGGTCATCGGACTGGGCATGACCGTGCTCGTTTACGGCGCGGTCGCCCTGCTGGTGAAGATCGACGACATCGGCCTGTCGATGATGAAGAACTCCGCACGCCAGGTGCGCCGCAGCGGTGCGCGAATCGTGGCCGCCATGCCCGCGGTGTTCAAGGTCATCAGTGTCATCGGCACGGTCGCCATGTTGTGGGTGGGCGGTCATCTCGTGATCACGAACCTCGCTGAGACGTTCTGGCACGGACCCTACGATCTGCTGCACAGCGTGACCCACGCGGTGGAGGCCGCCGGCCCTGTCGTGGTCTGGCTCGCCGACACTGCAATGTCTGCGGTGTTCGGGCTCATCCTGGGCATGCTCGTGGTCGGGATCGTTCTCGGCGTCTCGCGGCTGCTCAGGCGAAACCAGCCGGAGAGCGTCGCGCACTAGACGACAGGTCGCCCCGGCCGCTCTCAACGGGCACGCGCCACCCTAGGCTGGGTGAATGGACAGTGGCCGAACGCCGGGAACCCGACGCGCGCGCTTGAGCGACGTCGCTGCGGCCGCCGGCGTCTCCCCCACCACGGTGTCGCACGCGCTCAGCGGTGCCCGCACGGTGAATGCCGCGACCCGGGAGCGGATCCTGTCGGTCGCGCACGACCTCGGCTACGTGCCCGATCGGGTGGCCAGCGGGCTGCGGCGGCGTCGCACGGGCGTGGTCGGCCTCGTCGGCGACAACATCGCGGCGACACCATTCGCCGGGCGCATCATCGAGGGCGCCCGCCAGGCCGGGCTCGACCGAGATGTCCTACTCATGGTCGGTGAGAGCGGCGGCGACCCCCAGATCGAAAGCGACCTCATCGCCCTCTTCCTCGCTCAACGGGTCGACGGTCTTCTCATCGCCCGCATGTACCACCAGCGGGTTCCCCGCCCGGCGGTGCCGGACGACCTGCCGGTCGTTCTGGTTGACGCCGCCCCGGAGATGGGCTGGCAGGTGGACGCGGTCGTGCCCAACGAAGCCCAGATCGCCGCCGTCGCGTGCGAGCGGCTCACCCGGGCCGGACACCGCGACATCGCGTACGTGGGCACCACGGACGAGAGTCGGGCGGCGCACGGCCGCCTGCTCGGCGTGCGCTCGGCGCTCGGTGATGCCGGCATTCCGCTGGGCGATCACCGCGTCGCCTTCTGCTCGTCGGACGCCGCCGGCGGACGACAGGCTGGCGGTGAACTCCTCGACCAGGACGCACCTCCCACGGCGATCATTTGTTTCAACGACCAGATCGCCATGGGCGTGATGCAGGCCGCGGCCCGGCGCGGCATCCCCGTTCCGGAGGGGGTGTCGGTGATGGGCATCGACGACCTGCATCCGGTGGCCGACGCTCTCGACCCCGGCCTCACCACCGTGGCGCTGCCGCATACCGAGATGGGCGCACGGGCGATGACCCGCCTCATCGAACGTATCGAGGGCACCCGGCCGGGCGCCGATCACAGCGTGCAGCAACTGACCGGGTGGCTCGTCGAGCGCGGCTCAGTCGCGGCGCCGCCCGCCTCCTAGGTTCACTCCGTCGCCGGCTCGCGCACGACCGGCGCCACACGCAGCGGCGTCAGCGTCGCATCCGTGAGCTCGACGGCACCGCGGGGAGCGTCCACACGCAGCTGCCGTGGTCCGGGCGAGCCATAGGTCGCCATGGTGAGGGAGGCGTCGCCGTCTCCCGCGAAGACCTCGATCGAGGCCACGTCGACGACGATGTCCAGCCGCACACGTCCGTCCTGTGAGGCGGCGGGTGCCGACCGCACCGCCCGGTATTCCGCGGGCATCTCGGCGGCGATGGCGTCGGCATCCCGTGAGATGAAAGCGAGTTGGCTGTCGAAGTCGTACCCGACGGTGGCGAATCCGCCGTCCGCGCCGAGCACCTGCACGCGCACCTCGCCGGTGCCGTCCGGGGTTCCGACGTCGAGAGTCAGGCGATACGCATCGGATACGGGAGCCGGGAGTTCCGTCGTGCTCCCCGCGTCCAGGCGCAGGGGGTCGATCTGCTCGGGCTCGCCCTCCAGCGTTCGCAGCTCGTCTGCGGGAGACGAGTAGAGCTTCGCCGTGTCACCGTCCGAACCCAGCCGGATGCTGCGCACGAGCGAGTCGGAACCGCCCTGCCAGTCAGCGGTCGGGAAGCGGTCCGCGTAAGCCCAGTTGTTCATCCAGGCGATGCTGTACCGCGAGGTGAGGCGCTCCTGGGCGCTCAGCCGGGTGTCGTCCCACGTGACGGCAGCGTAGTAGTCCGCCCCGTGGTCGAGCCACTGGTGCCCGGTGTCGTCGGCGGTGAACGTTGTGCCGTCCCAGTCGCCGACCCAGTATGTCGTTCCGGTCGTCATCCCCTCGTCGGCGCCGTTCGCGCCGGCGAGCAGCACCCAGCGCACGTCAGTCGGGTCACCGTTGACCGCCATCGGAAAGAGGTCGGGGCACTCCAGCACGCCGAGCCCGGTCGTGACGAAGTCGGAGGCATAGCTCCAGTCGCGCAGGTTGGGCGAGATGTAGAAGCCGATGCGGTCGTGCTCGGCGAGGGCCATCACCCAGTGTCCGGCGTTCTCGTCCCAGAAGACCCGCGGGTCTCGCCAGTCGGCGACTCCGGGGTTGTCCAGCACTGGGTTGCCCTCGTAGGACTCGAACGAGTAGCCGCCGTCCGTGGAGGCGAAGAGTGATTGACGCTGCACGCCGTCGACCTGCTGGGTGACGAGGGCGATGACCGCGCCGGCCCCGAACCCGGCGGTGTTTTCGGCGTCGACGACGGCGGTGCCCGTCCAGATGTCGCCGAGACCGTTGGTGTACTTGTCGATCGCGACGCCCTGGTCTTCCCAGTGCACGAGGTCGGTTGAGGTCGAGTGGTACCACGCGGTGCCGTTCCCGTCGGGGTGATCGGCGTTATAGAGGTAGTAGTAGTGCCACACGCCGTCGAGGAAGAACGGCTTCTGCGGGTCGTTCATCCAGTTCTTCTCGGGCGTCATGTGCACCGCCGGGCGGTGCGGCGACCAGTCGGCCGGGCGCTGGAACGGGCTCGACGCGGCCGGCGCGGACTCGGTCGGGCGCGGGGCGGGATCCGTGCCGCTCCCCCCGGCGACGGAGAGCGTCACTACCGTGGCGGCGACCATCAGTGCGACAACGACGATCGCGGATATCACGAGCGTGCGGCGGCGCGGCTTCCGCCGCGGGGCGGCGGGAGCAGAGGCATCCTGATCGGTCACAGAGAAGTCCTTCGGGTAGGTCGGTGTGCGTCCGCGGAAAGCGGACGCTGTGCCGGGCAGGGTGGGTGCCCCGCGCCGAGACCGGAACGGGGCACCCACGGCCGGCAGGTCGGATCAGCGCAGCGGCTTCACTTGTCCGCCCGGGTTGATGTTGATGTTCGCCGGCACATCGGCCCAGCCGCCGAGCCCGCCGTCTCCGTACGAGTAGTCGACGTTCGTGGTGTCACCTGCGATGTCCATCTTCACGGTCGGTGCGAGCGTGCCGCCCCGCACGAAGTCATCGGGCGAGCCGATGGTGTCGATGAACGACTGCACAAGGCCGCCGGGCATCACGTAGTGCGAGTAGGCCTGGAACGCGCCCGGGTGCTGGTCGGCGTTCGGCGCGAAGGGCTGACCCTGCTGGTAGTTCAGGTTGGTCGGGTTGCCCAGCGCCAGACCGGAACCGTTGAGCGGCTTGAAGTCCGAACGGATGCCGTCGCCGACGAATCCGTAGACACCCTCAGGTCCGTCGATCCCGGCCGCGAACGTGCCACGGTGCGTGATCGTGAACAGGTAGGACTTACCGTCCTTGAAGACGAACTGCGGTCGCTCGGTCTGGTCGGTGACACAGTTCGCCGACAGGATCGGCGGGAGGAACTCCCACTCGGTCAGGTCCTCGTTCGTTGCTTTCGCGAGACCGATATTGGCGATCTGGTACGTCGCTCCGGAGGCGTTGACCTCGTCCGTCGTCTCGGCGAACGGGTCGCCGGCCTGGTAGCCAAGGTCCTCTTCGGTGCAATATGCCTCGTCGCGGGGCATCGCGGTGTTGCCCTCGAAGACCATGTACGTTTCACCGGGGTGGGCCGGGTCCTCGAACGTGAACGGGTCACGGAAGTTGAAGGACGGGTTCTGCTCGCCGGTCTGGTAGTACTCACCGTCGGCCTGCAGCAACTCAGTGACCTTGTTGAAACCGGTCAGCTTCACGTCCTTGCCGGTGGAGTGCACCTTGCCGACGCTGAGCGTGAGACGCGGGTCGTACGGCTTGACGTCCTGACCCTGCGCGTCTCGGTAGAACGCGACGTCGGTGAAGAACAGCTTGACCTCACCGCCCTTGAATACCCGCGCCGAACCGGACCACTGGGTTTGGTGGCTGAACGACTTGTCCTCGAAAATCTGGTCGGTCACGCCTTCGTCGAAGACGAGTCCGCCGTAGGTCCAGCCGCCGTTCTCGGGCCGCTCTTCGGCCGGTACGCCCGTTTCACGGTAGAAGTAGCCGATCTTGGCGTACTGGTGACGTTCGTCGAAGCCCAGGCTGCGGTCGGCGACGAGCGAGAAGATGATCTCCTGGCCCTTCACCGAGTACTGGTTGCCGTCTTCGTCGGTGAGGGGCCAACTGTCCCACACCCACACCTGGTCGTTGGACATGTCGGGGAAGTCCTGCGGCACCTCGGGCATGGTCTGCGACGCCGGCATCGAATTCTCGCGTGGAGGCGTCGTGGGATCGGACACGCGCTGCAGCTGCCGCGCGTCAGCGCGGGTCCACTTCGCGGTGAAGTCATCTTCAGGGGCGTGGGCCTCCTGGGTGTGTGGGGTGGGCTCGGGGCCGTCCTGCAAGGCGGGCAGCGCCGTGGCAGCCGAGGGCAGCCCGAGGAGGGCGGCTGTGGTGAGGGCGACCGTCGTGCCCGCGGCGGCCAAGAGGCGCCGGGGGCTCTTCTGGAGAGAATGCATTGCTGAGTACTCCTTGAAATGAACATGCAAATCGATTTGCATCAGCAAGCCATGGTTGCACAGTCGCGCCCAAAACGCAGGTCGGGCGGTAGCTGCCCGTGGATCCGAGGGCTCCACGCCTGGTTACTGCCCGTTTTGCGGCCTCAGCGCCAAAACTCGGCGAACTCTTCCGCGAAGGCCCCGCCCTGCTCGTATCCGGCGCGTGCCGCGGGCGGGCGGAGTGACGCATCCATCGCGTTCGCGCCGAACAGGTGCTCGGCGGCGGGGGATGGAATGATCGTTTCGACCCTGCTGCCGCCGGCGCGCAAGTTCTCGATCTGAGTGGCAAGCTGCAGGCCCCACCCGGCCGGTGTACGAGATCGGCCGCCGAAGGGCGACAGCACCAGCACCCGCGCGTAACCGGCGGCCAGATCGGCGTTGTCGGCGTTGGACCGGTAACCCCCGTCGATGAAGGCGTGGTCCCGGATGCGGTAGGCGAAGCCGCTGGCGCAGCTCGCGGCCACGGCATCCGCCAGTTCGACGCCGCTGTGCCGGTCGAATACGACCGGTTCGCCGGTGTGGGCGTCGACGGCGGTGAGGAGCATGCGTCGATGCGGCCAGTGCTGGCTGGGCAGCCGGGAGGCGACCGTCGCGCGCCAGCGGGTTTGCGCGGACGCACCGGCCATCTCGGCCAGGTCAAGGGCTGCGGCGCCCAGTCTGCGGCGCAGATCAGCCGCATCCACGGAGTCGGCGATGATCCGGTTCGTGCGCTCCAGGTGGTCACCCACCGGTCGCACCGGTGTGCGTGCCGGGTCGGCCGCGGCCCCGAGGATGTCGCCGAGCAGTCGGGCCGGGCTGGCCCCACTGATCTGGGCCGCGGCCGTCGCTCCGGCCGAGGTCCCGACAACGAGGTCGGCCCGGGATACGTCCATCCCGGCTTCGGTGAGGCCGGCGATGACGCCGAGCAGCCAGGCGTTGCCGGTGGAACCACCACCGCCGAGGACCAACGCGGTACGGGAGGGGACGTCCGGAGCCTGGCGGGGCGATGCGACTGATGTGGGCTGAGGAGTGGCGGACTGGGGCGAAGTGGTCATAGTCGTAGCTTTCGGGAGGTGCGAACGGCGCTCCCGCGACGGCTACGTCAGTCGCGCGATCGTGAACTCCAAGGAGCGCCCAGAGTGGACAGTGTGTGCATCGGGCTCACCTCCTCGGATCGTGTCACGTATGAGGAACTCTATCGGTGTCCGCCTGTCGTGCCAACGGTTTGTCGTGTTCCCCGGCCGGAGCTCAGCGGCTGAAGGTGACGTGGACGACACCGCTCTCGGCGACCTCGGAGGTCACCTCGTAGCCGTCTTCGAGACCGTGCAGGCCGTCCCAGAGGCGCGACCCGACGCCGAGGACGATGGGCGTGATCCCGACATGCAGGCGGTCGACGAGCCCGGCGCGGAGGAAGTCCCGCGCCACGCTCACTCCCCCGCCGACCCGGATATCGCCGTCGCCGGCCAGGGTACGCGCCTCCTCGAGGGCTTCCTGCGGGGTCACGCTGCGGAAGTCGAACCGGGTGCCGTTCGGGAACTCGATCGACGGGCGTGGCGTGTGCGTGAGCACGAGGACCGGATACGCGAACGGCGGCTCCTCACCCCACCAGCCGCGCCAGTCTGGTTTGTCCGGAAAGGTGTGCAGGCCGAACATCCCGGCGCCCATGATTTCGGCGGTCACGCCCTCGAAGTAGGCCTGCGCGTAGCGGTCGTCGACGCCGGTGGTTCCCTCGCCGGTGCCCTCGTGCAGCACCCGCTGCCGAAAGGTGCGGGTGGCCACGTAGGGGGCGACCAGGCGGCCCCAGTCCTCACCGAAGATGTTCTCCGGCGTCTGGTCGGCGGTCGCGCCGATGCCGTCGAGGGAAATATTGAGGTCAACGCGGACGACCATGAGTGCTCCTTGATTGGTGGATGCGAGTGCTCCCTATGGTTTTCCCGGCGACCGGTCGATGTCAACGGATAGAGCAAATAGGACAAGACAAGGTCGGGTGCGGCTTCGTACACTGATTCAACGGCCTTGGCGCGACTGAGGCCGTCGATTCGAACAGCGCCGTTCGAACTCGCGACGCCACGCGAGCGCCTGGGGAGGACGACCATATGAGCCACACCGACGACGCGCCCGCCGCATCCGAGTCTCAGACCGAGCCGCCACCCGGTGGGGCCCGCACCTTCGCGCAGGTACTGGTCAATACGGCTGTCGCCAACGTCACCACGAGTTTTCTCTGGTTCGCGCTCACCTTCTGGGTGTACCTGGAGACCCGCTCGGTGCTCGCCACGGGCATCATCGGCGGCGCGTACATGCTGCTCGTCGCCGTGTTCTCCATGGCGTTCGGCACCATCGTGGATCGGCACCGCAAACACCTCGTGATGGTGTTCGCCGGCGTAGTCACCCTGATCGCGTTCAGCATCGGCGGCGGGCTGTACCTGGTGTTCCCGGAGGCCACCCTGCTCGACCTGGGTGGTCCCTGGTTCTGGCTGTTCAGCGGCATCATCCTCTTCGGCGCGGTGATCGAGAACATGCGCAACATCGCCCTGTCCACCGTCGTCACCCTGTTGATCCCCACCGAGCGGCATGCCAACGCGAACGGGCTCGTCGGCACGGTGCAGGGGCTCGCGTTCATGGTGACCAGTGTCTTCAGCGGGCTTGCGATCGGGCTGCTCGGCATGGGCTGGACGCTCCTCATCGCGATCGGTCTGTCGGCGGCGGCCGTGCTGCACCTGATGTTCCTGCGCATCCCCGAAGAACAACCGCAACAGGATGGCGAGCGGCGTCCGCTCATCGACCTGCGCGGCAGCATCACGGCGGTGCGTGCCGCCACCGGGCTGTTCGCCCTCATCATCTTCTCCACCTTCAACAACTTCATCGGCGGCGTCTACATGGCGCTGATGGACCCGTACGGCCTCGAACTCTTCCCCGTGGAGGTATGGGGCATCGTGCTCGGCGTCACGTCGACCGGCTTCATCGTCGGTGGCCTGCTGATCGCGAAGTTCGGGCTCGGCCGCAACCCGATCCGCACGATGCTGCTGCTCGTGATCCTGATGGGCGTGCTCGGGGCGCTGTTCACGATTCGGGACTGGTGGTGGTTGTACGCGGCGGGCATCTGGCTCTACATGACCCTCATCCCCGCCGTCGAGGCGGCCGAGCAGACGGTCATCCAGAAGGTGGTGCCGTTCCGTGAACAGGGCCGCGTCTTCGGCTTCGCGGCAGCGTTCGAGTCGGCCGCGGCCCCGATCACCGCGTTCCTCATCGCGCCCATCGCCGAGTTCATCATCATCCCGTTCATGAACTCGGATGCCGGCCGCGCCGACTTCGGCGCTCTCCTGGGCGACGGCCAGGCGCGGGGTATCGCGCTGGTGTTCCTCATCTCCGGGCTCGTCATGGTGCTCGCGGCCATCGCCGCGTTCTTCACCAAGTCCTACCGCCGTATCTCGGCCCAGTACCTCGACCAGGCCGAATCGGTACCCGTCGAGGGCCCGCCGGATTCGACGGCAGAGGCGCAGCTGCGGCACTGAAATCTGGCGATTCCAGTGCCGCAGAACCTACGCCCGAGCCGGCTGCAACAGCCCCTCGAGGCGCTGGTAGCTCGTTTCCATGCCATCGGTCATGCCGGTGGCCAGCACCGCGTCGCGCTGTTCGGCGTTGGCGTAGGTGATCACGAGGGAGAGCAGGGTGCCTCCCTCGACCTCCGTGAGGGTCATCTCGTTGAGCGTGGCCGGGAAGTCCATCCCGATCATCGCCTCGGTCGTGACAGCGCGGTGTGGTGCCGCCGACTCGAGCAGCTCCCCCGTGAAGCCGAATCGCTCGTCGCCGCCATCCCGCTGCCACTCGTAGCGGTAGGTGTCGCCGACGGCGGTCGCGATCTCGCAGACCGGCATCGACCAGCCGTCCGGTCCGAGCAGCCACCGCTTCATGAGGTCGGCGTCGTTGTGTGCCCGCCAGACCTGGTCGACACTGCCGCGGATGACCCGGGCCACGCGCACCTGGGTGTCGGTGAGAATCTCCGCCTGGGCCGCGTGGTCGGCAGCGAAAGCCGCCAGATCGGCCAGCACCTGGTCGATCTGGGCCATGGCCTCACGGGTGCCCTCGAGCATGCCCATCTCGAGCAGTTGCTGCATCTGCTCGACCGAGTCGAAGTACGAGGTGGTCGTGAGACGGCTCCCACCGCTCGTCTCCTCGAAGGCGAAGTCCATCCGGGTGGCCGGAAGGTCGGTGTTCGGCACGCCCGTCTCATCGGCGAACTGGTCGATGACCGCGAAGGAACGGGGGGCGTCGGCGGCCGTCCAGTCCCAGCAGCCGTAGTGCACGTCGCCCTCCGGGCCGGTCATCGAATACACACTGCGGCCGCCGGCGTGGGCGTCGTGCCGGAAGAACTTGGCCGGGTAGGTCGGCGGTCCCCAGAACCGCTCGATCTGACGCGGATCGGTGTAGGCATCCCAGAGCCGGCGGAGGGGCGCCGGGAAGTCGGCGACGATCGTGATCGTGAGCTGGTCGAGGTCTTTCTCGACAGAGGTGACAGGCATGATCTTCCTTTCGGTTAGTCGGTTAGGTGTCGGGTGAAGCGGGTTCATCGTCTTCGGCAAGCAGAGCGTCCAGCCGGTCGATGCGCGAACGCCAGAGCTCTTCGAAGCTGTCGAGCAGGCGCTGCGCCTCACGGATGCGATCGGGGTTGCCCCGCACCATCCGCTCACGACCGCGTGGCTCCTTTGTCACGAGCCTCGCCTCCTCCAACACTGCGACGTGCTTCTGAACCGCCGCGAACGACATCTCGTAGGACTCCGCCAATTGGGACACCGTGACACCGGCGACCAGCGTGCGGCGCACGATATCGCGCCGCGTCGCGTCCGCGAGGGCACGGAAGAGGCGGTTCACGTCCTGATCTGAAAGCTCTAATACAACCATTTGATTGTATGTTAGCCATCGATTACGAGCCACGCAAGCGGATGCAGCAACTTCTGCCGATTTCGTGTCGACCCTTATGATCGCGTCGGCGGGCCGAGTGGAGGAGGAAGATTGGTCTCGTGAAGATTCTCTCGATTCAGTCCGCCGTCGCCTACGGCCACGTTGGAAATTCAGCCGCCGTGTTCCCCCTCCAGCGCCTCGGCATCGAAGTGCTGCCGGTCAACACGGTGCACTTCTCCAACCACACCGGATACGGCGCGTGGCGCGGCTCTCTCATCGCCCCCGAGGACGTGCACGACGTGATCCTCGGCATCGAGGAGCGCGGCGTGCTCGGCCAGATCGACGTCGTACTCTCGGGTTACCAGGGCGGCACCGGGATCGGCGACGTCATCGTCGACGCGGTGCAGCGGGTGAAGGCGGCGAACCCCTCAGCCATCTACGCGTGCGATCCGGTGATGGGCAACGCGAAATCGGGGTGCTTCGTGGCCCCGGAGATCCCCGTCCTGCTGCGGGACCGAGTGGTGCCGGTGGCCGACATCATCACGCCCAACCAGTTCGAGCTTGGGTTCCTGACCGGAACGGACCCGTCGACCCTGGAATCGACGCTGGACTCCGTGGATCTCGCCCGCGCTATGGGGCCGTCGACCGTGCTTGTGACGAGTGTGGAACGCCCGGATCGCGCGGCCGGCACGATCGAGATGCTCGCCGTCGACGAGACCGGTGCCTGGATCGTGCAGACGCCCCATTTGCCTTTCAAAGCGAACGGATCGGGCGACGTCACCGCGGCGTTGTTCTCGGCGCACTACCGTGCGACCGGCGACGCCGCTGCGGCGCTGGAGCGAACGGCCTCGAGCGTGTTCGACCTGATCGAGCTCACCTACCGGTCGGGTGAACGCGAGCTCCAGCTCATCGAGGCCCAGGAGTTCTACGCTCACCCCCGGCTGCAGTTCAGCGCTGAGCGCGTGCGCTGACACCTGAGCCGCGCGCGGCCCCCGACCCGGCGACGTCGCCCGCTCCCATCTCGTTGGTCGAGCCTGTCGAGACCAGGTGAGCTGTCTGGGGGCCGTGCCGATCCCATCGGTTTCTCGGTCGGGGCGAGTCCATAGGCCGGCTCGCGGGGTCTCGACAGGCTCGACCAGCGGACGGGTCGCGTTGGGCGATTGGCTTGCGCGGTCTCGACAAGCTCGACCAGCGACAGCGACAGCGACAGCGACAGCGACAGCGTCAGCGTCAGCGGCGGACGCTGTAGCGGTGCTCGGGGCGGCCCGTCGAGCCGTAGCGCAGGGTCACGTCCACGTCACCGCGGGTGGCGAGGGCAGCGAGGTGCCGTTGCGCCGTCGCGCGCGACAGGCCGGCGCGGTCGGCGATCAGGCTCGCCGACGTCTCGCCGTCCTGGAGCAGCTCGATGAGCAGCTTCTCGGTCGTGGACCGCGAGCCGGAAGCCGCTCCGCCATCGCGACCGTGCAGCACCCGCTGGGCCTTTTCGATGGCGTCCTGATCGAGTTGCCGGTCCTCAGCGGCCAGGGTCCGGAATCGGCGATAGGCCTCCAGCCGGTCGCTGAGCCGGGCCGGTTCGAACGGCTTGATGAGGTAGTCCAGGGCACCGGCGCGGAGCGCCCGTCGCACGGTGGCGCCGTCCGAGGCCGCACTGATCATGAACGCGTCGACGTCGAGCTCGGCGACGAACGCTATGCCATCGCCGTCGGGCAGGTAGACATCACAGATCACCAGGTCGGGCCGTAGATCCCGCACCGCCGCACGTGCGGCGCGCACTCCTCGAACCGGCTCGAGGGCGGTGTAGCCGGGGCTGGCGTCGACGATGTCGCGATGCAGACCGCCGACGCGGAAGTCGTCGTCGACCACGAGCACGGAAATGGTGTGTGTCATCGTTCTTCTCCTTGTCCTGGACGGGCCGGTGCCCGCATGACCCCGGGCAGACGCGCGCAGAACACGGCGCCGCTTCCGCCCGGGCCGCCGGCATCGGCCAGCCATACCTCTCCGCCCAGGCGCGCCGCGATCTCGCGCACCAGCGGCAGACCGATGCCCCGCCCGTGCACCGCGTCCGGGTCCACGTCCGGGCGCGGCACGTCGCTGAACACCTGTGATTCGTCGGCCACGCCCGACCCCGAATCCGACACGGTCAAGACCAGGGTGTCGCCGTCGTCGAGCAGCTCCACATCCACCCACCGGGGCTCTGCGCCATACACGGCCGCGGTCACGGCGTTGTCGACGAGGTTGGCCAGTACGGTGGCCACATCCGCGGGCGCCGAGACAATGCCGCGCACCAGGGAGTCCGGCCCCACCGTGAGGACCACGCCGCGCTCACCGGCCTGCGCGGCCTTCGCTTCCACCAGCGACAGCAGGAACGGCTCGGTCAGATGCTCACCGGCGAACGGGCCGCCGGGAGCGCGGGAGGCGTCCAGCACGTCGTCGAGGTAGTCGCGGGCGTCGGGCACCCGGCCGGCATCCATCAGACCAGCCGTCACGTGCAGGCGGTTGGCAAACTCGTGCCGCTGCACCCGCAGCGCCTCGGTCATCGACGCCACCGTTTCGAGACGATCCGTGAGGGTGACCACGTCGGTGCGGTCGCGGATCACCGCGATCACGCCCAGGTTCCGGTTCGCGCGCGATACCGGGTGGGTGTCGATGTAGACGACGTGGTCGGCGAGCACGACGGGATCGGCGGCATCCGTTGCCCGCCGCCCCGTCAACACAGCGCTCGGTTCACCGGCGAGGGCCGCGATCACCGGGCCGGGCAGGGCGAGATCGTGGATGCGGCGTCCGACCAGGTCGGTGACGCCGAGCAGCCTGGCGGCCGTGGTGTTGGCGACGGTCACGACATCATCCGGTCCATAGGCGAGCACCCCATCCCCCACCCCGTCGAGCACCGCCGCCTGGTTCTGCACCAGCGCAGAGAGTTCCTCGGGCTGTAGGCCGAGGGTGAGGCGTTCGAGGCGGCGACGGAGGATGAACGACACGACGGCACCCAGCCCGAGGGCCACGCCGGCGGCCAATGCGACGCCGCTCAGCAGCAGGGGAAGCTCCTGGAAAACGCTGCTCGGGGCGAACCCGACGCTCACCTCCCCCACCGGCACCGAGGTGTCGGGGTCGCGCACCGGAACCTTGGCGCGCGCCGACGCACCCAGGGTGCCCGATTCCCACGACACGGTCTCACGCCCGGCCAGGGCCTCGGCGAACTCGGTGCTCACGACCTCTCCGAGCATCGTCGGGTCGGGGTGGGCGAGCCGGATGCCGTGGTCGTCGGTGATCACGATGAACAGCGCGCCGGTATTGGCCTCGGCCGCGGCCGCGAGTACGGAGAGCGGTCCGCCACGAAGGCTTGCGTTCGTGGGCGTGCCGGCGTCGGCTGACGCTTGGGCGACACCGGCCCGCACATCGGAATCGGCGGCGACCGTGCGCGCGATCGACAGCGCAGAGGTCTCCGCCTCGGCGCGCAGCTGCTGCACGCCGATTCCCACGAACACGCCGGTGCAGATCGCGACGATGGCGGTCACGCAGGCGAGCTGGAGCAGGAGCATCTGCGTTGAGAACCGCATCGTCCGCCTCCTTGCGGCGCATCGAGCAGAATGCGCACAAGTAACGATATGCGCAATACGTGCAGCAAAGCGAGATACCGGCTGCGGCGTGTGTGGTCTGTCTAGGCTTCACACTCATCCGCTTCGGCGGAGACCGCCGAGCGGGATCGCCCGACTCGGCCGCAGCATCCAGACACACGCATTATCCAGACATAGACAAAGGAGTCGATGTGCTCGTCATACTCGGATTCACCATGATCCTCACCTTCATGGTGCTCATCATGACCAGGCGGCTCACGCCGATGGTCGCCCTCATCCTCGTTCCCACGATCTTCGGCCTCTTCGCCGGCGCCGGCCTGGGTCTCGGCGACATGATCATCGAGTCGATCGGCGATCTCGCCCCGACCGCGGCGCTGCTCATGTTCGCGATCATGTTCTTCGGCATCATGATCGATGTCGGACTGTTCGATCCGCTCATCCGGTTCATCACCCGTTTCCTCGGCAACGACCCGGCCAAGGTGGTGCTGGGCACGGCGATCCTGGCCGGCGCGGTCTCGCTCGACGGCGACGGGTCCACAACCTTCATCATCACCACCTCGGCGATGCTGCCGATCTACCTGCGCCTGGGCATGAGCCCGGTGGTGCTCACCTGCGTGGCAGGGCTGATGAACGGCACTCTCAACATCGTGCCGTGGGGTGGCCCCACCGTGCGAGCCGCGTCGGCGCTCGGCGTCTCGCCGACCGATATCTTCGTGCCGATGCTGCCCTCCCTGGCCACGGGCCTCGTCATCGCGCTGGCGTTCGCCTGGTTCCTCGGGCTGAGCGAGCGCAAGCGCATCGGCTCACTCGAGTACTCCCCCGCCGCCCAGGCGGATGCCACACCGTCGGCCACGCAGAGCTTCGGGCGCAAGCTCTTCGGCGGCAACCGCGTCGTGCGCGGCACGGATGTGCGACCCGGCGCGGCCGCCACTCTGTCCACCACGGGCATCCTCACGGTGCGCCCGGGCCAGCGGATGCCGGCCGGGCAGACGACCCTGGCTGAGCAGCTGGTGCTGGAGGACGAGCGGGACACCGCGATGGCCGACACCATGCTCAGCGCGGACCGGCCGACGCTGCGGCCCAAGCTGATCTGGGTGAACCTGGCCCTGACCGTTGCCGTCATGGTGCTGCTCGTGCTGGACGTCATGCCGCTGGCCTACATCTTCATGGTCGGCACCGCGCTGGCTCTGGTGATCAACTTCCCGAAGCTGCGCAGCCAGGCCGACGAGATCGTCGCGCACGCCCCCAGCATCGTCGGCGTCGTCTCGATGGTGCTCGCCGCCGGTGTCCTGGTCGGCGTGCTGAACGGCACCGGCATGGTCACGGCCATGGCCGACTGGGTCGTGCAGGTCGTGCCGGCCTCGATGGGCGAATACCTCGCGGTGATCACCGGCGTGCTCTCCATCCCGATGACCTTCTTCATGTCCAACGACGCGTTCTACTTCGGCATCCTCCCCGTGCTCGCCGAGAGTGCGGCGACCTACGGCATCGATCCGGTGGAGATGGCCCGCGCCTCGATCATCGGTCAGCCCGTGCACTTGCAGAGCCCGCTGGTGCCGGCCATCCTCCTGCTCGTCTCCCTCGCCGGCGTCAACCTCGGCGACCACCACAAGAAGGTGCTCTGGCGCGCCTGTGTGGTCTCGCTGGTGATGCTGCTCGTGGGCGTGCTGGTCGGCTCGGTTCCGTTCGGCTAGTCGGGGCGCACCCAACCGCCGCAACCGCGGCGGTTGGGCGTGCACGAACCAGCGAGCTGTCACCAGCCGCCACGGGTCGGCGTGTGCCCCTGACGGGCGTCGTCGGGCATCGCCATCTCGGCGCGCAGCCCGAGGAGCCGGACGGGACGGCCCGGTTCGATCTCCGCGGCGAGGTCCAGCGCCCGAGCGAGGATCTCGGTTTCGTCAGTGGTGGCGGGAATCCTCCTCGCCCGGGTCGTGGTGGTGAACGGCGCGTACCGGATCTTGAGGGTCAACCCGATGACGGGCCGCCCTTCGGCCCCGACATCCTCCAGCACCCGCGCGGTCAGTTCCCGAACGGCCTCGTCGACCTGGGCGGGCTCGGTCAGGTCCTGCTGGAAGGTGATCTCCCTACTGTGCCCCCGGGCCACCCACGGGGTGTCGTCCACCACGCTGGTGCCGTCCCCACGGCCGAGTTCGGCGTACCACGGCCCCATCTTGGGCCCGAACTCCGGCACCAGATCCGCCGGGTCACTCGCGGCGAGCTCAGCGACGGTGTGGATGCCCAGCTTGGCCAGCCGGCCCGACACCTTGGCTCCCACACCCCACAGCTCCCGGGTGGGCCGCTCCCCCATCACCTCGAGCCAGTTGTCTGCGACGAGCCGGAACACACCGGCCGGTTTGGCGAACCCGGTGGCGACCTTGGCCCGCACCAGGGTGTCGCCGATGCCCACGCTGCAGTGCAACCGGGTTCGCTCCAGAACCGCGGCCTGCAGGTGCCGGGCGTAGCCTTCCGGATCATCCGTGCTGATGCCGATAAACGCTTCGTCCCAGCCCAACACCTGCACGGTGGCGCCCGGTTGCGCGCGCAGGGTGCCCATCACCGTCTCCGATGCCGCCAGGTACTCCTCCGCGTCGACGGGCAGGATCACCGCGTCGGGTACCTTCCGGGCCGCGATGCGCAGCGGCATACCGGACCCCACACCGAATGCCCGGGCCTCGTAGGACGCGGTCGACACGACTGCACGTTCGGTGGGGTCACCCCGCCCGCCGACGATAATCGGCAGGCCGGCCAGCTCCGGACGCCGCAGCACCTCGACCGCCGCGATGAACTGATCGAGATCGACGTGCAGCACCCAAGGGATTCCGTTCACGCCACCAGTGTGCCCCGAACGACGTCGGGAAGCAGTGGCGCGGCGACGTCCGGCCTCGCCTGAGTCGCCGCATCCGCATAGCTTGGACGATTAGAACGGTCCCACCAGTCCCAACAGTGAGGAGATTCTCATGGCCGAGCTCGCACCCATCCAGCCGTGCCTGTGGTTCGACAATCAGGCCCGCGAGGCGATGGAGTACTACGTCGGAGTGTTCCCGAACTCTCGCATCCTCTCGATCGAGGAGTATCCCGACGAGTCACTCGACGATCATTTCGCCGGGATGGCCGGCAAGGTGCTCAACGGCCGGTTCCGTCTGAACGGTGTGGACTTCGTCTGCCTCGACGGCGGGCCGTTGTTCACCTTCACCGAGGCGATCTCGTTCGTGGTCTCCTGCGCGGACCAGGAGGAAATCGACCGCTACTGGTCCTTGCTCTCCCATGCGCCCGAGTCCGAGCAGTGCGGCTGGTGCAAGGACCGGTTCGGTCTCAGTTGGCAGATCATCCCCGCCAACATGGGCGAGTTGACCCGCCGGCCCGAGCAGGTCCAGGTGATGATGCAGCAGAAGAAGATCGTGATTGCCGAGCTCGAGAATGCCTGAGCGGCCTCCGACCGCGTTCTCGTTCCGGGATCGGCGACTTTCGCTCCAGGCCGATCCGGGCCGCACGGAGGTCGCGGCCGCCGACGGGGGCCAGCCCCGCCGCCTCCGTCGAGGTTGTGACTATTTCGCCCGGGGCGCCGGGGATATCTTCACTCGGTGCTCGCTGTGATCCTCGAGGTCGGGTTGCGCACGCCCGACGTCGGCGATTTCCTCTTCCGGCCGCGGCGGGACGGTCTGGTCGACCTCGAGCTCCGGCACGGACGGCTCTTCTGCAGTGGGAATGTGGTCCTGGTGGCGACGCTCAAAACGGCCGGCGCCGGAACTCGGCGTCACCGCTTCTTACCCCCGACACCCGGCACCGACGTCACCTGGGTCATCCACGCACGGACCAGTGCGTCGTCGAGGTCGGCCACGGACTCCAGTTCCACGCCACGCGTCGACGTGCCCATCCCCATCGGCGTCACCGGCGGTACCGGGTCGAGGGCCGTGCCGTTGATGAACATGAGTTTGACGTGGCCGGCGAATCCGCCGCAGCTGAAGCACCATCCGTCGCCCACGCCGTAGTACGCCATGCCCCACTTCACCGAGCGTTGCAGGTTGGGCAGCGTCTTGGCCGCCAGGGCATCCACCGCTTCGGCGATGCCGCGCTGCGGCTGCGGAAGGCTGGCGATGTAGGCGAAGACCGGTTTGTCGCCGACCGCCGCTTTCGCGGGGCTTGCCCGGCCGGTCATGGCCTCCGGGAGGGTCCAGGCTGCGTCGCCCGGTGCGGTTCTGTCGGGGGCTCGCCTCTGCTTGTCGGTCTTGCCGATCTCCGTGGCATCCATGGCGAGATCATATTCCTCGACCGGCGGGACTGCGCATTGGCCGCTCCCTCCCCTGGTGCCGGCTCCGCGCGTAGCATCCCCCGCATGAACGCGGCCAGGAACGACTCGACCACCCTCGAGATCAACGGGCGGGAGGTGCGGGTCAGCCATCCAGGCAAGGTCGTCTTCCCCGAGCCCGGGCTCACCAAGCTCGATCTGGTGGATTACTACCTCGCGGTGGCCGACGGCGCGCTGCGCGGCGCGATCGATCGGCCCATGGTGCTCAAACGCTTCGTGAAGGGCATCGCTCGGGAGGCGTTCTTCCAGAAACGGGCGCCCGAGTCACGGCCGGAGTGGATCGAAACCGCCACCCTGCACTACGCCTCCGGCACCTCGGCGGAGGAGGTCGTGGTGACGGACGCCGCCGCGCTCGCCTGGGTGATCAACCTCGGCTGCATCGACCTCAACCCGCACCCAGTGCGGGCGTGGGACCTCGATCACCCCGACGAACTGCGCGTGGACCTCGACCCGATGCCCGGGGTGGACTGGGCGCAGATCGTCGACGTCGCGTTCGTCGTGCGTGACGTGCTCGCCGGCCACGGCCTGATCGGCTGGCCGAAGACCAGCGGTTCCCGCGGCCTGCACGTCAACGTGCGGATCGAACCCCGCTGGGACTACCGTGCGGTGCGGCTCGCCGCCGAGGCCCTCGCTCGCGAGGTGCAGAATCGGGCCCCAGGGCTGGCGACGGCGCACTGGTGGAAGGAGGAACGCGGCGAGAGCGTGTTCGTCGACTTCAACCAGAACGCCAAGGACCGCACCGTCGCGTCCGCCTACTCGGTGCGCGCCCTGCCCGACGCGCGCGTGTCGACACCGCTCGGCTGGGATGAGGTGCGTACCCGCCGCCCCGAGGAATTCACGGTGGCCACCGTGCTGCAGCGCTTCAACGACCGGGGCGATGTAGCAGCCGGCATCGACGACGCCGCCGGCAGCCTCGATGCGCTGCTTGCTCTCGCCTCGCGGCTCGGGCCCGCCGAGAAGGCGCCGGCCGCATCCGATGGGTCCGGTCGCCGCCGCTCAAGCATGCCGCTGATCGAGCTCGCCCGGGCGAAGACCAAGGAGGAGGCCATTGCCGGTCTCGAAGCCTGGCGGGCCCGGCATCCGGAGGTCGTCCAGTGCCTCGAACCCGCAGACGTGCTGGTAGACGCGATGCGCGGCACGAGCTCGCTCTGGTACCGGGTGCGCATCAACCTGCAGCACGTCCCCGAGGAGCTCCGGCCCGACCAGGGCCCCCTCGAGGTCGACTACGACCCCTGGGCCGGTCGCGGCTGACGTGAACTGCCGAGCCTGACCAGCCCGCCGTCGGGACTACTCCCCCATCAACCCCGCATCGTGCACGGTGCGGGCGACCTGCACCCGATTCGTCACCTCGAGTTTGGCGAACACATGGCCGACGTGCGTCTTGACCGTCGCCACGCCCATGAACAGTTGCGCCGCAATCTCCGCGTTGGACAGGCCGTGCCCGACCGACACGGCCACCTCGCGTTCCCGCTCGGTCAGCCGACCCAGCAACAGGCTCGCGCGCTGCCGCCGTCCGTCGCTGCCGCTGGTCACGGTCGCGATCAGTTGCGCCGTCACGCTCGGCGATAGGGTCGGCTCCCCGGCGGCGACCCGGCGCACCGCGTCGACGATGTCGGACGGCGGGGTGTCCTTCAACAGAAACCCGACGGCGCCGTGCCGCAGGGCGGTGAGCACCAGCTCGTCGGTGTCGAAGGTCGTCAGGACGATCACCCGGGCCCGGTCGCCGCGCGCGGTCAGCGATCGGGTGGTCTCGAGTCCGTCCAGGCGCGGCATCCGGATGTCCATCAGCACGACATGCGGGCCCTCCCGGGCGATGAGGTCAAGCGCCTCCCGGCCGCAGCCGACCGGCCTCCGCCCCGCCACCGGCGGCATCCCCTTTCTGCGGCTCTGCGCGGTCGAGTTGCGCAAACAGCTCGACACCCGGGCCGGCGTGTGGCTTCTCGTGGCGATCGCCCTGGTGAATTGCGGGTTCATCGCGCTCACCCTGTTCACCGCGGATGCGGCAGCCCTCACCTGGACGTCGCTCAGCCAGTCGGCGTCGCTCGGACAGTTGCTGCTGCTGCCGCTGATCGGCGTGATGGCCGCCACGAGCGAGTGGTCGGCCCGCACGGCGCTGACGACGTTCACCCTGGAACCCCGGCGCACCCGGGTGAACCTGGCGAAGCTCGCCTCGGCGGGTGCGCTGGGCCTCATCGTGATGGCGGTGGCCTTTGCCGTCAGGGCCGTGCTCAACCTGGTGGGCATTGTGTGGCAGGGCGGCGACGGGTCCTGGGCGCTCGACTGGGGCATCGTCGCCGGCAGCGGGCTCGCGCTGGTGTTGCTCGTGTGGCAGGGCGTCGCGTTCGGGCTCGCGTTCCTGAGCACGCCCGTGGCGATCGTGGCCTATCTCGCGCTGCCGACCGTGTGGACGGTGCTGACCCTCACGATCGAATCGCTGCGCGGCCCGGCAGAATGGCTCGACGTGAACCAGACCCTCAACGTGCTGATGATGGGCGCGATGACCGCGGATGATTGGCCTCGCCTGACCGTCTCCCTCGTGGTCTGGCTCGCGGTGCCGCTCGCATTCGGGCTGTGGCGCACGGCCCGGCGGGAGCCGTGAACGTGGCCCAGCTTCTAGGGCTGCGTTGATACCGTCATCAGTCCGGTGATCAGCCAAGCTCGCACTATGCACCTCCAGAGGCATTTGCGAATTCCGCCACGTGTGCCCCTCGTCTCTCGACCCCGGGAGGCCTCAGGACTCCGACGGCACCATGGGCAGTTCGGCTCCGTAGTTCCACGACAAGATCGCAGGCTGCTCGCGGTAGAAGCTGAGGACGGAAACCGATCCGGCATCCAGGGTGATTTGGGCGCCGAAACGAGGGGCCATTCTCAGGTAAACGGCCGTCAGGATACGCAGGAAATGGCCGTGCGCGACCAGGGCGACATCTCCCGTCTCCATCGCAGGCAGCACCCGCGTGAGCACCCTCGAGGCGCGGCCGGCGACTTCCTCGACCGTCTCACCGGGGGTCTCTCCACGAATCACGCCGTGGGTGAAGGCGCTCCAGTTGTAGCCGAGCTCGCGGCGGATCTCGCGCGTTGTGCGCCCCTCGTATCCGCCGTAGTCCCATTCCACGAGAAGCGGATCAACCTCGGCTTTCAAGCCGGCGAGTTCAGCCGTGCGTCGGGCACGCTGCAGCGGCGAGGTCAGCACGAGCGAGAAACTGTAACCGTCCACCAACGAGCCGGCGCCGCGGGCAAGGTCCTCTCCCCTGGCAGTCAGCGGAACGTCCGTGAGCCCGGTGTGTTTGCCACTCTTCGACCACTCAGTCTCCCCGTGGCGCACGAGAATCAGCTTGCCGGACGGATTATCCGGAGCGGGGCGGTTGGGCAACGGATCGTTTGTGAGCATACGGCAACAGTAGTATCGCGCCCCGGTTCTCAGGGAAGTTGTTGATCGGCACAGCGGGCGAACCGGGGCGCACAGATGGTTTCATCCGGGCCTGCGATGCTCTCGACACACGCTGGCTGATCGAGGACAGGTTCGCCAAACTGCACGAATTCGCCGCAGAAAACTAGCCGGGCACACCGGATGACGGGATGCGGGCCACGGAATGACGCCGGATCAGGCGCGTCTCAAGCTCGATCCTCGACGCCGTCCAGTCGGACGACGACGGGTTCGCCGGGGGTGACGCCTGCTGCAGCATCCGGAAAGCAGCGGCGCCCATGTCGGTGATTGGTTGTTGGACCGTCGTCATCGGCGGGGTCGCCCACGCGGACTCCTGCACATCGTCGAAGCCGATGACGCTGAGATCATCCGGCACACGCAACCCCGTGTCATCGGCCGCGTCGTAGACGCCGAGAGCCATCATGTCGGAGCAGGCGAACACCGCCGTGGGCCGTCGGGTCACGTCGGCCAGCATGACGCCCGCGGCAGACCGCGCGCCCAGCCGGTCCCAATCGCAGTACACGAGGTGGTCGGGCGCCATCTCGACGCCGGCGGTGCGGAGGGCACTCGTGAAGCCGTCGATCCTGGCGCGGTTGTAGAGATGCGACCTGGTGCCCGCGACGACGCCGAGTCGGGTGTGGCCGAGACCGAGCAGGTACTCGGCGGCCATCCGCCCGCCGTCCCAGTTCGTGGCACCCACGCTGGCCACGTCTGCCGGCGTCGGACTGCGGGGATCGACGACGACCACGGGCATCCCGGCGCTCGTCAACAGGTGGAGTTGTGGCGCGGACGCATCGACCAGAACCAGGATCACACCGAGGGACGGACGGCGGAGCAGTTTGCCCACCCAACCGCCGTCCGGCCGTGCACGGGTCAGGACCAGGTCGACACCGGCCCGATCGGCCTCGTCCTCGACACCGCCAAGTACCGGGCCGATCCAGCTGCCCCCGAGGTGCCCCACGACGACATCGACGATGCGGGCGCCGTGGGGATCCTCGGCGACCTGCCCCAGCCGGGGCCGCCGGCGGTACCCCAGATCGTGGGCGGCCTGCATCACTCGCACCCGCGTTGCGTCCGAGACGTCGGTACCCCCACTGAGCACTTTGGAAACGGTGGGAACACTCGTTCGCGCGCGCTCGGCGATCCGAGCCATCGTGGGCTTGACTGTCGGATCCGGTGTGGTCATGCCACCATCCTAGCCGCCCCAAGTTGCGCAACATAATGATCCAACCAATGTCAAATCACTCTTGATTCGCTGCGATTGCCCGCTGTAGGCTGGCTCCGAATTCTCTGCTACACAAAAACTTGCGCAAGTCTTTTTGCGCCGATGTTGAAATGCGCGCACAATCCACCCAGTACACCAAGGACAATGATGACCAGTACGCCGCCCGCTGCCCAGTTGAAACAAGCACTTGTCGTCCGAGGGGGGTGGGACGGGCACCAGCCGGTTGAGGCGACCGAGCTCTTCATTCCCTTCCTCGAGAAGAACGGCTTCGAGGTACGTGTGGAGGGGTCCACTGCCGTCTACGCCGACGAAGAATACCTGCGAACGGTGGACCTGATCGTGCAGGCGAACACCATGACCAGCATCGAGGGACCGGAGTTCCTGGGTCTTCGGGCTGCCATCGAAAACGGCACCGGCCTGGCCGGCTGGCACGGAGGCATCGCCGACTCCTACCGAAACAACTCCGACTATCTCCAGCTCATCGGCGGCCAGTTCGCCGCGCACCCCGGCCGGCACCCCGACGAGCGTTCGGGCGAGCAGTCGGACAACTATGTGCCCCACTTCATCGAGATGACCGCAGCCGCGGCAGATCATCCCATCACCCAGGGCATCACCGACTTCGAACTCGTCACCGAGCAGTATTGGGTGCTGCACGACGACTACAACGACGTACTGGCCACGACCACTCAAGCGGTGCGTCCCTGGGATCCGTGGACCCGACCGGTGACCTCTCCCGCGATCTGGACCCGCCAGTGGGGCTCGGGGCGCATCTTCGTCTCGACCCCGGGTCACCGCGTCGAGATCCTCCAGGACACCAACGTGAAGACCATCATCGAACGGGGGCTGCTGTGGGCGTCCCGCTGAACGTTGGCATCGTCGGAGTCGGCAAGATCAGTGAGCAGTACCTCGCGAACTTTCCGACATTCCCCGGCCTGCGGCTCGTCGCCGTGGCCGATCTCAATCAGCAGCGCGCCCGGGAGGTCGCCGAGGAGTACGGAGTGCGCGCACTCACTGTCGACGAGCTGCTCAGCGACCCCGAGGTCGACGCGGTGCTCAACCTGACGATCCCCGCGGCGCACGTCGAGATCGGCACCCGGGCGCTACGCGGCGGCAAACACGTCTTCGCCGAGAAGCCGTTGGGTCTCACTCCCGCGGAGGCTCTGCCCATGGTGGAACTCGCCGAGGAGCTCGGCCTCCGCTTGGGCAGCGCCCCGGACACGGTTCTGGGTACCGGCATCCAGACGGCCAGGCAGACCCTCGACTCGGGCGTCATCGGCGAACCTATCGCCGCGCAGGTGCAGTGGACCGCTCCCGGGCACGAGCGTTGGCATCCAGCGCCTGACTTCTACTATCAGCCCGGTGGCGGCCCACTGCTGGACATGGGCCCCTATTACCTCACTGCGTTGATCCATTTCTTCGGATCGGTCAGCCGGGTGACGGGCATCGCCACACGTTCCTCCCGGGCCCGCACGATCGAAACCGGCCCCCGCGCCGGCACGCCCCTGCCGGTGTCGATCGACACCCATGTCAGCGCTCTGCTCGAACACGCCAACGGAGTCACCTCGACGGTCACGGTGAGCTTCGAGGTGTGGAAGAGCCGCGCATCCAAGTTCGAGGTCTACGGCACCGAGGGCACCATCACCGTTCCCGACCCGAACATGTTCTCGGATGCGGTCGAGGCCGCCGTCCGTGATGGGGACTGGGAGCCGGTTCCCGACTCCGCAGGCTACATCGACACCGGCCGCGGAGTCGGCTTGGCCGACATGGCAGACGCCATCACGGAGAACCGCCCCCACCGCGCATCCGGTCGACTCGCGCTGCACGTGCTTGAGATCATGGACGCCATCCTGCGCTCCAGCCAGGAGAAAGCGGTCATCCCGATCGACAGCACCGCGGATCGGCCCGAGATCGTGCCGTTGCAGACCACAACCGGGGCCCGACCGACGGCCGTCACCGCTGGAAGCGGTGCCTGAAATGGCCCACGACTCAGTCCCCACGACTCCCCCGCAGCAGCAGACGAGCCCGCCCGCAGCTCCTCGTCTGCGCGTGGCGATGATCGGTCACGCCTTCATGGGCCGCGCCCACGCCCAGGCCTGGCGAACCGCGCCGCACTTCTTCCCTCTCCCGCTCCAGCCTGTACTCGCGGTGGTCGTCGGTCGCGACGAGGGTCGCGCCCGGGCGGCCGCGGAGAACCTCGGGGCCGAGGAATGGTCGATCGACTGGCGGGAGGTGATCGCCCGCGATGACATCGACCTCGTCGACATCTGCACACCGGGCGACCAGCACGCCGAGATCGCGATCGCGGCCCTGCGCGCCGGAAAACACGTCCTCTGCGAGAAGCCGCTGGCACGCTCGGTGCCCGAGGCCATCGAGATGGCTGATGCGGCCGTCATCGCGGCCGAATCGGGCGTCTTCGCGATGTGTGGCTTCAGCTACCGCCGCACGCCAGCCCTCGCTCTGGCCAAACGGTTCATCGAGGAGGGGCGGCTCGGGCAGATCCGGCATGTGCGCGCTCAGTACCTCCAGGACTGGCTCAGCTCCTCCGAGGCGCCACTCACCTGGCGGCTCGACAAGGAGAAGGCCGGTTCGGGTGCCCTGGGCGACATCGGCGCACACAGTATCGACACCGCCCAGTGGTTGACCGGGCAGAGCATCGATGGAGTCTCGGCCATGCTCCGCACTTTCGTCACCGATCGTCCGGTTCTGGCTCATCAGGCCGGGCTCGGCGGTCGCGCCGAGGACGGAGCGGAACGCGGCCCGGTCACGGTCGACGACGCAGCCGCCTTCACCGCGACGTTCAGCGGCGGGGCCCTGGGCGTTTTCGAGTCCACCCGGATGGCGCTCGGCCGCCGCAACGCCAACCGGATCGAGATCAACGGCGAGCGCGGCTCCGTGGCCTTCGACTTCGAGCGCATGAACGAGCTGGAGTTCCACGACGGCACCGACCCCGAGGATGCTCAGGGATTCCGGCGCATCCAGGTCACCGAGCCGTCCCATCCCTACACCGGCGCCTGGTGGCCGACCGGGCACGGCCTCGGCTACGAGCACGTGTTCACCCACCAGGTTGTCGATCTCATCACCGCGATAGCCGCGGGAACCCAGCCGTCGCCAACCTTCGCCGAGGCCGTGCAGGTGCAGCAGGTGCTGGACGCCGTCGAGCGCAGCGCTGCCGACGAGAGCCGGTTGACCGCAACGACCGGGCCAGCCACCGATGGCTCGCCAGCTTTCCAGACCCCCTCAATGAAGAAGGACCCGTCATGACCACATCCGACTCCCCGTGAACGTTCTCGTCTGGGGCGAGAACCACCACCAGCAGATCGAGGAGAAGGTGCGCGCCATTATCTCGACGGCATGCACACTCACGTGCGCCGGGTGATCGCGAACGACGTGGAGTGGGCGCGTTCGGCACGGCCGCAGCGCCGGCTTCCCGTCCTGCAGCGCTACGAGACCGAGGTGTTCTACCGTTTGCCGTGGGAACGTCGTTCGCCGAAGTCGCCGCACGGGCCGGTCCCTCGCCGACCTTTGGTGCTCCGGCTGGGGCGAGGCGTATGACGTGTGGGCCGGCGAGCTCCTCAGCGTCGTCGACGGATCCCTGTCTCTCGAGGTGGAGGCCCACGGCGTCAGGCTCCTGCGGTTCGGCGGCTGAGCAGTCGACGATCTGTCGACGACCACCATCTTCGCGGTGCACAGCATGGGCTGCCGCCCTCGGTGCCGTCGGCGCATTCAGTAAGCCGAGGCCACCGCTCAGCGTGCGGTGGGCTTCCCGTCAGCGGCCCACGCCACATCCAAGGCGAACAATGTCGACACGCCGTACTGCTCCATCGCCGCCGCAATGCGACGCCGACCCGTTCGCGGATTGATCCCGAGCCTGCGAGAGGCCGCGTCGAGGGTGACGCCCTGTCTCATCAGCGCGAGAAGCGGCGCTCACGGCTGATCCACCCCGCCGATCGGCTCGCCGCGCTGCCAGAGCTCTCGGCGTCTTCACCCGCACCGGCTGAACTTCACAAGGTGAGCCCCAGCGTCCGAGGCGGGCCAGGTCAGAGAGAAACCGCGGCAACCAGGGTCATGACGGCGTCGACGACGCTCGTCATCGACCGTGCTTCTTCATCGATCGCCCATTCGTCGAGAGCGACCTGGAAAATGAGGATGCCCAGCTCCGCGACAACGGTGGCCCGGAGGGGCGACTCGCCGCGCTCGATGAAGGCGGTGCGAGCGGCCCGGACGAGGTCGTCGCGCTTGCGAGCATCCCGGTCGCGGAGCGAGTCGTTCGAGTGGATGATTGCGCGCACCGCCGCAGTCTGCTTCCGATGCTCCTCGAACTGCTCGGTCGCAACCCGGTGCAACACGAGTCGGATCACGTCCATGGGCTCCAGGCCGGCGGGGGCCTCGGAGATCAGCTGGGCGGCGCGTTCCGGGATCTCATCGCCGCCGAAGATCACTTCTCGTTTGTCCGCGAAATAGCGGAAGAACGTTCTCGTCGTCAGGCCAGCCCGGGCGGTGATCTGGGGAACGGTCGTCGCGGAGTAGCCCTGCTCGGAGAACAGCTCAAGCGCCGCTCCTTGGAGACGGCCGCGTGCATCTGGGGCCCATCGCATAAAACGAGTGTACGTGATGACACGACGTGTAATGAGCCATATGATGACACGAGATGTCATTACACGAAGAGGAGCCACACATGTCACCGGCAAACAGCCACCCAGCAGATTCCGCGGTAGCCGCCGGCGCTGCGCCCGTGAGCGGCACCAACGTGAACGCAGCGAACGAAGCGCTCTGGCTTCTCGATACTCGAGGACGTTTTGAGGTTCGAACGTCGACCCTGCCCACACCGGGTCCGGGACAGGTCGTCGTGCGAGTTCGCGCGGTCGCGGTGAACCCCGTGGACGCGATCACCGGGCCATTCCGTCGTCTTGTGACTCCGTGGGTGCGGTACCCGACCGTCCTGGGCAGCGACGTGGCCGGTGAGATCGCCGCGGTCGGCGACGGAACGACACGATTCCAGGTGGGCGACCGAGTCGTTGGTTACGCAGCCGGACAAGAGCGGCTCCGCAACAGTTCCGAAGAGGGTGGCTTCCAGCGGTACGTCACCATGCTCGAGCGGGTCTGTGCCGAGTTGCCCGACACCGTGACGTTCGAGCAAGCCGCGGTTCTGCCGCTCGGGCTTTCGACCGCGGCCGCGGGGTTGTACGAGAAGGACCAGCTTGCCCTGCCGCTTCCGACCTCGTCGCCGTCGCCTCGTGGAGACGTAGTCCTCGTGTGGGGCGCCTCGACGAGTGTCGGCAGCAACGCTGTGCAGCTCGCGCGAGCCAGCGGCTACACGGTTATCGCCACAGCCGGGCGCCGAAATCACGACTTCGTGCGGTCGTTGGGAGCGGAGGCCGTCTTCGACTACCGCGACGCGGAGGTGGATCGTCAGATTGTGGAAGCGATCGGGCATCGCGACCTGGCCGGCACGATGGCGATCGGAAGCGGGGCGCTCACCCACGCCCTGCGTATCGTCGCCCGAACCTCCGGCACGAAGCACATAGCGTCCGCCTACCCCGACCCGCTCACCCGCTCACGGGCACTCCTCGCACGCGTGCGCGGCATCCGGGTGACGAGCATTTGGGGCGGCACTCCCGTGCAGACCCCCGTCGGCCCAGCCATCTTCCGGGACTTCCTTCCTGTCGCACTCAGCAGCGGACAATTCCGGCCGGCACCCGATCCGACGATTGTCGGCAGCGGACTCGAACGGGTGCCTGGGGCCCTGACGGCACTCCGCACGGGCGTCTCTGCAACCAAGCTCGTTGTCACCATCGACCCCACGGAGATCACCCAGTGAGCATTCGACAGACGTTCCTCGTGTTCGGAGCAACCGGACAGACCGGCAAGCACTTCAGCTATCGAAAATGACCTCGACCCGCGCCGTCAGCGTCCACGGCCTGCGCTGTCCGACGAAGGTAGCTCTCGGAGGGCCACGCGCGCGACCGGCCTCCTCGCTTACCTTGGGCGGTACAACTACCGCATGAACCAAGTGGAGGTCCTGATGAACCGTGTTGCCGGTACTGAGAACGCCTTCGATTCACTACGGAACGTCAAGGATGACCGCCACTTCGTGCTGCTTGACCTGCACAGTCACCACCGTGAACGGCGCCGGCACGCGCTTCGCACGGCGCGCTCGCGACACTGGATCGATTCCTACGGCGATGTGCGCGTTCGAGCGCTCCTTGTCGATGCCATCGAGAACGGCTCGCTCGAAGAATTCGAGCGAGCGTTGACGCTGAATGGTCGGGATCACACGGTTGTCCTCATGGACGTCGGCGGCTACATCCTCGTGACGTCGGAACGCAGGGCCGACGTTCCCATCGAAGAATGGGTTCACTCTTTGACACCCCCAGGGGTCCAGGTCACAGCCATCGGCTCGGCCGCCCTCCGCTCCGAGGAGGACGATCTGATGCGGGCCATTGACGAAGCTCGGACCACGGCCGAGATCGTCCTCCAGCTCGGAGACACGCTCCCCTCGAACCGGGCGGAAGATCTTGGGGCTTGGCGCCTACTGCACGCGATAGGCGGGGACCCAGAACTCATAATCTCGGCGTCTCCCGCAGCGAACGAACTCTGGCGTTCCGACCCCATGCGCAGGCTGACCGTTGAGACGTACCTCGATTCCGGATGCAACGTGGCAAGCGCCTGTTCAACACTGCACATCCATCGCACGACGCTGTACTACCGACTCGAGAGCATGCCCGAGATCGTGCGCGAGGCTTTGGGGGATGGCCTCAAACGCAGCACCTTGCATCTGGCCCTGAAGCTCCTGCGCTTGTGGAACGGGGCCGCGGTCCCGGCCGCTGCAGCTCCCGCAGAGTCACGCCGCGAGAGTCCCGCCGTTCTGGGTCGGGCCGCCGTATGAGCGTGTCGTCGCGACGTGTCCCGATCGAATCCCAGAGTGTGGATGCGCCGCTGAGCAGCACGGCCGTCTTTCTTGTGCTGTCGGTGACAGACGTTCCCGGTGCGGTCGAGAATGTTCGCGCGACGCTGGCCGCGATCTCGGACATCCTCAAGAACGTTGCGTTTCGCGACCTCGACGCGGCTCTGTCCTGCACAGTCGGCATTGGCGCTCGCACCTGGGTCGAGGTCACTCGCAGTCCACTCCCACGGGAGCTCCATTCCTTCCGGCCCGTCACCGGCGCGCACCACAACGCTCCATCGACCCCGGGCGACATCCTGCTCCATATCCGAGCCGACAGACGCGACCTATGCTTCGAGTTCGAGCGCCAGGTCATGGATCTCTTCAGCGGGTCGGTGCGGGTGGTCGACGAGACGGTCGGCTTTCGGTACTTCGATGTACGTGACCTGCTCGGATTCGTGGACGGAACGGCCAACCCCGTGGGGCAAGAACTTCGGGAGGTAACGCTGGTGGGCGAGGAGGACCCGACGTTCGCCGGAGGGAGCTACATCGTCGTGCAGAAATACACTCACCCTCTGGCAGAGTGGCGGACTCTGACCACCGAGCAGCAGGAAGCGATTATGGGCCGGACCAAGGCCGACAACATCGAGCTCGAGGACGCCGACTCAGGGCAGAAATCACATAAGACACTCGCCACGATCACGGTGGACGGCGTTGAGCACGGCATCCTTCGCGACAACATGCCGTTCGGCAGCCCGGCGACACACGAGTTCGGCACCTATTTCATCGGCTATTCGCGCCATCTCTGGGTGATCGAGCACATGCTTCAACGCATGTTCATCGGAGATCCGCCGGGGCTCCACGACCGGTTGCTGGACTTCTCAACTGCGGTCACGGGATCCACGTTCTTCGCTCCAAGCGCCGCTTTTCTCGACGCCATGAGCGACGACCCGGAGCCCGCACCACCGGTGAAGCCGTGAACCTGCGCGGATAATTAGGCGGGCCGCACGTCTGACCGATGCCTAGCCGAAAGTCTCAGCCAGATATCGGTGTGTCAGAGCCACCGCCATGGCCCCCTCCCCGACCGCCGAAGCAACGCGCTTGATCGAATTGGCCCGCACGTCCCCCGCCGCGAACACGCCGGGCTGGTTCGTTTCGAGGTACAGGGGCTGGCGCTCGAGCGGCCAGTGCAGAAGGTGCTCAGCCGTCACATCGGTGCCCGTGAGCAGGAACCCTCGTTCATCCGTCGCCACAGACGTCTTGTTCGTCCATTCGGTGTTCGGACGACCGCCGATACAGATGAACAACCGATTGGCCGTGACGTTGGTTGTGGTTCCATCGGAGATGAGGGTCAGTCCGCGGAGCCGTCCGTCCCCCTCCAGCGCCGCGACGCTCGTGTTCACGAGGATCTCGATGTTGGGGGCGGCCAGCAGTCGTCGCAACAGGTAGGCCGACATCGTTGCCGAGAGTGATGGCCCGCGCACGAGCACGGTGACCCGCGCCGCGTGCGCCGCGAGGTTCATGGCGGCCTGACCGGCCGAATTCGCTCCACCGACAACATAGACGTGCTCGCCGGCACATGAGGCGGCCTCGCTGGTCCCGGCGCCGTAATACACTCCTGATCCGTACAGCACGTCCTCCGATGGCAGATCGAGTCGGCGCCACTGCACGCCGGTGGCGCAGATCACCGCGCGGGCAGTCAACGCCGAGCCATCTGCGAGTTCGGCTCGCATCAGATGGTCGCCGAATGTTCGACTCAAACTGTGTTGCATGACGAGTAACTCGGCGCCGAATGCGATCGCTTGCTCCTTTGCCTGCTCGGCGAGCGCCGCACCGGAAATGCCGTGAGAGAACCCGAGGTAGTTTTCGATCAGACTGCTCGAGCCGGCCTGGCCGCCCACGGTGTCCCGCTCGATGACGGCGACCTCCAGCCCCTCCGATGCAGCGTATACAGCCGCTGAGAGCCCCGCTGGTCCTGCACCGAACACGATGACGTCGTAAGAGCTGCGGCGTGGACGATTGATCCACCCGAAGTGCTCGGCGATTCGCGCTGGTGTCGGGTCGTCTATCCGAGCCCCATCCGGAAACACGACCACTGGCAGAGGAGTGCTCGCGAGAGCGGTCCCGAGATGCGCCACGCTCTCTTCGTCCGTCTCGATCGTGATCGACTCGAACGGGATACCACTTCGAGTGAGGTAGTCGCGGATTGCAAAGGCGTGCCGCCCGTAGGGGTGCTCGAAGACACGAATGCGCTGGCCTCCCCCAGCGACGGGTGCGCTCATGACCCCAGGAGCCGTTGCCAGTTGGTCGGAACTCGGTTCTGCGGGCCCGGCACCGTCTGTGATCGTGGGTGGCTCAACGGTGGGGCCAGCTCCGGGCCGTCAAGGAAGGTGTTCGTTCCGTAGTCCCAGAACCAGGTTTCCTCGGGTTCGTAGCTACGGATGACGCGATGCCCGCTGCTGTGAGCGTGCGCCGTCGCATGCTTGTTCAACGAGTCATCACAACACCCGATGTGCCCGCACAAAGCACATCGACGAAGATGAAGCCACCAACTGCCGGTTTCGTCGCATTCCACGCATCCCGAACCGGACGGCGGCACACCTGGCCTGATGTAATCCTCGACGTTGTCCATCTCGTACCCTCCTTGTGTGCTCGGTGAACGATTGTGTCCACCGTACGGTCGGGGCGTGCCTCAGCGGTACTACACCTGTCCGAATTCGGCGCGACGCTCATCCGCCTCGGCGCAAGCCCTCGATACCGCATGGATGGCAGCGGTTTTCTCCCTGGCGATGCGATAACGTTTTTCCGTTAGCCGACTCAGATAGGGCGCCTGTGACCTCCCGAACACCGGTTCTTGCACAGTACCTGCGTAGTAGGCGGGTACGGCTGGATCCTGCCTCGTTCGGGTTCTCCCTCGACAATCGACGGACTCCGGGCCTTCGGCGCGAAGAAGTCGCCCAGTTGGCCGGCATCAGCCGGGATTACTACGTGCGCCTCGAGCAGGGTCAAGGACACCAGATGTCCGATCAGGTGCTCAACAGCTTGGCTGTCGCCCTCAGGCTTGACGAGACGGAGCGGGCATACTTCTTCCGGATTGCTCGCCCCAGCCCTTCCTCGGTGGATTCCAGTCGAACGCCTGTGCCGCTGAGCGAGCACGTGCTGACATTGCTCTCGAGCTGGTCGAACGTGCCGGCCTACGTCTTCGACAGCAATCAGGACATCGTGGCCATCAACGAGATGGCCGACTATTTGAGCCCCGGCTATGCCTGGTACGGCGACAACATCGCGATCAGCGCCTTCGGGGCCCTCACCCTGTTTCCGGACAACGCCGATTTCGTCGATATCGCCCGAAGCACCGTTGCCGCTCTGCGCTTCAACGCGGATCCGGACAATCCCAGGCTTCGGGAGATCGTTGGCCAGCTCGCGGTTGACAGCCCCCTTTTCAGTCAGATGTGGATCGATCATGATGCGCGGCCCATGACCGAAGGGACAGTGCCCATCAGCGTCGACGGAAGCGAGCTCGTGACATTTCCGTGGCAGATCCTTGAGGTGCCGGGTGGGTTTTCCATGACCGTCTGGCCGGTGGCCGATGGCACACGCGCCCACGAGTTGCTCACTCACATCAGGGAAACGAAACTGACCGGTCGCCCGGTACGGGGGCCGCTGCAGGGCTGGCCGATTCGGTAGACGGCTACGAGCCGGTCGACGCCTTCACCAGGCGAGCCAACGACTGGCTCGACTCTGTGTCTCGTGCTCCCCACACGATGAGGGCATCACCATCGCTGTTCGGCACGTGCAGCACCTGGTAGGCCATGCGGATGAGTCCCTCCGGTGTGTCCGCGAAGTCGATGACACCGCTCGCCTGAGCCGGAAGCGAGGTGTCGGCCCAGGCGGTGGCGAAATCCATGCTCATCACGGACAGGTCACCAACGATGCCACGGAAGGAGGCATCGTCGGCGCGGTGCTGATTCAACGACACCCGAAGTAAAGCGGCCACCTGGTGAGCCGCCGCGTCGTACCCGGGCTGGTCCCGGTCGATGCCGGGCTCCAGGAAGGTGAATCGAGCCAGATTCACTCCCTCCGAGAACGCAGCTGAGAGGGCTCGTGCCGCGTTGTTGGACACCACAACGGTGAGGTGACGGTCGCAGAGGAATGCGGGTGTACCCGCCCAGGAGGACACGATGGCCCGGATTTCGCCTCGGGGCTCGTTGACGACGTCGTCGGCATGCATGGGTTCACGTTAACGGTCAGGTCGCCAGGTGAGAAGGTCAGGCCGGAGGGTCTGGATGATCGTCGGATCACCACTCTCACTATGTCGCAGCGGTACTCGCAGTTCGTCGCAAGGGGGCTCGACACCCGGTCAACCGTCGACAAGAATCTACCGAGGATTAGACAACTGTCTGACCCTCAGAGAGCGCTCCACACTTACGGTTGATGCACGCGCCACGGGACCTAGGAGCGGGAATACCGATAGGTGGCCCGAGCGCGGCTTGGTTCGACGAGAAAGGGAGGCCAATCATGGCATTTGTTACGACCGAAGACGGCACAGAAATCTTCTACAAGGACTGGGGCAACAAGGACGCCCAGCCCATCGTGTTCCACCACGGCTGGCCACTTTCCAGCGACGACTGGGACGCACAGATGCTCTTTTTCCACTCCAAGGGATACCGGGTCATCGCGAGCGACCGCCGCGGCCACGGCCGGTCGACAGACATCGGCACCGGCCATGACATGGACCACTACGCCAGCGATGTGTCCGCGGTCGTCGAACACCTCGACCTGAAGAACGCCATCCACATCGGCCACTCCACCGGGGGCGGCCAGGTCGCCCGGTACGTCGCCCAGTTCGGCGAGCCCCAAGGCCGCGTGGCGAAGGCTGTTCTCGTTGCAGCGGTTCCCCCGCTGATGGTGCAGACGGATGCCAACCCAGAAGGATTGCCCCTGTCGGTCTTCGACGGTTTTCGCGACGCACTGGCCGCCAATCGGGCTGAGTTCTTCGTGGCGGTGGCCTCCGGGCCCTTCTACGGGTTCAACCGTGACGGCACCGAGGCGTCCCAGGCCGTCATCGACAACTGGTGGCGCCAAGGCATGACGGGCAGCGCCCTGGCGCACTATGAAGGAATCAAGGCGTTCTCGGAGACGGACCAGACCGAAGACCTCCGGTCGATCAGCGTTCCGGTTCTCGTGATGCAGGGCGACGACGACCAGGTCGTGCCCTACAAGGATGCGTCGCTCAAGCAGCACGAGCTTCTGAGCAACTCGACCCTCAAGATCTACGAGGGCTTCCCACACGGAATGTTGACGACGCACGCCGACGTCCTCAACCCCGACCTTCTCGAGTTCATCCAGCAGTAAACGCGGCCACGCGCACGGGGAGACGCACCCCGGGACTTCCCGGGATGCGCCTCCCACGCAGCGTTATCCCCTCTGAGAGCATGCGCCGCACCCTGCCCCGCCGGGACGGGGCGCGGTGGCCCGGTCATTCCAGCTTGGAACCGAAGATCTGAGCTTCGACGAGCGGGCGCACGGCGGCCTCGAAGGTGTCGTCGACGAAGTAGTCCTTGAGCCGGTCGTCGAGCAGGTCGTTGGCGACCGCGGCCATGATCATCGACTGATCGAGGGAGAGGTACCGCTCGGCGATGGTGCCGCTCTCTGTCGCGACGGCGTCGTAGAAGCCGCCGGGGCCATAGGCGCCCAGGTCGTTCTTGATGCCCGCGAGGTTGCTCAGCACGGCCGGCTTGTCATACGCCAGCGCGAGGAATGAGGCGTGCGGCGTCACGACGCCGTCGCTGAAATCGGGGTTCGGGTTGGCGGCCTCGCGGCATCCGTCGTAGCCGGCATCGACGTTGGTCCGCTCCCGGTCGGAGGCGTAACCGTCGGCGCTCATGCCCACTCCCTCGACTCCGTACTCCGCGTACTCGCCGAAGGGATCGCTCGCCGGGGAGAAGCCCCAGTAGCCGTAGCCGGCCTCGTCGAGACCGTGCTCGATCTGGGCGCGCACGCTTGCCGGGTGGTTCACGGCCCAGGATTGCGGCCCCCAGTCGGCTTCGGGCACGAGCAAGTCAGGCATCAGTGCCTCGAACATGCTGCCGCCCCAGGCCGGAACGAGTTTCATTCCCCGGTACTCGTAGACGCCTTCGTAGACGGGCACACCGAGGTGCTCCCGCGTTTCGCCGGTGGGCTTCTGTTCCTGCCAGGCGAAGTCGCAGCCCTGGTCAGGCATGGTGCGCAGGGTGCCGTAGTAGGCCTCAGCAGGGATCTGCCCGTTGGCGATGCCGAGGTAGTTCACGATGCGCGCCTCGCTCACACTCGTGTCGTAGTGGTGGCAGGTGTAGTAGAGCTCGGAGCCGTCGTCGCCGTAGTTGCCGGGAACGCTGCAGCCGGGCGGGGGTGTCACCCAGAAACCGCCGCGATTGAGCCCGGCGCCGTTGACGGCGTTCGCTCCGCCCTCGAGGTCGTGGAAGTAGCCGAAGTCCATGCTGGCGTAGAGCGCGTCGGCCGATCGGGCGAGGCGAGGTTCGGCCTCGACGACGATGCGGAAGGATGCGGCGAGCCAGCCGTTGTCCACCGAGCTCAGGAACGGGTCGACCGGGTCGTCACTCCCCGGCCAAGTGGTGAGCTTGTGCCCGTCGCGCGGCGAGTACCAGTTGTAGAACATGCCACTGGGCTCGTGCCGCTCGATCCGCTCGAGGGTCTTGAGGGTGGATTTCATGCGCTTGAAGGCATCCTGCTTGCTGATGATGCCGAGGTCCCGCGCCGAGACGACCGACCACAGGTAGCCGCCGATATTGGTCGGGCTGGTGTTGTCGCTCGGCTCGGACAGGTCGCCCTGAAGCTTGTCCGCGGGCAGCCCGGTCTTCTTGTCGGTCATGGCGTCGAGGGAGGCCCAGGTATCGACGGCATAGCTCTGGAGGACCGCGGTGTCTCCACGGGGATCCCCCGTCGCAGGGCCCTTCGATGTGCCGGTCGCGGCGGTGGCGCTCGGCGCGATGATGAGCGTTCCCGCCACCAGCGCGGCGCACATCACGGCAATCTTTGGTGTTCGTTTCACAGCGTGTTCCTCCGTGTCGTCGTTGACCGCGTCGGCGCCGAGCGACCGATCACCGGATGACCGGGCCCATCTGAGGCGCGCTAAGCACGTTCCGAAGAGTGTATGCGCATACATGCCCCTACGCAAGGAATCCTCAGTCGCACATATCCCCCAACCTCATTACCGGCCGAGCCGATTCCCTCAACGGGTCCGACTGGCCACCGCCGAGGAGAACCGAGCTCGGGCAACCCGCCATCTAAGCTTGGCCTTCTGCCCACGGAAGGAACCTCAATGAGCATGGAAGGCGCGGCCTGGAGCTCGCTGTACAAGATCTCGAGCGCCAGGGACGGCAAACACGGCTTCTCCCGTGAGTCCGTTCGGCGGATCCTGACGTTCGCGGTGCCCTACCGGAGCAAGCTGCTGATCTTCATCACCCTCTCCACCGTGGGAGCGTTCCTCGCGGTCGCGACGCCGGTGCTCGCCGGCCAGGTGGTCGACGTCATCGTCGCCCAGGGCGCGGTCAGCACGATCGTGTGGCTCGCCGTCGTCATCGCCCTCGTGGCCATAGCCGACGCCGGCGTGTCCCTCGTGACGCGCTGGTACTCGGCGCGGATCGGCGAAGGCGTGATCCTGGACCTCCGCACCGCCGTCTTCAACCACGTGCAGAAGATGCCGATCGCATTCTTCACCCGCACGCGAACGGGCGCCCTCGTGAGCCGCCTCAACAACGATGTGATCGGCGCCCAGCAGGCCTTCAGCGGCACGCTGTCCGGCGTGGTCACCAACCTCGTGGCGCTGATCCTCACCCTGTTCGTCATGCTCAGCACGTCCTGGCTCGTGACGGTTCTCGCCGTGATCATGCTCCCCATCTTCCTGATCCCCGCGCGCCGCATGGGCAGCCGCCTCGCCGCGCTGCGCCGCGAGGCCGCCGATCATAATTCCGCGATGAGCACGCAGATGACCGAGCGCTTCTCGGCACCCGGCGCCACCCTCGTCAAGCTGTTCGGCCGGCCCGACGAGGAGGCCGAGGAGTTCCGCGTCCGCGCCGCCCGCGTGCGCGACATCGGGGTGCGCACAGCGATGCTGCAGTTCGTTTTCTTCACCGCACTGATGCTCGTCTCCGCTCTCGCCCTCGCGCTCGTGTACGGGCTCGGCGGCTCCCTCGCCCTCGCCGGCCAGCTCAACACCGGTGACGTGGTCACCCTGGCGCTCCTCCTCACCCGCCTCTACGCGCCGCTGACCAGCCTCGCCAACGCCCGGGTGGAGATCATGAGCGCGGTGGTCAGCTTCGAGCGGGTCTTCGAGGTGCTGGACCTCGACCCGCTCATCAAGGAGAAGCCCAACGCCGGCGCCGTTCCCGACGGCCAGGTGTCCGTCGAGTTCGACAACGTCCGCTTCGCCTACCCGTCCGCGGACAAGGTGTCCCTGGCCTCTCTCGAAGAGGTCGCCACGCTGGACACCCGCGGCGGCGAGGAAGTGCTGCACGGCGTGTCCTTCCGGATCGAGCCGGGGCAGACCGTTGCCCTCGTTGGTTCGTCCGGTGCCGGCAAGTCCACGATCGCGCAGCTTCTCTCGCGCCTGTATGACGTCGACAGCGGGGCCGTGCGCCTCGCAGGCGCGGATGTCCGCGATGTCACGTTCGCCTCCATGCGGCACACCTTGGGCATGGTGACGCAGGACGGCCACCTGTTCCACGAGACCATCCTCTCCAACCTCCGCCTCGCAAGGCCGGAGGCGACCGACGATGAGGTGTGGGACGCCGTGCGCCGTGCACGGCTCGAGCCGCTCATCCGGTCGCTGCCGGACCAGCTGGACACCATGGTGGGCGAGCGTGGCTACCGACTGTCCGGCGGCGAGCGCCAGCGGATGACCATCGCGAGGCTCCTGCTCGCCCAGCCCCGCGTCGTCATCCTCGACGAGGCGACGGCGGCGCTGGACTCGACATCGGAGGCCGCCGTGCAGGCGGCGCTCAGCGAGGCGCTCGAGGGACGCACGGCGATGGTGATCGCGCACCGCCTCTCCACCATCCGCAGCGCGGACCTGATCCTCGTGGTCGAGGACGGCTCGATTGTGGAGCGCGGTACGCACGAGGAACTGCTGGCTGTGGGTGGGCGGTACGAGGAATTGCACCGGACCCAGTTCGCCGTGCAGAAGAATGTTGCGGCGGAAGAGGAAGCGCTGAGCGGGATCTAGTCGCTGAGCACGATGCCCCGCCCCCGAGCGCCTCGATAGGTTGTCTCATCACGCTTGGTGTTTCACCGCTCTGCAGGGGTTATTTCGAAGCGGAACAGGATCGAGACGTACAATGCCGGGAACATTTTCGACGCCGGGCCCGTTGTCACGAGCATGACAACTATCGGAATCATCGGTGCAGGAAACATTGGCAGCCAGGTCGCCCGCAAGGCGATCGAGAGCGGCTACGACGTCGTGATCAGCAATTCTCGCGGCCCCGAGACTCTCGCTGACCTCGTCGCCGAGCTCGGCCCGAAGGCCACAGCCGGAACCGCAGTGCAGGCGGCAGAGGCTGCCGACGTCGCGGTCGTGACCGTGCCGCTCAAGGCCTATGCGGACGTGCCGGTCCAGCCGCTCGCCGGAAAGATCGTCATCGACACCAACAACTACTACTTCGAACGCGACGGCCACATCGAGGCCCTCGACAACGGTGAGGCAACCGTTACCGGCATGCTGCAGGAGCACCTGCCGACTTCGCGCGTAGCGAAGGGCTTCAACCACATCACGGCCGCTGACATCACTGCTGACTCGTTCCCAACCGGTGACCCGGCACGGCGTGCGCTCGCTACGTCGTCCGACTTTGCGGATGCCTCCGACTTAGTCACGAAGCTTTACGACGAATTCGGTTTCGACACCGTGAACATCGGTCCACTCTCCGAGAGCTGGCGCGTCGAGCGCGATCGCCCAGCCTATGGCTCGCGTCAGACCATCGCTGAGCTCGAGGCCAACCTGGCAAAGGCACCGCGCACGATCTGATCCAGACCCGCGGCGCTGAACTGAGGACATCCTCGGTTCTGCGCCGTTTCTGTGCCTGGGCCTATTTTGAAGCGCGAGGAGGTCATTGAGAGGCCACGCGAGGAGTCCGTTCCGAAGAACCCTCAGAAGCAATTTCCTTGTCAACCGGCACTCATTCGCAGCACCGACAGCTGGGCCCGCACACCAACTTTCGGCGCATCCCTACGTCGTCGCGGTGTTGGCCTCGGGTTCACCGTTCGGCCGACTGGAACCGTCGCGACGGGCACTCACTTCATCGGCGACCACCACCAGCGCGACAACGGAAGTGCTGATCCATAACACCGCCAGGCCACCCAGGGGTGGGAGTACGGTCACGGTGGCCGCATAGACGGCCATGAGGGCGGCGACCCCGACCAGATGCGAGATCAGCCAGGGACGGCCAACCGACCTTTTGAACAGCAGATTTCCGATCAGGTAGAGCGCCGGGGCGCCGATCACAACCGCCAGGCCGCCACGACTCAGCTGGTCCTCAGGATGAGCGAGGACGAGTTCATCGCCGACGGCGCTCAGCACGACGCCCGCGACGATCGGGATGTGCAGGTAAACATAGGTGAGCCGGGCGATCGGTCCGGTCAGCTCCGACGAACGGATGAAGCGAGAGCCGCGCTCCGCACCATTGCTGAAATACAGCAGCCAGAACAGGATCGTGCCCACAAACGCAGCGAGCACCCCGCCGACAGCGGGTGCGCTGATGTCACCTCGGCTGAAGGCCGTGCCGGTCACCAGCACCGATTCGCCGAGGGCCAGGATGACGAACAGTCCGCTCCTCTCGGCGATATGCCCTCCGGACACCGACCAGGATGATGTCGGTGAGGCGCCGAGGATCGGCGTGTAATAACGCACCGACGGCCCGACGGTTTCGAGCAGAATCGCCGCCGCCCAGAGCGCGAGTTGCGCGTCACCGCCGAGCACGGCGCCCAGGAGCCAGAGCGGAGCAGAGGCAAGGAACCAGATCGTGATCCGCGTGATATTCAACGCGCTGGACGGTTCGACCGCCCGGTAGCGCCAGGCCAAGAACGCCGTGCGACCGACCTGCATCACGACGTAGGCGACGGCGAATCCCAGCGCCCGGTCGCCGAACGCCCCCGGGATCGAGGTACTGAGCACGAGACCGAGAAGCATCAACACAAACAGCATCAGGCGCACCGCGCCGGTCTCCGGGTCGAGCCAGTTCGTCGCCCAGGCTGTGTACATCCACACCCACCAGACCGCGACCAAGAGGACAGCTGCCTCGGCCAGGCCCCTGACGCTCAGGTGCTCCACGAGCGTGTGGGAGAGCTGGGTGATGGCGAAAACGAAGATGAGATCGAAGAACAGCTCGATGAACGTCACCCGGTTCTGGCCCGCGCTCTCGTCCCGCGGGCGGAAAAGACGCCTTCGATTCAGACTCGGGGCCATCCGACATCCTTCCGATCGGAGCCGACCACCTTGGCGGCGATCGCACATACACGACGGGAACAATTGCGCACTGAAACAGGGCAGCTCAGAACACGAACAGAATACTCTGGCGGTCGGTGCCCTGTTTTTGACGCGGCTAGCGGGAGGACGACGACGGCTGCCTGCTCCAGAGCCACTAGGCGCCATACCAGTCCCCGCGGCAACCGCCGACAACTTCACGCACGAACAGAAACCCGCAGGAAGCCGCCCACACCCGAGCCCAAGGCCCTCGAATCATGGGAACCGACAACCTCATTCTGCTCGTGGCGATCTGGCTACCGGCCGATCGAATCGCAGATGGCGTAAAGACCGTAGCTAGAGGTCTCGGCTACGTCCTAGGCTCCGGCGTAGCCGCCGTAGCGCTCCGGTTCCGGCTCGCCTCGGGGATACCACGCCTCAGCTAGACCCCGGGTGGCCAGAGCGAGGGCCACGTCAGTGCCCGCAGCGTCGTTGACCTGCACGTAAGCCAGCGAGCGGCCGAAGCGGTCCGTGCGGTCGGCCTGGGCGTCGAAGGTGAGCGTGAGCTGGTCCGCGTCGCCGTAGCTCTGCAGAAACTCCTCAAGGTAGTCGGCTGCCTGCTGGGCGCCACATTCTGGGGCCTCGTCGCTCATCGTGTTCATCTCGGGGTGTCGATGCCCAGCAGCCGTACGGCGTGCTCGGTGCCCGCGTCGTCGATGGCAGGAAGCAGCTCAGAGGGCACGACCGTGATCGTGTCTCCGTCGACGACTCGGATCAGCGTGGCCGTAAGCAGCGCTTCCCCCACGACCGCGGTATCCGGTTCCTCGGCACTTTGCGTCTAGTCAATGGTCTGGCTGTCGGTCTGAGATGCCAGCTGGCAGCCGCTGAGAGTGAACAGAATGACCAGCCCGGCGGTCGAGGTGGCGATGGTTTTGGTGAGGCGCATGGTGCGGGCTCCTGGGGTCATAGTGAAGGGGAAAGCTGCCTCTTTCGCGGAGGTTCCCGGGCCGAGGATCGCGCGGGCCGCTTATTCAGCGCGATAGCCGATTACGGCGAGTATGACAGCTGGCACATCTGGGCGTCGGCGGCGGCTCAATTTTGAACAATCTTGGCCTAGCTGTCGATCCGGGGGCCGGTTATTCGCTGTATTGATGACGGGGCCGGACAAGCCGGGCCCGCGATCTAGTGCAGGAGGTAGCTCCATGTCCCAGTACGTAGTCCTCATCTACGAAGACCAGGCACGGTACGCGACCATGCCGCCCGAGGCGTGGGGCGCGCTGGTCGACGCGCACAACACGTTCACCAAGCAGGTCTCCGAGCTCGGTGGGACCCTCACGGGCGGAGGGGCGCTCGCGTCCGTGACGACGGCCAAAACGATCAAAGGAGGCGGAACGGCAACGAACGGCCCGTTCGTCGAGTCCAAGGAGGCCTTCGGCGGCTACTACTCATTCGAGGCGCGCGACCTCGACCACGCCGTCGAGATCGCCAAGCTCTGCCCGGCCCCCTTCGGCGGCGTCGAGGTTCGCCCGCTCGTGGACCCGTCGACGAACCCGTTCTGATCGCTCCCGGCGACGAGCCGACCGCGTCCGCCATGCAGGCGGACGCGGTCGCTGCCGCGCTGGCGCAGGCCCAGGCGCGCCAGGCGAAGGCGGCGACCTCTCGCCACAGCCTGGTGAGCCGCATGCGGCGCGAGACCGGCGTAAGGCCGCGCAACCGAACGGTCACCGACCGGTGCGGGCAGCGAGGAGACGACGCTCGGCCTCGTTCGCTGTCAGTTCCAGAGCGTGCAGGTCCGCGACGAGTGCCTCGTCGTCGCGTCCGAGCCGACGCAGCAGGTGCGCGCGCACGGCATGCCAGAGGTGGGCCCGTGTGAGCTGGCCCTCAAGGGCGTCGACCTCGGTGAGCGCTGCCGTGGGGGCTCCCACCCGATCCAGCGCGACGGCGCGATTGAGCCGCACCACAGGCGACGGGTCGTAGCCAAGGAGCAGGTCGTAGAGCACGAGCACCTGCAGCCAGTCGGTTTCCGCTGCCGTTTCGGCATCCGCGTGACACGCGGCGATCGCCGCGTGCAGCTGCCAACGGCCTGGGCGCCGTAACCGGGCGGCCTGTTCCAGCTCGGCGCGTGCGCGAACGATGAGAGTCTGGTTCCATCTTGACCGGTCTTGATCGGCCATTAGCACCAGTTCGCCGTCCACGGATCGCGCCGATTCCCGCGCCCGGTGGAACAGCAGTAGCGCGAGGAGGCCGTGAGCCTCCGCCTCACGCGGAAGCGCCGCCGCAATCACGCCTGCCAGCCATAGCGCGTCATCGGCGAGGTCGCGGTCCGCGGCGGCGTCGCCGCCGGCGACGAGATGAGCTTCGTTGTACATGACCGACACGATCGTGAGGACGATGTCGAGCCGTGCCGCCCGATCCGTCGCGTCCGGTATCCGCAGCGGGATGCCCGTCGCGCCGATCTTCCGCTTGGCCCGCACGATTCGCTGCGCCGTCGCGGGCTCGGTGCTGAAGGTGGCGCGCGCGATCTGCGCCGTGGTGAGGCCGCACACCGCTCGCAGGGTGAGCGCGAGTTGAGCCTCCGGCGCCAGTGCGGGATGGCAGCAGCCGAACAGCAGCGAAAGCCGGTCGTCGACCTCGCCGAACGAATCGGCCCAGGAGTCTTCCGGCGCCGCGGACTCCGAGTCGATGCCGGGCAGCATGCCAATCAGTTTCTCGCGGTACCTCTTCTCGCGGCGCAGGCGATCGAGCGCGTTATGGCGCGCGGCTTGCGTGAGCCATGCGCCCGGGTTTTGCGGGATCCCGCCCTTTCGCCACGCCCGGAGCGCCTCCTCAACGGCCTCGGCCACCGCCTCTTCGGCGATGTCCAGGCTGCCAAGAGACCGGGCCAGGGCCGCCACGATTCGTCCGGACTGCTCGCGCACGACTTGCGAGAGGAGGAGATCGGATGCCGCGACCTCGCCGCCCGGCGCGCTCGCGTCGTCCGGACGGGCCGCGTCGTCCGAGCCGCTCACTCCTCGGACTGGCTGGCGATGGTCAAGATCGGGCGGATCTCCACACCCCAGCCGGGCAGTTCGAGGAACGGCCATGTCCGAACCAGCGCGATCGCGGCGTCCATATCCGGGACGTCGATGACACTGAAGCCGCCGACGACCTCCTTAGCCTCGGAGAACGGCCCATCGACCACGACACTGCCGCTCTCGCCGTACTTCACGGTGGTCGCCGTCTCGACGGGCTGCAGTTGGGCTCCACCATCTACGATCTGCGCCGCATTCTCTCCGTACCACTGGTTGGCGCGCCCGTAGAGGCCCTGCATCCGTTCCTCCGACACTTGCGCGTCGAGCTCGGGGTCGAAGGTGAACATGATGACGTATTTCACGGTCGTGTCCTTTCGTCATTGGAACCGTTTCATTCTTATAGCGAACGGACAAGCCCATTTTCGACAGCTCTCGAAAAAACTCCTGGAAGAGAGCTGCCGCGTCGCGCGCGATGCCACCGACCACAATGAGCTCGAAATGCTCTTCGTCAATCTCGTTCGGCCTACTGTTCGCCTGTACCACTGCGAGTAATCCCTGCAAGAGACGAACGCCGGCCATTTGCCCGCATGCGCATCCTTGTCAGGCCGTCAGCGTTCCCACACCACTTTTTCTCGTTCGGCGAATTCGAGAAAGGTCGTGGCCGGGCGGCCTGTGAGTTGCCGGATGCGATTGCTTCTTGTTCCAACCAGCCAGCTTCGTGACAAGTTTCGCGAACGGCCCCTTGGTCGGGCTGACTGGATTTGAACCCACGACCCACTGTAAGGTTCTAGCCTTAATTCGGGATCTATCTGCGCCACCTCCGGCTTGAGAAGGTGCACGACGAACTGGTGCTCGCGGCGCCCGGCACGGTCAGCGTGACCGAGGTGACAGCACGCTGGGGTTTCGTCCATCTCGGGAGGTTTGCGGCGGCGTACCGCAGCAAGTACTCGGAGCGCCCATCCGAAACCATGCGGTCTGAACGTGCGCAGCGTTGACGCGTGCACGCACGCCGAGCGCTCAGGACGGGGCCGGGCCGGTACTGTCTCGCACAATCAGCTGCGGCTCAATGAGTGGGACACCATGCGTCTCGTCACCGCGCATCATCGACAGAATCTGGTCAACGGCCCGGTAACCGACCTCCTCGAAGTCGAGGACCACGGTCGTCAGCGAGGGGTTGTAATACTTGGCCTCAGCGACGTTGTCGAAGCCCACGACGCTCACCCGCCCGGGCACCGCGATATTCTGCTCGTCGAAGAACTTCATCGCTCCGAGCGCAAACGGGTCGTTGGCAGCGAAAATGGCCGTCACGTTCAAATTCTCGGCCAGACGAGCCGCCGCTTCGTATCCTGCCCTCGGACTCCAGTCCGTGGTGCTTATGGGCGGTGGGACGATGCGCCCGCGCTCCGAGAGTTCTGTCCGCCAGCCCAGTTGCCGTGCATCTGAGGCCATCCACCCGGGCGGACCGGCGATGTGCCATACGGTCGCATGACCGAGGTCGAGCAAGTGTCGCACCACCATGCGTGCGCCGTGCACTTCATCGATCGAGACGCTTGTCGCCGATTCAGTGGACCCCTGTTCGAAGGTGACGATGGGGACGTCGCTTTCGATGCCGCGCAGCACTTCCATTGCAGCCGTGAGCGGCGCGAGGACGATGATGCCATCGACTTCGTCCGCGGACAGTTCGCTGAGCGCCGAGCGGACGGTGGCGTGGTCCAGCGCGGCCAGCGTGACAAGGCGGGTTGAGTAGCCATGCCGTCGCGCCTGCTCGGATATTCCGACGAGGGCGAGGGACGTGCCGTGCACTGAGAGCGCGTAGCTCAGCACGCCGAGGTTCATCGTGCGGTTACTCGCCAGCGCGGCGGCGGCGGTGTTGCGTCGGTAGTGCAGCTGCTCAATTGCCTGCTCGACACGTTCGCGAATTTCGGGCGTGACGTTTTCAGCACGATTCACCACACGCGACACGGTCTGCTGGGACACGCCGGCCAGCCGTGCGACGTCCACCATGCGAGCGCCACGCGATTTGGACGCAGTTCGACCCATCTGAGGCCCCCACTTTCTCTAGCCGATGAATCGGCCCGGCTCCAGTATGCCCGGTAGCCGGCGCCAGGCAGATGTGGCGCGGCGGTCAATGTGCGGCTTCGGCGGGGTACTCGCACAACGAGAGCGCCCCGCCGAAGCGTCGGCCTTAGGGCCGCCGGTACCGCAACACCTCGGGGTGGCGCTCATAAGGCCACTCCGCATCAGGAAGCATGTATTTCTTCGTCGTGTAGCTGCCGTCCATCGTCGACTTCAAGGTGGGCGGACCGTCGAATCCGATGACGGCCCACCCGATCCTGTTCTCATTGCCGCCGTAGACCGGATCGGCGTAGAAGCCCTGCCGGGTATTGAGCACCAGGAGCGGGAAGAAGTCGAGGAAGTCCTCGTTCACCGGTTGATTGCCGGCGGGCGCCCCGCCGAGTCCGTCGTCGTCCGGTGCGTCGAAGGAGAACGGCGTCGGCTTGGGTCTGCCGGAGATCGTCTCCAGAACCGCGTCCTGCTGATCGCCCTCAAGACCGACAAAACGCTGGCCGAATCGGTCCACGGCGATGTCATCGAGTTCCTTGACCCCGCTCGAGTACAGAGACTGACGCAGAGCGATGCGCTCCTGCCAGGCCTGTTCTTCCCGCCCCTCCATCCGGAGCCAACCGATCCCATCGGCGGCCGGAAACACGAACTGCGTGCCGGCGAGCATCCGATCGATGAAACGAACGACCTTGGCCTCCCGTGCGCCGGGATGGTGATCCGTCGGAATGATGCGCGCAGTGGCAGCCTCGACGGTGTCCCACTCCTCCTGACTGAAGAAGATGGGCCCCTCGACGTCGCGCGTCGAGATGGGCACGGTGACCCATTCTGCTTGTCCCATTGTGTTGTCTCCTGTTCTATCGTTCGATCTCAGGACCAGGTGTGACGGTCGACCTGGAGGATCCGGTCGGCGCAGCGCCAGGTGTTGGCCATGATCGTGAGCGCCGGGTTGATTCCGGTCGCGGTGGGGAAGAAGCTCGCGTCAAAGACGTACAGGTTGGGCACGTCGTGCGTGCGGCACCAACGGTCGACAACGGATGTCGAGGGATCATTGCCCATGCGGGTGGTGCCCAATTCGTGTGAGGTGTTCCCGGTGATCCGCTCCATGTTGACCGGCACCACCTTGCTGGCCCCGGCTGCCTGGAGAATTTCGCCGTTCTTCTGCACCTGCCAACGCTCCTGCGCGTAGTCGTTGGAATGTGGCGTATGCGTGATCCGTGCGACCGGCAGGCCCCAGGCGTCCGTCACAGTCGGGTCGAGGTCGACCCGGTTGCTCTCCACCGGAAGGTCGTGGAGGAGGATCCCGATCTTCATGGAGTGGTTGAACAGTTCGCGGTCGGCATCTTTCGCCGCCGACCCCCAGGTGGGGCGACCGGGGAAGCTCCAGTTGACCGGGTGCCCGAGCATGGAGGGGAAGATCAGCGAACCCAGGATGTGGCCGCGACTCTCGTCGGTCTCGTAGAAGTCGAATGAGCATCCGCTCATGTAGTGCCCCGACCAGCCATACAGCGGATCACGGAGGTCACGGTCGAAGAGACCGACCGAGAAGGAGTACTGGTGGAACGTCGCATTCTTGCCGACCTGACCGCTGCTGTTCGCGAGGCCGTCAGGGAACTGGGCCGACTTGGACATCAAGAGCAGCCGAGGCGTCTCGATCCCACCGCCGGCCACGATGACAGCCTTCGCCTCCTGAACCCACTCATAGCCGTTTTCGTCCTGGTAGCGAACGCCGGTGGCTCTGCCGTTCGTGCCGACGAGGATCTCACTGACGTAGCAGTCCGACCGGAGATCGTACAGGCCGGTGTTGATCGCGTCGGGGATGAAACTGATCAGGGTCGAGGACTTGCCGGTTCCCGGGTCCGGGTACTGCTGCCAGAACCCGTTCTCGCTGAATGGTTTGCGTCCGCGATAAGGCTCGGTGACCATGCCCTGCGGCATCGGAAAACTGCTGTGGCCGAGCTTGTCCATGCCGGTCGCGAATGTGCGGCCGATCTGGCTCAGTGGTGACGGCTTCGTCGGGTAGCCGCGACTGCGACGCCCTTCCCACCGGTTGGCCCCGGCCAGGCCGGATGTCCCGAATTCCCACTCGACACGCGTGTAGTACGGCTCGAGCTCATCGTAGGTGATGGGCCAGTCCACGAGGCTCGCGCCGGGAACGTCGCCGTGCAGCGAACGGAGTTTGAAGTCGCTGGCCGTCATACGGGGCACCATTCCGCCCCAATGGGTAGTCCCTCCGCCGACAACCTGCGGTGTGGCGGAGAAGTTCGTGATGACGGCCTCCTCCTGGTCATTTGCCCGATAGGTGCGGGGCTTCAGCTTGGGGTCCTGCCAGATGAAGTTTCGATTCAGGTACTTCAGCTCATCGCCCGATGCGTGCTCTGGCTTCAGCCACGGGCCGCGCTCGAGTCCGACAACGGTCAGTCCCGCTTCGGTGAGGACTTTCGCAGCGGTCGCACCGCCGGCGCCCGCGCCGATAATGACCACGTCTACGGGAGCGGGGTTCTTCTTGGTTTGCATGAGGATGTGGCCTTCTCTTCTTTGAGGGTTGGGGCTTCTTTGAGGGGGCGGGCCGTCAGGCCGCGTCCTTTTCGATTCCGGCACGGCCCACACGGGCCAACGGCAGGAGGGCATCCCAGAGCTCGTCTGGAATGGCGAGCTCGAGCAGCTCGATCGTTTGAGCAACGCGGCGCGGTTCGGACATCCCGACGATCGTGGATGTGACCCGCGGGTCGCGGGTGGAGAACTGCAACGCAGCGGCCGCGAGCGGGACCCCGAAATCGGCGCACAGGCGCTCCATCGCTTCGACCCGGCGCAGAGCGGCCGGGCTGACCGGTGCGTAACAATAGGTCGGAACTGCCTTGGGGCCTCTGACCAGCATGCCGCCACCGAACGGCGCTGCATTGATGAATGCCACCCCGCGAGCCTGGGCGTCGTCGAGCAGTGGCTCGGCGGTCTGCTCGACGAGGGTGAACCTGTTGTGGCTGATGACGGCGTCGAATACCTCGGTGGCGAGATACTGGAGTTCGAGGTCGATCGGTCCGCCGGCCACGCCAAGATGGGTGATCACGCCCTGGTCGCGCAACTCGATGAGCGCTTCGAGCGGCCCGCCGGCCGCGACGCCTTCCTCAAAGGTGATCTTCTCGGGATCGTGCAGATACACGAGCGGAAGGACATCGAGGCCCAGCCGTTCGAGGCTCTCCTCCACCGACCGACGAACACGGTCACCGGAGAAGTCGCTGCTGCCCGGAAGCGGGTCGACCTTCGTTGCGATGACGAAGCCCTCCGGCACGAAACCGTGCTCCCGAATGGCCTGGCCGATGCGGCGCTCGCTGTCGCCTCCGCCGTACTCGTTCGAGGTGTCAATGAAATTGAACGGGCTCTCAAAAACTGTCTTGATGGTCGCAACAGCGGTTTCGGTGTCAACCTCGTAGCCGTATTGTGCGGGGAAGCTACCGAGAGCACTCGTACCGACGCAAATGGGTGACACTGACAGCGGAGTGGTGCCGAGTTGGCGATAGGACATTCGTTTCTCTTCTCTGTTCGATGGTGCTGTTTGTGCTGGTCAGCTTCGACCAGGTCAGGTGGCGTTTTGGCGCGGTTCAGGCATGATCCCGGCTCGACGGACGCCGGGTGGTGGGCCGGAACTGGAGCGCACCACGAGCTGGGGAACGACCCATGGAATCGGTGCGGCGGCCTCGTCGTTCATGAGGCTGAGGATTCGGTCCACGACCAGGCGCCCAACCTGGCTGAAGTCCACGCGAAGCGTCGTGAGGGCCGGGACGTAGTAGGGCGCTTCAGGCACGTCGTCGTATCCGACAACGCTGATGTCCTCGGGCACACTGAGCTGGCACGCGTTGAGGGCGCTCATAACCCCGAATGCCATCTGATCGTTGGCAACGAAGACCGCAGTGATGGACGCATCGGCGGCCACGATCAGACCGGCTTCGTAGCCCGATCGCGTTGACCACTCCCCGGGGATCGGGTCCGGGACCGGCAACCCGGCGTCAGCGAGTTCGTCTGCCCAGCCCTTGAGCCGAGAACGGGAGCCGAGCCAGCCGTCCGGCCCGCTCACCTGATGAACCGTCTCGTGACCCAGCTCCAGCAAGTGACGGGTCGCGAGCGCCGCTCCGAGAACGTCGTCGGTGCCGACGTGTGTGGTCTGCTGGCCCCCGCCCGGTTCAAAGGCGACGAGTGGAACATCCGTGTCAATGCCTTCGATCGCGTCGAATGCGGCCTCGAGCGGCGCGAGGATGATGATACCGTCCACGTTGTCAGCAAGCAGGTGGTCGAGCGCCGCCCGCATGTGTGACCGGTCGATGTCGCCCAGGGTCACCAGGTTGGTCGCATAGCCCGATCGCCTGGCCTCATCGATGATTCCGGTGAGCGCCACGGATGGGCCGTACTGCGCGAGTCCGAAGCTCACGATTCCCAGGTTGTGGCTGCGACTCGTGGCAAGAGCGCGAGCGGAGGGGTTGCGGCGATAACGCAGCCGCTTGATGGCTGATTCGACCCGCTCGCGAGCATCCGTGCTGACGTTGCTGTGCTTGTTCAAGACCCGGGATACCGTTTGCTGCGAGACCCCGGCCAGCATGGCCACATCGATCATGCGTGCACCTCGTTCCGATCGGCTGTCTTCCTGCATCAGATCCCCTCAGAGTGGTGTGATCGGCCGGTCAGGTCAGCGAGCGGCAACGGGTCGGCGCGTGAATCGAGAACCGAAGAAGTTCGAGATTCTTTGCACCCCGCCGGCGCTGGAGAGGAAGACCGCGATGACAATGACGGCGCCCTTGATGACGAGCTGTGGCTCGGAGGAGATCCCGACCAGGTTCATCACATTGATGATGGTGGCGAGGACGAAGACACCGATGACAGCGCTGACGGGGTCGCCCTTGCCGCCCATCAGGGAGGCACCGCCGACGACGACCGCGGCGATCGCATCCAGTTCGTACCCGACGCCGATGAGGGAGCTGCCCTGTTGGAGCTGAGCGGCTGCGATGAGGCCGGCGAGGCCGGCGAGCAGGCCTGAGAGTGTGTAGGTGATGAGCAGATTGCGCGCCACCGGCAGGCCGGACAGGCGGGCGGCCTCCGGGTTGCCGCCAATGGCGTAGAGGGAACGGCCGAAAGTCGTGTACTTGGCCACCAGGGCGGCGATGATCGTCACGATGATGAAGATCAGGACCGGGTTGCGGATTCCCAGCGTGGTTCCGCGGGCGAACGCTTCGATGAACGGCTGGTTCAGGATCTGGATGAGACTGGTCGATTGGATGATGTAACTGAAGCCCTTGATGGCGCTCATCATCGCGAGCGTCGCGATGAACGGCGGTATGCGCAGCCACACGACGAGCAGTCCGTTGATGAACCCGGCCAGCGCGCAGGCGCCGAGGGTGAGTGCGACCGAGAGGCCCGCGCTCATCCCCGTCTGCAGAGTGAGAGCCACGATGACCGTTGACATGGCCATCGTTGAGCCCACGGACAGGTCGATGCCCCCGGTCAGGATCACGAAGAACTGGCCAACGGCGAGGACCGCGACGATCGAGGCGGCCGCGATGACGTTCTCGGCGTTTCGAATGGTCAGGAAGTCGCCGGAGACGTAGTAGCCGATGATGATGATGGCGACGAGAACCAGGATGAGGTAGCTCTTCGGCAGCAGGTGTTTGGCTGTGGCCAGGACACGGCTGGGCGCGGGTGGCTGAGTCGGCCTTGACTCGGGGTTGAGAGTGTCTTTTGTCATTATCTTTCCATCACTGGTCGAGGTGCACGGTTTGCGGGTGCCGGTTAGGCGAATTTCGAGACGAGGGCGTGGCCATGGGGGTCTATCTCGTCGTGATCGAACTCGGCGACCACCTGACCGCGGGCCATGACCAGCACGCGATCGCACATCATTGCTTCGGTAATCTCTGAACTGGAGATGATGACCGTGCCGCCAGAACGCGCGAAGTCACGGATGAGTTCGTACATGTCTTCCTTGGCACCGACGTCGACACCGCGGGTGGGCTCGTCGCAGACGAGGAGTCGCGTGGAGCGCACCAGCCAACGGGCAAGAATCGCCTTCTGCTGGGTTCCTCCGCTGAGGGTCTTCACGCTCTGATGCACACTGGAGACCTTCATCCCCATGCTGGCCACCATGTCGGCGGCGACCTTCTTTTCCTTGCGTCCGTCGATGATGCTGAGCCGGCTGAACAACGGCAGGCTGGCCAAGCTGATGTTGCCGGCGACGCTCATGTCGGGGATGAACCCGTGAGCCTTGCGGTCCTGCGGCAGCAGACCGATTCCATGGCGGATCGCGTCTCGGGGGTTGTTGAACGTGACGTTCTTCTCGTCGATGCGAATCGAACCGGTCGTCTTGCGACGGGCTCCCGCCAATAGGCCGGCCAATTCGGACTGCCCGCTCCCGATCAGACCGGAGATCCCGAGCACCTCTCCCTCGTAGAGTTCGAGGTTCACCCCGGACACCCGGTCGTCCTCGCCAAGGTCGGACGTTGAGAGAATGACGGTGTCGCCACGACCGGCGCCGAGCCGGGGACTGCGCTCACCCCGGAGTGCGGCGTCGGCGATTGACCCCTCGAGGCTCTTGCCGATCATCGCGGTGACGACATCGGCGGGCTTTGATTCTGCGGTGCTGAAACTGGCGGCATTACGGCCGTCCCGCAAGACGGTCACGGAGTCGCAGAGTGAATAGAGCTCCTCCATTCGGTGGGAGATGTAGATCAGGGTCACCCCCTGCGCGGCGAGCGAGCGCAGCACGGTGAACAAGCGCTCCACGTCAGGAAGAGGCAGGGTGGATGTGGGCTCATCGAGGAGCAGCACGCGAGCATCCTTGCGGATCGCCTTGGCCAGTTCGACTGCTTGCTGTTCGGCCACCGAGAAGGTTGAGACCGCGCGACGCACATCCAGGTCGAATCCGACCCGGGCCAGCGCCTTGCGCGACTCGGCCTGCATCTCGCGCCAGTTCACCACGGCTTTGCCCGCTTTGGGCAATTCGCCCAGGAAGATGTTCTCGGCCACAGACAGGGACGGCACAAGGCTGAGTTCTTGATAGATCGTGTGGATTCCGGCGCGCTGGGCATCGCTCGGCTCGCGGAACTTCTGAAGTTCGCCGTCGAGGTAGATCTCGCCGCCGTCGGGGGTTTCAGCGCCGGAGAGTATCTTCACCAGAGTTGATTTGCCAGCGCCGTTCTGGCCGGCGAGGGCATGGATGGAACCGCGTTTGACTGTCAGGTCGACGCCGCCGAGCGCTTGGACTCCCAAGTAGCCCTTCATGATTCCGTTAAGCCGTAATACATCTTCCGGTGCCGAGACATCGTGGTCGAGGCTCATGGGTTCTCTCTCGATAGGTGCTGCTGAGTGTTTTGGACTCCTGGCATCCGCGCGTTTCGCAGCGGATGCCAGGAGGATTCGAGCCGGTACTACTTCTCCTGCGCGCGGACGTAGGTGTCCGACGCCTTGTAGTAGTCCTGAGCGTTCTCCGGGGTGACGACAGTCGTGTCGATGAAGCGTGTCTTCCCCGGGCAGGCGGACTCGTCACCGTTGAACGCTGCGACTGCCATCTCGACGGCAGTCGTGCCCTGGTCCCAGGGCTGGTTGGAGGCGGTCGCTTGGAGAGGCCCGCTCGGGTCGTCCATCATTTCCTTCACCGAGACCATGCCGCCGTCGTAGCTCGCCAGGATGATTCCGTCGCCCCACAGGCCTGCCTGCTGGAGTCCCTCCTTCACGCCGCCGTTCATGACGTCGCTCATGCTGAAGACCACCTTCAGATCAGGGTTCGCCGTGGCAACGTCGCGAATCGGACCGAGGGCCTTGTCGGGCTTCCACTCGCCGTACTTCGTGTCGAGCTTGTTGACGGTGATTCCGGGGTAATCGGCGATGACCTTGTTGAAGCCGTCCATGAACCCGTTGAAGCGCAGATCGCTCAGCACGTCGCCGGGGAATCCGCCGATGCCGACAATCTTGATTTCGCCGGTCTCGCCGAATTTCTTGATCGCATCCTTGGCGGCAACGTCCCCCGCAAGGGCGCCAGTGGCGCCCTGGTCTTCTGCCACGTAGCAGAAGGTGTCCGGCACAAGCGAGGGGTCAAGGTTCGAGTTGACCGTCACGACGGGGATACCGGCGTCTTTGAGAGCGGCGATGGAAGATGCGATGCCGATGGGGTCGTTGGCGTTGATGACGACGACGTCGACGCCCTTGGTGATCAGCGTCTGAATGTCCGCGTTCTGTCGAACGCTGTCGCCGTTGGCGTCGAGGACCTCGATTTTGGCGCCGATCTTGTCGGCAGCGGCCTGGCCGCCTTCGACCAGCGTCTTCCACCAGTCACTGCCGCTGATTCCGCGCTGGCTCCAACCGATGACGAGGCCGTCCCCGCTGGCTTTGTCCGCTTGGGATGCTCCGGTGTCGGCCCGGCAGCCGGTGAGCAGCAGCGCGGCTGCCGCGAGAGTCGCGACGCCGGCAACGATGCGGCCGGCGCGCGGGTTGGATCGATTGATGATCATGTTCCACTCCTTTGTGTGAGATCTGTACTGCAATGCCCGCATTCGCTGGCAGGCGGGTGTCCTGCGGCACCCGTTGAGGCTGGATGCCGGGGCCGCCGTGGCCCCGGCATCCGCTGTGACTATTCGATTTCCGTGAAAACTCCGCGTTCCTTGAGCAGTTCGATGTTCGCGGCACGCGTTGCTCGCTCGCGGGCCAGCCATCCCTCCCCCGGGGCTTCCTTGAGGTACTGGTTCTTCGGGTAGATCGGCTTCTCGTAGATCGCTGCGTACTGCTCGGTGCGGAGGTCCTTGAAGCCGTTGAAGACACCGTTCGCCTGACGCTCGCGACGCAGGTGATCGATGTCGATGACGGTGCTGATGAAGGAGTCACCGGGCACGATGCCGGGCTGCTTGATCACCACCTGACCCTTGTGGTTGACGATCATCGATTCGCCGCCGAACAGGTCGTTGAGGACACCGTCCGGGCCCAGCTCGGGGCCGAGGTTGGGGGCGACGACGATCGCGTTGTTGAACAGCGCGTGCGCTCGGTTCTGGACTTCCCACATGCCGTTCATGGTCTGCGGCTGGAAGAGGGTGGCGCGGATGATGATCTCGGCGCCGTTCATGGCCAGGCCGCGCGCGATCTCCGGGTAGGAGCCCTCGTGGCAGATGACGTAGCCGATGTTTCCGATGTCGGGGGTCTTGGCGACGGGGTAGATGGCATCGAGGGCGTTGCCGTTGCCCTTCTTCTCCACCCATTCGTCCCACAAGTCGTGCGGGTTGGTGGTGCCGAGTGTGCCGCCCTCGAAACCGTCGCTCGTGGCCTTCGCTCGACGGTAGATGACTTCGCCCTGCGGGTTGATCAGGAAGGCGACGTTGAAGTAGCGGTCAGGGAAATCGTCGTCGGCGACGAGATAGAGCTCACCGGCGATGTACGTGTTCAGTTCCCGCGCGGCCTTGCCCAATTCGTCGGTCTCGGGTCCCGGGATGGTGCGGGCGAACTTCTTCTCGGCCTCACGGTTGCCGGCCTTGAACGCCATGTGCATGCCCTGGATCGCCATCTCGGGGATGACGACGAGCTTGACAGGTGCGCCTTCAGTCGAAGCGACGCCCACGGCGGTCTTCATGAAACCGATGATGCGCTTCGTGTTCTTCAGCGCGTCCTCCGGTTCCACGATCGGAATCTGCAGGGGGGACAGCGCCACAACGGAATAGGGCTCAGTCATTTCAACTCCTTTGTTGTTGATTTGGTATTGGCGATGTTAGCGCACTATCAGCGTTTTGCAAGAAGAAATTCCGACCAAAGTTTTTCGTTTCGACCGAGGCCACGCTCGGGATTGCTCAGCCATATTCTCGGGCGCCAGGATCAATTAGCAGGGATTATCGCAGATCAAAGGCTTGTTCGAGTTGTCGAGCCCCGCTCAATAGTCGGTCGACATTCGGCTGATCATCGACGCAGCTGAGGCAATGAGAGTTGTCATCAGTCCCAAGGAAAAGGCGCTCCGAATTAGCGCACTCACAGAAAATGCGCAGGGTTGCGACGACGCCGATGCCTCACCGTCTGCCCGCCCTGACGAGGTGCTCGTATACGAGGCGAACGGCGACCACGCCTTCGCCGACGGCGGACGCCACACGTTTCACCGAGCCGCTGCGTACGTCCCCGACCGCGAAGATGCCCGCGCTCGTGGTCTCGAACATCGTCGAGGCGCCAACGCCGGTACGCACGAATCCCCGGTCGTCGAGTGTGGTCGCGCCAGCGAGCCACCGGGTCTGCGGCTCGGACCCTATCAACACGAAGAGCGCCGTCGCACTGAGCGGCCGGCGCTCATCGGTCCTCAGATCGTGAACCATGACCTCCTCGAGACGAAGGTCGCCTCGTAGCTCGCAGACCTCGCAGTTGCGCCAGACCTGCACCCGGGGGGCCGCAACGATCCGTTCTGCGAGGTAGCGGGACATGTCCCGGTTCAGGTCGTCGTGGCGGATCACGAGGTTCACGGCAGTTGCATTGCGAGCCAGGAACAGGGCCGCCTGCCCGGCGGAGTTCCCGCCACCTACGACAGTGACCGGGTCGCCGCGGCAGAGCCGCGCCTCGAACTCGGTGGCGGCGTAGTAGACGCTGGGCCCCTCGAGCCGGTCCATGCCGGGGATGTCGAGGCGGCGGTAGCGAACACCGGTCGCGAGCACCACAGTATGCGCCTCCACCTGGTCCCCGTCGGTCAGACCCACGACGAAGTGGCCGTCGACGCGCGCAAGTGACTCTGCCTCGCCGGGGATCGTGAAGGTGGCGCCGAACTTGCGGGCCTGGACCACCGCTCGGTCGGCCAGCTCGGCGCCCGAGATGCCCGCCGGGAACCCGAGATAGTTCTCGATCTGGGACGACGTCCCCGCCTGCCCTCCCGTCGCGATCCCGTCGAGCACGATCGTCGAGAGCCCCTCGGAGGCCGCGGTCACCGCAGCAGCAAGACCGGCAGGTCCCGCGCCCACCACCAGAATGTCGTATGCGTAGCGGGGCGGCGTTTCCTCCCGCAGGCCGAGAACCTCGGCAAGCTCGGTGTTGCTGGGGTTGCGCAGGACCGTCCGACCCTTCCAGATCACGACCGGGGTCTGGTCTGGTGGGATGCCGAACGCCCGCAGGGTGAGCTCTGCCTCGGGATCCTCCTCCAGGTCTTCCCAGCGGTACGGAATGCGATTGCGGCTCGCGAAGTCCCTCAGCAGGCGGGTCTCGGCTGAATAGCGGGAACCGATGATCCGGAGGCCGACGCCGAGACCGGCGTGGATGTTGCGGCGAAGGATGAAGGCCCGCAGGATCAGATCCCCCACCGCCTGATTTTGGGCGACCGCCTCTTTGAGCCGGTCGTAGGGAACCTCCAAGACCTCGACGTCGGTCTGGGCGACGGCGGTGACGTAGACGGCCTGGCCAGTCAGCATCGACAGGTCACCCACGAAGCGACCCCGCCCGTGGACGGCGATCACGCGCGGCTCTCCGTCCGGATCTTCCTGGACAACGCGGACCCGGCCGTCAAGCACGACGAACAGACCGCAGTCGCGGTCTCCCTCGCGGAACAGCGTGGAGCCTTCAGCCAGCCGCTTCCTCTCGCCGTATTGAGAGAGCAGCATGACCTGCTCGTCGGTGAGGCGCGGATAGGCGCCGGTGGTGTCGGGGGTCTCTGGCAGATCCGAGGGTTGGAGGTCAGACGAACTGCTCGTCGGCATAACACCACCTCCAGCTCTCCCCCGGCTCGATCGAACGCACGATGACGTGGCCCGTCGTTGCGGCGTGAGCGCGCGCGTGACGCATCGGGGAGGAGTCGCAGCAACAGATCTGACCGCAGGTGAGGCACTGCCGCAGGTGCACCCAGGGTGTGCCCAGACGCAGGCATTCCTCACAACCGGGCGCTCTGGGCGGCCCTACGGGGCGCACCAGCGGCAGGTGCGCGTCTGGGACCACCCGGCCGAAGACCGTGTTCATTGCCGGTCTTCCCCTCTTGAAGAGGGGCTGTTGACGGCGGGCGCTGCCTCCTCGTTGGGCAAGTGCTCCGTGAGCCACGACCGCAGGGCGCCTGCCGGCGCGGCGCCGATCTGTTTGTCAATCACCTGGCCGTGGTGCATGACGACCAGCGTCGGGATGGCCTGCACTCCGAAGCGACGGCTCACCTCCGGCGCCTCATCCGCGTTCACCTTGACAAGCTTCAGCTTGCCCGCGAGTTCTGTCGCCAGTTGCTCCAGCACCGGGCTGACCATCCGGCAGGGACCACACCAGGGGGCCCAGACGTCCACGAGCACCGGTATGGTCGATTCGTCCGCCACGGTGCTGAAGTCCGCATCGGACGTGTCGACTATCCAGGGAAGCGGGTCGTGGCAATTCCCACAGCGGGGCGCTCCGTCGGCGGCGGCACGCACTCGATTCTTCGTGCCGCAATTCGGACACACTACAACCTTGGCCGGGTGTTTCGCGATCATGTTCACGCTGCTGCCTTCCTCTCATTGGATGGCTGCATCGGAACAACGGTGAGCTCCTCATCAACGAGATCGACCACGATCGTGGAGCCCTCAGGGAGGTCACCACGCAGGAGCGCGCGCGCCACCCGGGTCTCTACCTCGCGGGAGATGTAACGCCGCAGCGGACGAGCGCCGTATGCCGGGTCGAATCCCTGCTCCGCCATGAACCGTCGGGCGCGTTCTGTGGCCTCGAGCGCAATCCGTTGCTCCCCCAGCCGCTCCCGCAACTCGTCGAGCTGGAGATCGACAATGCGCTCGATCTCGACGAACGTCAACGGCTTGAACAGCACGATCTCGTCGATCCGGTTCAGAAACTCGGGCCGGAAGTGAGATCGCAGCGAACCCATCACCAGGGCGCGCGCCTCTGATTTCACCTCGCCGTCAGGGGTGACTCCCTCGAGCAGGTATTCCGACCCGATGTTGGAGGTCATGATGATGACGGTGTTGCGAAAGTCGACGGTGCGACCATGGGAGTCGGTGAGACGCCCGTCGTCGAGCACCTGAAGCAAAATGTTGAATACGTCGACGTGGGCCTTTTCAATCTCGTCGAGCAGGATCACCGAATAGTGCTTCCGCCGGACCGCCTCGGTCAGCTGCCCACCCTCCTCGAATCCGACGTACCCAGGAGGCGCCCCCACGAGCCGACTCACGGTATGCCGCTCCTGGTACTCGCTCATGTCGATGCGGATGATGTTCTCCTCGCTGTCGAAGAGGGCTTGCGCGAGCGCTTTGGCGAGCTCGGTTTTACCCACGCCCGTCGGGCCGAGGAAGACGAAGGAGCCGATCGGGCGGGTCGGGTTCTTGATGCCGGAGCGGGCCCGGACAACCGCGTCGGTCACCAATTGCACTGCCTCGTCCTGGCCGATCACCCGTTCATGGAGAACCTCATCGAGGCGGAGGATCTTCTCCCGCTCACCCTCCTGGAGGCGGCTCACCGGGATGCCCGTCCACCGGGCCACAATTGAGGCGATCTCGTCGGCCGTGACGATCTCACGGAGCAGACGCCTCCCGCCCTGTTTGGACTGGAGTCGCTCCTCGCCCGCCGCGAGCCGCCGTTCCAATTCGGGCAGCTTTCCGTGGCGCAGGCTCGCCGCCCTGTTCAAGTCGTACTCCCGCTCGGCCCGTTCGCTCTCCAGGCGCACCTGCTCGATCTCCTGCCGCAGCGCCTGGACCTCGCGGAGCGCCTGGCGTTCCGCTTCCCACTGGGCACGCATGGCGTCCGCCTCCGCCTTCAGGTCGGCCAATTCCTTGCGCAGTTCCTCGAGGCGACGCTGGCTGGCCGGATCCGTCTCGAGGGCCACTGCCGCCTCTTCGATCTCCAGCCGGGTGACCCGGCGGGTGAGTTCGTCGAGTTCCGCCGGCATCGAGTCGATTTCAGTGCGCAGCATCGCACAGGCCTCGTCGACCAGGTCTATGGCCTTATCTGGCAGGAACCGGTCGGAGATATAGCGATGACTCAGGCTGACCGCTGCCACCAACGCGCCGTCGTAGATCTTGACGCCGTGGAAGACCTCGAATCGTTCGCGCAGTCCTCGAAGAATCGACAGGGCGTCCTCGACGGTTGGTTCATCGACCACAACCGGCTGGAATCGACGCTCGAGGGCTGCGTCCTTCTCGATGTGGGTGCGATACTCATCGAGCGTCGTGGCCCCGATCATGTGCAGTTCGCCGCGGGCCAGCATCGGCTTCAGCATCTGGCCGGCGTCCATCGCTCCTTCAGACGCGCCGGCCCCGACGACAGTGTGTAGCTCGTCGACGAACAGCAGGATCTTTCCTTCTGCGGCCAGTACCTCGTTGAGGACGGCCTTCAGCCGTTCCTCGAACTCGCCGCGGTACTTCGCACCAGCAACGAGGGACCCCATGTCCAAAGCGAAAACGATCTTGTCGCGCAGTCCCTCTGGCACGTCGCCATTGTTGATCCGCTGCGCCAGACCCTCGACGATGGCGGTCTTCCCGACCCCGGGCTCACCGATCAGCACCGGGTTGTTCTTGCTCTTTCGGGACAGGATCTGGACGGTGCGACGGATTTCCGAGTCCCGGCCGATGACCGGCTCCAGTCGTCCGGCGGCTGCTTCCGCGACGAGGTCCCGACCATACTTGGCGAGCGCTTCGTAGGTGCCTTCGGGGGTAGCGGATGTGACCCGCTGGGATCCCCTCACCGCGGTCAACATCTGCAGAAACGAGTCGCGCGTCACGCCGTGCTGGGCGAGGATCCGACCTGCTGCCGAGCTGGATCCCTCGTCGAGGAGCACTACCACCAGGTGCTCGACGGAGACGTAATCGTCCTTGAGCCTGCGGGCTTCCGTGTCGGCCGCCTCGAGGAGACGGTTCAGCCGCTGGGTGACGTACACCTTCCCAGGCTCGGCGCCGGACCCCGTGACGCGAGGGCGTTTCTCGAGCTCGTTCGTAAGGTCTTCTCGCAGCTGGTCCACATCCGCACCAGATCGGGCGAGCAGTGGCAACACCAATCCTTCGCTCTGTTCAAGCAGGGCCAGCAACAGGTGCTCGCCGTCTACCTCCTGGTGGCCGAACCGGAGTGCCTTGGTCTGGGCGTCGTGCAGTGCTTCCTGCGACTTCTGAGTGAGTCTGTTCAGGTCCATGGGAATCCCTTATCTATCTGAGCGCGAGCGGCGTTGTGATCTCTCGAGGGCGGCAATCCGGTCGAGCAGGTCCATCACCAGGCCGAGCGACGCATAAGTCAGGTTCAGCCGCAGGTGCAGCCGCTGGATCCTCGCCATCTCCCGAACCTGGGACGGGGCGAACCAGAGGTTGCCCTCGGCGTCCCGGGTGATCTCGAGCAACCCGAGCGTGACCAGCCGGCGAACCATGTCAGGGTGCACACCGGTGATCCGGGCGTAGCTGTCAAGACTCAGGCGATAGGGGCGCGCCAGAGGCCAGTTCGTCCGGGCGGTCGGTTCGGTCATGGTGAGCTCCTCGGGTCGAATTCGGACACCTTGGCGAGCTTCTCGAACAGTTTGCGTTCCTCAGAGGAGAGTGACTTGGGCACCTTGATCTGGACTTCGGCGAACAGATCCCCCGGGTTTCCTCGTTTGTTCGGCAGCCCGCGGCCCTTCAGCCGCAGCCGCCGGTGACTGGAGGTACCGGCAGGTACCTTGACGGTGGCCGGGCCGCCGGGAGTCTCGACGGGAAGCGACGAACCGAGCGCCGCTTCCCAGGGGGCGAGTGACAGCGTCACGTGCAGGTCACGGCCCTCCACCCGGTAGCGAGGATGCGCTGCGATCCGGACGATGAGGTAGAGGTCGCCCGCTTCGCCACCACCAGATCCCTGCCCGCCCTGGGCGCGCAGCCTGATCCGCTGACCGTCCACAACCCCCTCGGGAATGACGACGTCGATGGTGCGCGGACCGTCTTCGTCACGGAGCGACAGAGTTCGCCTGGTCCCGGTGTAGGCCTCCTCGACGGTCACCTCCACCTCGGTCTCGTGGTCGGAGCCGGAGACCGGTCCCCATCCGCCGCGACCGCGCCCGCGTGAGCCGAAAATGCCGCCGAGCAGATCCTCCAGATCGACATTGTCGCCGGAACCGGAGTACTGAAAACCACCAGAGGGACCGGCCCCGCCCCAGCCGGCCGACCGCCCGCCGCCGGCACCGGCTCCTGCATAGGCGCGCGCCCTGCGGTAGGCCTCCGGGTCCACGTCGGCACCGACGCGCCGGAAATCGTCTCCGAACGCGTCGTATCGCTTGCGCTGGTCGGGGTCGGAGAGCACGTCATACGCCTCGCTGAGCTCCTTGAACTTGTCTTCGGCGCCGGGATCCTTGTTGACGTCGGGGTGAAGTTTGCGCGCAAGCTTGCGGTAGGCCCGCTGGATCTCCGACTGGTCGGCATCGCGGGGGACGCCAAGGACCTCGTAGGAGTCGCGGGCCATTACTCGCTCCTGGTCGCTACGACCACAGAAGCGGGACGCAGAATCTCGTTGTCAGGCCCGTAGCCGGGCCGGATAACGTGCGCGACGGTACCGGGGACAAGTTCCTCATCGACGAGGGTGCTGACGGCTTCGTGGCGAGCGGGGTCGAAGGCTTTGCCGGTTTCATCGTCGCGCCGGGGGTAGCCCAGGTCGGCGAGGACCGAGAGTGCTTGCTGGTGCACGGCACGCACTCCGTCGACGATCTGGTCGGGGTGGGAGGAGGCATGTTCGAGGGCGCGCTCGAGGTTGTCGAGGACGGGCAACCAGCGGGAGGCCACCGACGCTCGTTCCTGCTGACGAGCGCGGACGACATCCTGCGCGCATCGTTTGCGGAGGTTTTCCAGCTCGGCGGCGGTACGGCGCCATGAGTCCTCGAGGTCAGCAATCTGCTTCGCGGTCTCGGCGGAGCTGTCACCAACGCCCTCGTCGGCGACCTGGGGGTCGGGATTCTCTTGTCCGGACATGACGTCGACGCTCAGTGTGCCGTGAACTCGGCGTCGATCACATCGTCGCCGTCGTCCGCTCCAGCCTCGCCGGAGCCGGCCGACGGGCCAGCGGAGCCAGCGCTGCCTTGGCTCCTGACAGCGGAGCTCAGGGCCTGCGCCATCTGGTGCAGTTCACCCGTGAGCGACCGCAGACGGTCGATCGGCGCCTGCTCGTCGAGTGCGGTACGCGCGTCATTCGTCAAGATCTCTGCCCGGGCGCGGTCATGCTCAGGGACGGCATCCCCGGCCTCGGTGAGTTCGCGCTGGACCTGGTAGGCCACGGAGTCGAGTTCGTTCCGCGCGTCGACGAGTTCTCGGAGCTGGGCGTCCTCGCCGCGGTGCGTCTCGGCATCCGAGACCATCCGCTCGACCTCGTCCTTGGTCAGCGTCGAGGTCTCACTGATGGTGACCTGTTGCTCGGCGCCGGTGTCCTTGTCCTTCGCGGAGACGTGCAGGATGCCGTTGGCATCGATGTCGAAGGTCAACTCGATCTGTGGTTCACCTCGAGGCGCTGGTCTGATGTTCTCGAGCCGGAATCGGGCGAGTGCGCGGTTGTCGCTGGCGAGTTCCCGTTCGCCCTGGAGGACCACGACGTCCACCGCTTGCTGGTTGTCCTCGGCGGTACTGAAGACCTCGGTGCGACGCGCCGGGATCGTCGTGTTGCGCTCGATGACCTTGGTCATCACGCCGCCCTGCGTTTCCAACCCCAGCGATAGCGGCGTGACGTCCAGGAGGAGGACGTCCTTCACATCCCCCTTGATGATCGCCGCCTGGACGGCCGCACCGAGTGCGACGACCTCGTCCGGGTTGACGGTCATGTTCGGATCCTTGCCACCGGTCATCCGACGGACCAGGTTCTGTACCGCGGGGATGCGCGTAGAACCGCCGACGAGGATGATCTCGTCGATGTCGTCCGGGGTTGCCTTCCCATCCTCCAGGGCCTGCTTCACCGGACCCATGCAGCGTTCAACGAGATCCGCGGTCAGCTGGTCGAACGTCGATCGCATGAGGTTGACGTTGAGATGTTTCGGGCCCGAAGCGTCCGCGGTCACAAAGGGAAGGTTCACCGCCGTTTGGGTAACGGACGACAAATCGACTTTGGCCTTCTCGGCCGCCTCGAACAGCCGCTGCAGAGCCTGAGGGTCCTGGCGGAGGTCGATACCGACCTCTTTCTTGAACTCGTCCGCGAGGTAGTCAACGATGCGCCGGTCGAAGTCGTCCCCACCAAGATGGGTGTCGCCCGCCGTGGATCGGACCTCGACAACGCCCTCACCGACGGTGAGGAGGCTGACATCGAAGGTTCCACCGCCGAGGTCGAAGACGAGAATGGTCTCGTTCTCGAGTTTCTCCATCCCGTATGCCAGGGCTGCGGCGGTGGGTTCGTTGATGATCCGGAGAACTTCGAGTCCCGCAATCTTGCCGGCGTCTTTGGTGGCTTGCCGCTGGGCGTCATTGAAGTGCGCCGGCACGGTGATCACAGCTTCTGTGACCCGCTCCCCGAGCGCCTTGCTTGCATCCTCGGCCAGCTTGCGCAGAATCTGCGCCGAGATTTCCTCCGGCGCGTAGAGCTTGCCGTGGACCGAGAACCGGACTGCGCCGTCCGGTCCGGACACGACGTCGTACGAGACGGCGTTGAGCTCGCTCTCCACCTCGTCGTAGTTCCGACCGACGAAACGCTTGGCCGAGTAGATCGTGCCCTTGGGGTTGAGGATCGCCTGTCGCCGGGCCATCTGGCCCACGAGCCGTTCACCGTTTTCGAGGAACGCGACGACGGATGGAGTGGTCCTGTTTCCCTCGGTATTCGCGATGACCTGGGGTTGGCCCCCCTCCATCGCGGCAATCACCGAATTGGTTGTTCCCAGATCGATACCAACAGCCCTACCCATGACGTTCTCCTTCGCTCAATACCTTCCCTCGCTATGATTTCGCGGTACACGACCGGCGGCATCCCGTAAACAGGTGACATCTGTTTCCTGGGCCTGTCTCGGCGACGAGCGGCACACGGTGCGTCAGGGTCAGGCGGACGGCGACGCGTGGTGGAACGAGAGCACGGCGAGTTCGACTCGCGAGTGAATGCAGAGCTTTTGGAAGATGTGCTTGAGGTGGGCGTCCACGGTGTGGGGCGACACGCTCAGCTGTTGTGCCGTCGCGCGGTTCGACAATCCTGTGCCCACGAGCTGTGCGACACGGACCTCGGCGCCGCTGAGGGACTGCCAGTCGTCCACCCACGCCTCGTGACCTGGGCCCTTTCGGGCCAAGGGATATCGAACGGCGGCGTCCGCCGCGGGTTCCGGGGTGTCCGGCGGCGCCACGCTGTGCGGGTTGTGGAGCACGGTGCCGTCGAGTAGCACCATGGAGTGGATTTTCAGTACGCTCGCGAGAATGCCCGCCCCGAAGCGCTGCACGTCGTACAGACAGAGGAAGACGGTGGGCAGTTCGGCGAGGATGTGGATGACGGCGGTCTCGTAAATGGAGACTTCCCTCGCGCCGGACTCATGCGACCCCCGAGACATCTGTCCGGCGGCGCGCAAAAGTGGGAACGCGTCGGTGGGCGAGCCGGAGTTGGCGACGAGGGGTGAAAACGACTGCTGGGGGGAGAATTCGCGGGTCCGAAGGTACGCGTCGGGCGCTGAGTAGACATCAAGGTGTTGACGCCTGTCGCTGAGTCCTGCCGATGGGTACACCCTCTGTCGAATGCTCGCCGACTCGAGTTCGTCGATGAGGCAGACGCATTGGTCGCCGTGACGAAGGCCCTCCTGCATGAACGACACCAGCAGCCGGTCTCTCTCGACGGGTCCCGAGAACAGAGCGCAGACGTGGATCCCCGGATGAATCTCGCCGACCTCAGGGATTCCCATGAGCAGGTCGTTCACCGGGAAACCGTCTTCTCGTGGCCCCATTTTGCTAACCAAACGTCGTCCTTTGCCAACGATACGTCGTCGTTGAGGTCGCGGTCAACGCGGTGGAGGGCCAAGTCGACTACTCGCACGGCGTGTTGCGCCTTCTCAGGTCCGCTCTTTCGCGAGCCGGGCGCGGCGCTCTTCCTCACGCTTTGAGTACGCGGCCGCGCGGATCGCGTCGTCTGATTCCAGGCCGGTTCCGAGTGCACCGCCGATGGTCGCCGCAGAGGCGACGAACCAGACAAGCACGAACAGATCGCCGTAATCGAGCGACGTGCCGAGTGAATCGCCCATTACAGCAGGGTCGAGTACAAACAGCGCCCATGCCAGGTTCACGACGTAGAGCGCCACATAACAGATGAGCACCCCGATCGTCAAAGTCAACAGTGTCGAGGTGTTGTAGAGACGGGATCTGTCCCGCGCTTCAGCGGAGTCGTCGGCGGGGTGGTCCCAGAGTTCTCCGTCGATCACAATCCAGCCCACGACGATCGCGATCGAGGCGATGGTCGCGACGCCGAGCCGCCACCCCGACAGGGAGCCGGCAATCAGCCAAACCGTAGAATCGACGGTGGCCACCGCGCCGGTTGCGAGGGCGGCTACGAGCGCGGATTTGAGTCCGGTCGCGAGGAGCCACGGACGGTTAGCGAGGACCATGCCGAACAGCACCCGCCCCCGACCGCTGAGACCGGGGAGGGACACACGCTGCTCATCAGGCGAGGTGGGTTCTGCCATTCCACTGACGAGGCTGCGCACAGCGTGCCGCGCGCGCGCGTTGACACGCAGCCCGCCGAGCGCGGGTAGCGACAGCACGGCGGTGCGTCGCTGCGGGTCGATTGCGGCCAGCAAGTACCGACCGTTGTCGTCGCGAAGGGGAAGCTCGGTTACCCCGATGACAAGGTCCCACTCGCGCTGTTGGGCACGTGCCCGCAGCCGGGACAGTGCGGTCTCGACATCCTCATACCCGAGGGTGAACGGTTCACTCACCACCTCGATTTCCCAGCCATCGCGATCATCGCCATCCAGCGGGCCGAGGTCACTCATGGCGCGCGCCATCTTGGTTGGCGAGGCCGGGTCAGCCACGAGACCCACGCGGATCGGCTTCATCTCCGAAGCCTACACATAGAGCCGAGAACCAGGCCGGTACTCTTTCGATACGCGCGTGGCGGGGGAACCCCTTGCCTTCCCTCGCGACCTGGTCCCAGGGCACTCCAAATTCTCGTTCCATCCGGATTGATGTTTCAGATCGGACGAATGAGGGAGAGTGGACCGTTGAATTCGAAAATGCCAGGTGAAGGACACGAACGCTCGAGGCGTCCACGGCCCGGCACGCGAAGATCGAAGGGCGGACCGGCTAGCCGAACTTCAGATCAAACACGGCATCCCCTGCAGTCCACGCGAGCTCGGGGTCAGGGCCACGATGATGAAAGAAGCCACGCAAAGCCCGAGCTGCAGTTTCGAGATCGACCACAACGCCGCTGGGAGCGTGCGCAGGTCCCGAAGGTATTCGTACCTCAGTCTCTCCCTCGGTATCAACCGAACCTAGTATCCGCCACTCCCCTGCCTCCCGGGAATTGGCTGCACAATGCACGATGAAACCCGTTGCCCCACTCCCCATGGCCTCAAACAAGGCTTCGTTGCGCTCGACAAGGAAGCGCCCCGCTCCCGCGCTATCCCAGGTCGAAAGCGCTGTGAGCGCCACCCGCTTCGCGGCATCAGACGACGGCTGCTCAACACCGTTAACATCCCACGCCTTGGGGACAACTGTCCGTTTGCTATCACGAACTCCGAGGCGGACTACATTGCCGACCATCACGCCAATTGCGCTTGCGGGAACCAGGACTGGCCAAAGGTAGGACCAGGGATCTGAGAGAAAAGAAAGGAGGAGACCTTCCAGAGCGACAACGAGGACAAGAACTATCGTTACCCAGCGCGCCCTGACCAGTGCCCGAATGACGCCACCCCCAAGGATCCCGGCAGCAAGTATGAGACCGACCTCAAGGCCGTGCGCCCCTTTAGTCAATGAGAGCGTGGACAGGAATATCCCAAACGCGAAAACCAGACCCATCGCCCAGAGAACCCAAGCGGACCGGACGAATTGAAGAAACGACGGCGAGCCTTGCATATCTTCATTTCCTTGCTGGCCTGGAACTAGGGACTTCAGGTGGTCGAATCCGACCCCGCCCCAGCACCATTAGTTGCCGAGCGCCTCAACGCTATCCCGTTTACCCCACTGCGAAGCCCGGAAAGGGTGCTGGAATTAGTTCATGCCGCCTGAGACCGAGTACTCGAACCGGAAGGACCACCCGGCAGATGAGTAAGTGCTCCACCAGTAGCTGCGGACCAAAGAAACGCGGGACACAACCTCATGGAAGTCTGGCGCTTTGGAAACTGACGCGCTTTACGTAAACGAGTCGAATCGTCGACCGTCTATCGGGGTAGGCCCCATACGCTCTTCCCACGGCCGGCAGGGCTGCGAGATCCTCACAGGGTGCCGGATTCCGCATGGGATAGCGTTGCAGGTGTGACGCTAAATCATATACGACGCGGAAGTGGTAGCCCGCTGCTGCTGGTACACGGTCTGGGTGCCGGGTGGCGATCTTGGGCCCCGATCCTCGACGAACTAGCCGAGCACCGTGAGGTCATCGCTGTCGACCTGCCAGGGTTCGGTGAGACCGCGCCGTTGACCGGTGAGGTCTCGATCGCCACACTGACCGACTCCGTCGCGGAATTTATCCGCGAGCAGGGGCTGGAAGGGGTCTCGACCGTCGGCCAGTCAATGGGCGGCCGAATTGTGCTGGAGCTTGCGCGGCGGGGAGTCGGCGGCGACACTGTGGCGTTGGACCCGGGCGGGTTCTGGAACCGACGCGAGCTTGTCGTCTTCGGCGCGACGCTACGGCCCTCGATCGCTCTGGTCCGCGCACTGCGAGGCAGCCTGCCAGCCCTGCTCGGCAGCTCAGTCGGAAGGACTCTGCTGCTGGCGCAGCTGTCGGCGCGGCCTTGGGCACTCTCGCAGCAGACCGTGCTGCCGGACGTGCGCGGACTGGCTGATTCCCCGGCGACTGGCGCCGCATTGAACGCCCTCACCAAAGGACCTAAGCAACAAGGCGCTCCGGCTGGCACGGTGCCCGGCCGGGTCACAATCGGTTGGGGGCGACGCGACTTGGTGACCGTGCCTCGACAGGCCGCTCGCGCCATGGAACTGTTTCCCGACGCCGTGCTGCACTGGTTCGAGCGGTGCGGTCACTTCCCGCAATGGGACGCACCGCGTGAAGCGATTCGACTTATTCTCGACAGCACCGATTGATGTCAGCTGCTCTGCCCAGCCGAGAACAGCATCCGTCGCCTCAGCCGGATCGTCATACAGCACCCAATTACTAGGGCCAGCGACGCAAAGGCGAAAGTTTCTTCGGCAGGCCGCAGGAGCTAAGTGTACGAATTCGCGAGGTTGCCATCGAGCGCAGATTCGGTCGGCGAATGTGGAATCGCACACGTGATTCTGGAGAACTGAGAGCAACAACCTGTGGACCGCTCACTCATGCACAAATGCTGTCCAGTAGGACCTCCGCAGCAAAGACAGAGGAGGCCTGAACTGCGCTCATTGTTCAGGCCTCCGTCTTTCAGTCTGTAGAGGTATGGATCACGCGGCCTCGAGCTCGTCGGCGCGTTCTTCCTCGAAGTCGACGCTCAGTGACTGGGGCGATGGTTCTTCGATCAGCGGCGCCGCCGCGGCAACTCCCGCGACCTCGGTGAGGGAGGCGCCGTTGGTCGCCGCTGGCCAGCCGATTGCCTCGTCTGCACCACGGAGGTTGCGGAGCCACCAGGCCCAGTCTTCGGGTACCAGGCCGAACGGATCGGCGTAGCCCAGCACACGAGCGGCATAGACCGGCCAGTGAGCGTTCGCTAGGGCCGGGCGGCCGAGGAACACGAGGTCGAGGAGGTTCTCCTCGATGACGCGGTTCGCGATCTCAGGCTGGCCGAGGTTCCAGCTGGTTGCCACGGGAATGCCGACTTCCTCTTTGACGCGGGTCGCGTTCTTGACCATTCCGCCGAGCACACCGATTGGGACGTCGCCGCTCATGTTGTCGGTGTTGAATCCGATGCTGAGGTCGGCCAGGTCGAGACCGTGCTCCTTCATCCAGCCGATCGCGGTGATCGACTCGTCGACGGTCACTCCGCCGGGGTGGAGGTCATCGATACCCAGGCGCATGGTGAGGGGAATGTGGTCGGGCACCACGGCGCGCACAGCGTCGAGCGCTTCGAGGTGGAACCGGGTGCGGTTCTCGAGGCTGCCGCCGTACTGGTCGGTGCGTTGGTTGGCCAGCGGGGAGAAGAACTCGCTTCCGAGGTAGCCGTGGGCGAAGTGCATCTCGATCCACTCGTAACCTGCCTCGACGGCGCGACTCGCAGTGTCGGCGTAGTCCTGCATCAGCTGGGCGATCTCATCGACGGTGAGCGCGCGCGGAACGTAGGGCATGTCTCCGCCGTACGCGATGGCGGACGGGGCTCGGGTCTCCCAGCCGGCCGCGTGCTCGGGAGGGAGCATGTGGCCGCCTTCCCAGGGCGTGACGAGGCTACCCTTCCGTCCGGTGTGGCCGAGCTGGATCGCGGCGACGCCACCCATCGACTTGATCATGTCGACGGTGCGCTTGTGGCCCTCGATCTGGTCGTCGTTGTACAGGCCGGCACAGTGCGTGGTCGTGCGGCCGTCGGGCGTGATCGCGATCTGCTCGGGGAACACGAGCCCGAACCCGCCCGCCGCACGGGCGCCCAGGTACATCAAGTGGAAGTCGTCGAGCTTTCCATCGGTGGACCGGTACATGGTCATCGGAGACATCGCGATGCGGTTTCGCAACGTGACGCCCTTCAGCGTGTACGGGGTGAAGAGGTTCGGCATCGGGATCCTTTCAAGCGTGGGTCGGTTGTGGTGTTGGTGACAGTCGACCATTGGCAACCACCACCGGTGATTTCGCGGCCATTGCCGCTCGGTAACGTTCTGCTCACGCGACGCAGGGGCCAGTGAGAGGTCAGTGCTCGAGGGTCGGCCGGCGCGCGGCTTCGGCGTATCCATCGAGCACCGCTGGCTGAGCGCGGACACGACGGATGCGCGGGTCGAGCGCCTCATCGAGGCGATCGCAGGGCAGCAACTCGATGCCGTCACCTTCACGAGCGCGCCGGCGGTACACGCCCTCTTCAGTACGGCTGAAGCGCTAGGGCGTCTCAACGAGGCGGCTGAGGGCTTCCGGTAAGCCGTTTTGGCTGCGGCAGTCGGACCAGTCACCGCCGAACCGCTGATCGCGCTTGGAATACCCGTCATCCAGCCCCAACGCTTCCGCTTGGGGGGGATCAAACTCGTCTGTGATCACCTCGAACAGCACCGAGTCACCCAGCTCGAGACCAGGTACGGCCTCAGGGAACTCCGCGGCGCTGTTGTCCTCCTCAACGGCACACGCACGGTGTTGCCGCCCACTTCGCTCGCGTTGCTTCGGACCTTAATAGCGGCCGGCGGGGATGTAGTACCGCGAATCATGTTGGCGGCATCGACTCCGGCCCTGCTCGACGACCATGCGCTGGAGGTCGCGTTGAGCCGACTCCGGCAGAACCTCGCCACACCCGGTCTCCTCGAGACGGTGATCAAGCGCGGATACCGGCTCGCACGCTGAGCCATCCCGGGTTCGCACCGCAGCTGAAGGCGCTGACTCCCGATGGTAGCGCGCGGGTTTCGATAAAGTTGCCAACCCCTCTCGGCGGCGATGTGACAGCTAGAGGTGTTGGTTACTCGACGGTAGCGGTGCGGGCGGACGACTGAAACATTCGCCGTTTAGCGTTACGGACATCCCACCGCTCGGACAGGCGAATCGCTTCTCCCGGCAGTCCCGCCCGAGCAAGGAGAACGCCATGCCAGATATGGACACCACCCGCACCCAGGTACTCGTAGTCGGCGGAGGCCCGGTCGGGTGCGCTCTCGCGCTCGAGCTCCTCCACCGAGGGGTAGCCGTGATCGTCGTCGAGAAAGACGAGAATATTCCGGCCTACCCGGTGAAGGCAATGCTGCTCAACCCGCGCACGCTCGAGCACATGGCCCGTTGGGGCATCGCTGACGACGTCCGTGCCGCCGCGGTCACACCCCAGGGGTGGCAGCAGGGGGTGACATTCGCCACCTCGTTGACCGGGCGCGACCTCGGCCACTACCGAGAGGGTTTCGACTTCCACAGCGAGGAAGAGTCGGATGACCTCAGCGAAAGGGCTCAGGTCGTGATGCAACCCGACACCCTCCGTGTGATGCGCGGAGCGATGCTCGAGGCGGGCGCGGAGTTCCTGGAGGGCTGGGAGGTCGTCGAGATCGAGCAGGGCGACGAGGTCAGCGCCCTGCTGCGTCACATGGAGACCGGCTCCGAGCGTCAGATCGTCGCGGCGTACGCGGTCGGTGCCGACGGGCCACACAGCATCGTGCGTACCACGGCCGGCATCACACGCTCGGGACGTGGCGGGATCAGCGCGACGCTTCTGCTGCATTTCCGGGCGCCGGAGGTGATGGAAGATTACCGGCCGACTCCAGCTGCCTTCTCGAACCTCACGCACCCTGAGGGAGGTGCGCTCGTTGTTCCGATCGGCGCCGATCTGTTCTGTGCGCACGTTCCCGGCTATCCCACCGACGTCGACATCGCCGACATCGATCTGCAGAAGCTCGGCAAACGCATCATCGGGCGCGACTCCGGTCGCGAGATCGAGTACGTCTATGCCGGTGTCTACAAAGTGCACGAACGCATCGCCGATGCCTACCGCGCGGGCCGGTTCTTCCTGGCCGGCGATGCAGCTCACCTCTACGCCCCGTTCGGCGGCCACAATCTCAACTCCGGCTACGGCGATGCCGTCGACCTCGGGTGGAAGCTTGCCGCCGTGTTAAAGGGCTGGGCGGGGGATGCTCTGCTGGACAGCTACGAACAGGAGCGACGGCCGATCGCCGTTCAAAACGCTTCCGAAGCATCAGGCAATGTGATGCGCTTCGTCGAGGAGGGCAAGGCGATCATGTCTGAGATGCGCGAAACCGATTACCTCGCTTCGGGGGTTCTGGCCGAAGGCCGTCGCCGGGGATGGGGCGAACGACTCTGGCGGGCCACCCGACCGCAGTACATCGCACGAGGGATCGTGTTAGACCAGCGCTACAAGAGCGACGTGATCATGGCTGATGACGCGACCGTCGCTCCCTGGTCGTCGCTGCGCTACCTCCCGATCGCGAAGCCGGGACACCGCGCCCCGCATGTTCGCCTCGCCGACGGCCAATCGCTCTACGCTGCTTTCGGGCCGGAATTCACACTGATCGCGGCCCCCGGCATGGAAGCGGCTGCCGAACGAGCGCTGGAGGCTGCGTCGGCGTGCGGGGTGCCGCTTGCAACCGTTACGGTGGCCGATGATCGGGTGCGTGCCCTCTACGGTGCTCCTCTGGTACTCGTGCGCCCCGACCAGCACGTGGCCTGGCGCGGCGAGGAAGATACAAACTTTCTGTCAGTGCTGCTGGTCGCAACAGGCCGGGGCGGGACCCACGAGGGGCTGAGCACGGCGTTGCCCGCGGTTGCTACCGTGGAGGAAACCCGCGATCTCATCGGAGCGTGAGGATAAGGCGCTCGGTCCGCGGCCTGGTTCGCCTCACGGACGGCGCTGTGCACCGGGGCGATTCAGTGCGTCGATCAGGAACGGCCCCTGCAATTACCTTCCACGCGCGAACGATTGCGGCCCGCCCCGGCCGCGTCCAGATCGCATCCCGGCCCTAGTTCACCGAGTTCGTAGTCGGTCCAGTCGCCCCGCCCGGGATATCACTCGTCACGTCGAAGTGGCCGGGGGCTGGCCTTCGCTGGCGGGCTCGTTGGTTGTTGAGTGAGTGTCCCCCGGTGAAGCGGCGCGCCTCCATATCAGGGCGAATAGGAGGACGACTACGATGCCGAAGGTATTGAGGATCGTGATCGACACCGTGACCAGCGGGTCGGCTGCAAAGGGAAATATCATCATGAGAAGCATCGGAGCGATGTTGCGTACCGCCGTCGTTATCTCGGTCGCATGCCTGACTCCCACGTCTTTGACTCGAAGACTGGACACGAGAAGGTAGCCACACCCAAGGCCGATGAATGGGCCGGCAAGGGCAGCGATGTAGCTCCCTGTGCCCCAGGTCTGCACGATCTGATTCCAGTACGCAAGCAGCGTGAAGTTGAGGTTAAAGAGCAGACACAGAATTTGCAACTCGTACAGACCACGGTGCGAGTGGCGGCGTCAGGTCGGGCCACCAGACCCTGAAGGCGCACCCGAGGACCAGCGGTAAAGCAAAAAGAGCAGCAGCGGCCAAGCAACACCCCAGAACGAGACCTTGAGTTGCGCGTCAACCGCATCGATGGCGAGGGGCAACCCGAGCGGGAGGGCTATGACGGTCGCGACAGTCAAGACCACCAGCAGTGTGGTGGCTATGCTCACATCGGCCTTCGCCAACCGGGCGAGGAGAGGGGCGAAGGGCATACCTGCACACAGGGCTGCAACACAGAATCCGACTTTGATCTCTCCTGGAATGGACGAGGCTATCGTCAGCAAATAGCCGATGAACAGGAGCGGGATGATGACGAAATTGATCGCCAACGCCCAGACGGCAATCTTCCAATGGGCAAGGGCCTGTGCCAGCAACTTGCCGACCGGAAGCCTGAGGCCCAACCCGAACGCATTCAATATCACGAAGAGCACCCCGAACCCATTGATCAGGACGCTCTGACCGGACGTGGCCGTCATATTGTTCCCTTTCTCGCGAGCAGCCGATTCCCCTGCCCGGATTGGGCCAGGTGAGTTTGGACGGCTAGCTGTACTGAGCGACTACCTGGGTGACACTCGGCGGATGGGCGTTACACAATGCCGGTGTGGATGCGTTCAGTGTTGTGGTAGATCAGCCAAGGGGCAAGGGCGTTGGTGCGTTGCTGGTTGCTTGTGAAGATCTGGCGGTAGACCCATTCGGTCGCAAGGGTGCGGTTGAGGCGTTCGACTTTGCCGTTGGTCCAGGGGCAGTGCGTTTGAACTCAACGATCGAACACCGCCGGCGACCGGACGGTGAGAGGTCTCAAATCTCCAGGGATACGAGACACCTCTGTCCCAGGTGGGCGCGCCTCAGCGAAACTCGTTGCGGTCACCCCATCTGACACACATCGGGGCCAACGAAGCGGGGTTCTGCATCAGCCTGAATTTGGCGTGGATAACGATCCCTCAACGGGCAAGGCCCGAGTAGGGGACCCCGACCGACGGATCGCCGCTGTTCATGGCCGGGCTGTACGAATGGTGGCGCTACAAGGAGATCATCGACAACGTGCGCGACGTCCTCGACGCGGCGCCGGTCCTGGCCGAGACGCTCGACGACCATGTCGTGTCGCGTGCGGTCGGCGATGTGCCCAACAACTCGCCCGAGCTGATCAAGCCCGTCGCCGACTGACGCCGGGAGGCCGTGGTGTCGTGCGGAGGCGCTCAGCACCTCCCTGTTCACGGCTCACTAACGGGATTAAGTTCAGGTGGTGGCTGGTGCTTCCGCGGCCGCATTGATCGCAGTGAAGGAGTCCGTCCATGTTGACCAAAGCCCTCTTGGTGCGTCTCGAGGCCCTGCCGGGCAAGGAGTTAGAACTGTCCGACTTCCTCAAGAATGCACGTGCGATCGTGATGGATGAACCGGGCACCGTCGCCTGGTTCGCCATCCAGTTCGGCCCGTCGACCTTCGGCGTGTACGACGTCTTCCCCGATGACGAAGCGCGCGATGCCCACCTCGCCGGGGGTGTCGGCCAAGCACTCGGGCCGAACACCGGAGTCCTGTTCTCCGAACCGCAGATCGAGAAGATCGACATTCTCGCCGAGAAGGTCCCGGGCTAGCCGCCCTACCCCGGAGTCACCGGCGCATGAGTACACCAACCATCCGTGCCGTGTCTCTGCCCGACGCAGGCACCGTCCCGGCCCTGGGTCTGGGCACCTGGTACATGGGCGAGCGACCCGACCGGCGCCCGACGGAGTTAGCCGCCCTGCGCACAGGCATCGAGAACGGCTTGACGCTGATCGACACTGCCGAGATGTACGGCGACGGCGCCGCCGAGGAGCTCGTCAGTGAGGCTATCGCGGGACAGCGAGACAGTATCTACCTCGTCAGCAAGGTCGTGCCCAGCCACGCCACACGACGAGGGACGGTGGAAGCCTGCCAGGCCAGTCTGCGGCGGTTGGGCACCGACTACCTCGACATGTACCTGCTGCACTGGCGCGGACGAGTGCCGCTGGCCGAAACGGTGGCGGGGTTCGAAGAACTAGTGCAGGCGGGGCTGATACGCAGCTGGGGCGTCAGCAATTTCGACACCGATGACCTCGACCAACTGGCCTCGGTGCCGGGCGGAGCGCGGGCGCAGACCGATCAGGTGCTCTACAACCTCGCCCGCCGCGGACCTGAGTACGACCTTCTTCCGAGATGCCGCCAGGCTGGGATTCCGTTGATGGCCTACTCCCCGGTCGACCACGGCCGATTGCTCGAACACCCCACGGTCCGCGACATGGCCGGCGCAAAGGAAGTAACCCCAGCTCAGTTGGCGCTGGCCTGGGTGCTTAGACTTCCCGAAGTCTTTGCCATCGTGAAAGCCTCCACTCCGGCACGCGTGGCGGAGAATCGCGCCGCGATAGAGATCAGCTTCAGTACCAACGAGCTGAAACAGCTCGACCAGATCTTCCCACCGCCGTCTAGCAAGGAGCCGCTGGAAATGCTCTGACCTCTCTCAAACGCGGGCGCAGGGCAAGGGAGAGACGACTCTGCACACAAGAGCATCCTCGTCAACAGCGACTAGCGACAGCCTGCGTTGGTCCGCGAGAGTGTGCCGTACGCCGATCGTCTAACTGTCAACGCCGAAGTCATCGTCTTAGGAGGACAGGCTGGCCGTCTCGACAACGCGACGTGGGCCTGCGGGCGTTGACGAGCGATCTACACGTTTGGGTCGGGCGATGGCACTGCCCGAGCTGGACATCTGGGGAGCGGGGACGCCCGCTCCCCCAGCACGGGATCGGGAGCGTATCTCCTTGACAACATCGCAGACACGCCACCCTCTCGAGCGAATACTGCGCTCTGACAAACGAGTTCACCGCTCACCTGGGAACGCCGGAATGCCTTGACCGCAACCCTTACCGCCCCGGACAAGTTGGACTCGGCACTAGCCAGTCGTCAGCGCGGACTGTTATACCCGCGAGGACAGATGCTAGAGCCGAGGCGCGAGCCGACTATCTACTCGGCAGGCGCCCCGACCGGTGTATCTAATGCGGCGAGGGCTGTGGCGTCGGCGTCGGCGTTCGACAGAGCAAGCACTATACCCACCGGCTGGATGCCAGAAGGTTGCGGCGACACTACAACTCATCACCCAGAAACACGCACACGCCCTGAAAGTCGGTGGGTCGCGACCACAGGTACCCCTGTCCACGGTCACAGCCGAGTTCGCGGAGCACCTCAAGCTGCCGGTCCGTCTCGACGCCCTCCGCCACGACCTCCAACTCCAGCCCACGCGCGAACCCGACAACCCCAGCGACGATGTGGTGCCCGCCCCCATCGATGCCCTGCACAAACGACATGTCGATCTTGAGCTCAGTCACCGGCAGCATGTTCAACTGTGTCAGCGACGAGAAACCCGTGCCGAAGTCGTCGATGGAGATCCCCACGCCGAGGTTGCGCAACGCCCGCAACTGGTCCTGGGCATCACTAAGATCCCTCACCGCCCCGGATTCCGTTATCTCGATCGTGAGCAGTTCCGGCGGCAGGCTGAATTCCTCGAGCAGGGCACGAACATATGGCACGCAGTAATCCAGCTCAAGCTGTACCGCCGAGACATTGACCGAAGTCACGAGCCGGTGACCGCTCCGCAGCCAGGCAGCAGCATCACGACACGCATGCGCAAGCATCGCTCTGCCGATCTGCACGATCGTGCCGTTCGCTTCGGCCAACGGGATGAACTGCGCTGGTGAGATTGCCCCGTGCTTGGGATGGTTCCATCGCGCGAGGGCCTCAACACCGACCGTTCGGCCCGACGCCAGATCAATCTGCGGCTGATACGCGGCCACAATCTCGCCGTTATTCGCCGCCCACCGGAGGTCGGCATCAAGCTGAAGCTCGTCGTCAACTGGAGGGTTGATGTGAACGGGTGGTCGGGCATTCTTGCGCACACGCAGATCTGCCTCCGCTTCAGTCACAAGCGTCTGCGCCACAATCAGAGGATCCGCCGCGCCGTCGCCCTCGCTAACGGCACGCCCGATGAGCAGATCGAGGTGGATGTCCCGGTTCCCCACAGCGAACGGCAACGCCATCTGCGTTTTGATCCGCGAAATCACTCCGTCCCCGGCATTCTGGGCCGTGTTCGGCAGCATAAAAAGAAACTCATCGCCCGAGTAACAAGCGATGATCGCACGGTCGCCGACTGTGGCCCTCAGCCGATCGCTCACCTCGCGGAGGATCGAATCGATCGCATCCTGAGCAAACACCGTGGCGACCCGATCAAAGCGATCGATGACACAGGCAAGTACCGTAACTGGTGCCGTCGGTTCGTCCTGGAGCACTTCGATCGCGTGCCTTCGGAAAGCGTTGCGATTCAGCAACCCTGTCAACTCATCATGGCCGACACTCCACTCGTTGTCCTCGAGGAGCAGCTGGCCGTTCAGCGCAATGCCCGCCATGCTCGCCAGACCCGTCAGCCGGTCGGCACATGAAGTGCTGAGGGTACGAGGCGCACGGCTTCCAGCCCAGTGGACCGCGATGAGCCCCATGAAACGTCCATTCACCATGATCGGTGTAACGGCGAACGCGGTGATGTTGAAATCGTTGAGCAACGAATCCACCCACGCGGACCGGCTGCCCTCGTGAAGCAACGCCGGTCGGCCACTCTGCATGATTCGCTTGAGGTCGGGGCTGTCGTCTGGCGTGCCCACCCACGCATTCAGGTTGTCAACTAGTTCACCCGGCCACCGCGAGGTCGCCGACATGAAGAATTGTTCGCCCGCTTCATCCCAGAGCACGACAACGGACCGATCACTGCCGACCACCTCGGGCGCGGCATCCGCGATGACCGTCGACACCCCATGAACAGACACGCTGTCGCCCAACCGGCGCGCAACGTCGAGCAGAAGTCCAGCGACATCGCGTTCACCCGCGGGCGCCGCCTCAGCGTCGATGCTGAGTTCGCTCACACCATGCATCATCTTTCTGACACCCTTACTCGGTCGCTGGCAGGGACAAGCGCGTCAACGTCTGCGGGCTCGAAGCCACGGAGGGTGCGACGGAACACGAGCCCGTTGGAGATGGAGGGTGCAGCATTCATAAGCGGCAATTTCGGATTGTCGGAGCGGGACACAGGAGCTGTCCCCATTATGGGGGCGCAACGGCGGTATTTCCCTATGTTCTTGTCAAGCGGCGCCTTGATGGTCGGCTTAGTAGCCGGCACTGGCAGGGCTGCTCCAACAGATGCTCGATTACGGGTGGGGCCCACAGCATGGCCACGCCCCGCGTGGCTAGCCACCACCAAGCGCCTGTCGAAGCCATAAGCCAGCTGGCTGCTCCAGCCACAATCAAAATCAGCACGCCAAGAGCGACACCGATCGGATTACGGCGCGCGGTGTCTTGGGTGTCGAGTCGATCTACCTGCTGTTCGATTCGCCGCAGGTCGAGGTGCTCCAATAACTGCAGCGCCCCCGACCGCGGCCGTCAGGGGGCTCCCTGTTGCGTTCGGCGGCGGCGGTTCACGGTGTCGGAGACTGCTACGCCTATGAGGGGAAGAACGGCCCCAATAGCGGCAACGAAGGCCGGGAGGAGAAAGCTCAAATTTGCCAGCAGCACCAAGGCTCCGATGCCGGCGAGATCAGATGGTTGGCGTTGGCCAAGTACCTGTCGAATAAAAAAGCCCCGGCCGGCAAGGAAGAGAGCCGGCCCACCAAAAAGAAACAGAACGGTGGCCAGATCGGGGCGGACGGCCGGATCGCTGATCACGAGCTGATCACCAACCGCCACCAGGATCAGGCCTGCCAGTAAAATGACCAAGGTGTTGCCCGCCAAAATGCCGGGCCGGAACTGATCATCGACAGAAGCAAGCTTTTTCAGAATTTCCTGTTCGAGGCCATGGAAGTAGCACCACCAGACCGCGACGCTTCCGGCCAAACTTACGGTCCCGGTCAGAAATATCAAGGGGTCCTCCAGATTGCCTGCAATCGCCAGACCGGTTGAAAGGATCGTCTCCCCGAGCGCGATCAGGTAGAACAACCCGAACCGCTCAAAGATCCTCTCTCCCGTGAGCGGGACCCGGCTTCCTTCGGTTTTACGCCCCGGCAACCGGTGGGCCACCATATGGCCGCCCAGATCGATCGCGGCAGCGACACTCCAGAAGATCAAACGCGGCCCCGGAGCGAAGAAGACGCCGGCAATCCAAAACGGGGCGCTCACACACCCCCAGATCAGTGTGCGCACGAAATGGTCGTGGGTGGTCCGGTCAAGTCCGACAGTGAGCATCCACGCGCCCCGGCCCAGCTGGGCCAGGAGATAACTCGCAGCAAAGAGCCAGCCGAAGTCACCAAACGCTGAGCCGATTGAGGCGTTCATGAACAGTGTGACAAGCATGACGATCAGCAGCATCCACTGCACCTGAAGCCGCGAAGTGTCCAGCAATGTAGCCGACCAGGTCGTGTACACCCACACCTTATAGACCGCAAGAAGAAGCACAAATGTTTCACCGGCCCCCACCCATGAGGGATACTCCAGCAAATGGTGGGACAGCTGCGACAGCGCGAAGACAAAGACCAGATCGAAGAATAGCTCAAGGCGCGTGACCCGGTCGTCGGAGGTTGCGGAACGCATCAGCGACGTGGCACGGAACATCAGTAGCCTCCACTGGGCTAGGAGCAGACGGATGCCCCCTCCTGTTGCGAAAAGACTGACGACGGTCAGCAGAGAAGTCAAGGGGAAACTCGCCGGGAGTCCTCGACAATCACCAGTTCCAGCTCGTCGTTTGTATCCTTGTGCCGTTCCTTGACCCCCCGGCGGCACGTCGGATGGCGTGTCGGAGCAGACCACATTGGCCTCGATGAACTTGCCCATCCCGGCGCTGCGGTTCTCCCGGTACGTCACCAAGTCCGAGGCCAGCGCGGCAATCCGCTGACGCGAGGGCTTGAGCTGGTCGAAGACCGGGCCAAATCCCTCGCAGCGCGGGGTTTAGCTAGCCAGGCCACCTTCCTGGGACCAGTTGAATGCACTCCGTCGAAACCCCAGCTTTACGCCGCTGCCACGGTGGCAGCATCGTGCCTAGTCTTTGTCCCTAGCGAATGCCCGGTCGAGGAGCGCGGCGGTGGCCGGGTTCACCAGTTCGCCGCGTTGGATGTAGTGCATGAGCGTGACCCTGGTGTCGGTGTGGGTGCACCCGCTTCGCGTCAATACAAATTCGATTGGCTCCGCGGCGATTGGTCAGAGAAGAAACAGTCCTTTTCCCGCTTGCCCGTAGATGCCTACTCGGAGACAGAGATTTGAACCAGCGACCCCCTGAAGGCTCTGGCCTTAATTTGGTCGTTACCGAATGTCTCCGAAAACCCTCAGATTCCCTTATGTTTACAGGGAACCAGGCGATTCGCTGCCTCCAATTGTAGGCCATCGTTTTGGGTCAAATAGAGATGAATTAGATGGGTAAATGATGGGTTTGTGAGCCGCCTTTGGGGCCATCGCGAGCCCTCCCAAGCTCTTCCCCACATGCCGCCGCTTGTGATCTTGCAAGCCCGCGCCGGCCACGTGGAAGCACCCATAGGTGTCCCAACGAACACGTCCCCGGCTCGGCAACAGCGCGCGGCGTATCAGGACTGGGGCTGAATGTTGCGAGGCTAGGCTGCCGCCAGCTAGCGGTTGTTTTCGTTGTCGGGACCCCGCAGCGCCCAAATATCCTCAACCATTCTGTCGTCCGGATGCTCGAAGAACTGAGCTTCGGCGTTCAAGATGAGTGTTGCTCGCGCTATGTTGGCTCGCCCCGCGTCAAACGGGATGATGCTGTCACCATTGAAGTCGAGAGTGGCGAGGACTTGCCGTGGATGCCAGTCGGTCATGAGGAGGAGGGTTCGAGAGAGAGCAGTGATAGACATCCGCGAGTCCAGGGAGTCCACTGAGTAGAACCGGGGTGGCCCGGATGTCATCGGCTGTCCAGTCAGTGCAACCGGATTGTCCGAGATGACGTACGTGGGCTCTGGGGCCTGCATGAGAACCCAACGTTGGTTGAAGAGATGTCGCGCAAGTTTCGGCAGCTCTGTCCGCATGTAATCCGACTGGACGTTTGACGGAGCCTTGTCGCCTTCTTGCCACAGTCCGTAGTACCGATTTACTCGCGCCAGGTCGTCTGGATCTCCTACAATCGCCCCGCTTCGAACTAGATCGATGGCATGAATGCTTCTATCTTTTCTCGCTACCTGCCGCTCTAGGTCGGCGTCGGCGTGCAGCCTGTACTTCGGTGTACGAACGACTGACGCCGCCAGGAAAGTTGCTATGTCATTGCGCGCACGCTGAGGCAGAGGCCAGACTGTGGACAAATCTTGCGCGCTCCACAACGGAGCCAGAGCTTTTGCGGCCCTGCCTTCGATAGGGCCGAAGAGCTTCTTCTCATCGATGTCATGGGTCTCGAACCAGGAATCAAGAACGGACAAGTCTTGATGCACCGTGGCGTTCCTAACTCTCGCTCTCCCGGAGACGAGCTTGTTGTCGGACACGGCGAACATCTTCAGTGATGACTGGGAATCCGCGAACTGCTTGAGCCAGAACTGCGGCACGGTGTGGTGGGCGTGGCTCTGCGGGTGTGCGGGCAGTGCTTGATCCATGGCTGGGACTATCTCACAGGCCTCAGGCAACCTGTTCTTTTCGTACTGAACTGGGGTGCTTATTTCTAGTCGGCCCCAGGTACAGCATCCGAAACCTTCCTCGACCAGCCCACATAGCAACGCCATCTCGATCAACAGACACCACAGTCCCTCCCTCTTTGACGACGGCCTCAGCGACGGCACCACTGCCCCCGGAGGGCTCAAGCCAATGCGTGCCCGCAGTACTCCCAGAAGTAGGTCAGGGTAGACACCGCCACGAGAACTCGCGAGCTGTTCGACTCGCAACAGCGTCTCGCATCCGGACGTACCGCGGCGCGAGTACCAGCTGCACTCCCTGCTCAACATGTCCAAAAGGAATCATTTGAGGACGGCCGCGACCAAAGCGGAATGCAAGCGCTGACGCTGCCGTCAAACCGCATGGCCGGTTACGCTCGGCCATAAGCAGTTCAAGCCAATACGCGGCCTGGCTGACCGTCAGTCCGATGAGAACGCGCTGTGCGCGTCAATGGAGGGCAACGAGATGAGACCACTCCGATACTCGATCAACGTCACGCTCGACGGCTGTTGCCATCACGAGGCAGGACTCCCCCCGGACGAGGAGTCGATGCGCTACTGGACCGCTCAGCTGGAGCGAGCCGATGCCCTGCTGTTCGGCCGAGTGACCTACGAGATGATGGCGTCGGCATGGCGGAAGCCGACAACGGGCACCTGGCCCGACTGGATGGACGAGTGGCAGATCCCGTTCGCCGAGACCATCGACCGGGCGAAGAAGTACGTCGTGTCGAGCACACTGAACGGGGTCGATTGGAATGCCGAGCTGGTGCAAGGCGACTTGGCGCAAGCGGTTCAGCGGTTCAAACAGGAGCCAGGCGAGGGCCTGTGGGTCGGTGGCGTCACGCTCCCACTGGCGCTGGCCAACTTGGGACTGATCGACGAGTACGAGTTCCTCGTGCAGCCGGTCCTAGCCGGACACGGGCCGACGTTGCTTGCCGGTCTGCGTGAGGGCATCAAGCTCAAACTCGTCGACCGCCATGAGTTCCGGTCAGGGGCGGTCGCCGTGCGATACCGGCCCACGCAAGTTCCGACTTGACTTGATTGGTCGTTAGGACCTAGACGAGGTTCCAAGATTCCGGGAAGGGCGTGACCGCAACGCCCATGCGAACAATCCCGCCGCAGCAACAACAACCACTGTGCCGATTGGCGCAACGATCCAGGCCGCTCCCTCGGCTTGGGCCAGGGCATCGGTTTGCGAAGCTAGGTCGTCACTATCGAGAGAGAGATTGCGCTCGGCACCGGCAAGTTCCGCGTCCGCGGCATCAACCGCGTCCGCGACTCGGTCATGAGAGTCCGCTGCGGCCTGCATGGCCTGATCGTAGTCTTGTTGCACACTTTGTTTTGTGGCGAGCAAACCGATGTAGAACGACCTCAAGCTTTTCGCGATCGCCGCAGCCGATTCCGCAGTCTCTCTCTTTTCATCCGCCGCGTTCAGATCTGACGCGGCAGCTGTCGCTGCACTCGTCAGGAGCGACACCTCGCTGGTAGCGCGCTCAACAATAGCCTCTGCCTTGGCGACGCCGTCAGATGCTCGCTGCACACCGACTATGGGCATCGCAACAAGGGCAGCCCCGCGAGCAGCAACACGGCCGCGCCGATTAGGAGCCGTCTTGGCCTTGGGGAACGGGCGGCAGAGACTGACATAGACACAGGTTAGTGGCGCTCATGATCGACGATTTCTATCGCAACCTCCCGGGATACCCCCAGAACGAGTGCCCAGTGGACTGTTCCACGGCGGCAGCCGTGATGCCGTCTGCGCACCTGCCCGCCAGGTCGCTGGCGGTGGGTGGGGAACGCGGACACCGCTGAGATAGTAAAGGTGAGCGGAGCGTGAGGGAAGATGATCTGCTCCGCCTCTGCTTGAAGCGAGCCACTGGCTTGCCATCGATCACTGCCAGTTAGTCACCACCAACGTGGGTGAACAT